>NZ_VFMX01000001.1:630844-1261689 GCF_006715285.1 Arthrobacter sp. SLBN-83
AGGACAGGAGTACGTGACGGTATGGGCAGGCGGGGATGCTGAGGAGCTTGCCGCCAAGGCAGCGGGTAAGGGTGCGGGCCTGACCCTGCTTTGCGCTGACCCCGGAACTACCCGGGACCTGGCCCCGGGCGGTCTCACCCGGGTGTCCGAGAGGGTCCTGCTCATGGCCCCCACGGCCGAACTGAACACGGGAGTGGAACTCCCTGATAACTCCCAGGTGGCCCTGGCACCCATGGAAACCTATGACGCCGTCGAAATCACCGTCTTTGACCGCCCGGTGGCCCGGGGCCGTGTCCAGGTGCGGGATGACTTCGCCGCGGTGGCCATCACGGAAGTCCCGGAAGGCCCGGAAAAGCAGACGTTTGAGCGCGGGCTGTTCGCCGCCATGGCAGAGGAGGCCTTCCTCCACGGCGCCGAGTACCTGCACATGGTGGTCGAGCCGGACGCTGCCGCCCCCTATGAGGCAACAGGGTGGACCACCGCCGGCCGCCTGGTAAGTTTCGGCTAGTCCGGCCTGCCCACCACCACCTGTGCCGGGCTGTGGGTCACATAGCCATTGGCCCAGGAGAACAAGGCCCGGACTTTCTGCTGGAAGCCGGGCAGCAGGGCAAGGTGAACTGCCAGCCACGAAACGAACGCCAGCGGGCCCTGCAGCTGCAGGCGCCGCCGGCCCAGTTCCGCTACGGCTGCGCCGCGTCCCACCATGGCCATGTAGCCCTTGTCCCAATAGCGGAAGGGCTCCCGGACACCGCCGGTAAGGTCTGCGTAGATGTTGCGGGCCGCCCACTTGCCCGATTGCTGTGCCACGGATCCAAGCTGCGGCAGCTTGTTTCCGTCAGCGTCAACAATGTTCGCGGAGTCGCCCAGGACGTAGACACCTTCGAGGTCGGGGGCTGTCAGGTCGGGCTGTACGTCCACCCGGCCGCCCCTGCCCTGCTTCAGGCCGGACTCAGTGATGATCCGCCCCGCCTGCAGGCCGCCGGCCCACACAACGATCCGGGCCGGAATAACCGTCCCGTCCTTGAGGGTCACCCCGTCAGGCCTGACTTCACCCACCGCCGTCCCCATGTGCAACTGAACGCCCAGTTTCGTCAGCCGGTCCCGCGCGTACGCCTGGGACTTTTCGGAAAAAGCAGCCAGCACGTTGGGGACCATGTCCACCAAGTGCACGTGACACCGGGCAGCCAGTCCCGGCGAGAAGTACTTCGGCACAAGGTACTTGACGTTTTCCGCCAATGCACCTGCTGTCTCCACCCCGGTTGGGCCACCACCCACCACGATCACGTCTGCGTCAACCGATGGTTCCCGGTCGGCCTCGTCCATCACCGCTGTTATCGCGGCGCTGAGCCGCGTTGCGTCCGCCACCGAATACAGCGGGTAGGCATGCTCATCAGCGCCCGGCGTATTGAAGAAGTTCGGCACCGCGCCAGTGGCAATGACCAGGACCCGGGACCGGTAACTGGCACCGTCTGCGGTAGTGACGGTGCGGCTGGCCGCGTCGATGGCGGTCACCTCCGCCGTCAGGACGCGGACATTGTTGATCCTGCGGAACTCGGACCGGAGCGGCCGGGTGACCGCCGAGACGCCAATCTGGGATGCAGCCACCTGGTAAAGGAGCGGCTGGAACTGCTGGTAATTGTTGGCATCGAGCAGCAACACCCGGACGCCCTTGCGGCCTAACTCCTCAGCCGCCGTCTTTCCGGCAAAACCGCCGCCAACCACGATGACCTGATATGAATCGTCCATTCGTGCAACATACCCCTCCCGGCGGGCGAGTAACAGGGTGCCCCGGCCGCTGCATGATGGCGGACGTCTTGCCCCGGAAAGGGCGGGGGAACCTTCAAGACCCTCACCCTCCCGGCACCTAAGATTGCGGCATGGAAGACGAAGCCCTGGCGGACATCGCGGATCGGCTCTATGCCGGGCCGTTGGACGACTTCGTCGCGTCCCGGGCCGCCGCCGCCAAGGAGGTTGCGCGCCAGGACAAGGGACTGGCTGCAGCGGTCCGCGGCCTGCCCAAGCCGTCCGTAGCTGCTTGGGCCCTGAACATGCTGGCGCGGCACCGGCCGGACGTCCTGGACGCGCTCGGCGACCTCGGGGCGCGCATGCGGGCCGCGCAGGAGTCGCTGGACGCCCCCGCCCTCCGGGAACTGGGCCGGGAGCGGCGCACTATGCTGGCTGACGCCGTCGACACTGCGCGGTCCGTTGCCCGGGAGCAGGGCCGTTCCATCAGTGACGCGATGGCCTCGGACGTCGAGGAGACCCTTCGGGCCCTGACAGCAGACGCGGGTGCGGCCAACGCCGTCGGCAGTGGCCGGCTGCTGAAGGTCCTGTCCGCCGACGGCGTCAATGACGTCGACCTGGATGGGGCGGTGGCCCTCCCCGGGCTGCTTCCTGCGGCGCCGTCCAACCGCCCCGCCGGCACTCCCTCCTCTGCACCGAAGGCACAGGCAGCAACAGCAGCGAAGAAACGGACGACGCCGGAACCCGCCTCCCAGCCAAAACCCACCAGGCCGCGGCTTGAGGCAGTGCGGCAGACGCCCCGGCCAGCCTCGCCACCGGCGCTGGAAAAGGCAAAGGCGGCCCTTGCCGAAGCCCAGTCCGCCGAAGAGGAGGCCGTACGGCTTGCCGGCGAACTGCAGGACCAGGAGGAGCAGGCGAGGACGGAAATCGCGGAACTCCAGCAGGAGACGGTTGAGCTGCGGAGCAGGCTCAAAGCCGCCGAGGATAGCCTGGAGCGATCGCGCAAGAAGCTTGCGGCGACATCCGCGGAAGCGAAGCAGGCGGCCCGGGCGGCAGACAAAGCCAGCCGCACCGCCGTGCTGGCACAGGAACGCGTGCTTCGGCTGCGCAGTAACTGAGACCCGCACAAAGCACCTATCGGTCCCCCTCCCGCAGGCCGTTCAGGAGACCTACTCTGGAGCTATGGATGCCGCAGCAGCCCATGCCTTTGCGATTCCGCCGGCAGCAGTTCACCGCCCCACCACGGCCCTCGAGGACGCCATCACCCTCGCGGCCGGTGTCTGGCTCCTCATTGGAACCTATGTTGATGGCTGGGCCCACAACAATCTCCGCAACCTCGAGACGTTCTTCACGCCATGGCACGCCGTCCTGTACTCGGGTTTCGCGGCCTGCGCCGTCTGGATCGCCTCCCTGACGTGGCGCCGGCACGCACCCGGCACGCGGTGGGTTGAAGCGGTCCCTGCGGGCTACGGGGCTGCGGCGGCCGGAGTCGCCATCTTCCTGGCCTCCGGGATGGGAGACTTCGCCTGGCATTCGGTGCTTGGCATCGAGCAAAACATCAGCGCACTGTTCAGCCCGTCCCATCTTGGACTTGCCACGGGCGGATTCCTTATCCTCGGCGCCCCGTTCTCGGCCGCATGGCAGTCACCCGGGCGGCCCTGGCCCCGACTGGTGCCGGCATTCGCCAGCGCCATGCTCGCCGGGATGGTGGCGGCGTTCATCCTCCAGGAATTCGCCGTCTTCGCCCGCCACGGGCTCGTCCAGACCTACACCAACGCAGCGGGAACGCAACCTACGGTGACGGGCCCAACGTCGGCCGGCATCATGATCTCGCTGGCGACCTTCCTGGTCTCGACGGTGGTGCTCTTTGCTCCCGTCCTGCTGCTGTCACTGCGGTGGCGCCTGCACCCCATGGTCCCCGCGGCAATGACATTTGTCCCTTCGGCAGCCCTCCAGGTCATGGTGGCGCTGCGGGACGCCTGGCTGGTGCCGGTGGCCCTTGCCGGTGCGGTCCTGGTGGGAGTGGTGTGGGTGGTGGTGCGGCCGGCGCCGGACCGGCCCGGCAGGCTGATGACTGCGGCAGGTCTCTCCCCAGTCGTTTTTTGGGCGCCCTATTTCGCCGGCGCGGCGCTCCGGGACGGTTCCCTTAGCTTCTCCCCCGAAATCTGGAGCGGAACGCTCGTCTGGGCCGGGCTGGGAATGCTGGCACTGGCGGCCCTCACGCTGAAGGTGCGGGCCGGGACCGGTCCCCATCCACAACACGCGGAGGCTGGTTCCTAAGAATGTCAGACCCCGGTTGCACACTGGATTTATGGAAAACCAAGCTGTACAGGAATTTCACGTAACGTACTTCGACGCCGATTGTGGCCGGGCCCGGTCCGAGGTCTTCGAGACGCTCGAAGAGGCTGAGCGCTTCGCCTGCCGGCACTGCCACGGCGAGGACAACTGGGCCGTCGTGGACGCCGTCGTGGTGGAGCACATCCAGGTCGCTGCCTAGGGCGTCCCACCCAAGGCGCTGCCAGGTAGAGCTGGCTCACTGGCCCTGGTTTAAAACCATCAGCCCGCGCTGCCAGGCGATTGCCGGCAGCGCGGGCTGACGTTGTTTGACGGGAGTCCGCAGGCCTTGTTGGGCCGGCTCCCCGCGTCGCTGGTTAGGCGAAGTCGGAGACCGCGGGATCGGCTCCGATGCGGCCTTCGCCGCTGGCGGTGCGGTCCAGCTTGTTGATGGCCTCAACGTCCTCGGCGTCCAGGGACACCTCAAGCGCGGCGAAGTTCTCCTTGATGCGCGACTCGGTCACGGACTTGGGGATGACCACGTTGCCGATCGCCAGGTGCCAGGCAATGACCACCTGGGCGGGTGTGGCCTGGTGCTTGTCGGCGATGGACGCGATGGTGGGGTCGTTCAGCAGCTCGCCGCCCTGGCCCAGCGGGGACCATGCCTGGGTCAGGATGCCCTTGGAGGCTCCGAACTCGCGCAGCTCACCCTGGTTGAAGTAAGGGTGCAGTTCGATCTGGTGGATGGCCGGAACCACGCCCGTTTCGTCGATGATGCGCTGCAGGCCCTCCACGGTGAAGTTGGAGACGCCGATGGACTTGACCCGTCCGCGCTTCTGAAGCTCGATCAGCGCCTTCCAGGTGTCAACGTACTTGTCCTGCTTGGGCTGCATCCAGTGGATCAGGTAGAGGTCCAGCGTCTCCAGGCCAAGCCGGTCCATGGATTCCTCGAAGGCGGCGAGGGTTGACTCGTAGCCCTGGTCCGCGTTCCACAGCTTGGTGGTGATGAAGATCTGTTCCGGGGAGAGGCCTGAGCTGGCGATGGCGCGGCCCACGCCGGCCTCGTTGCCGTAGATCTTGGCCGTATCGATGTGGCGGAAGCCGGCCTCGAAAGCCTGGCGGACAACCTTTTCAGCCACGTCGTCCTCAACCTGCCACACACCGTAGCCGAGCTGGGGAATCGTGTTTCCGTCGTTGAAAGTCAAGGTAGGTGAAAGAGTCATGCTTTCATCCTGCCAAAACAGAGCCCCGGAACGGGCTCGATCCGCGCCTTGTCAGCCAGTCGCGTAACACCAAAATTTCCAAGAGATTTGGGAATATTTCAGGCCGCCGCCCAACGCCGTCCGCTGGCTATTCCCCGCGAAGCTGCCTCTCGGCGTCGTCAACCTGCTGGAAGACGGCCTCGGCACGGCGCCGCACGGACGCTGCTCCTACGGGCACGGGACCGACGGCGAGCCGAAGCATCGCTGCAGCTTCGGCCGTGGTGGCCAGCGAGTTTCCGGCCTTGGACAGCGACCGGTGCACATTGGCGAGGGCAACAGGTATGTCCAGGCCTTCACTGGGCGAACGCCGCTGCGCCTCCATGCACACCGCACGCACCCGCTGCAACAGGGCGGCGAGTTCGTTCGCAATCTCCACCAGCTCGGCGTACAGCTGGTCATCCTCCACGCCCTCAAGCACCTGGTGGAAGCGGTCCAGTCCCCTGTGGAAGCGGTCGTGGGCGCGTCGCCACAACCCCTTGCCCAGTTCCGCATCATCCTTGCGCCCTTGCCGGGCGGCGCTGAAAAAGCCCAAGCGGAACCTTAGAGGTACTGCCCCGGACCGTGGTCCGGTTCATCACGGGGGCTTGGCCGCGACGGGGCCCCGGGGCGGGCGCCGGCCGGTGCCCGCTGCGGCTCACCGTTCTCACCAATCACGACGCCGGGCGCAATCATGGTGCCGGGCGGCAACTGGCGCAGCTGCATTTGCGCGGCGGCCTGCTGCTGGGCGGCATGCTGGGCCGCGATGGCGGTCTGGATACCGTGGAAGAGGCCCTCGAGCCAGCCGACCAGCTGGGCCTGGGCGATCCGGAGCTCCGCGTCCGAGGGTGTGGCTTCGTCGGAGAAGGGCAGGCTGATCCTGTCCAGTTCCGCCACGAGCTCCGGCGCCAGGCCGTCCTCGAGCTCCTTAATGGAGCGTTCGTGGATTGCCGCGAGCCGGCCGCGTGCCGCGTCATCCAGCGGAGCGGACTTCACCTCTTCGAGGAGCTGGCGGATCATGGTGCCGATCCGCATCACCTTGGCCGGCTCGTCCACCAGGTCCTGCAGGTTACTGCCCCGGGGTTTGCCGTCCCCGGCGGACGGATCCTGCATGGATTCCTCTGCGTCGTCAACGGGGGTGCCTTCTACCGGGAGGTCCTCAGCTGCCTGAGTGTCTTTGGGATCGCTCATGCGTTCATACTCTCACGGCCTATCCGCCCGGGGCCCGCCAGGAAGCCTCCTGGCGGGCTTGTCCGCTGCGGGCACAATCAGCAGCACCTGCCCTGGGGGTTGCTGTCCTGGCGGTCCGCGCGGTCCCGCCAGAACTCCCGTTCGGTCAGGGGCGCCTCCTGGTGCCCGGCCGCCCTGTGGTGCTCCAGGTACTTGGCGTAGGCGTCGGCGCCCATGACGCCGCCCAGGTAGCGGGCGAAGCCGCGGAACCCGCTGGCCACCAGGGCGATGCCGCTGCTCATCAGTGCCCGGCCCGTTCCAGCCGGGCGTCGGCGGGCACTTTCTCCCACTCGGCGGCCAGTTCACGTTCCGCGGTGGTGGGCACCAGCCCCGCGGGGGCGAAGACGCGCGACGGAACGAACGGGTCCTCGTTGTCCATGGTGGCTATCCCGGCCGCCCTGTCGCGGAAGGCCTTGACCGTGGCGAGTACCGCCGTCGCAATCACGATGATGCTGAGCACCACGAAGATCACGGACAACCAGCCCTGGATGGCGGTGTTGCGGACCACGGCCTCCATCGCGGCCACGGACTTGGCGGTGCCGAACTCGGTCTTGCCGTCCGCCAAGGCCTTGCTGAACGCTGCGTTGTTGGCGAAGTACCCCACCGCCGGGACGGGCGAGAAGATCTTCTGGTAGCTGGCGGTGATGGTCACCACCGCGGCGAAGGCCAGCGGCAGGGCCACGATCCAGAGGTACTTGAAGGTACCGCGCTTGGCGACGATGGCCAGGCACACGGCCAGCGCGATGGCGGCCAGCAACTGGTTGGCGATGCCGAACAGCGGGAACAGGGTGTTGATGCCGCCCAGCGGGTCGGTAACGCCCATCAGCAGCACGGCGCCCCAGGCAAGGACCATGATGGCGGTGCAGAGCCAGGCCCCGGGACGCCAGGAGGCTTCCTTGAACTTGGGGACGAAGTTGCCGATGGAATCCTGCAGCATGAACCGGGCAACACGGGTGCCGGCGTCCACAGCGGTGAGGATGAAGAGTGCCTCGAACATGATGGCGAAGTGGTACCAGAAGCCCATCAGCGCCGTGCCGCCGACGAACTGGTGCATGATGTGCGCCAGGCCCACGGCCAGCGTGGGGGCGCCGCCGGTGCGGGACACGATGCTTTGCTCGCCCACGTTCCGTGCCGTCTCAGCCAACAGGTCCGGGCTGATGTTGACCCCGGCCAGGCCCAGGCTGTTGACCCAGGTGGCCGCGGTTTCAACGGTTCCGCCGGTGAGGGCAGTGGGGGCGTTCATGGCGAAGTAGAGGCCGCGGTCGATCGAGATGGCGGCTACCAGGGCCATGATGGCCACGAAGGATTCCATCAGCATGCCGCCGTAGCCGATGTACCGGGTCTGCCGTTCCTTTTCCACCAGCTTGGGGGTGGTGCCGGAGGAGATCAGGGCATGGAACCCGGACAGGGCGCCGCAGGCGATGGTGACAAACAGGAAGGGGAACAACGCGCCGGAGAACACGGGCCCGTTTTCCCGGCCGGCAAACTCGCTGAAGGCCGGGACAGTGACTTCGGGCCGGACCACGATGATGGCCAGCGCCAGCATCACGATCACGCCGATCTTCATGAAGGTGGAGAGGTAGTCGCGCGGGGCGAGCAGCAGCCAGACCGGCAGGATCGCGGCGATGAAACCGTAGATGATCAGGCCCCAGGCGATGGTCACCTTGTCCAGGTGGAACACGGCGGCGCCCCACTCGGTCTGGGCCACCAGGCCGCCGCCAATAATGGCGGCCATCAGCAGGACGAAGCCGATGATCGAGACCTCCATGACCTTGCCGGGGCGCAGGTAGCGGAGGTAGACACCCATGAACAGGGCGATGGGGATGGTCATGCCCACGGAGAACACGCCCCACGGGCTTTCACCCAGGGCATTGACGACGACGAGTGCCAGGATGGCCACGATAATCACCATGATGAGCAGGGTGGCAATGAGTGCGGCCGTGCCGCCGATGACGCCGAGCTCCTCGCGGGCCATCTGGCCCAGGGAGCGGCCGCCGCGGCGCATGGAGAAGAACATCACCAGGTAGTCCTGGACGGCGCCGGCGAGGACGACGCCGACGATGATCCAGATGGTGCCGGGAAGGTAACCCATTTGGGCTGCGATGACCGGGCCCACCAGCGGGCCGGCGCCGGCGATGGCGGCAAAGTGGTGGCCGAACAGCACGTTGCGGTCCGTGCGGACGTAGTCCTTGCCGTCAGCCTTGTACTCGGCCGGGGTGGCGCGGCGGTCGTCCGGCTTGGTGATGTACCGCTCGATCACCTTGGAGTAGAAGCGGTAGCCGATGAGGTACGTGCACACGGAGGCGAAGACGAACCAGATGGCATTGACGGTTTCACCGCGGACGATCGCCAGCATGAACCACGCAACGCCGCCCAGCAGGGCAATGGCGGCCCAGAGTGCGATCTTGGCCGGGGTCCATTTCCGGTCCTCGGCCTCGAGCCGGGCCTCGTCCACGGCGGGCGGGGGAAGATCCGGGTCTGTGGCCAGCCCGCCGCCCTCCGCCCGTGATCCGTTCTTCCGCTGGTCAGGCACTCCGGCCATGTCTCCTCCTTGAGAGTTCTCACACTTCTGCCATGGGCACCCTACCAACGCGGGCCATCCACAAAGCGGCCGACGGCGGCGCGGCGCCCGGCCATGCGGCGAACGGCACCGCCCCGGCGACGAACGAGGGGGACGGCAGCCGTCCTGCTAGGCCAGGCCGCGCCGGGACAGCGGCAGGCCGGAGCGGGTGCAGGCCCAGGCAAGCGTTGCGCCCACCAAAGGCACGGCAACCACCAGGGCCAGCAGGTGAAGCCAGGGAACCTCCACTGCGGTCCGCATATCCGTGGACATGACCAGAAGGAGCGCGGGCACCACCCCGGCGAGCGCCCCCAGCAAAGCGCCCACGCCGCTGGTGAACAAGGCCTGCGATCCGGCCAACGCGCGGCGCAGCCGGGGTGACGCGCCAACCCCGGCAAGGGTGGCATGGTCCGTGCGGGCGTCGGCCAGGGACAGGCCGGTGGTGATACCCGCCGCACTGAACGTGATCAGCGCCGCGGCAGCCACGATGGACCAGGTCATCCACTGTCCGCCCTGCGAGATACCTGGTTCCGCTTGGAAGGGCATGCCGGGCTGCCCATAGACGGCAGCGGCTGCAGCGGAGGCTGCATCCGCCTCAGATTCCGACGGGTACTTCGCCAACTGCACCAACAGTCCGGTCGGTGCCGGGCGCAGGTCAAGGCGCCGGGCTGTCTCGGGTGAGACAACGCCGTAGTAAGGAACGTCGACGGCCGGTTCGAGCACCGCTGCGGCCAGGGTGGTGCTGCTGACCACTGAAGGGACAGTGCCGGGTCCAGAGGGCGCCGGCCCCTGGGTCCGCACATCCTTGGCCTGGAGCACGGCCTTTCCGTCATGGACGAAGACCTGGTTGGTCACCACCATCCCGCCGGCCTTAAGCACCGCGAGCGCCTCCGGGGACGCGTCCCGGCCCAGCGCTGCCCGGATCTCCTCCCCGCCGCCCACCAGGATGGCCCGGTCGGACGGCTGTTCATCGACCATGGATCCGCGGCACCGCCAGTCCGCCCGGTCTACGAGCCTTCCCTGCGGCGTCGTGGGACACTCGTTGGCCTGCGGTTTGGCCAGCGAAAAAACCAGGCAATTGGAGGTGTCCGTCCGTGCCGGGAACCCTGCGTCGGCGGGACCTTCCGGACAGTTGAGCAGGCCTTCAGGAGCCGTGACGAGCTGGGTTGATTCGACAGTGCCCAGGGCCTCCGCCAGCGCGGAGGAAAGCACGGATGCGTCCACCTGCCGGGGCGCCTGCCTGGTTCCGTCGGCCGCCGGGGGTGGGTCCACTGCCAGCGGCAGATACGCTTGGTTTTCCAACCCGCTCCAATAATGCGCCTCCCGCTGTCCCGCCTGCTGGCTGGCTGACAGCACCAGGGCGGCGCTTGCGAGCGTTGCTGCTGCCAGCACCGCTGCTACCGCGGGCACGCTCCGGCCGCGGTTCCTCGCCGAGTCCCGCGCGGCCATCCGGAGGGAGAGGGACAGCCACTGTGTCCGGGATGTAAGGCGGAGAATCAGCCAGCCGGTCACCAGCACCAGGCCGGTAACGGCGAAGACCGCACCCGCACTCAGCATCGAGACCACCAACGGCAGTTGCTCTGCCTGCCGGTCGGGGTCATTCGTGGATGCCCCAATAAGCCAGCCGGCTGCCAGCAGCCCAGCGGCAAGGGCCAGGGCCACGGCGCCCGCCAGGGTGGGCCGCGTACCTTTAGGTGCCGTCGTCCGCCCGGATTTGAGCGCGCCCAGCACCGCGTGCCGGGACACCTGGCGGGCGGGGACCATTGCGGCCAGGACGCAGGCGGCCAGGCCCATGGCCATGGCGCC
Organism: Arthrobacter sp. SLBN-83; assembly: GCF_006715285.1. Classification (NCBI taxonomy): domain Bacteria; kingdom Bacillati; phylum Actinomycetota; class Actinomycetes; order Micrococcales; family Micrococcaceae; genus Arthrobacter; species Arthrobacter sp. SLBN-83. The sequence goes on from NZ_VFMX01000001.1 coordinate 641,696, forward strand.
GGCGGTCAACAGGAAGTCCGGGTGCAGGCCGGCCAGCCGGGCAGAACCAGTCGAACGGACAAGATGCACGACGGCGGCAGCGGCTCCCAGCCCCAGTGCGGCTCCCGCGGAAACGGCAAGGCTGCCGAGCCACAGTCCGCCCGCCGTGACGACGGCCCCAATGGTGGAACTTTCCGCTCCCGCGGACGCCAGCAGCGCCAGTTCACGCATCTGGCGTTTTGCTCCAACAGCGAAGGCGGCGCCGGCCAGCAGGCCCACCTCTAGGAGTGCGAGCGCCCCGACCAGGCCGAACGTAGCGTAGACGGTCACCAGCACAGGGGTGTTGTCGTGCAGCAGGGAACCCGGAACAGTGCGCTGGCCGGCGGACGGCGGGTCCAGCACCACGCTCCGGGACAGCACCCCCACCCCTTTGCTGTTGGCCTCCCTGATCTGCTGCCAGGTAACCGGCTCGGGGCCCACCAGGTAGTAGGACACGGATTGGCGGTTCAGCGGCCCCTGCTGGATACCGGCAGCCACCTGGCTGGACTGCAGGTACAGGATGCTGTTGCTGTCCGCGGCGGAAGCGTCACGGATGGTACCCACCGGGACAAAGGTTCCTGCCGACGTCGTGAATTCCTGGCCGAAGGCGAGGTGGAACCGCGCCATCAGCCCCGGCGAAACCAGCACCTCCGTCCCGTCGTGCGGTGCGCGGCCGGCCAGCAGGCTGTACTTGCCCTCAAAAGCCGGATTGAGCGCGTCAACCTCTCGGCCCTGCAGGGAAACAAGGGCCTCGCCCACCCCCGTGGTCAGCTGCAGCTGGCGTTGCCGCAGGACCTCATAGCCTGCGGGGAGGGCATCGAGGGGATCAGTCCGCTGGAAGTCCGGGTCGTAGCGGCCGGAGCTGGAGGCGATGACACCGTCATTGAGTGGGTCCTGCAGCGAGTCCGCGCTGGGGACCGGCAAGGCGCTGAACCTGGCCTGCGTGTTGCCCAATTCGTACCGGACAATTTCCGCGGGCGTGCGCTGGGAGCTCTGGTAGAGGGTGGCTGCGCCGGTCATGCCGGCCACCGGCAGCATGATCAGCAGGACGATCAGGAGCGAGCGCCCCTTGTGGCGGGCGATGTCGCGGCGGGCCAGCCGGAGGGCAATCCGGTGGCTGCTCCGGCGCCAGTGCGGCACCGGAGTCAGGTCCAACGGCATCAGAGCCCGGCCTGCGTCAGGAGCATGGTGGGATCGTGCATGGCGGCCGCCTGGTCGATGATGCGACCGTCGCGGAGGAAGACCACCCGGTCCGCCCAGGCCGCGTGCCTGGCCTCGTGCGTGACGAGCATGACGGCGGCACCGGCATCGGCCCGGGCACGGAGTACTTCCATGACGCCCTGGCCCGTCGTGGAATCGAGCGCGCCGGTGGGTTCGTCGGCCAGGATCAGCCGGCGCTTGCCCACGATGGCGCGGGCAATGGCCACGCGCTGCTGCTGGCCACCGGACATCTGGTCCATGAAGCGGTCGGCGAGTTCCGGAATTCCCACCTGCCGGAGCGCATCCGCGGCCTGCCGGTGGGCCTTCCTGGCGGAAGTTCCATCCAGCTCGAGAGGCAGTGCCACGTTTTCCGCGGCCGTAAGCGTGGGAACCAGGTTGAAGTCCTGGAAAACGTATCCAACGGCCCTGCGGCGCAGGCGGGCAAGGTCGTTCAGGCCCAGCCCGGCCAAGGGCGTGGATTCGACGAAGACAGCGCCCGAGGACGGCCGGTCCAGGCCCCCGGCAAGGGCCAGCAGGGATGATTTGCCGGAGCCCGACGGGCCCATGACCGCGACGAACTCCCCCGCGCTGATGGTGAGGTCGACGTCGCGGAGTGCAGCGACCGCCGTCGCGCCTTCCCCGAATGTCCTGCCAACCTTGGCGAGCTCCAGAACCTGCTGCGCCCCCTGCAGGCTCACCGGCGGCTGTCCGCGTTGAGCGGGGCTTCTTCCGCGGCCCCGTTGGAAGTTTTCCTCGCCGCACCCGTGGCGGCTGACTGCGCCTGCTGGACCATCCTGGCCTCGCAGAGGTCCAGCCAGCGGACCTCTGCCTCGGTCTGGAAGATCAGCGAATCCAGGACCAGGAGCCAGGCAGTGTCCGCGGCCCGCTGGTTGGCCGCGGTGTCACGGCGTGCCTTGGTGTAGTCCTGCAGTGCCCGGATGGACGCCACCCGCTGCGCCTGGATGATGGCCTGCACGTCCACACCGGGCAGCGTGACGGCGAGCGCGAGTTTGATGGCCAGCTCATTGCGCGGCGGGTTGTTGCGCTCCACCGGGGCTGCGAACCAGTTGCGGACCTCTGCTTGTCCGGCGGGCGTAATGCTGTACACCACGTGCCCTTCACCGTCGTCGCCTTCTTTGGCCACCAGGGCGTCGCGTTCCAGCCGGTCCAGCGTGGTGTACACCTGCCCGATGTTCAGGGGCCACGTGGCTCCGGTACGGTTCTCGAACTCGACCCGCAGCTGGTAGCCGTAACGCGGCTGGTCCTGCAGCAGGGCGAGGAGGCTGTGGCGAATGGACATTTTGCTCCCCCGGGCTAGTCACTGTCGGTATGCACAGGCCCCCAAGACCCGTGCATACCGCGTATGGTCAGCGTAACGCCCAAACCTGCCGGATGCAATACCGGGTATGCAATGGGGCTTGCTACATGACCAGCAGTACCTTGCCCACATGGTCACCGCTGTCGAAATAGCGGTGGGCCGCACCGACCTGGTCCAAGGGGAAGGTTTTGGCAACGAGCGGACGGATCCTGCCGTCCACCACCAGCGGCCACACCGCATCACGGACGGCGGTCATGATGGCGCCCTTTTCCGCCACCGGCCTGGGCCGCAGGGCGGTAGCCACTACGGCAGCCCGCTTCTTCAGCAGCAGTCCGAGGTCCAGTTCACCCTTGGCCCCGCCCTGCAGGCCGATCACCACCAAGCGGCCGTAGTCCGCCAGGGCATCCACATTCTGCTGGAGGTACTTGGCCCCCACTACATCCAGGATGACGTCCGCGCCCTTGCCGTCGTTTTGCCGCCTCAAGCTCTCCGGGAAATCTTCCTCTTTGTAATTGATGGCAATGTCCGCCCCGAGGAACGCTTTGGCAGTGCTGACCTTTTCCTCGGTGCCGGCCGTCGTGGCCACCTTGGCACCGAACGCCTTGGCCAGCTGGATTGCCATGGTCCCGATGCCGCCGGTGGCGCCGTGGATGAGGACCGTTTCGCCCGGCTGCAGCTGCGCCGTCATGATCAGGTTGGAGTAGACCGTGGCGGCCACCTCAGGGAGGGCTGCCGCGGTGACCAGGTCCACCCCCTCAGGCACGCGCAGCACCTGCTCGGCCGGAACGGCCACCTGCTGTGCGTAGCCACCGCCGGCGAGCAGGGCCACCACCTTGTCCCCCAAGGAGAAAGGCTTGCTGACACCGGGGCCGAAGCCTGCGATCCTGCCGGAAACCTCCAGCCCGGGAACTTCAGAGGCGCCGGGCGGCGGCGGGTAGAACCCCCGGCGCTGCTGCACATCCGCCCGGTTGAGGCCGGCCGCCACCACATCAATCAGCACTTCACCCTGGCCGGGCACCGGGGCATCCACGTCCCGGACTTCCAGCACCTCCGGGCCGCCCGGCTCCGAAATGTAGACGGCTTTCATGGACCTCTCCCGTTCCTGACTCAAAATCCTGGTGCAACCAGTGTGCACCGGGCACCTTTCCCGGCCTGTTTTGTTGCAGGCAAGTGCCTATGAAACACTACTAGCTGAGGAAGGTTGTCCGAGCGGCCGAAGGAGCTGGTCTTGAAAACCAGTGTGCGGTAACCCCGTACCAAGAGTTCGAATCTCTTACCTTCCGCAAGGAAACCCCTGGCAGCCGGCAACGGCGGCCAGGGGTTTTTGCTTTTAATCCCATTGCTTGGTGCCACGGAGCGCGACTGCGGTGACCGCCCCCGGTGTTGCCGGGACGTAAATTCTTTGGACTAACCCCCTGCCAAAGCCCCTCCGGAAAGCTACCCGCCGGTATCGTTTGTGATGGCCGGCACACCTGCGTGCTTGCCGACCTTGTCACTCCGCCAACAGCAATTCCGGTACGGGTTGGGGAAGCCCGTTCCGGAAGTAGGTCCGTTCCGCTGGGAAACGTCCCGCCGAATGCACGCCTTAGCCACCATGCGTTCATTCACTGCTGTTGTCATGAGCCGGACACCCACTCAGACCAGGAGCAGGACTGCGCACCTGGTCCGACCGGTACAGCCGGACGCACCCTCCCGGGCCACCCACCCGGGACACCTCAATGAAAGTAAGAGCGGATGCATCAAAAAACATGGAAGTTGACGCTGGGCACAGCGTTGTCGGCAGGGCTTATCGCAGCCCCGCTGGCAGCTGCTCCCGCGATTGCGGATAACACGGCCGCGGAGGTCTCAGCCGCGGCCGGCACCTCCCCCGTTGTGATCAACGAGGCCTACCTCAGCGGCGGCAGCAGCGGCGCCGCCTACAAGAACAAATTTGTGGAGCTTTACAACACCTCCGACGCTCCGGTGTCCCTTGACGGCTGGTCCGTGCAATACCGCTCCGGCAGCGGTACGGCGGCGCCAAACGGGGTGGCCGCCCTGTCGGGAGCCATCCCGGCCAAGGGCTACTACCTCGTTCAGGGCGGCAGCAACGGCGCCAACGGCGCCGACCTGCCCAGGCCCGACCTCGTGGCCGGCGCCCTCAACTTCGCCGGAACCTCCGGCACCATCGTGCTCGCCAAACAACCCACCGCCGTCGGACTTCCCACCGGATCCGTGGTGGAAACCGCAGGCGTAGCCGATCTCCTGGGCTACGGAACGTCTAACACCTTTGAGGCCCAGGCAGCTGCGGCGCCCGCGTCAAACACCGACGTGAAGAGCCTTAACAGGACCGCCGGCGTGGACAGCAACAGCAATGCCGCAGACTTCAGCCTCAGCGCCGCCATCACGCCGACGTCCACCGGCGGCGCTGCTCCCGCTCCGGATCCGACGCCGGCCCCCGAACCGGTCGCCAGGACCATCGCCGAAATCCAGGGCACCGGGACGGAGAGCCCCTTGACCGGCGCCACCGTCACCACCAAGGGCAAGGTCACTGCGGCTTTCCCCACCGGCGGGCTTAACGGTTACTACATCCAGACCCCGGGCACCGGCGGCGACCTCACGGCCACGAACCATGCCGCATCGGACGGCATCTTTGTCTACTCCCCCGCAACCGTCAGTTCGGTGCAGGCAGGTGACTACGTCCAGGTGACGGGCACCGTGGCCGAGTACTACGGGATGACCCAGCTCAACGTCACGGCGGCCGCGGGCCTCACCAAGCTCACCGACGCCGCACCCGAGGTCAAAGCCACCATCTTCACCCTTCCCGCCACGGAAACCTTCCGCGAGTCGCTGGAAGGCATGCTGCTGGCGCCCCAGGGCCCCATGACGGTGAGCGATAACTACAGCCTGAACCAGTACGGCGAGATCGGCCTGGCAGGCGGGACCACCCCGCTTGAGCAGCCCACCGCAGTGGCACCGTACGGCTCGCCTGAGTACAACGCCCTCGTGGCGGAGAACGCGGCACGCGGCATCAAGCTCGACGACGGCGCCGGCACCAACTTCCTCAAGGAGGCCACCACCAAGGCCGAGGTCCTGCCCTACCTCACCACCACGGATCCCGTCCGGGTGGGCTCGCCCGCCACCTTCACCACCAACGTGGTGCTCGGCTACGCCAACAACTCCTGGAAACTGCAGCCCCTCACCCACCTGACCGAGGCCAACAAGGCCACCGTCCAGCCGGCCAGCTTCGGCGCCACCCGCACCGACGCTCCCGCAGCCGTGGGCGGCAACCTGAAGCTCGCCTCCTTCAACGTGCTGAACTACTTCCCCACCACGGGCGACGCCCTGTCCGGGTGCACCTTCTACGAGGACCGGGACGGCAACCCGATCACCGTCCGCGGCGGCTGCGACGCCCGCGGCGCTGCCAACGCCGAGAACTTCAAGCGCCAGCAGGACAAGATCGTTGCCGCCATCAGCAAGTCCGGCGCCGACGTGGTCACCCTCATGGAGGTGGAGAACTCCGCGAAGTTTGGCAAGGACCGGGACGACGCCCTGGCCAAGCTCGTGGAGGCCCTGAACATCCCCACGCCCGGAATCTGGGACTACGTCCGTACACCCGCCAACGCTCCGCCGCTGGCCGACGAGGACATGATCCGCACCGCCTTTATCTACAAGAAGGCCGCGGCGGAACCTGTCGGCGAATCGATCATCCACAACGACACCGTTGCCTTCGCCAGCGCCCGCAAACCCCTGGCCCAGGTGTTCAAGCCGGTGGGCGGCGGCGGCAGCAGCGAGTTCATCGCCATCGCCAACCACTTCAAGTCCAATGGCTCGGCAGCAACGCCGGACGATACGGACAAGGGCCAGGGCGCCTCCAACCTCGCCCGCACAGCCCAGGCCAAGTCCCTGCTGGACTTTGCCAACTCGCTGCAGGCCACCAAGGGCACGGACAAGGTCTTCCTGATCGGCGATTTCAACTCGTACGGCAAGGAAGATCCCATCAACGTCCTGACCGGGGCAGGCTACGTCAACCAGGATGATAAGGCGAAGAACGCCGACGGCTCGGCCAAGCACTCCTACCTCTTCGGGGGCCTGGTGGGCTCCCTGGACCACATCCTGGCCTCGCCCGCCGCCAATGCGGTGGTATCGGGCGCGGACATCTGGAACATCAACTCCGTTGAATCCGTGGCCCTGGAGTACAGCCGCCACAACAACAACATCACCAACTACTACGCTCCGGACCAGTTCCGCGCCAGCGACCACGACCCCGTGGTGGTGGGCCTGAACCTCCCGGCTACACCTGCCAGCGTTGACCTGAACTTCCTGAACATCAACGATTTCCACGGCCGGATCGACACCAACACCGTGCAGGTGGCCGGCACCATCGAGAAGCTCCGCGCCGCGGCCGCCCCGGGCGCCACGGCGTTCCTGTCCGCCGGCGACAACATCGGTGCGTCGCTTTTCGCCTCGGCCGTAGCCAAGGACCAGCCCACCATCGACGTGCTGAACGCGCTGGAGCTGAAGGCATCAGCCGTGGGCAACCACGAGTTCGACGGCGGCTGGGCGGACCTGCGCGACCGCGTCATTGCCGGCGGCACCAACGCCAAGTTCCCCTACCTGGGCGCCAACGTCTACAGAAAGGGCACCACCGAATCGGTCCTGCCGGAGTACACCGTGCTGGACATGAACGGGATCAAGGTGGCCGTGATCGGCACCGTTACCCAGGAAGTTCCGTCCCTGGTGACGCCGGCCGGCATCGCCGACCTCGACTTCGGCGACCCCGTCGAGGCCATCAACCGGGTAGCCGCGAAGATCACGGCGGACAAGCTTGCGGACGTGATCATCGTTGAGGACCACGACGGCGCCGACTCCGGTGTGGTGGAAGGCGCCACCTTGGAACAGGAAGTGGCAGCCGGCGGGCCTTTCGCCAAGCTGGTCACCGAAACGTCCCCCGAGGTGGACGCCATCTTCACCGGGCATACCCACAAGGAGTATGCCTGGGACGCACCTGTTCCCGGTGTGGCGGGCAAGACCCGGCCCATCGTGCAGACCGGCAACTATGGCGAAAACGTTGGCCAGATCCAGCTGACCGTAGACACCGCCACCAAGGAGGTCACCGGCTACAAGGCCGCCAACATCAAGCGCAGCACTGAAGCGGCCGCTGACCTGGTTGCCGCCTTCCCGCGCGTGGCCGCCGTCGACGCCATCGTCAAGAAGGCCCTGGCAGACGCGGCCGCGGTGGGCAACCAGCCCGTCGGCTCGGTCACCAAGGACACCACCACCGCCTTCACCACCGATGCCACCGGCACCGCCAAGCGCGATGACCGCGGCAGCGAATCCACCCTGGGCAACCTGGTGGCCGACTCGCTGCTTGATTCGCTGAAGTCTTCCGACCTCGGCGGTGCGGAGATCGGCGTCGTGAATGCCGGCGGCCTGCGCAACGAGCTGTACTACGCACCGGACGGCACCATCACCTACGCCGAGGCCAACGCGGTGCTCCCGTTCGTGAACAACCTGTGGACCACGTCCCTCACCGGTGCGCAGTTCAAGACGCTCCTGGAGCAGCAGTGGCAGACCAACCCGGACGGCACGGTTCCCAGCCGCGCCTACCTGCAGCTGGGCCTGTCAAAGAACGTGAACTACACCTACGACGCCGCCCGTGCAGCGGGTGACCGGATCACCTCGGTGCGGGTGAACGGCGAACTGCTGGACCCGGCCAAGTCCTACCGGGTGGGCACGTTCAGCTTCCTGGCAACCGGAGGCGACAACTTCCGGGTCTTCACCGAGGGCACCAATACCCGGGATTCCGGGCTGGTGGACCGGGATGCCTGGATTGGCTACCTGCAGAAGAGCAGCCCGGTGTCCCCGGACTTCGCCCGCCGTTCCGTGGCCGTCACCAACACCACGGCCGCCGGGGTCAAGCCCGGAGGGCCCATCACCCTGGCAGTGTCCAAGCTGGACCTGACGTCCCTGGGCAGCCCGGTGAACACGGCCCTGCAGGCGTCCTTCACTGACGCCGCCGGCACGATCATCCCGCTCGGCACGGTTCCGGTGGCTTCCGGTGCGGCCTCCGTGAACCTGGCCGTCCCCGCCGGCGCTGCGGAGGGCACCGCAACCCTGGTGCTCACCGCCGTCGAATCCGGCACCGTGGTGAAGGTTGCCGTACTGGTTGGCGCGGACATCCCGGCAAAGCCGGTCTGCGTCCCGCCGGTCAAGCCCACCCGCCCGGCCGACGTCAGGGGCCAGGCGAACTACGGCCAGGCCATGGCCGAATACCGGGCCTGCCTGCGCGGCTAAACCCCCGGATGCGCTATCACTTTTGGTTCCTATTCCGGTGGTTTGGGGACCAAAAGTGATAGCGCATCGGCGTTTAAGCCGGGTTGAGGATGGCGGCCGCGATCTCGTCGGCGTCGCGGAGGGTGCGCTGGCCGCTGAGGTATGCGGGGGTGCCCGCCTGGACGGCCTCGGCGGCGATCGCCGTGCCCCACTGGGCGGAGGACAACTGCAGCCCCAGAACATACAAGTTTTCCGTTACGGATCCGTTGGCGGCCACCGGGCGGTACGGGTGGGGCTCCACGTCCAGACCGGTGGATTCGATGGGGGCGCCCTCTGCGGTCATCATGAGCTTGGGCCGGACCAGCCCGTCGGACAGCAGCTGTTCCAGCACCGGGGAGTCGTTGGCCGAGACCCGGTTACCCGGTGCCAGGGCCTCCACCATGGTCCGCGCGGTGGCAGGCGGACCGGCAACCCAGGGCGAAGCCGCGGTGAAGACCGCCGCTTTCCGGTCCACGCCGAATTTGGGGTCCGGCCCAACAAAGCTGACCACCCCGGCCCGCGCCAGCGCGGCGAGCTGTTCGGACCGCAGCGCCGGGGGCCCGCTGGCCAGGCCCTCCACAAAGGACTCGAACCAGCCACGCAGCCCGGCGACCCATGACTCATCGGTGATGCCGCCGTCGGCCACTGCTGTCTTCAGGACCGCCCGCCCGTGGTGCAGCGCACCGATGGCCATCTTGACGGGGTCGTCCTCACCCAGGGCTGAGCGGCGTGCGTCGTCGAGCAGGAACTCCACCACTGCTGCGTCGTGCTCACCGTGGGACGCGAACGAGCGGCCTGCCAGCGGAGCCGTAAGTCCCGGCAGGTCCAGGCGGTGCCGGGGGCCGACGTGGATGGCCAGGACGCTTTCAACGCTGTCCTCCCAGTTGGCAGCGCTGTGCGCGTGCGGTTGCAGCGCCTCCTCCAGCGCGGACAGGAACGCCGGCGCATCGGGCACCGCCCCGGGCTGCGAGCGCACCAGTGTTGAGTAGTAGGCCCACAGGGCGTCCCGGTGCAGCAGCGGCCAGAGGTCGTGGTCAAAGGACGGACGGATGCCGGTCTTGGCCAGCCGCCCAATCGCTGCCTCCGTGAGGTAGCGCAGTGTGATGGACGGGGCGTAGTAGCCGGGCAGGGCCGCCTTGGCCCGGTACGGCGTCCCGCGCCGGGACGCGGCGATGATCAGCGGTTCCTGGCCGGACGGTTCGTACTCCAGGCCGCTGCCGGTGGGGACGAACTTCCCGCCGCGGCCCTCGGTGAGCTGCCCCATGGTGTCGAAGAAGTTCAGCCCCATCCCGCGGACCAGGACGGGTTCACCGGCGGGGATCCGGGACCAGTCCACGTCGGCGGGCACGGCAGGAGGGAAGTACTGAAGCCCCAGCTGCGCGGCTGATACCTGCAGTTCACGCTGTTCCGGATTGAGGCGTGACGGGATGTGACCCAGCGCCAGCACCACCGAGTTGGCGCGGATGGTCTCCCCGGCGGCCAGGCCGACGTCGTACCTTCCGTCCCCCACGGGACGCACCGACTGTGCGGACGTTTCGTGGAATTCGACCGTGACGCCGCGGGGTGCCTTGTCCAACAATTCCGTCAGGGTGCTGCGCAGGTAGCGTCCGTAGAGGGCGCGGCTGGGGAAGTCAGTGGACTCCAGCACCGCCAGTTCCGCCAGTTCATCGGCCGTGAGGTCCGGCAGCGGATCCCGCTGCTGCTTGGCCCGCCACTGGTCGAAGGTGGTGCCGGCAACCGGCGCGGGCAGGGACGGATCCTGCGGAATCAGGGTGGGGTAAAAGGACTGGGTGTTCATGAGGAACAGCCGGGACTGGCCCGGCTGCCAGACATGCCCGGGACCGGCCGGGAAGGGGTCCACCACGTCGACGTGCAGCCGCACCGGCCCGCCGGCCGCCGCTGCGTGGGCGAGCAGCCGCTCCAGCACGCTGGTGCCACGGGGGCCGCCGCCGATGATGACGGCCCGGTTGCTCTGCGAGAATTCCACGGATCCAGCGTACGGGCTGAATACGGGGCCTGCTCCCACCGTGTGACTTGCCAGCCATGGGCGATGTTGTTTGGATGGGGCGCATGACCACCACAGCAGCTGATCAAGCGCCCTTTCCCGGTCCCGGCGGGGACACTTCCGGCACCGCACCCCGGGAGACCGCACCGGAACCCGTCGACGAAAACGTGTGGCTGGAGGACATCTACGGCGAGGAGCAGCTGGCCTGGGTCAGGGAACAGAACTCCCGCACCGAGGACCTGTTGGAGGACAGCGGCTATGCCGAGTTGGAAGCCGGCATCCTGGAAATCCTGGACTCGACGGACCGGATCGCCATGGTGGGCAAGCGCGGCGACTGGTACTACAACTTCTGGAAGGACGGCCGGAACCCCAAAGGCCTCTGGCGGCGCACCACCTGGGACAGCTACTGCACCGATGCCCCGGAATGGGATGTCCTCCTGGACGTGGATGAGCTGTCCCGCACCGAAGGCGTGGAGTGGGTGTTCCACGGCGCAACCTTCCTGCGCCCCGCGGCCGGCGAACCATACCGGCTGGCGCTGCTGGCCCTCTCCCCCGACGGCGGCGACGCCAACCGCTACCGCGAGTTCGACGTCGAGGCACGCGGCTTTGTGGATCAGGGCCAGGGCGGGTTCGACCTGCCGACAGCCAAGGGCAACGTGTCCTGGCTGGACGCGGACACGCTGCTGGTAGCCTCCACCGCGGACGGGCTGCCCAAGACCGCCTCCTCCTACGCCCGCACGGCAGTGACGCTCAAGCGCGGCGAATCCCTGGCCACAGCGCCGCGCCTCTTTGAGGTACCCGAAGACCACATGATGGCCGTAGCCGCGCATGACTCCACGCCCGGCTTTGAGCGGACCTTCGCTGTGGACTACATCGACTTCTTCAACCGCACCAACTTTGTGCTGCGGGACGAATCCTGGGTTCCCGTTGACGTGCCCACCGACGTCAACGTCAGCGCGCACCGGGAATGGCTGCTCTTCCGCCCTCAGCAGGACTGGGTACTGGAAGGCGCCACCTATCCCTCAGGGTCGCTGGTTGCCGCCAACTTCGAGGACTACCTCGCCGGCAGGCGGAAGCTGACCGTCCTGTTCACCCCGGATCCGCACACCTCACTGCAGTCCTGGAGCTGGACCCGGAACTTCCTGCTGCTCAACCTGCTCAAGGACGTTTCCTCCGAGATCCGGGTACTGGACCCGTCCCGGGCCGGCGGCACCGACGGCTGGGCCGCCACTCCCCTGGACGCCTGCCCGCCGCTGCACGACGTCAACGCTTACGCCGTGGACGACGAGGACGAGGCGCCGGCCGACGGCGGGGCCGGCGACGATTTCTGGCTTATCGCCACCGGTTTCACCACCCCCACCACGCTGATGCGCGGCACGCTGGAGCGAAGCGCTTCGGAAGATGGCGCTGATCAATCCGGGGTGGGGACGCCTGGCGTGGTGAGCCGTCACGCAACAGTCAAGACCTCGCCGTCGTTCTTTGCCGACGGTGACTATGAGGTGGAGCAGCACTTCGCCGTGTCCGACGACGGCACCCGGGTCCCGTACTTCCAGGTGGCTCCGCGGGGGCTGCCTTTGGACGGGCAGAACCCCACGCAGCTGTCCGGCTACGGCGGGTTTGAGGTTTCACGGACACCCGCTTACAGCGGCACGGTGGGCAGGGCGTGGCTGGAGCGGCGGACCACCCTCTCGGACGGAAGCGACGGGAAGGCCCCGCATTCGCGCGGCGGCGTCTATGTGGTGGCGAACATCCGCGGCGGCGGCGAGTACGGGCCGGCATGGCACCGGGCCGCGTTGAAGGAAAACCGGCACCGGGCGTACGAGGACTTCGCAGCCGTGGCCCGCGACCTCATCTCGCGCGGCGTCACCTCGCCGCGGCGGCTGGGCTGCGTGGGCGGCTCCAACGGCGGCCTCCTGGTGGGAAACATGCTCACCCGCTACCCGGAGCTGTTCAGGGCCGTCTCCTGCGGGGTGCCCCTGCTGGACATGCGCCGCTACACCAAGCTCTCTGCCGGGCATTCATGGATTGCCGAGTACGGGGATCCGGATGTTCCCGAACAGTGGGAGTACATCAGGACGTTCTCGCCCTACCACCTGCTCAAGGATGCCGTCGAGTACCCGGAAACCTTTATCTGGACGGCCACCTCGGACGACCGCGTGGGTCCCGTCCAGGCGCGCAAGATGGCAGCCCGGATGCTGGCCATGGGCATTCCGAATGTGTGGTTCCACGAGGCGCTGGAAGGCGGCCATGCCGGCGCATCCGACAACCGGCAGGCCGCCGCGCTGCAGGCCCGCAGCCAGCATTTCCTGTGGAAGGCGTTGGCAGGCTGAACGCTTTGGATTCCGGTCTGACCGTTCGGCGGGCCGGCGCCGGTGACGTTGAGCGGCTTGCCCAGGTGCATGTCCTTTGCTGGCAGGAGACGTACCGGGGCATACTGTCCGAGGCCTTCCTGGCTGCAGTGGATCCGGCGGGCCGGCTGCGGCTGTGGCGCCACCTGTTGGACCGCCCCGAGCCTGCCGAGGCATGGGTGGCGTGCGACGGCGGGACGGTGGTTGGATTTTCCGGCTCCCGCCGGTTGCCCGCTCCCGGTTCGCCGGAAGGCCACGCGCCGCCGTCGTCCGGAGACCTGGAACTGTGGGGCCTCTACCTGCTGGCCTCGCACCAGGGTCTTGGGCTGGGCGGCCGTTTGCTGGAGGCGGCCATCGGCACCCGCGCGGCGAGCCTGTGGGTGGCCGCCGGCAACAGCCGGGCCATCGGCTTCTACCGGCGTTTCGGCTTTGAACCCGACGGCGCCGAGGACGTCCTGGCTGACTGGGAGAACCTGCCCGAGATCCGCATGGTCCGCCCGGAGCAGCGTTTGCCCTAGGCCGGCGGGGCTTTAGCGATTGGTTTGGGTACTGACGGGAACCGTTTTGCGCTGCATGGCTGGATCTGCGTATCCTTGGTGGGCTAGCAATAGCAATTGGAGACGTGCCAGAGCGGCCGAATGGACTTCACTGCTAATGAAGGGTCGGGGTTAAACTCGACCGGGGGTTCAAATCCCCCCGTCTCCGCGTTTGGCCCCGGTCCTCGGACCGGGGCCTTTTGCGTTTTCCGGCGAATTGCGGGAACGCGCTGTCCAACACACGGACGTGCAGGGCGCCAGCTCGTGCCGCGGTGGCAGGATTAGCCCATGGCGGCACGCAGCAATCCACACCAGCCGGACGGCACCCATTCAGGATGGAACCCGCGCCTGGCACTCCTGGTGGCGGCGACCTTCTTCATGGAATTCCTGGACGGCACGGTCCTCACCACGGCCATTCCCAGCATCGCGACCGACTTCGCCATTCCCGCTGCCGACGTCAACATCACCATGACGGCCTACCTCCTGACCGTGGCCGTTGGAATTCCCATCAGCGGCTGGCTGGCTGAACGGTTCGGCGCCAGGCGGATTTTCTGTGCAGCCATCGCCGTTTTCACCCTCGCTTCGCTGGCCTGCGCCCTGAGCCAGGACCTGGTTACGTTGACCCTGAGCCGCATCGCCCAGGGAGCCGGCGGGGCCATGATGGTCCCGGTGGGAACCCTGGTGGTCCTGCGCGGCACACCGAAGTCCGAGCTGCTGCGGGCCACCGCGTTCCTGGTGTGGCCGGGGCTCCTCGCACCGGTCCTTGCACCACTGGTGGGCGGCGCGCTCACCACTTACCTGTCGTGGCACTGGATCTTCCTGGTAAACATCCCCCTCGGGGCAGCAGCGTTTGCCGCTGCCCTGCGCCTGGTTCCGGTCACACCCGGGGACCCTGGCCGACGGCTGGACTGGACCGGCATGGCACTGACCACCGTCGGGGTGGGCGCGCTGGTGGCCGGCCTGGAGCTGGCCAGCAGCCATCCGGAGCTGCCCTGGGCCGGAATCAGCGCGCTGGCCGGAGCCGCAGCACTCACCGCCGCCGTGCTCTGGATGCGCCGGGCCCCCCACCCCCTGTTCAATCTCCAGGTCTTCCATGCCCGGACGTTCCGGGCCATGGCCACCGGCGGGTTCGTTTACCGGGTGACCATCAGCTCGGTCCCCTTCCTGCTGCCGCTGATGTTCCAGACGGGGTTCGGCTGGTCACCACTGCAGGCCGGTGCCATGGTGGCAGCGGTGTTCATCGGCAACATCGGGATCAAACCGGCCACCACCCCGCTGATCCGGAAGTTCGGGTTTAAGGCAATGCTGGTGTTCGCCTCCGTGGCATCAGCCATCACCTTCGCCCTCTGCGCCTTCCTGACGCCGGAGACCCCTGAGGTACTGATGTTCGTACTGCTGGTGGGCAGCGGCGCCTTCCGTTCCATCGGGTTCTCCGCTTACGCGTCGGTCCAGTACGCGGACATCCCGCCGGCGCAACTCACGTCCGCCAATACGGTTTCGGCCACGATCGTGCAACTGGGCACCGGATCGGGCATCGCCCTCGCAGCCCTGCTCATCCGGACCTTCAGCGGCCCGGCCCTGGTCCCCCAGGATCCAGCCGAGCCCTTCCGCGGCGCGTTCCTGGCGATGGCGGTCCTGATGCTCGCCAGCACGGCGGACAGCCTGCTGCTCCCCCGGCACGCCGGGGCGGCAGTGAGCCAGCGGGATCAGTCTCCCAAACACGGTGCCGCAGCAGACGGGGCCGCGCAGCCAGCCGCCGCCGGAACCGACGCCATGGTCAAACCCGCCCAAGCCGGCAGCACCCAGCCCGCGGTCAGCCTGCCTGCGCCAGAACCAGGGGAAGCACCGCTCCCGCCCCGGCCTGCCGAAGGGCGCGCCCCGCGACGGTAAGGGTCCACCGGCTGTCGGCGAGGTCATCAATCAGCATCACGCTCTGGCCCTGGACCGACTGCAGGGCCGCCCCAAGTTCGGGGCCCACCACCAGCCGGTCCCAAACCCCGGCCAGTCTGTAGGCGCTGTTGCCGCCGCGGCCGCCGGTAGGGCCGCCGTGCGCCAACTGCAGCTCGCCAAGGTAGGGAATGCGCCCGATATCGGAGATTCCCCGCGCCAGTGAGCCCACCAGTTGCGGCTTGCTCCGGGACGGGACGGCAACGATGGCGGCAGGCCGGCCTGCTCCGCTCCAGCCCGGGTTCCGGCTGTCGCCAGCCCCCCATTCGCGCAGGACCTGCACGCAGGCCTGGAGCATGCCGGGGTCCACCGGCCGGTCCTCCGCCCCGGCGGCAAACAGCTCCCGCAGGGCACCGCCCCACCCAAGATCCGTAAGCCTGGCCAGGACCCGTCCCTCCGACAAGCCTTCGCCCGGCTTGAGTTTGCCTTTCACCGGGACTCCCAAACGGTCCATGCCGCTGGGCCACTGAAGCCGCGGCTCCAGGACGCCGCCTGCCCTGCTCAAGGTCTGGCTTGCCGCTGCTGTAGCGTCCGCGGCAACGTCTGCCGGGAACCACCGGCCGGCGCAGTTATCGCAGCGGCCGCACGGACGGGCTGTCTCGTCGTCCAGGACGGAGGTGATGTACTCCATCCGGCAGCCTGCGGTGTCCTGGTAGATCACCATGGAGTCCTGCTCGTCCACGCGGGCCTCGGCAATGCGGCCGTACCGCTCCGCGTCGTAAACCCACGGCTGGCCCGTGGACCGCCAGCCTCCGCCAACCCGTTCCACCGCGCCGTCCACTGACAGCACTTTCAGCAGCAGCTCCAGCGGCGTGCGGCGGAGGTCAACACGGGCTTCCAGCGCCACCGTTGACAGGGCTGTGCCGGCTTCGGCCAATGCCGTCAGCACGGCTGCTGCCTTTTCCTCCGAGGGCATGGAGGCGGTGGCGAAGTACTGCCAGATCTCACGGTCCTCGGAGCCCGGCAGCAACAGGACATCGGCGTTGGCAGCACCACGGCCGGCACGTCCCACCTGCTGGTAGTAGGCCACCGGCGATGAGGGAGCCCCGAGGTGGACCACGAAGCCAAGGTCGGGCTTGTCGAAGCCCATGCCCAGGGCGGACGTGGCCACCAGCGCCTTGACCTGGTTGTCCTTCAACAGCTGCTCTGCCCGCTCCCGGTCGGCAGGGTCGGTCCGCCCGGTATAGGCAAGCACGTTATGTCCCGCTTCGGACAGCAGCCGGGCTGTGTCCTCCGCCGCGGAAACGGTCAGGGAGTAAATGATGCCGCTGCCTGGAAGATCGGCCAGGTGGGTCAGCAGCCAGCCCAGGCGCGCCTTGGAGTCAGGCAGCGACAGGACTCCCAGCCGCAGCGAGTCCCGGCCCAGGGAGCCGCGGATGGTCAGGACCCCGGCGCCGAGCTGTTCTTCAATATCGTGCACCACCCGCGAGTTGGCCGTGGCGGTGGTGGCCAGGACGGGTACCGAATCCGGCAACCGGGTGATGAGGTCCGCGATGCGGCGGTAATCGGGCCGGAAGTCGTGGCCCCAGTCGGAAATGCAGTGGGCTTCGTCGATGACCAGCAGCCCGGTACGGCGGAGGAGTTCGGGCAGCTGGGTCTCCCGGAATGCCGGGTTGGTAAGCCGTTCCGGAGAGACCAGGAGGACATCAACCTCATCTGCAGCCAACTGCTCGCGGACGGCTTCCCACTCCAACTGGTTGGCGGAGTTGATGGCGACGGCGCGGACCCCGGCACGGGCGGCAGCGGCCACCTGGTCCCGCATCAGGGCAAGCAGCGGCGAGACGATCAGGGTAGGTCCGGCTCCGCGGCGCCGCAGCAGGAGGGAGGCCACGAAGTACACGGCCGATTTGCCCCAGCCGGTCCGCTGGACCACCAAAGCCCGCCGCCCGCCGTCGACCAATGCCTCGATGGCTTCAAACTGGCCGTCGTGGAAGACGGCGCCCGGGTTGCCCACCAGCCCGCGAAGGACCTCAAGCGCCTCGGCATGCGTGGCGGTCGCCGGCGCGCCCGGACCTGCCTTTTCTGCAACTGCGGTAGCGGAAACTGGGGAAGCGTACTGGTTATTGGCCATTGACTCAGTATCCCAGCACCCTCCGACACCCCGCACAGCGTCGCACTGCTATGTGGAAACGGGCCGGCCACCCGCTGCAAAGCAAGGCTGTTACGCAAGTTCTCCCAAAGTCCCCTTGGCCACATGCGCCGCACACGTAAGATAAAGCCCGTGACTAGCGAACAGACAACGACATTTGATCTCTCGGCCTCCTTCAAGGCCTACGACGTCCGCGGGATCGTAGGCGAGTCGATCACCGCCGAAATCGTCGAAGCCGTGGGGGCCGCGTTCGTGGATGTCCTGCAGCTTGAGGGCCAGACCATCGTGGTGGGCGGCGACATGCGCCCCTCATCCCCAGAGTTCACCAAGGCGTTCGCCAATGGAGCGGCAACGCGGGGTGCCAACGTGGAGCTGCTGGACCTGATCTCCACGGACGAACTGTACTTCGCCTGCGGTTTCCTCAACCGCGCCGGGGCAACCTTCACCGCCAGTCACAACCCTGCCGAGTACAACGGCATCAAGATGGCCAAGGCAGGCGCCGTGCCCATCTCCTCCGAAACCGGCCTCAAGGACATCCAGGCCCTCGCCGAGCAGTACCTGAACTCCGGATCCATTCCGGCTGCCGGCACCAAGGGCCTTATCAGCGTCCGCGACGTACTCAAGGACTACTCCGAGTACCTCCGCAAGCTCGTGGACCTCTCCGCATCCCGTCCCCTGAAGGTTGTGGTGGACGCCGGCAACGGCATGGCCGGGCTGACCACGCCGGCGGTCCTGGGCGACGCATTGCTGCCCAAGCTGCCGTTCGACATCGTTCCGCTCTACTTCGAACTGGACGGTTCCTTCCCCAACCACCCGGCCAACCCGCTGGAGCCGGAAAACCTCCGTGACCTGCAGGCCGCCGTCATCGAGCACGGCGCGGACATTGGCCTGGCGTTCGACGGCGACGCCGACCGCTGCTTTGTCATCGATGAAAAGGGCGAGCCCGTGTCGCCGTCGGCCATTACCGGGATGGTGGCCCGCCGCGAAATTGCCCGCGCCAAGGCCCAGGGCGAGGAAACCCCCACGATCATCCACAACCTGCTCACCTCCCGTGCCGTCTCCGAGTTGGTGGAGCACGACGGCGGCCGCGCCGTCCGCACGCGCGTGGGCCACTCCTTCATCAAGGCAGTCATGGCCAAAGAAGGCGCGGTATTCGGCGGCGAGCACTCCGCGCACTTCTACTTCCGCGACTTCTGGAACGCGGACACCGGCATGCTGGCCGCCATGCACGTCCTCGCTGCCCTGGGCGAGCAGGACGGCCCGCTCTCCGAGCTGGCACGCGAATATGAGCCCTACGTCAGCTCCGGCGAAATCAACTCCGAGGTGGAGGACAAGCCCGCAGCCGTGGAGCGGGTCCGCCAGGCCTTCGCGGACGAGGACCTCACCATCGACACCCTGGACGGCAGTACGTTCACAGCCAATGACGGCAGCTACTGGTTCAACCTCCGCCCGTCCAACACCGAACCGTTCCTGCGGCTCAACGCCGAGGCCACGGACCGGGCCACCATGGAACGCGTTCGCGACCGCGTCCTGTCCCTGGTGCGGGCCTAGGACCGGATGACCGACTACACGGGGCAGGCAGCGGACGGCAACGGCGGTCAGGACAGCTGGCGCGATTCCGTCTCCGAAGCCACGGCAACTGACCTGGAGAATCTCCTGGGCACGGGCGTCAGCGCGGCCCAGGAGCAGCTCCAGCGCAATGGCGGCTTCCTGCCCTTCGCGCTGACAGTCCAGAACGACGGCGAGGTGCGGCTGGTTGCCGTCTCCCCGGCGGATGCCGGGGAAGGCACGGACGGGGACTTCGACGCCGACGCCATGATCCGCGACCTGCAGGCACTCCTGCGCCAGAACCGTGACGACTTCCGTGCCGCGGCCGTGGTCTGCGACATCCTCCTGGTGGAGGAGGATTCAGACGCCATCCACGTCGCCGCCGAACACCGTGACGGCTCCCTCTTCGCAGCCGTGCTGCCCTACTCGGCCAACGCCACCACCCAGTCCTGGGAATTTGGCGAGCTGGGCGCGGACGCCAGCGAGCCCACCATCTGGGTGGACTAGACCGGACCTGCAGCCATGAAGATCAATGCCTTTGCTGATGTCAGCCTGCGCGCGCTCATGGTGCTCGCAGCCGTTCCCGACGGCACGCTGCTGACCACCCAGAGCATCGCAGACTCGGTGGGTACGCCGTACAACCACGTCAGCAAGGCCATGGCCAAGCTGCGGAGCATGGGCCTGATCGAGGTGGTCCGCGGCCGCTCCGGAGGTTCACGGCTCAGCCATGCGGGGCGGACCGCCACCGTAGGCCAAATCCTCCGGCAACTCGATAGCCGCACCGATCCCGCAGACTGCGTGTCTCCCGCCGGAAACTGCCCCCTCATCAACGAGTGCCGCCTGCGCGGCGCCCTGGCCCGCGCGCGCGAGGCATTCTACGCCGAGCTTGATTCGGTGGTCATCGGGGAACTTCCCCAGGCCCGGCAGATGGCGCCGGTTTTCCAGATGATCGGCCTCCGCCCCGGGCTTTAGCCCCGAAAATCCGGGGGTCCGCTCCCGGTTTGATTTCAAACTTCTACGAGGTGTAGAAATGAGGCAGAAATACTCGTATTTCAAATACGAGTTTTCCTCCGGCCGGACGAAGGCCCCGGCCATAACCTCAGGAGTACAGATGCTCTCGGACAAGTCCCGCCCCGTCATTGAGGCCACCCTGCCGCTGGTCGGCTCCCGGATCGGATCCATCACCCCCAACTTCTACGCCCGCCTCTTCGCCGCGCACCCCGAACTGATGGACGGCTTGTTCAGCCGCTCAAACCAGCGCTCCGGCAACCAGCAGCAGGCCCTTGCCGGGAGCATCGCCGCCTTCGCCACCCACCTGGTGAACAACCCGGGTACCCTGCCCGAAACCGTCCTTTCGCGCATCGCCCACCGGCACGCCTCCCTGGGCATCACCGAGCCGCAGTACCAGGTGGTCTACGAGCACCTGTTCGCGGCCATCGCAGAGGACCTGGCTGAAGTCATCACCACGGAAATCGCCGAAGCCTGGACTGAGGTGTACTGGCTGATGGCGGATGCACTGATCAAGCTTGAGAAGGGCCTCTACGCTGCCCAGGCCAATGACAAGATGTGGACTCCCTGGCGCGTGGCCGCCAAGACTCCCGCGGGAACCGGATCCATGACGTTCACCCTGGAGCCTGCGGACGACACCCCTGTGACCCCCGCCCTTCCCGGCCAGTACATCAGCGTCAAGGTTGCCGTTGCGGACGGCCTGCGCCAGGTCCGGCAGTACTCCCTCTCCGGCGACGCCGGCACCAGCCGCACCTTCACCACCAAGCTGGACGACGGCGGAGAGGTCTCCCCCGTGCTGCACAACACCGTCCAGGTGGGCGACGTCGTCGAAATCTCCAACCCCTACGGTGAGATCACGCTCAAGGAGGGCGACGGTCCGGTGGTCCTCGCGTCCGCGGGCATCGGCTGCACCCCCACCGCCTCCATCCTCCGCTCCCTCGCCGAGTCCGGCTCCGACCGCCAGGTCCTGGTGCTGCACGCCGAAAGCACCCTGGACAGCTGGGCCCTGCGCAGCCAGATGACGGACGACGTGGAACGCCTCGACGGCGCCGAACTGCAGCTCTGGCTTGAAAAGCCGGTGGACGGGGCCAGGGAAGGCTTCATGTCCCTGCGCGAAGTGGACCTTCCCGCCAACGCGTCCCTGTACCTGTGCGGCCCACTGCCGTTCATGAAGAACATCCGCAATGAGGCCATTAACGCGGGCATCCCGGCCACCCGCATCCACTACGAGGTCTTCGGCCCGGACATCTGGCTCGCCAGCTGAAATCCATTGCTCCGTACCGGCCCTTTTGACGGCCCAAAAGGGCCGTTCCGGAGCAATCGATGGGAATCCGTGGGGAACGACGACGGCCCCGCACCTTTCACAAAAGGTGCGGGGCCGTCGTCGTGCTTCAGGCGGTGGGGACTAGGAGAGGCGGGCCTTCAGGCCGGCCAGCTCGGACTGCAGCGCCTGAGGCAGGGACTCGCCGAAGTTGGCAAACCATTCCTCGATGGAGGCCAATTCAGTTGCCCATTCTGCGGGATCCACGTGCACGGCCTCCTCCACCTGCGCGGGGGTCATGTCCAGGCCGTCGAGGTCGATGGCGTCACCCGTGGGCACGAACCCAATGGGGGTCTCGATGGCCTCCGCCTTGCCCTCGAGGCGCTCGATGGCCCACTTGAGGACGCGGGCGTTGTCGCCGAAGCCGGGCCACGCGAAGCCGCCCTCGGAGTTGCGGCGGAACCAGTTGACCAGGAAGATCCTGGGCAGCCGCTCCGGGTTGGCCTTGGCGGACAGGTTGACCCAATGGTTGAGGTAGTCGCCTGCGTCGTAGCCAATGAAGGGCAGCATGGCCATGGGGTCGCGCCGGACCACACCGACAGCCCCGGCGGCGGCGGCGGTGGTCTCGGAGGACAGGGTGGAGCCCATGAAGATGCCGTTGGACCAGCTGCGGGCCTCGGTGACCAGCGGGATGGTGGTCTTGCGGCGTCCGCCGAACAGGATGGCGGAGAGTTCCACGCCGTCGGGGTTGTGGTACTCCTCGGCCACCATGTCGATCTGGTCGATCGGGGTGCAGAAGCGGGAGTTGGGGTGCGCTGCCGGCTTGTCAGAGTCCGGGGTCCAGGAGTTGCCCTGCCAGTCGGTCAGGTGCGAAGGCACCTCGTCCGTCATGCCCTCCCACCAGACACCGCCGTCGTCGGTCAGTGCCACGTTGGTGAAGATGCTGTTGCCCTTGGCGATGGCGCGCATGGCGTTGGGGTTGGTGCCCCAGCCGGTGCCCGGCGCAACACCGAAGAGGCCGGCCTCGGGGTTGACGGCCCGCAGCTCGCCTTCCTTGCCGAACCGCATCCACGTGATGTCGTCACCCAGGGTCTCCACCTTCCAGCCCTTGATGGTGGGATCCAGCAGGGCGAGGTTGGTCTTGCCGCAGGCCGAGGGGAAGGCTGCCGCAACGTAGTAGGTCTTCTGCTCCGGGGAAGTCAGCTTGAGGATGAGCATGTGCTCGGCCAGCCAGCCCTCGTCGCGTGCCATGACGGAAGCGATCCGCAGGGCGTAGCACTTCTTGCCCAGCAGCGCGTTGCCGCCGTAGCCCGAACCGAAGGACCAGATGGAGCGCTCTTCCGGGAAGTGGACAATCCACTTGTCCGGGTTGCACGGCCACGGCACGTCGTCCTGGCCCGGCTCCAGCGGAGCGCCCACGGAGTGCAGCGCCGGCACGAAGAAAGCGTTGGTTTCCGTGATGCGGTTCAGCACGTCCGTGCCGATGCGGGCCATGATTCGCATGGAGGCGACAACATAGGCGCTGTCCGTGATCTCCACGCCGAACTTGGGGTCCTCGGCGTCGAGGTGGCCCATGACGAAGGGGATGACGTACATGGTGCGGCCCCGCATGGAACCGGCGAACAGCCCGCGCAGCTTGTCCTTCATCTCGCGGGGGTCCATCCAGTTATTGGTGAAGCCGGCGTCGCGCTTGTTTTCGGAGCAGATAAAGGTCTGTTCCTCGACGCGGGCAACGTCAGCGGGATCCGAGAACGCGGCGAAGGAGTTCGGGAACAGGTCCTGGTTGAGCCGGGTCAGCGTTCCAGCAGCAACAAGCTCGTCGGTGAGACGGGTGTTTTCCTCTTCGGACCCGTCAACCCAGTAAATGCGGTCCGGCTGCGTAAGCTCAGCAACCTCTTCGACCCATGCCAGCAAGCCGGCATGTGTGGTGGGTGCTTTCTCAAGCAGCGGCTTCTGCGCCAGATCGCCCATTGCAGTTCCCTTCCTCGGGTTCATCGGTGTGAGCTAAATGCTATGGTCCGGACCAGTGGAGTTTTTGGGGAGCTTGACTGACATCTGCGGTCACCGAAAGTGAATTCCGCGGAAAATCAAGGAATTGTTGCCGGGAAAACGCCGATTAAGTGACGAAGGTCACCTATACCGGTCTAGTTACCGAGATTACATGCGCTTCGATTTGGCATCAGGGCCCTGCTCGCGTAAAGTAATTCGAGGTTCAGGGAGAGCGGTTCTTCTCCCGGGACACGGAATGCGCCCATAGCTCAGCTGGATAGAGCGTCTGTCTACGGAACAGAAGGTCAGGGGTTCGAATCCCTTTGGGCGCACCAACAAGGTCCGCACCGGCTCGCCGGTGCGGACCTTTTTTGTGCTGTCAGCCTGGCCATCCCCCGCTAGGCTTTGCACATGATGCCCGAGGCCGCTGAGCGCGAATTTGATGTTGTTGTTATCGGCGCAGGCGCCGTGGGGGAAAACGCGGCTGGCCGCGTCGTAGAGGACGGGCTCACGGCCGTGCTCGTGGAAGCGGAACTGGTGGGCGGCGAATGCTCCTACTGGGCGTGCATGCCATCAAAGGCCCTGCTTCGCCCCGGCACCGCACTGCATGGAGCGCAGACTACCCCTGGCGCCAAGGAAGCGGTGACCCGGACCATGGATGCCGCTGCCGTCCTGGAACGCAGGAACTACTTCACCTCCAACTGGCAGGATGACAGCCAGGTTTCATGGGTAAAGGACACCGGCATCGAGTTGGTGCGCGGCCACGGGTGGCTCACGGGACCGAAGACGGTGGAAGTGGCCGGCCTGGACGGGACGCAACACCTGCTGCGGGCGCGGCATGCCGTGGTGCTGGCCACCGGCTCAGCCCCCAACACCCCGCCGATCGAAGGCCTGCAGGATGTGCAGGTATGGGGAACACGTGAGGCGACCTCGGCAAGCGAGGTGCCCGACCGGCTGACAGTACTGGGCGGCGGCGTCGCCGGGACCGAGCTGGCCCAGGCCTTCGCGCGGCTGGGCTCCAGCGTCACGCTGGTGGCGCGCAGCGGATTGCTGGGCAGCTTTCCAACAGAGGCCTCGGAGCTGGTGGCGGCGGGGCTGCGGGCCGACGGCGTGGAACTTCGACTGCATACTGCCACGGAACGGATCAGCGGGAACGATGACGGCACCATTACCGTCAGCTTGGGCGACGGATCCACAGTCACGTCGGAGAAGGTCCTGGTTTCCACCGGCAGGCACCCTGCGCTGGAGGGCCTTGGCCTGGAAAACGTCGGCTTTGAGCCGGACGAACAGGGGCACTTGTCCCTGACGGCGGACATGTCCGGCCTGGTCCAGCAAACACCCGGGGACGAGCCCTGGCTCTACGCCGTTGGGGACGCGGCCGGCAAGAACCTCTTCACCCACCAGGGCAAGTACGAGGCACGCGCCACCGGCGCTGCCATCGCAGCCCGCGCCAAAGGCGAACTTAAGGGCTCGCCCGGCGACTGGAGCCGGTACGCCCAGACAGCCAACCAACATGCCGTGCCCAGCGTGGTCTTCACCGACCCGGAGCTGGCCAGCGTCGGACGCACCCTGCCGGCGGCCCGCAAGGAAGGCTACAACGCATCCTCGGTGGAACTGCCCATCCAGGTGGCAGGGTCCTCGCTGCACTCGGAGAACTACGAAGGCTGGGCTCAGTTGGTGGTTGACGAGGACCGCAAGGTCCTGCTGGGCGCCACCTTTGCGGGCCCGGACGTGGCCGAACTGCTCCACGCGGCCACCATCGCAGTGGTGGGCGAGGTGCCGCTGGACCGGCTCTGGCATGCGGTCCCTTCCTACCCCACCATCAGCGAGGTGTGGCTCCGCCTGCTGGAAAAGTATGGCCTCTGATTCCTATTTGAACTGACCGGTCAGTTCGGTTAGCCTTGATACAGACTTCTTCTGCGAAAGGCAAGCCTTGCTCTCAGCACGCCAGCTCCATGCCAAAGGACGCCGGGACCCGCTGCTTCCGCCCACCTCGCTGGCGGTCGCCCGCGGTGAGCTCCTGCTTGTCACCGGCGAGCGCCAGGACCAGCGGACCGCACTGTCCCTCCTGCTCAGCGGCCGGATGAAGGCCACGGGCGGAGACGTCAGCTGGGACAACAGCCCGCGGACCAAGCAGCTGCGGCTGGCAGCGGCCCTGGTGGACTCCCCCGGCGTGAACGAGCCCGAGGAACACCTCAGCGTCCGCGACCTGGTAACCGAGGACCTTGCCCTGATACCCCGCCGCTACCGGGGGGCGTTGCTCAGCGGGCCGTGGCTGAAGGTCAACCGGTTCGAGGACATCGCGGACCTGTGGACCGAGCAGTTGGAACCTCGGCGGCGGCTTGAGCTGCTGACGGCGCTGGCCCTTGCAAACCCGCGCACCGACCTGCTGGTGGTGGACTCCCCGGACCGCCACAGTGCAGACGGGCTCACCTGGCTGCCGCGCCTCCAGGAGTTGGCGTACGACGCCGGGCGGCCGCTCGCCGTCGTGGCGGCCGTCAGCGCCGTCCCCGCCTGGTGGGACGGCCCGGTTGCCGTAATCGGCAATGACGTGCCCCAGCCTGCCCCTGCCAGTCCTGCCGACGGCTCCAGCCCGCTCGACGAAGCCCACGCTGACGACGCCACGGCCTCCCCCGGCACCCATGCCGGCAAGCATTCCGCCGAAGCCGGGCAGGACCCGGAACCAACCCAAACCACACTCGAAACCGAGGTTGCCAAGTGACTGTCCTGCGGCTGGCCCGCTCCGAACTGAAGCGCATGACCGGCGGACTGCTGCCCAAGCTGACCATCCTGGCCCTGGCCATGGTCCCGCTGCTTTACGGCGCGGTCTACCTCTACGCCAACTGGGATCCCTACGGGCACCTCAACAACCTGGACGCAGCCCTGGTGGTGGAGGATTCCGGCGCCACAGCTGCGGACGGCACCCGGCTGGAGGCCGGCGCCAAGGTGGCGGACAGCCTGGTGGAAGGCAACGTGTTCCACTGGATTCCGGTGGACAACTCCGCGGAGGCCGATGCGGGCGTCAGGAGCGGTCAGTACGCCTTTGCACTTCGGATCCCGAAGGACTTTTCCGCCAACCTGGTGTCCCCGGGCAGCTTCGACTCCGCCAGCCAGGCGATGCTGAACGTCACCACCAACGATGCAAACAATTACCTCCTCAGCACCATCGTGGACAAGCTGACCACTGCCGTGCACTCCACTGTGGCCAAGGAGGTGGGTGAGGAGACCGCCAACCAGTTGCTGACAGGTTTCGGCACCATCCACTCCAAGATGGTCCAGGCCGCGGACGGCGCCTCCCAGCTGGCCGACGGCGTGGCCACCCTCAGGGATGGAACGGTCACCCTCCACGAAGGGACATCGGCGTTGAGCAGTGGCGCGGACCAGTTGTACGCCGGCCAATTGAAGCTGCGGGACGGCGCCAGCCAGCTGACCGACGGCGCGGGGCAACTGAGCAGCGGCCTGGCAGTCCTCAAGGACAAGACAGCCACCCTGCCCGCAGACACGCAAAGGCTGGCCTCCGGAGCTGCCCAGGTCGCTGCCGGAAACGCCCAGCTCAACGCCAAGGTCCAGGACGTGGCCGCCCAGCTGGACGCCGCGGACCAAGGCCTCCGCGCACGCGTGGTGGAGTCCAACAGCAGGCTGGTGACCGCCGGCGTCCTGACCCAGGACCAGGCCAACAAAGTCCTGGCAGACTTCGACGCGGCAGCGGCTTCCAGCCCGGTGGCAACGGCCAAGAGCAAAATCCAGGCAGACGCGGCCCAGGTCCAGCAGCTTGCCGACGGTTCCCAGGCGGTCAGCACGGGCGCCGCCCAGCTGGCGGCGGGCATGCCGGCACTCACGGACGCCATCGGGCAGGCCTCGGCAGGGGCTGACCAGCTGCACAACGGCGCCGCAGCGCTGGCAGCCGGCGAGCAGTCCGCCGTCGACGGTGCCGCTGGCCTTGCCGATGGAGCACACAAAGTGGACGCCGGCGCCGCCCAGGTTTCCGATGGTGCGGCGCAGGCAGCCACCGGCTCACGGACGCTGGCTGACGAGATCGGAAAGGGCGCCGGACAGGTCCCCAACCCCGATGACGCCCAGAAGAACAACCTGTCCCAGGTGATGGCCGATCCCGTAGCGGTCAGCAACGTCTCCCAGGCCAAGGCCGGGTCTTACGGCGCCGGCCTGGCACCGTTTTTCCTCACGCTGGCCATGTGGATCGGAATCTTCATGCTGGTCCAGGCCATGCGTCCCATCACGCAGCGGGCACTCGCCTCCAACGCGCCGTCGTGGAAGATCGCGCTGGGCGGCTGGCTGCCCTTCTTCCTGGTCTCCGTGGTGCAGGCTTCCCTGCTGACCCTGGTGGCGGACGTGGCACTGGGGCTCAATCCAGCCCATCCGGTCCTGATGTGGCTGCTGATGCTGGCCGCCGCCATGGCGTTCAGCGCCCTTATCCAGGGCATCGTGGCTCTGCTGGGCTCCCCCGGCAAGCTGGTGGTGCTCATCCTCCTGGTCCTGCAGCTGGTGTCGTCCGGCGGCACATTCCCGTGGCAGACCACCCCGCAGCCGCTGCACGTGGTGCACCAGGTCCTGCCCATGGGATACGTGGTGACCGGCATGCGGCACCTGATCTACGGCGGCGACCTGTCCATGATCCTCCCCACCCTGGCGGGACTGGTGGGCTACACCCTGCTGGGCGCGGCCCTGTCCACGCTCGCGGTACGCAAGAACAAATACTGGACGCTTAAGACGCTGAAACCGGAGATCGCAGTATGACCACTGAACCCACGACCGGTGGCAAGAGCCTCCGCCCGGCCAGGACCAACGCCACCCGCCAGAAGCTCTTCGATGCCTCCATGGAACTGATCGGCGAGCGTGGGGCGGCCAGCGTCACGGTCGATGAGATCGCGGCATCCGCGGGGGTTTCCAAGGGCACCGTGTACTACAACTTCGGCAGCAAGTCCGAGCTGATCGCGCAGCTCCTGCGGCACGGCGTGGACATCCTCAAGGCGAGGCTCCTCGAGGCCGCCGACGCCGAAGGAGCAGGCAGCGACCCACTGCTGGCCATGGAGGCGATGATCGGGCAGGCCATGGATTTCATGGCGGAGTACCCGTCCTTCGCCCGCCTCTGGGTAAGTGAAAACTGGCGGATCCCCAGCGAGTGGCAAGGCACCTTTTCCGTCCTGCGTGCGGAGCTCCTGGACGTCATCGGCCAGGCCGTGGAGAAGGTGGCCGAGGCTTACCCTGTGGATGATTCGGTGTCCCGGGGCAGCCTGGAGACCGCCATCTTCGGCGCCTGCTTTGTGGTGGGCCTGGACCGGCAGACGTACAACCCCGAGCGCACCCGTGACCAAAGTGTTGCAGCAATCATGGCCATCATGCGCGGCTACGTGCTGAAGGGGCCTGCTCCTCGGGAATGATGGAGCACATGCGCCATACGGGAAAGAGCGGAAAGTTTGCGGTGATCTGCGGCGTGGTCGCTGCCGGGCTGCTGGTGCTCACCGCGATGACCCTTGCTGAGCCGGTGTTCGTCGCATTCCTGGGTGTCCTGGCGCTGGCCTACCTTGCCGCGCTGGCCGAGATCCTGCTGCGACGGCGCCGCTTTGCCCTACTGGCCGCAGGTGCCGGGACTGCCCTCGCCCTCGGCTTCTCCCTGGCATTCCTCAGCACCTGGGAGCTGGCGTTCGACGGCCAATCCTCCTTCCTGGGCACCCCGCTCCCCACCCGCGACCCCGACAACTACTTCATCGGCGCTGCCGGCGCCCTTGTGGCCACCTTCGGAGTCCTCTTCCTGGGAGCCTTATGGCCGGGCAAGGCGCGAACGACCGCCGCGCGCAGGCCTTCACCCGCAGGGCGAGTGGCTTCTCCTGCAGCACGCGCCGTGGCCAGGGGAACCGCCCACGGCCAGGGCAGGTCAGCGGCTCAGCGTCCGCGCCCACAGGCCGCCCCGCGCAGCGCGGCTCCGCGCAGCGGTACCCAGGCAGCCACCCCTCAGCGGCCCTCCGCTTCACGTACCCCGGCCGGTGGGCCCGCGGCAGCTGCCAAGCGTCCGTCGTCGGCATCCCCTGCCGCCAGGCCCGCACCCAGGTCCGGCAGCGGCTCCGCCTCCCGCCGTTGAGGCCGGACGCCCGCACTGCCCAGCACCGCCGTCGCCACGCCACCCAGCAGGAGCAGTCCGCCCGCCATTTCCGTGGGCGACGGCACCTCTGCGAGGACCAGCCAGGCAGCGCTCATGCCCACCACCGGGACCAGCAGGGTGAAGGGGACAACGGCCGACGACGGGTGGCTGGCAAGGAGCCGGTTCCAGATTCCGTAGCCCACCAGTGATGCGAAAACTGCGGTGTAGAGCGCGCTGAGCATGGTCGGTGCCTGGAGGGTGGACAGCGACTGCCACACGGTGTCCGGCCCGTCCAACAGGACGGACAGAGCGCCCAGCGGGAGTGGAACCACGGCGCCGGACCAGACCACCAGCCCGAGGCCCGAGGCTGCTTTGGCCTTGCGGACGATGACATTTCCAGCCGCCCATGACAGGGCTGCGGCCAGGACGATGACCAGCGGCAGGAGCGGGGCCACGGCGCTGCGCCCCACCGCCACGAGCGCGAGGCCGGCGACGCCGAGCACCACTCCAGCCAACTGCCGCCGGCTGGGACGTTCGCCCAGGAAGGCGGCAGCTAGGAGGACGGTCAGCAGCACCTGCGCCTGCAGGACCAGGGACGCGAGCCCTGCGGGCATGCCCAGCGCCATGGCCAGGTAGAGAAGGCCAAACTGGCCGGCGCTCATGAAGAGTCCGACGCCGATGATGGCCTTCCAGCTGACGTCCGGCTTCCTGACGAAGAAGATCCACGGGACGACCACCAGGACGAAGCGCATGGCAACGAACAGCAGCGGCGGGAAGTCCTGCCCGCCAGCGTGCAGCCCGAGGTCAATGGCAACGAAGTTCAGGCCCCACAGCAGGGCCACGAGGACGGCAAGGAGGGAGTCTCGCAGGTTCACGCCTCCACTGTCGCAGAGCAGCGGATGAAGCACCAGCGCTCATTTATGCACTGGATCATGTACCTTTGCTTCATGATCGACATCGCATCACTGCGGGCACTGGCAGGAATTAAGCAGCACGGTTCCGTCATCGCTGCCGCCGAAGCCATGGGGTTCAGCCCCTCGGCCGTGTCCCAGCAGGTCAAGAAGCTGGAGAAGGAGGCGGGCTTCGCCGTGCTGGAGCGCCGTGGCCGCGGGGTCCTGCTCACGGAGCGCGGACTGGCACTGGCAGCATACGGCCGCCGCATCCTGGCTGAACTGGAAGAGCTTCAGTCCACGCTGTTGGCGGACCCCGCAAAGCCCAGCGGCAGCCTGAAGATTGTGTCCTTTTCCACCGCCTGCCGCGGGCTGGTGGGACCATTGCTGGCGCGGCTGGAGCAATCAGGCGCGGCGCTGAGCGTTGCCGTCCTGGCGGAGGATCCGCGCGAGGCCGTGGCCCGTGTTGCAAACGGGGAAGCCGACCTTGGCCTGGTGCACAACTGGAACTCAGTGCCGCTGGTAATCCCGGAACACCTGACGCTGGAATGGCTGTGTGAGGACGTGGCTGATGTCCTGGTTCACCGCAGCCACCCATTGGCGCAGCGGCCGGAGGTTGAACCGGCCGAACTGGTTGATGAGAAATGGATCAGCACGCCGGGCGGGGCAATCTGCAATGAGGCTCTGCTCCGCATCTTCGCCGACCTGGGACGCGTGCCGGACATCCGGGTTTACGATCCCGACTTCGCGACGCACGTCGCCTTGGTGGAACAGGGAGTCGCGGTTGCCCTCGTTCCCCGACTCGGGCGTCCGGCGCTGCCGCCCGGGGTGGCTGCCGTCCCTGTGGTCAACCCGGTCCAAGTCCGCCAGGTGGGACTGGTCCACCGCAGGACCATGACGGCCAGCCCGGGCATCAGGCACATAGCCGGACTCCTGCGCGAAATCGCCGCCAGCGTGCCCGGCGCCTAATGGGCCCGAGGCCAGCAGGCCAGACCTCGTAACGGATCCTAACGTGCGGCTCCCAGTGGGCGGATCCTAGTGTGCGCGGGGAACCGTGAAGCGGGTGATCCGCGCGTCCTGCCCGTCCAGTTCCGCCCACGGCTTCTCCGTTTCAAGGACCGTCAGCGCGTTGGTGGGAAACCGGGTGGCGGCGTCCATGTAGGCGTCGTGGTCGGAGTCCCGTGAGGCGAGGTGCATGGCCAGGTCCTGGACGCCCGGCAGGTGCGCGATCAGCATCAGCGTGGTCACGGTTTCCGGCACGTGGTTGACCACGCTGAGCATCCGAAGCGCCGACGCCGCATAAAGGCCGTCTTCAAGCTTGGGCGTGGGAGCCTTGTCGCCGAGTTCCGAGCAGACCCACGTACAGGTTTGCCGGGTCCGCAGGGCGCTGGAGCACAGGATGAAGTCCGGGACGACGTTGTGCTTGAGCAGCCACCGGCCGGCCAGCGGAGCTTCCCGGTGCCCGCGCTCCTCGAGGGGCCGCTCATGGTCGGCCACCCCGCCGGGCCAGTCGGCCTTGGCGTGGCGCATGATCACAAGGCGTCGAACATGGTGCGAACTCATGGCCCAAGCCTAGCCCCAGCCAGCGCAGCCAAGGACGGGAGTGAACAGGACGCACCACGGGCGTCACACAGAGCACGCTTTCATCAGCGGGCAACCAGACAAGGCCCGCGAAACCAGGGCGCAGTCACAGACAAAGTTCCCAAAGCGTGCCCACAGTGACGCAAGGACCAAGCAGCCGCAAAGGCTTGGGATGCCAAAGGGAGCATATCCCGAAGGCGCCGTTGTTGCGTTGGGCCCACGCCGCCAGGGTTCCCTGGCCGAGCTTGCGAGGCGAGGGAGGCGGTGGGGAGGCACGAGCGCAGGCGCCGAAGGATGCCTCGCGAGAGCGAAGGCGACCAGTTCCACGGGAACAGGTCGCCTTCGTGCGCAAGAGACTTAGATCGAGTACTCCG
The DNA here is from genome assembly GCF_006715285.1 of Arthrobacter sp. SLBN-83. Classification (NCBI taxonomy): domain Bacteria; kingdom Bacillati; phylum Actinomycetota; class Actinomycetes; order Micrococcales; family Micrococcaceae; genus Arthrobacter; species Arthrobacter sp. SLBN-83. Next base: position 674,196 of record NZ_VFMX01000001.1, read on the forward strand.
GAGCGGCCCAGACAACAACTTCCGGGTGCTCGTAGAACCGGTAGCCTTGGCCGCGGACCGTGCGGACGGTGTTGGCAAGGCGGCCCAGCTTGGAGCGAAGGCGGCGGATGTGGACGTCGATGGTGCGCTCGTTGGGCACTTCTTCGGCGTTGCGCCACAGTCCTTCGAGGAGTTCGTCGCGGCCCACGGTGCGGGTTCCGTTTTCCACGAGGTAGTTGAGGAGCTCGAATTCCTTGAAGGTGAGGTTGAGGGATTCGCCGTCGAGGTGGACTTCGCGGCGGGCGAGGTCGATGAGGACGCCGGACGGGCGCGGTTCCTGCTGCTGGGCAGGACGGGGGGCCTCGGTGCGCTGGCGGGAGTTGACGGTGGGGTCGCCGAAGGTGGAGCGGACGACGTCAAGCGCGGAACCGGGGGTGCCGGCGGGGGCCACGGCCACGGCGGCGTAGCTCTCGGCGCCGGAGACCAGCGATTGGGCGTAAGCGCGGATTTCCTGGGCGAGCTTGGCGATGGAGGTGCCGGCTGCGGCTGCGGTTTCCTCGTCAATGCCCATGTAGAGGACGAATCCGCGGGCCACGTTCTCATTAGGTACCGGACGTACGGCGTTTGCTCCGGCAATAACCGGGGTAGGGGCCGTAACGGGAGCGGACTCAGCAGGGTGCACGGCGCGGAGCTGGCCGTAGGAGTTGGGGTTGTATCCCTGGGGGGCGAAGCCCTGGCCGGGAAAGCTGCTTCCGGAGGTGGAGGGAGCGAGCGCCTGTCGCGGGCCGAAACCGGGACGGAGGCCCGAGGGCTGCCCTGCCTTGGCTGCGTTACGGACAGAGATGTGGACGTATCCGGATGCTACTGACATGGAATGCTTTACCTCAATGTGAAATGGCCGCCTTCGCGGCTCGAATGCTGACTTCCCCGTTTGCACAGAGCGGGGAGGGGCGCCCGACGCTGGGCTTGGGGGCGAATGCCTAAGAACTTCGGTGGGTGGGAAGGTCAGGCGTGCATTCGACAACAGCGCATGTCGGCAGCAGCGGATGTGCTGGGCCAATATTCTGCGGCTGCAGGTGCTGTTGAGTTCTTGTTCACATTGGAAGTGTGCAGCGTAACAATGCCAACTTGCAAGTAACAATGGACCGAAGGGTCCGCATCGTGAGACAAATCGCGGAATTGTGGTCGATGTCACTAGTTCGGCAGCGGGCTTATATTTCGACTCTTATCCGGCCAAAAAGCTCTTTTGAGGGTCTTTCCAAAATATAATTCGCGAGCAGGCGCCATCGCCGAACAGCACCGAAATTCAACCGTTTGACGTGGAATCGCCCAGCGCTGGCTACTGCGTGTCCAGCCGATGTCCTGCCTCCGGCGTATTTTCTGCTGAAAATCCTCTGGCCGGAGGCAGGATGGGCGGAGTGACGGCGGTGCTCGTTGTCCCGACCCTCAGTTGCTGCTGGTTCCCGGGTTGGGAGTTGTTGCAGTGCCGGCTGCTGCAAGCTGGATGGTCTGCGCGGTGTAGGTGTCCGAATTCTTCAGCGCCGTAACGCGGACAGTCGCTCCGGTGGTCACGCTGGACAGGCTGAGCGTGCTGCCGGCGGAGCCACCGCGCTGCCGCATACCCTGTGACACCTGGACATCGCTGCCCACAGCGTAGGTCCGGGAAAAACCGTCCTCGCTCTTGACGGTCAGGGAGGTTTCCGAAATCTCCGTCACCGTGCCGGTTTGGCCTGCCATGGTCACGTAACTTGAGTCCCGCAGGACGACGTATTCAGAGTGGACGGCTGCATTGAGGCCTGCTCCGCCCATCCCCAGACCACCGGGACCGCCGTCCAGCCCCACGCCACCGTCCATGTCGCGCCCTGTCCCGCCACCGTCCATGTCGCGCCCTGTCCCGCCGCCGTCCGTGCCGGTTTGGCTACCCGGGCCCGCCATGCCGCCTTGCCCGTTCATACCGCTCTGCCCGTTCATACCGCTCTGCCCGCCGGGGCCGAACTGGCCGCTGCCACCTGCGCCCAGGCCGTTGTTGGCTGAAGCAGCAGTGGAACCGTTTCCGGCAGCATAGGCGCCGGCACCGGCCGCTGCGGCAACTGCCACCGCCACTCCGCCCACCAGCAAACCCTTCTTTGCAGTCCAGCTTCCTTTCCCGCTCCGCGGCGAACCGTTTGGCGCGTATGGCTGCGGCGCGCCCCACCCTGTGCCGGGGCGGGGCTCCTGGCCGGCTGCCGGCGTCGTGCCCCATCCTGCGGATGGCGGTCCGGGAACGGGCGCGCCCCAGCCCTGTGCCGGCTGCTGCGAAATCGGCTGGTACGCGGCGTGGTCCGGAGCGTCGTTGGCGTGGTCGGCCGGGGCGCCGCCCCACACGGGTGCCGGCTGCCCCTTCTGTGCTGATGCCCCCGCGACGGACCGGTTGTCCTGTTGATCCATGGCTTTCTCCAAGAAGTGATTGATGCTGGTGAGGTGCTGTCTTGTTGTTCGATCAGGTTCTGCCGGTTTGCTGTGCGGCGCCTGTGCCGGAGGCCAAGCCTGCCTGTGACCTGGCGGAAGGGCAGGCGCGGACCTTACCGGGGCTGCATGTCCTGTGCGCCCCGGCTGGCTAGGCTGGAGTTCACAGCTGGAACACAGCAACGGCAAAGCATCGGCAAACCGGCAGATCGGAGGGTTGTCCCATGGCATCCCCGCACCCCATGACCAACAACCTTCCGCAGCTCACCCACCCCGATGGCTCCCCCATCCGCGCCCTGGTGGTGGATGACGAGCCCAGCCTGTCCGAGCTCATGAGCATGGGGCTGCGCATGGCCGGCTGGTCGGTAGCCGTGGCCGGGGACGGACCCACCGCCGTCAAGCTGGCCAAGGACTTCCATCCTGACGTCCTGGTGCTTGATGTCATGCTCCCCGGGTTCGACGGCGTGGAGCTGCTGGGCAGGATCCGCGCCTTTGCGCCGGAGGTGCCTGCGCTCTTCCTGACGGCGAAGGACGCAGTACAAGACCGCATCGTTGGGCTGGCCGCCGGCGGGGACGACTACGTCACCAAGCCCTTCAGCATGGAGGAAGTGCTGCTGCGCCTGCACCGCCTGGTGCAGCGCTCCGGGGTGGCCGCCATGGACACCGCCGAACTGGTGGTGGGCGACCTGGTGCTCAACGTGGACACCCGGGAAGTCACCCGCGCCGGGGAGGAGATCCAGCTGACGGCAACCCAGTTCGAGCTGCTCCGCTACCTGATGGAGAATCCCAAGCGCGTGGTCAGCAAGGCCCAGATCCTGGACCACGTGTGGGACTACGACTTCGGCGGCCAGGCAAACATTGTGGAACTGTACATTTCCTACCTGCGCAAGAAGATCGAAGCCAACCATCCGCCGATGATCCACACCGTGCGCGGGGCGGGCTATGTCATCAAGCCCGCAGACTAGCCAAGGAAAAGCATGTCATCGCTTTCCGGTGTCCCCCGGCCCGCCGGCCGGTCCTGGTTCAACCCCTCCACCTGGCACCTCCGCACCCGCCTGATCCTGCTCTCCATGGCGCTCCTGGTGGCGATCTCCGGCGCGATCGGCGTGGTCAGCTATGCCTCGATGGACGTGGTCCTTACCAACCAACTGGATGCGCAGCTGAAGCTGGCGTCCCGCGGCCGGCCGCCCGAAGGCAACCCCTCGGGCCGCCCCGATCCCCTCGATGCACGCGGTCAAAGCGTGGGAACGCTGAATGCCCGGGTGGTGAACGGGCAGGTCAGCAGGGAGGCAGGGTTCCTGTCCTCCGACGCCACCCGTATCTCCCTGACCTCACGTGACGTTGCCACCCTGCAGGCACTCCCCCACGACGGCGTACCGGTGGACCGCGAATTGTCCAACGGCGACTACCGGCTGATGGCCACCCAAACCCCTTACGGTGACGTGGTGATCACCGGCCTGCCGCTCGCGACGAAGCAAAGCACCGAGGCCTCGCTGGTACTGACCATGGTGCTGGTCTCGTTGGGTGGCCTGGTCCTGATCGGGCTTGCCGGTACGGCCCTCATCCGCAGGACCATGCGGCCGCTTGAGCAGCTGTCAGACGTCGCCACCAAGGTTTCCAAGCTGCCGCTGGATGCCGGTGAGGTGGCGCTCGCCGTGCGCGTGCCGCCCTCCGCAGCGCATCCCACCACGGAGGTGGGCAGTGTGGGCCATGCCCTGAACCTGATGCTGGACAACGTCTCCAGCGCGTTGGAAGCCCGGCAACGCAGCGAGATGAAGGTGCGCCAGTTCGTTGCCGACGCCTCCCACGAACTCCGAACTCCGCTGACCGCCATCCGCGGGTACACCGAGCTGATGCGGATGACCGAGCACCTTACGGAGGACGGGCAAAAGTCGCTGGGCCGCGTCCAGAGCCAGTCGGAGCGGATGACCGCGCTGGTGGAGGACCTGCTGCTGCTGGCCCGCCTGGACGAGGGCAAGGCAACCGAGACCACGGATGTGGACCTGACCCAGCTGGTCATCGAAACGGTCAGCGACGAGAAGGTCATGGCCCCGGACCACACCTGGCAGCTGAAGTTGCCCGACGAACCCGTCACGGTCCGCGGGGACACCACCCAGCTGCACCAGGTGCTGGCCAACCTGCTCTCCAACGCCCGGAAGCACACGCCGGCGGGCACCACCGTGACCACCGGCGTAATGCGCTCCGCAGACGGGAGTGTGGTGGTCACGGTCACCGATGACGGCCCGGGTATCCCCGCCGAATTCCAGGGCAGCATTTTCAGCCGCTTCACCCGGGCCGACACCGCCCGCTCCGGCTGGGAAGGGTCATCCGGGCTGGGCCTGTCCATTGTCGAATCCATCGTGGCGGCCCATGGCGGCAGCGTGGAACTGGTCTCGCGGCCCGGCAGGACCGAGTTCGCCGTACGCCTCCCTGCCGCGGGGCCGGCCAAGGCCTAAAACCAGGGCAGCAACACTTACACAGGCACGTCACAGGTTGTGCCTAAAGCCCACAAATCCGGCGGCGCCACTCTTGATTCATGACGCTCACCGACTCCACTTCAGGAACCCTGCAGGACGCCGCGGTGGCGCCGCCGGGCCCTCCATCTGCCGGACTTCCATCCACTGGCCTCCCTTCCCGCGGGCGCGCCGTACGCCGCGCGCCCGTCGACACCAGAACCGCAGTTCCCGTCCTTGATGTCACCATTCCCGTCTTCAACGAGGAACGCGACCTTGAGGAATGCCTCCGCAGGCTCCACAACCACCTGCGCGATTCTTTCCCGCACAGCTTCCGGATCACGGTGGCGGACAACGCCAGCACCGACGGAACCCTGAAGATCGCCGAACGGCTGGCACGTGAGTTCCCCGAACTCGCGGTGGTCCACCTCGACGAGAAGGGCCGCGGAAATGCCCTGCGCAAGGTATGGCTGGCGTCGCCGTCGCCCGTCCTGGCGTACATGGACGTGGACCTGTCCACCGACCTTGCCGCCCTGCCCCCTCTGCTGGCACCCCTGATCTCGGGGCACTCGGACCTGGCCATCGGCACCCGCCTCACCCGCAACTCCCGCGTGGTCCGCGGCCCCAAACGGGAGTTCATCTCGCGCAGCTACAACCTGATGCTCCACTCCTTCATGGGTGCCCGGTTCAGCGACGCCCAGTGCGGCTTCAAGGCCATCCGCGCCGACGTCGCCCAGCAGATCCTGCCCTACACCGTGGACAATTCCTGGTTCTTCGACACCGAGCTCCTGGTCCTTGCCGAGCGCTGCGGACTGCGGGTCCATGAAGTTCCCGTCGACTGGATTGACGACCCGGATTCAAGTGTGGACGTGGTCCGGACCGCGCTGGCGGACGTCCGCGGCATGGCCCGGCTTACCCGGGACCTGGTCTACGGCCGCATCCCGGTACCGGAGCTGCGCGCCGCCCTGGCGCGGGGCCCGCTGCCGGCGTCGTCGCGGGAAGGCGAACAGACCCGCGGCAGCAGCCTGTTCGGCCAGCTGGTCCGGTTCGCCGTGATCGGGGCCGCCTCGACCCTGGCCTACCTGCTGATCTTCCTGTTCTGCCGCGGCTTCATGGACCCGCAGCTGGCAAACTTCCTGGCGCTGCTGATCACTGCGGTGGCCAACACCGGCGCGAACAGGCGCTTCACATTCGGCATCCAAGGCGGCAATCCGGTCCGGCACCACTTCGAGGGCTTGATAGTTTTCGGCATTGGCCTGCTGCTCACCTCCGCAGCGCTCGCCCTGGTGCACAGTACGACGACGCCCGACCGGTGGGCGGAAGTGCTCACCGTAGTGGCGGCGAACCTTGGGGCCACGGCTGTCCGGTTCCTGTTGTTCCGGTTGTGGGTCTTCCGGGACAAGGCACCGGGCACGCTGTCTCCCGGCGCCAGCGATGCCAATTCCGGAACCAGCGCCGAAACCCGTACCGGCACTACCGCCGAACCCACCGCCGAGAACGCTTCGGCCACAACGTCAACAGAAACGGCAGCATCATGACCTCCACCATCTCGCCGGCGGGCGCAGGCTCCCCCGGCAGCCCTCAACACCCCGACGCCCAACACCCCGACGCCCAGCACCCCGACTCCCTGCACCCGCCCACCGGCCCCGCGGCAGGCCGAACCGGAACAGCGAACCCGGTATCGCGCAAGCCAATGCCGCGCTGGACCCGCCACGCCTTCGGCAACCAGGCACGCTGGGTGCGGCCCTCCGCGGCGGGGCTCCTCGCAGCCACGGCTGTCCTGTACCTGTGGAACCTCGCAGCAACCGGATACGGCAACTCCTTCTACGCCGCGGCCATCCAGGCCGGCACCAAGGACTGGACCGCTTTCCTCTTCGGCTCGCTCGACGCCGGAAACGCCATCACGGTCGACAAGCCGCCCGCCGCACTGTGGATCCCCGCCCTCGCCGGCAGGATCTTCGGCTTCTCGCCGCTGAGCATGCTGGTGCCGGAGGCACTCATGGGTGTGGCCGCCGTCGGGTTCCTCTACCTGGCCGTCAAACGGGTCTCCGGACCGGCGGCCGGCCTGCTGGCAGGCGGCGCCCTGGCGTTGACGCCGGTGGCGGCGCTCATGTTCAAGTTCAACAACCCGGACGCCATGCTCACCCTGTGCCTGGTCCTGGCGGCGTACTTCACCACCCGCGCCATCGAGCGGGCCGGCTGGAAGTGGCTGGTGGCGGCTGGAGCCGTGATCGGGCTGGCGTTCCTCACCAAGATGCTCCAGGGTTTCCTGATCGTCCCGGCGCTTGGACTGGCCTACCTGTGGGCGGCGCCCACCTCGATCCGGCACCGCATTGCCCACCTGCTGGGCGCCCTGGGCGGAATCATTGTGGTGGCCGGTAGCTACGTGGCGCTCTTCCAGCTCACTCCGGCTTCAGAGCGCCCGTACATGGCCGGCTCCACCACCAACAGCTTCCTGGAACTGACCTTCGGCTACAACGGCCTGGCCAGAATCACCGGTTCGGGAGAAGTCATGCCCGGCGGCGGAGCCGGAGGAGCTGCAGGTGCAGCAGGTGGGCCAGCTGGCGGCTTCGGCGGCGGCAACTCCGGCTTCGGCGGGGCTGCCGGCCTGCTGCGGATGTTCGGGACGAGCTTCGGCGGCGAAGTGTCATGGCTGTTGCCTGCAGCCATGGTCCTGCTTGTGGCGGGCCTGTGGTTTACCCGGCGTGAAGTCCGCACGTCCCCAAGCCGCGCATCCCTGATCCTGTGGGGTGGCTGGCTCCTGGTCACCGCGGGGGTCTTCAGCTTCATGAGCGGCATCGTCCACCCCTACTACTCCGTTGCACTGGCGCCGGCCATCGCGGCCCTGGTGGGCATAGGTGCAGTGGAACTCTGGCGCGGCCGCGCATACTGGCCTGCCCGGATTGTCCTGGCGGCGACCGTCCTGGGCACCTCGATCTGGTCCTCCGTCCTCCTGGGCCGCGACGCATCCTGGCTCCCCTGGCTGCGCGTGGCGGTCATCATCCTCGGTGTCCTTGCCGCCGCGGCAATCCTGCTCCGCCTCGACGCACTGGGCACTGCCGGACGGTTCCGGCGCGCCGGGGCTGCCGCCGTCGTCGTCGTATCCCTGCTGGCCGGCGGGCTTGGGGCGGGTGCCTGGACCGTGGCCACGGCTGCTTCCGCGCACTCAGGCTCCATTCCGACGTCGGGGCCCGCGGGTTCGGCGGGCGCTTTCGGTGACCGGGCAGCAGGTTTCCGGGGCGACCGGACCGACGGCAGGAACTCCGCCACGGACTCTGCCACCGGAACCGACGGACTCGACACCATGAATGGCTTCGGCGGCGCACCCGATGGCGGCGGGGACGGTGCCGGTGGCCCCGGTGGTGCGGGCGGTCCCGGTGAAGGAACCCCCGATGCCGCTGTGACTGCGCTGTTGAAGGCCACCAGCACAAAGTGGTCGGCCATCGTCTCCGGTGCCAGCCAGGCGGCAAGCCTGGAATTGGCCACGGACACCAACGTCATTGCCTTGGGCGGCTGGAACGGCGGCGACCCGTATCCCACTTTGGCCGAGTTCCAGGACATGGTGGCCAAGGGCCAGATCGGCTACTTCATCGAGGGTGGCGCCGGCGGCATGGGCGGAGGGCGCATGGGTGGCCGGGGCGGCAATTCCGAGGTGGCGGCCTGGGTCCAGGCCAATTTCCAGGCCCAGACCGTGGGCAGCTCAACCGTCTACCAGCTCACCAAGTAGGACACCATGGCCAGCCAGCACACCATCGCTGTAAACACCGCAGTCCGCCCGGGAGGGAATCCGCTGGCGCGCCGGGCGGGGTTCGCCCTCCCTGACCGCGCGGCCTTCCGGCGGCGGCTGGAACTTGCAGCTGTGCTGGCTGGTACGGCCGTACTGTACGTGTGGAACCTCGGGGCGTCCGGCTGGGCCAACGCGTTCTATTCCGCCGCTGCCCAGGCCGGATCGCGGGACTGGGCAGCGTGGTTCTTTGGTTCCTCCGACGCCGCGAATGCCATCACGGTGGACAAGCCGCCGGCCGCCCTGTGGATCATGGGGCTGTCAGTCCGCATTTTTGGCCTGAGCTCCTGGAGCATCCTGGTTCCCCAGGCGCTGATGGGGGTTGGCACTGCCTGGCTGCTGTATCTCGCGGTGCGGCGGGCCGCAGCGCCGGCTGCCGGTGAGGTTCGGCTCGCGCACCGGGCAGGCCTGCTGGCGGCGGCGGTCCTTGCCCTCACCCCGGTGGCCACGCTGATGTTCCGGTTCAACAACCCGGACGCCCTGTTGGTGCTGCTCATGACTGCCGCCGCGTACGGGGTCCTGCGCGCAGTCCAGGAGGACCGGCTGCGCTGGCTCCTGCTGGCCGGGGTGTTCCTTGGCTTTGGTTTCCTGGCCAAACAGCTGCAGGTCCTCCTGGTGGTTCCGGGATTTGCCGTGGCCTACGCGGTGGCGGGCCCCTCCGGGATGTGGCGGCGGCTGCTCCGGCTGGTTGCCGCGGCGGCAGCCATGCTGGTTTCCGCCGGATGGTGGCTGCTGGCTGTGGAGCTGACTCCGGCGGACAGGCGGCCCTACATTGGCGGGTCGCAAAACAACTCCATCCTGGAACTAACCCTGGGTTACAACGGGCTGGGCCGGTTGACGGGCGACGAAACGGGCAGCGTGGGCGGCGGTAACGGCTGGGGTGTTCCGGGCCTGTTCCGGATGTTCAACAGCGAGTTTGGCGGGCAGGTTGCGTGGCTCCTGCCGTCCGCACTCATCCTTGCGGCGGGGCTGCTATGGGTGGGACGACGGGCCCCGCGGACAGATGCCGTCCGCGCTTCCGTCATCATCTGGGGCTCGTGGGTCCTGGTGACGGGCCTGGTGTTCAGCTTCATGGCCGGCATCATCCATCCCTACTACGCGGTGGCACTGGCGCCGGGCATCGCCGGACTGGCTGGCCTGGGCGGCGTTCTGCTGTGGCAGCACCGCCGGGAAGCAGCTGCGTGCATCTTCCTGGCTGCTGCGGTGGCCATGGCAGCCGTGATGGCCTTCTACCTGCTGGGAACCACGTCCGCCTACGGCCCATGGGTGCGCTGGCTGGTGCTCACCGGAGGTTTGGCGGCCGCAGCAGGTATCGGGCTCAACAGGTTCCTGGGCTTGCGTTCCGTGCAGCGGACGACGGCGGCCCTCGCCGTTGTTGCGTCGCTCGCCGGCCCCCTGGCCTACTCCTTCACCACCGCGGCGACGGCGCACAGCGGGGCAATCGTCAGCGCAGGGCCAGCCTCCGGCTTCGGCGCCGGCGGACGCGGGCCGGGAGGCTTCAGTGCAGCCGGCCGAAACACGTCCGGACGGGGCACGGGGCAAGGCTTCCCCGGGCAGGGATTCATGGGACAAGGCTCTGCAGGACAAGGTTCTACAGGACAGGGCTCTACAGGACAGGGCTTCCAGCAGCAGGCCAACCCCGGTGGGACTGGGGGGACTGGCGGGACAGCCCAAGGCGGAGCCGGATTTGCCGGCGGCCCCGGGGGCGGCATGGGCGGACTTCTCGGCGCACCCACCCCGTCGGCGGATCTTGTGGCCGCGCTCAAGGACGGCGCATCCAATTACACGTGGGCAGCAGCGGTAGTGGGCTCCAACAATGCCGCCGGGTACCAACTGGCAACGGAACTGCCGGTAATGGCGGTGGGCGGCTTCAACGGCACCGACCCCTCCCCCACCCTGGCGCAGTTCCAGGACCTCGTGAGGCAGGGAAAGATCCACTACTTCATCAGCGGCGGAACCATGCGGTCCACCTCCGGTTCGGATGCCGCCGGGCAGATCGCGCAGTGGGTGTCGGAGAACTTCACTCCGCAGAGCATCGGCGGCACTACTGTCTACGCCCTCGCCAGGTAACAACAGCCCCCGGCGTACGCAAAATAACGATTGGACGGGGCGCCCGCAGCAAACCGGCGCGCTGGAGATCGTGACATCCGTTACCTAAATGTGACATTGACGTACTTTTCCTGTACCGTCGATTGGGTGCGGCTCCCGTTCGGGCCGCATATCCCGGGTTGACGCCAAGCTCTGCCGCTTCCCCGGATTCCGATTGAGCAACGGCAGAGGCGGGGGACCCACCGTCCCGGGCAATGAACGCCCTTGGGGTTAAGCACGCACGTGATCTTTCCGTGCGGCCGGATGCCCTCATCCGAACCCGACAGCTAACTCCGCAGGTGTGAGAGGCGATCAATCATGTCCAAAAACACGGCAGAATCACGCCTGCATGCCAAGGCTAAACACCGGGCAGAGCAGCAGGCAGCTACAAAGCCCGCCAAGAAAACCAGCTTCGGCACGCGAGCCGGGATCCTCGCAGCATCCTGCGCGGTGCTGGTGGGGGTTGGCGCGGCAGGTCAGGCGACAAGCAGCATGACTCCGGTGTCATCCACCGATTCAAACTCTTCCACGGCAGCGGCCGACGCCCAAATGAGCATTGAGAAGAGCGAAATCCGTTCCAACCCGGCATCCTCGGTTCCGGCTGCAATCAGCGTGGCGCCCCAGGCAGCGGATCCAGCCCCCGCGCCTGCACCGGCAGCCCCCGCAGCTGAAGCCCCGGCTCCGGCACCCGCACCTGCTCCGGCACCCGCACCCGCTCCGGCACCCGCACCTGAGCCTGCGCCCGTCGTCGCGGTTAATGATCCGGCCGGCGCCCAGGCGTATGCAGCTGGCCAGCTGGCCACCTTTGGCTGGGGACCTGACCAGATGCAGTGCCTGCAGACGCTGTGGACCAAGGAGTCGGACTGGACCACTACGGCCACCAATCCCAGCAGCGGGGCCTACGGCATCGTCCAGTCCCTGCCTGCCGAGAAGATGGCCAGCGCGGGAGCCGACTACCTGACCAACTACCGCACGCAGATCAACTGGGGCCTGGATTACATCAAGAAGAGCTACCAGTCCCCCTGCGGCGCACTGAACTTCCACCTGGCACACAACTGGTACTAGGCACCCCTCCCCTGGCGCCAGCGCTTGAAGTGGGAACCACCCACTGAATCTCCCCACCTTTGGGGGCGCACGACGGCGCGTCCCCAGCACCCGCCGTCGTACTCCTTGTTGACGGGGCAAAGTTGAGGGATTCCAGCAAACCGCGGGCCGCATCATCACGATGCGGCCCGCGGTTTGCTTTCAACTGTTGCCTTGCCCGGCGTCCTGCGCACTGTTGTCCTGCCCCGTATTCCGCCACGGGATGTACTGGACGGCCCACTTGTTGCCGTCCGGGTCGGCAAAGTAGACGAAGTGGCCCCAAGGCAGCACCTCGATATCACTGACGTCCACGCCATTGTTCTTCAGGTGGTCGTGCGCTTTTTGGATGTCATCGACCACCATCTGAAGGGTGGTCCCCGTGCCGGGAGGAGCGTCCAAGAGCCCCTCGCCCATGCAGATGGAGCAGGCAGAACCGGGCGGCGTCAGCTGGACAAAGCGGACGTCGTCCGAAGGCCGCTCGTCGTAGTCGGCATTGAAACCCACTTTGTTGACATAGAAATCCTTGGCGCGGTCAACGTCGGATACAGGGACAAAGACAAGTTCGAGTTTCCAGTCCATCCGCACAGGCTAGCGGGGGGGACACCGATCGAAAAAGGGTGAAAACTACCCTGCGATGCCGTAAAGCCGGTCGCCGGCATCGCCCAGGCCGGGAACGATGTAAGACTTCTCGTTGAGCTTCTCGTCGATGGAGGCCAGGACGATGTGCACGTTGGCGTCGCCCAGTTCCTCTTCCAGCTTGGCCAGGCCCTCCGGGGCCGCCAGCAGGCAGATGCAGGTGACGTCGGACGCGCCCCGTTTGAAGAGGAACTTGATGGCCTCCCGCAGGGTGCCGCCGGTGGCGAGCATGGGATCCAGCACGAAGACCTGGCGGCCCGTCAGGTCCTCCGGAAGGCGCTCGGCGTAGGTGATGATGTCCAGCGTTTCCTCGTCCCGGGCCATGCCCAGGAAGCCCACCTCGGCGGTGGGGACCAGCTTGGTCATGCCCTCCAGCATTCCCAAGCCGGCGCGCAGGATGGGAACCACCAGCGGCGTGGGCTTGGTGAACGCGGTGCCGATCGTGGTGCTGACGGGCGTCTGGATGGTGACGGGTTCGGTGCGGACCTCCCGCGTGGCCTCGTAGGCCAGCAGAGTCACCAGCTCCTCCGTCAGCTGGCGGAAAACCGGCGACGGCGTGTTCTTGTCCCGCAGGACGGTGAGCTTGTGGGCGACCAGGGGGTGGTCAACAACGAGAGTGCGCATCCCCCAAAACTATCATCCAGCAGTGTCCTTGCCCCGGCTGCCGGACGCGCCCTCCTTGCCGGCGTCGCCGCCGTCGTGCACGGATTCCAGGACGACGTCACGCACCACGGGACGGTCGAACGTGGGCGCCGGGCCCGCATGCTGCTTGCGCCTCAACAGGTGGAACAACCGATGCGCCAGGATCACGATGGCCACCCAGGCCAGCCCCAGCGTCCAGCCGGCCATGACGTCCGTCAGCCAGTGGTGGCCGAGGAAAACCCGGCTCAGCCCCATGGCGATGATGAAGATCACGCCGGCCGTTATTGCCGTGACCCTCACCCAAAGCTGGTGGAACTGCAGGCAAAGGACATACAGGAGGACGCTGATGACCACCGTGGTGTTGAGGGTGTGGCCGCTGGGGAACGACGGCGAATCCTCGTAAGGCGGCACCGCATCAGCGTGGTCGGGGCGGGTCCTGCCCACGAGCTTCTTGCCGAAAGTGGTGGCCAGGATGGAGACGGTTGCCGCGCCGCCCACCAGGAGGAGTGGCCGCCAGGTCCGGGTCACGAACGTCAGCCACGCGGTAAGGATGCTGGCAAGGATCGGCATGCCCACGCCACCGCCGATGTTGGTGAACCCGGTGACAAAGGCATCAAGACCCGGGTTTCGCAGCGACTCCGCGTAGTGGAGGGCCGGGACGTCAAGGTTCGCGAGCCCGTCCTTGCCCACTACGTCGTCATAGACCTCGGCGCCGGCGAGCGCCATGATGACAACTATCGTTCCGCCGATGATCAGGGTCAGCCAGAGGGCGGCATAGGGCTTGAACCATCGGTCCATCCGCGCTTGGACTCTGCTCATCATGCCTCCCGGAAAAGTACGCAAGCTTAGTATCCCTCGAAACTATCATTGAGCCATGCTGTTGCCCGAAAAGAAACACAACGCCTGGATGGGCCTTGCCCTGGCTGAGGCCCATCGCGCCCTCGCCACGGAGGACGTGCCGATCGGGGCCGTGGTGATAGGGCCCGACGGCGACGTGCTGGGGTCCGGCCGGAACCAACGGGAGGCATTGGGAGACCCCACGGCCCACGCCGAGGTGGTGGCGATCAGGGAGGCAGCCGGACGGTTGCAGGAACGGGCCCGGCTCCACGGCCGCAGCGATGGCGGCTGGCGGTTGTCCGACTGCACGCTGGTGGTCACCCTGGAGCCCTGTGCCATGTGTGCCGGTGCCATCGTGCTGGCCCGGATTCCCAGGGTGGTGTTTGGGGCGTGGGACGAGAAGGCCGGGGCCGCGGGATCAGTGTTCGACATCCTCCGCGAACGCCGGCTCAACCACTGGGTTGAGGTGTACCCCGGGGTCCGCGAGGAAGAGTGCGCACAGCTGCTGCGGGAGTTTTTCGCAGGGCACCGGAGCACCCTCTAGACCGTTCTTTAGTCCCGGCCCGTTTTTCAGGGATGCACCGCCAGGAGGCCCAACATCTTTCCGGCGGTGCTGCTCCAGCCCGGCAGCCTGGTCCGCGCTTCAAGGGCTGCTGCCCGCCAGCTTTCCCGGGTTTGCTGGTCCGTCAGCCATTGGCGCAGGACACCGGCCAGGCGACCCGGACTCTCACTTCCCCCTGCGGGAAGTGGCAGCGCTGCCCCGGGAAGGCGTGACCCGCCGTCGTCCGCTGCCAGCCCGGCCGTGCCAAGCGCTTCCACTGCCCCCGTCCCCTCGCGGACAAGTACCGGGATTCCGTGGGCCAGGGACTCTGTGACGGCCATGCCGAACGCTTCGATTCGGGATACCAGCAAGGTCAGGTCAGTGCGGGCCCATTCGGCTTCGAGCCCGTCCCCCGTCAGTTCGCCCGCGAGCCGAACCCGCTCCTGCAACCCGTTGGCAGCGATGGCAGCCCGGACCTCTCGCGCGTAGTCCGGGTCCGCCTGGTCCGACCCCACGAAAGATGCAGTCCACTCAAGGTCCTGGATCCGGGCCAACGCCTCCACGGTCAGCACCTGATCCTTGTTGGGCAGCAGGGCGGCGACGACCGCCAGATGGGGAGGGGTGGAACCGACGGCGCGGGGTGCGGGATCGACTCCGGGCAGGACCACTTGGGCCTTCGGAAGTCCGCGCTTTGTCAGTACTGACGCCGCGGAGGTGCTGGTGCAGACCACCCCAGTTGCTGCCCGGAGCGCCCTGGCCTCCTTTTTCAGGGCAGCCGGCCCGGAACTTTCCGGCACGGGCATATGCACCAGGACCCATGTATTCCGTCCGGCCGTCCTCGCAAGTTCCAGTTCATCCGGCGCACCTACCGCAACCAGCCCGTCCACGAGGGCCACGGCACTGCCGGAATCTGTCCCCGGTTCCCATGCCCCCAGCAGGGCGCCCAGCCGGCGCCGTTCCTTCGCTGTGGCGTCCGGCCAGCCGCCATCGACGCTGACGACGTCCACCTGGGCTCCGAGCGCTTGCAGGCCGGCCACCAGGCGGGCGTTGTAGACGTTGCCGCCTGAGCTGTGGCGGATGTTGCCGGGGACCAGCAGCCGGATGGGGCGCACGGTTACGCGGTGAGGTCCAGGGAGTAGGTGGCCCAGGCGTCCGGATTCTCGCGCAGGGTAACGTCGATGCCCGCCAGCTCGCGGCCGTCGTCGCTGTCCCTGATCTTGGCGGCGACCTGCTGGGTGATGTATTCAGCGAGGGCTTCCGTGGTGGTGAGCTTACCTTCGAAGTCGGGGTGTTCGTCCAGGTTTTGGTAGTTCAGCCCGGCCAGCACGTCCTCGATGATGGTCCCGGCGGCACCGATGTCCAGGACGATCGCGTCGGAGTTAAGCGCACGACGGCGGAAGGTCACCTCGGCGACGAAGGTTGCCCCGTGCAGGCCCTGGGCAGGCCCAAACGCTTCACGGGGAAGGCTGTGGGCGATCATGAAGTGGCGGCGGACGGTCAGGCTGAACATGGGTTACCTCAAGTTGTCGTTGTTGTCTGTGGCTGGACTGGGTGCCGGACTGCTTCCGGGGTATTCGACCACATGGCACAGGGCTTGCAGGCTGCCGTCGGCCAGGTTCTGGACCACGTCCGGCAGGTCCTCGAAGCGGGATGATCCGGTGAGGAACGCGTCGAAAACGGGATCCTTGAGCAGTGATACGGCAAGGTCCAGGCGGTCCGCGTTGGTGCGACGGTGGCGGCGGGCGCGCGCCACCATGCCCACCTGGCTGGCCCGGATGGACAGGCGCCTCGCATGGAAGTCCTCACCCAACGGTACGGTGACCTCCCGGTTGGCGTACCAGGACATCTCGATGACATCACCCTCGTCGCCGACGAGCTGCAGGCTGCGTTCCAGGCCCTCCTGGGAGGCCGAGCAGTGGAACACGATGTCGCAGTCGGCCAGGGCGTCATCCGGCTGCGCGAACTCGACGCCCAGCGTGTCCGCGAGCTGCTTCCTGCCTGGATCAAGGTCCACCAGCTGCAGGCGCTGCAACGGGAAGGTGCGCAGCAGCGTTGCCACCATGCCGCCCACCAGGCCGGCGCCGACCACCGCGACGCGGTCCCCCAGGCGCGGCCCGGCTTCCCATAGGGCATTAACCGCAGTTTCGACTGTGCCGGTAAGGACGGCCCTACGGGACGGGACATCGTCGGGGATCCTGGTCAGGGATTCCACGGGAACCACGTAGCGGTCCTGGTGCGGGTTCAGGCAGAAGACGCGCTGGCCCTTCCACCCCTCGGGCCCCTCCTCCACGACTCCGACGGAGAGGTAGCCGAACTTCACGGGGCCGGGGAACTCGCCCTCCTGGTGCGGGGCGCGCATTTCCTCGGCGACCCGCGGCGGAACGGCCCCTGCGTGGACTACCATTTCCGTGCCCTTGCTGATGCCCGAGTACAGGGCACGGACAAGCGCTTCACCCGGTCCGGGGGCGGCAACTTCTTCCGACCTGAGCTCGCCGCGCTCCTTGGCAGTGGTCCAGTATGCGGTTGCGTGAATGGGGGTCTCTGAATTCGTCATCTTGCTGACGAATCTATCCGGACGCGCGGCGAGGGGGAAAGTCCGACGGCGGGTGTCGGGGTTTCGTGGCGACCTCGCACGGCTACCTTCGGCATGCAGTTCGAAGGCAAGGCTCCCCCTGTACCAGGCAAGCTCCTAGGCAGAGGGCGGATGCAAGCTCCTAGGCAGAGGGCGGGTGGAGGATGGCGTTAAGGCATGCCTCCCCCAAGGAGAAGCCCACATCCACCAAGTCCACGCAACCTGGAATTGCCCTTTTCAACTGCTTCAGTTGCGGCACCAGCTGCGTGGGCCACTTCGGTGGTTCCCAGTCCTGGTGTTCGCTTGTGTAGTGCCGGCCGGTGGGTGACGTCCAGCCGGGTGGCTCGTTTTTGGTGGCAGGGGTGGGTTTCCACCCGGTGGCGTGTCGGAGTTTGTGGTGTTTGGGGCAGGGCTGTCCCAGGTTGCTGATCCCGGTGGTGCCGCCGTTGGCCCAGGCCAGGATGTGGTCGGCGTCGTTGTCCAGGGAGGTGTTGCTGCACCCCGGGAACGGGCACTTGCCGTCCCGCATCCGCAACCAGGCCCGCATCGCCCCGGTCACCCGGTAGCTCGTACGGCCGATCTCCAGGGGTGCACCGTCCCGCGGATCCACAAATACCCGGTAAAACGACGTTGCCCCGTTCGCGACCAGGTCCCGGGCCATCGATGGTGGGATCGGCCCGTACCCGTCCAGCATCGCCGGCTCATCGGTCAACCCCATCAGGGAGAACACCGGAACCGTGACCAGAACCTGCGCCCGAATCGGCGAAGACAACTGTTCTGCCCCGGCGGCGGCACCTTCACCGCCAACACCAACGACGTCACCGGCCCCATCGCTGGCACCGACACGTGCACCGGCCCCGTCGCTGCCGCTAACAGTCCGCCCGTCACCGCCATCAGCATCAGCATCAGACCCACGCCGAACGCTGGTGCCACCCCCTAGGGCGGTGCCGCCACTGCCACTGTCGAGGACCGCCTCGGCGAACGTGTCGGCCCTCAACTGGGACATAGTGCGGGACTCCGGGGGCCTTGGAGTGACCGGGACATAGCGGTGAGCCGGTTCCACCCGGCCAACGCCTGAGCCGCCGGCAGACACGCGGACAGCCACGCCATCCCGTCCTGGTCCGGCCGGAACTCCACCCGCCGATCCGCCACCCCCTTGACATGGCGCTTCTCAATGCTCTCCGCATGGTGGCGTTCCCGCCACGTCCTGGCCTTGGCCCGAAACCGGTGCGCCGGCATCTCACCGGCAGGGCACCCCCGCGCCGCATCCGGGGCCTCAGGGTCCAGGAAATGCGCCTCCAACGCAGCCGCCCCCGCAGCATCCAGACACGCCGCCTCATCCGCCATCACCACCGCATGCTGCCACGACAGGGACCCGGCCTCCAACCCCGCAAGGGTCCGCGGCAACGACGAAACGACCGCGTGCGAAGTAGCCAGGAACGATGACGCAGCCCGCGGCCCCAACGCCAACACACACCCAATCTCCGCCGCGACCGCCATCTCCTGCGCCTGCACCGGCACATTCGGCCCGGCAACAACAGAGGCGCTCTCCGCGTACTTCACCGCAGCCTTCGCCTTCAAACCAGCGAACCCGGCCTCAACCTCCCGGGCACCAGCCAGAACGTCCAGGCACCCATCCGCCGAACCCGCCAACGGATCAGCCACCGAAAACGCCTCAGAACCCTGCCCGTCAACCTCAGCATTGAGCACAGCAAGGGCAGACCTGACCTCCTCGAAGGCCTTCTCCACCGCTGCTTTCCCCATAAACCAATCATCGCGCGAGGGTACGACAATCACGCGTGATGCCACATGACGGCAATGTTCCGCGACTGCATTGCCTCATCTGCTAACTCGCAGGGTCAACACCTGAATCGAGTTGCTGCTTCGGGCGCCCGCCAGGCACACGTTTTGGGGATGCAGGCCTTGCTCCGGTACCCTATTGAGGTTGGTGACGTGTCCGAGCGGCCGAAGGTGCAACACTCGAAATGTTGTTTGGTGTAAAAGCCAACGTGGGTTCAAATCCCACCGTCACCGCCAAGTAGAAAGGCCCTGCGCCCCTCGCATAAGAGGGAGCAGGGCCTTTTGTTTTGTCCCAAACTTGTAATTGCGGTCCGGCGGGGACTGCACTCACGAGCGAACTTCGCCTCCTCCACCCACCTTGCCGACACTGCTGCGCAGCCCTCCCTTGACTTGTCGACGACCTCGCTGAAGCAGGGCCCAGCAACTGGTTTTGTCACATTTGACGCTCCCTTCGCCACGTGGCACGCGCGCGGAGAAGGCAAAGTGCAAGCGCTTACACACTTCATGCTGCATCGTCGATTTGGGCTATGTAACGCGTTTTGAGGTCGCTCCGCCGGCCCCCTACGGTATTCATCGGCTGCGCACAGGAATCGTCCAGCCACTTATGAAAAGGGACCCAGCAGCCCTTTTCACCCAGTACGAAGGCGTCCCCGGTGACAGCTCTGGTTCTGGGGAGCCCAAGTACTGGAATCGGGCACAAGGCCCACTTGCACACACGGTCACTCCCCTGAGAAGAGCACTATGCCGAAGCATCCCAATGAATCCAGTATGTGGCGAAGGCGATCCGCTGCCGCCGCCTTAGTAGCTGCCCTGGCTGCAACCTTCCTTGCAACCCCAGCCGCACTGGCCAACGAGCCCTCCGATCCCCCGTCAATCGAACAGCTGCCAGCTCCCACGCCTGGTTTCCCCCTCCCCAGCAAGCACACGCAGCAGGCCTTCGATCCGGCGTCGAACTTCACCTCGAAGTGGACGCGGGCGGATGCCAAGCAGATCATGGCGCAGAGCAACCCCAACGTTGCTCCCGGACAGAATTCGATGAGCCCCGACGTCACCATGCCGGAGATCCCTGAGGATTTCCCCGCCATGAACGATGACGTGTGGGTCTGGGACACCTGGTCCTTGACGGATGAGAACGCCAACCAGGTCAGCTACAAGGGCTGGGATGTCATCTTCTCCCTCGTCGCGGACCGACACGCCGGCTATGGCTTCGATCAGCGCCACTGGAATGCCCGCATTGGCTACTTCTTCCGCAAGACCAACGCCGATCCGGCCAAGGACAAGTGGAACTACGGCGGACATCTGTTCCTGGACAACACCTCCGTGGGCAACACCGAGTGGTCTGGCTCCACCCGCCTGATGCAGGGTGACCACGTCAACGTCTTCTACACAGCCACCACGTTCTATGACGTGGCCGAGCGCAACGCCGGCGGCGGCGGGATCGCCCCGGACGCCGTCATCGCCAAGGCACTGGGCAACATCCACGCCGACAAGAACGGTGTGACCTTCGACGGCTTCGAGCACACCAAGTTGCTGGAACCGGACGGAAAGATGTACCAGACCAAGGCACAGAACCCCGGATTCGCATTCCGCGACCCCTACACGTTCGCCGACCCGGCACATCCCGGCAAGACGTTCATGGTCTTTGAAGGCAACACTGCCGGCACCCGTGGCGACTACGAGTGCAAGGGCGAGGACCTTGGCTACCAGCCAGGCGACCCGCACGCCGAGAGCCTGACTGACGTCCAGAACAGCGGCGCCAAGTACCAGACCGCCAACGTCGGCCTTGCCGTGGCGGACAACAAGGACCTCACCAAGTGGTCCTTCCTGCCGCCGATCCTGTCTGCAAACTGCGTCAACGACCAGACTGAGCGTCCGCAAATCTTCATCCAGAACGAAAACGGCAAGAACAAGTACTACCTGTACACGATCAGCCACCAGTTCACCTACGCGGACGGCATGCGCGGTCCCGACGGCGTCTACGGCTTCGTTGGCGACGGGGTCCGCTCCGATTTCCAGCCGGTCAACAACAGCGGCCTGGCGCTCGGCTCACCGACCGACCTCAACCTGCCGGCCAACAACCCGAGCGGCACCATCTCCGGCCAGCAGAACGGCCGCCAGTTCCAGGCGTACTCGCACTACGTGCAGCCGGGTGGGCTGGTGCAGTCGTTTATCGACAACGTCAACGGCGTGCGCGGTGGATCGCTGTCCCCGACCGTGAAGATCAACTTCCGCAACGGCGTGACCCAGGTTGACCGCAGCTTCGGCCAGAACGGCCTGGGCCCGTTTGGTTACCTTCCCACCAACGTCAACGTTGGCGGCAAGGGTCTCTACAAGTAACCAGCCTTGACCGGATAACGCTGCCCCGAGCAGCGGCCGGCAAAGGATCAGGAGCAGGGGTGCCTTCCGGCACCCCTGCTCACTTTGCCGATACCGGCACGACCTGAACGGCAGCTATGTCCCCGAAATGGAATCTGTCCTTGGTTCCCAGGAACAACAAACTGTGGCTTTCAGCAACGCTCATCGCCGGCATCATACTCGTGAGCTTCACGGTGTTCCTCTCCAAGCCGGGCACACAGGACACCGATGAAGAACGGGCCGAGGCTGCGTTGGAAAACGTAGCCACCGCGCAGGCCGCCTTCCACTCTGAGCGGGCCGGCTACGGTTCCTACTGGCTCTCAGGAGGGGACCGAACGCTCGGGAACGGCCGGGCCCTGGACACCGCAGGGGTGGAGGACCTGAGGAGCATCGCATGCCCGGACGGTTGGGTAGCCGCCGTCAGGGCGGGCAGCAGTATCTTTATGCGGTCAAGCCAGCAAAATGACATCCACAGGCTTGGAGCAGGGGACGCGGCCCGGCCGGGCTGCATCACAGCTGAAGCTGTTGAAGCCATGCTCGAGGATCTCGGCTGGGTAGACCGGACTCCGGTGGCAGGCACCCCGGCCGAAGACCGTAACGGATCGTCGCCGTTCCGGCCTGCCTATCACATCACGCCGGACCAGCACTGGATGAATGATCCACAACGCCCGTTCTTCCTCGACGGCCTCTGGCATTACTACTACCTCTACAACGCCGATTACCCCAACGGCAACGGTACCGAGTGGTTCCATCTCACCAGTCCGGACCTGGTGACGTGGAAGGACGAAGGCGTGGCCATTCCCAAATACACGAACGGACTGGGTGATATCGAGACCGGAAGCGCCGTTGTGGACCACCAAAACACAGCCGGTTTTGGAAAGGACGCGGTCATCGCCGTGGTGACGCAGCAGGACGCGGGCGTCCAGCGGCAGTCCCTGTTCTATTCAACCAACGGGGGCTACAGCTTCACCGCTTACCAAGGAAACCCGGTGATGGAGAACCCTGGGCAAGAGCACTGGCGCGATCCCAAGATCCTCCGTGATGAGGCAAACAACCAGTGGCTGATGGTCCTGGCGGAAGGCAGCAAGCTGGGCATGTACACATCCCAGGATCTGAAGGCGTGGCGATACGTCTCCAGCGTTGAGTTGCCCGGACTGGGCGTCCTCGAATGTCCGGACCTTTTCCAGTTGGACCTCGACGGGGACCCCTCCAGGCGGACCTGGGTCCTGGCGGCCAGCGCCAACGGCGCCGCGGAAGGCCGTACCACCGGTGTTGCCTACTGGACGGGAGCGTGGGACGGCCACACCTTCACGCCTAGCAGCGACCGGCATCAGTGGCTGGACGGAGGCCCTGATTTCTATGCGGCGGTGACATGGGACGATCCACGGCTCACCGACTCCCAGCGGATGCAGTCGCGGCGGGCCATAGGGTGGGTCAACAACTGGGATTACGCCCGCAAACTGCCCACGGTGGACTGGCAGGGCGGCATGGACTCGATCGTGCGGGACATCCGGCTGAAGACGGTGCAGGGCAAAGCCACGCTGGTCTCGGCACCTTCGGAATCGCTGGCCAGGCTTGAAGGTGCACCCGAAACTGCTGGACCGGCGCCCATTGGTCCGGATGGGACGCCAGGCCTTCCCGTGCCCACGGGGGGCGCTTACCGGCTGGATCTGACCCTTGAGCGCTCCATGATTGATGGTGCAGCAGGCGACAACCACCCCGAGGCTCTCCTGCAACTGGCACAAGGGGGCTCCGTCTTCGCCACCGTGGCCTACGACTTCGGGAAAGAAACCGCATCCGTCTCACGCGAGCAGCCGCCAGGCACCGGCGCGGACATGGGCCAGGTGTTCACCGGGGCACGGAGCGTGACTGCACCAGCCCGGGACGGTTCCGTGGACCTGACGGTCTTCGTGGACCACTCTTCCGTAGAAGTATTCGTCAACGGCGGGGAGCAGACACTTACGTCGTTGGTGTTCCCCGGGCTCGGAGAGAGTTCCCTGAACCTTGTTTCCGAAGCACCGGGCCTGTCCGTGAAAAACGCTAAGTACACACCGCTGCTGTCGACCCGCTGATTCAGTGTTTACTTTGCACCGCGGACCTGCACACCATTGAAAGTGTGCGAACCAAGGGCAGGCGTCGGGGGCTTGCACTGGCCCTGTCCCTGTTGATTGCAGCAGGGACAGCAGCGGGATGTTCCTACCAATACGACGAGCCTGCACGGACTCCAACACCCGGGCCAGCACTTGATACACGTTCCCCCGCGCCCTCCATTGATCTCATGGTCCTGGAGCGCGAGGTCCACAACTACCGTGAGCTGGACCGGCTCCTCAAGGCAGTGCCGGGCCCGGTCCTCCTTTTTGAGGAGGGGCCGCTTGATGGCCCGGTCAGGGGGTTTGGCACGACGGCGGAAGTCCCCGTGCCAGGGCAGTACACCTTTACAGCCGCCTGTGTTGGCGCTTCCGGTGCCAGGGTCGCCATCGGGCAGGAGCACCCCGGCGCTCCCTTCCAGCCCGTCGAACTGACGCTGGATTGCCCCCGAGCCACCACACACGTCATGGAGTTGCAGCAAGGGTACGTTTTCGCCCACCTGGTGCTGCCGTCCCCCGGCGATACCCCCTGGACAGGAGCCGTGGGCGGGATACGGGTGACAGGTGGGGCACCTGCGCCAAGCACCGGGGCGTCCCCCTGACCAAAGGCCCTGTTATCGCTGGCTCCGCGCGACAAGGCTGGGGTTTGAGGATCATTAGCGGGCCAGGCAGGAGGTCTGGGATGACCGCGCAGCCACAGCATGAAGTGCCGCTGGTCCCAGGCGCTGAGGGGAGAGGGTTCACCTACTTTATCCGCCGGCACCCTGTACCTGCCTACTATGCCCTGACCTTTGTCATTTCGTGGGGCTTGATGGGAGCGGTCGTTGGCGTGGCGCCAGTCCCGATGGCCGTTGCACTATCGCTTGGCCCCCTGGGACCCACCGCCGCATCCATCGTCCTCACCAGCTTCCTTGATGGAAAGGCGGGACTTCGGGAGTTGGGAGCCCGTCTTCGCCGGTGGCGGGTGGGCGCGCGCTGGTACGCGCTGGCACTCCTCACTGCTCCACTCGTCATGGTTTCGACGGCCGCGGCAGTCGCCGTCGTCTTCCCCGGTTTCTACGGCGGCGTTTCGACGGCGGGCGAGCTGGTGATCGTCGTTTTGGCCGGGATCGCGGTGGGCTTGATAGTCGGCATGCTGGAGGAGCTGGGCTGGACCGGCTTCGCGCTGCCCCGCCTGCGCCGGAGGCACGGGGTGGTGTCCACTGCCTTGATCATGGCCGTGTTGTGGGGTGCCTGGCACTACCCCATGTTCGCCAACAGTACCGATCCTTCAGGAGCCATACCGGCCGCCCTTATCGTTGCCGTGTTCCTGTTTGCCTGGCTGCCCGCTTACCGGGTGCTGATGGTTTGGCTCTACGACCGGACCGAGAGCCTCCTCCTGGCGGTGCTGATGCACGCACCGCTCGCCGCGGGCGCCTTCATCAACTCCTTCATCGCGTCCTCCGGCAACTCATCCGGAATCGCCATCCTGGTCCCGCCTCTCAGCTGGGGTGCGGCATTCTGGGTGATTGCCGCCGTCGTCCTTCTCACCGAACGCCGCCACCGACGGGAGCCGACGTGACCGCGCAACTCCCGGGCGTGCCGGCGGGGGAAGCAATCCTGTCGGCAGCGCGGCGTTTCACCGCTGCCCACGGCCGGAAACTCAGGGTCGGTGAGGTGGAATGGCGCTATGTAAGGCTGGGCGAGGGACCTCCAGTGCTCTGGCTAACCGGCGGCCTGCGCCGGGCTGGGCTGGGGTACGACTTCCTTGGGCGGCTTGCGCGCCGCCACACGGTGGTGGCGCCGGATTACCCGCCCGTGAAGCGATTTACCGATTTCGACGACGGCGTCACCGCCATCCTGCGCGCAGAAGGGATTGTGCGCTGCGACGTGGTGGGCCAGTCCTACGGCGGTTTGCTCGCCCAGGCGTTCCTTGCTGCCCATCCCGGGTGGATCAACCGGCTGGTGCTCTCCAGCAGCGGCCCGGCCGACTACGGCCGGCCCTGGGTGCCGGCCCTCTCAGTGGCAACTCTGGCAGCGCGGGTGCTGCCGAAGCGTTGGTCGGCTTCCCTGCTGCTCGCCGGCTTAACCGGATTGCTCCCAGCTGGGGCGGATCCCGATGGCAACTGGGCTGCGGTCCTTCGCTACATCGTCCGGCACGACCTGACCAGGGCAGACATGGTGTCGCATTTCGCGGTGGCCGCTGACCTGGCCAGGAAACAGTTGGTACGTCCGGAACGGTTTCACCAGTGGCAGGGTGACGCAGCGGTGCTGCGGGCGGAGAACGACCGCACCCAGGACGCCCGCGACATCCCCAGGCTCCAGAGGCTGCTGGGCAGGCCGGTGCAGACGATTTCCATGGGCCGCGCCGGTCACACCGCGGCGCTGTTGGAACCGGAGCGCTACGTGCAGTGGTTGGAAAAGGCGCTGGGCTGATTTCCTGCGGATCACCGCCACATCGACCGTCCCGAATTATGAGGTGTGCGCCGTTGAGCCGCCCCCGGCGCCAGGCGTACCCATTCGTGCCAGCGTGTGCCCACCGCGGTTGGGCCAGCCGGTTCCTTGACCATCCGGAAGGCTGCGTCGCGAGGTATCGGTTCGAAGTCCTGGATATCGGAGAGCAGTGCGAAAACCGCGGATTGTGGCCGACGGACCTCGACGGACAGGTTGAACGTAGTGGCCCTTCTGATCACTTTTCCAGCATCCACGGACACAGCCCCACCGGTAGGGACCACTACCCCTGGACTTTTTGTCCTATCTGTCCGGCAAAATGGGGTTTCAATTAGTCAAATGCCTGGAATACAAGCCCGCCTACGAGAACCAGGACAGGAATGAGTGAATTCTTTACCGCGTCTTGCGATGGGGACCTGCTGCGGTTGCAGTGGGTCCCGGAAGCCCATATAACCTACCAGACGGCGGTGCGTGCAGCCCGGGTTCTGGAAGGTTTGAGCGGTGGGCGCACTTTACCTCTCCTGGTTAATCTCGCCGGTGTCGCCGGACTGACGCCGGAGGCCCGGGCCGGCATGAATGCGTACCGCGGATTTTCGGCAGTGGCCCTCATCGGGGACGGGGCGATGGGTAAAGTCGTGGCCGCGTTCTCCCAGCGGGCCCTGACCCCCACGGCATATTTCACTGATGAATCCGAGGCCCTGACGTGGTTGTGCGAACAGGGCGGCAGGGCCAGTATCCCCCGCGAAGCGCGGCAAACGGAACGGTAGTCTTCACCGGGATCACGACGACACCCCAGGACGGCCCCGGATGTGGGCGTTGCCCTCGGCGCGCTTCTTAATGCCCAGGAGCATGGCACGATCCATGACGAGGTAACCGGGGCGGAGGAGGAAATCCATGACCCGGAGCGCTGGGGGCCGGCCAGGGCCCGATCGCGTCCGCAGCAGCAATCTGGTTCCCCTGGCACCGGAACTGTGGAGGACGAGCTGCCACGTGCCGGTGACTGTTCCGGGAGGAGCGCCAGGGCTTGAATCGAGCACCAGGTGGCGGCCGCTCTCCAACTCCACCACGCGCGGCCCTGCCCTTCCTCCCGGATATCCTTCCGGAGTGAAGGCGATGACGTCGCCCACCTTCAGGTCCTGCCACCCAGGGTTGATGCGGTCAGCATTCGTGACGCCCAGATGGAGCAGCCCGTTCTCCACCCAGGTATAGGAATACAACCCGGCGCGATCCACACCCATTTGCACCAACCATGGCCAGACCTCGTCCGGCGGTGCGGAGATCGTAACTGCCATGGTCTGTACTTCGTCGGGCTCGGGAATCAGGCCGTCGCCCGGGAGTGACATGGTGCTTTCCGACCCGGTGGCACCCCAGGTCCCCAACACACGCGGCAAGACCGCGTGCGTGAAAATCCCGGCCGCAGCCGTTATGCCGAGAATGCCCGGCAGCCCCCGGAACCCATTTGGAGGGCGGTGCCCGCGGACGGACGACGGCCCCATGAGTGCCAGGAAACCCGATAACACATTGCCCACGCGAACCTCCTTGGCTACCGGAATGCATGGAGCCTACAAACAGGGATTGGGCCAGCCCCAGAGTCCAAAGGCCCCGCCGGTACGTACCGGCGCCTGCGTGACACGTCGGGTGCCGATGCTTGACGCCGCCCTTCGGCACACGCTAGAAAGTAAGCAGCCTTATTATTTGTCGATTCTGCAAAAGAGTTCTGCAAAGGGAGGACCTGACATGAGTGACAAGCCCGGTAACCAGACACCGAACACGCCTGATGTGAGTGAGACGAAACTGCGCGGCATGAAGGTGGATGAGCTCCGCAAGGAGGCCAGGGAAGAACATATTGCCGGCGCCTCGGATATGCACAAGGAAGAGCTGGTAAAGGCTGTGGCGAAGGCCCGTCAGGAGGACCACGACGGCGGCCGGAAGGAAGGTTCCCGGTCCGGCTCAGGCAACTCCGGCCGGGCCACCAGCGGCAAGTCAGGCAGCGGCAAGGAAGGCCGTGACGAGCCCGGCAACCAAACCCCCAACACCCCGGACGTGAGCGAAACCGAGCTGCGCGGCATGAAGGTGGATGAGCTCCGCAAGGAGGCCAGGGAAGACCACATCTCCGGCGCCTCGAACATGCGCAAGGAAGAGCTGGTCAAAGAGGTTGCCAAGGCCCGTCAGGAAGGCGCAGGCGGCGGAGGCGACCGGAAAGAAGACCCAGAAGACCTGGGCGCCGGCCCCGACGGCGGCAAGGTCCGCTACGGCGATGACTCCTCCAAGTCGTTGAAGTATTCGCAGGAGATCACCTCCACGGAGGAGGAGCCTGAGCGCGAAGGCCGCAGCCTGGCCACCACGCACCATGAAGTCATTAGGCAGTGGGCCGAAGAACGCGGCGGTGTCCCGGCCACGGTGGAGGGCACCGAACACGGCGATCACCTTGGTGTCCTGCGCATCGATTTCCGGGACAGGGACGCCAACCTTCGCGAGGTCAGCTGGGAGGAATGGTTCAAGACATTCGACGACCGGCGGCTGAACTTCATTTACCAGGAAGAGCGGACGGACGGAAACCAGTCGACCTTCTTCCGGCTGGAGAACCCGAACCGTGAAGACGCGTAGGGTCACCCTGGCCTGACACGTACAGGAGGCGCCATCGCTGTTGCGGTGGCGCCTCCTGCCTGCCCAGTAGTCCTAAAGCCGAGTATCAAACGACCCGCAGAACACGTTCTCGTTGAACGTGCCTTGGAACTCCGATTTGCCCTGGATCTTCTCCACCGCCGCCCGGATGGCCTCCCGCGTTCCCGCATGGGCGTGGATGGCGGTCCTGACCATCGGCACATCAATCAGGTGGTTCGGCTGGTTCAGGGACACAAACACGGTGGGCACCTCGGTGGCGTACCAGGGAATCTCGGCGGCCATCGGTGCGGACCACTTGATCCGGATGGCTGCTTCCTGGGCAAAGCCCTTCACGCTGGCGAAGACTAACGCCGCGTCGTACTTCTCCGCGTAGTCCCCTGTGGCTTCCTCGGACAGGACCCGCATGAAGTTCATCCCGGCCTCGCCCGCCGCTTCGCGCTGCTCCGCCGTCCGGAAGAGGTGTACCTCGAAGCCGGCGGCCTCGAGTTCCTCCTTCACCACTTCCAGGTAGGCCAGCGGATCGGCACGGGTGAAGTCGGCCCCGCCGGAGATGCCGTACAGCCGGATCCGGGGATACGTAGCCGGGGTAATCGGCAGGTTCCCGGCCGTGTCCTTGACCAGCGTCACGGTCTTGTCGGCGATGTCAGCCGCAACGGCGCGGTGCGCCTCGGAGCCGATCACGGCAAGCGCCCCGGCAGGCGGGACCAGTTGGTCAGCAGATTTCCGGTGCAGCCCCAGCGACGCCTTCAGCCCCAGGATCCTCCGCAGAGCATCATGCAACCGCTGCTCGGTGATGACCCCGGATTTGTAGCCGTCCATCATGTACTGGAAGTCCTCGGCGGGGTTGCGGAAGAACAGGAACATGTCGCATCCGGCAGCGATAGTGGCAGGAACCAGGTCCTTGCGCTTCATCGCCTGTGTCAGGCCCACCATTTGCGACGCATCGGTGAGCACCAGGCCGTTGAACCCCAGTTCCCCGCGCAGCAGGTCCTGCAGCAGTTCCGGGGACAGCGTGGCAGGCAGGATCTCGGCGTCGGACAGGCCGGGCCGGAAGTGCCGGGAAACCCCCGGGGCCCCGATGTGGCCAACCATGATGGACTGCACGCCGTGCGCGATCATCTCCCGGTACACGTGCCCGTACGTCCGGTCCCACTCGTCATAAGTGAAAGTGTTGTAGGACGTGACCACGTGTTGGTCCCGCTCATCCACGCCGTCGCCGGGGAAATGCTTCATCGCGCAGGCGGTGGGCGATTCGCTGATCCCGTCAAAGTATTCCTTGGCCCGTTCCACCACGATTTCAGGCGTGTTGCCAAAGGAGCGCGTGGAAATGACCGTGTTCCGCCAGTTGTAGTGGATGTCCACTATCGGCGCGAAGGCCCAGTTGCAGCCCAGCGCCGCCGTCTCCACCCCGGCCACCTGCCCCATTTGCCGGGCGATGTTCTTGTCCGGGTGTGAGCCGGCCTGCAGGTGCGTGCAGACGAACGTGCCGTCGTCGCAGCTGCCGGCCCCGCCCATCTCCGGATTCGACGCAACCAGCAACGGGATCCGGGACTTGGACTGCGCATACCGGATGTGTTCCTGGACGGCCGCGGACGGGCCCGGCCGGTAGCGCATGCCGCCCACGTGGAAGTTCTCCAGCACGCCATCGAGGTACTCGGGCGAGTAGTCGTTGTTGTGGTTGATGAACAGCTGCCCGATCTTCTCCTCGAGCGTCATGGCACCAATGGTGCCCTCCACCCAGGCGATGGCATCGTCGTCGAGGTTGAACGGGGCTGCGGCAAGGTCGACGTCGAACTGCCGCGGACGGGCGGTGGGCGGCCCTTGAGGGGAAGGTACGACGGCGGCAATCCCCTTGAGTGCCCCGGCCACCACTTCCGGCACGGGCGCGGCGATGTCCACCACCACCCCACGTTCGTCGTCCTGCAGTGGTTCGAGTGTGGCGAGCTGGGAGTCCAGCAGCGCGGGCGGCATGAAGTGCCCGGCCCTGCCTCCCACACGCTGGGCGAGGACCTCCTTGCTGCCGTTCAGGTGCAGGAAGATGGTGTCCGGAGCCTGTTCCCGGATGGCGTCGCGGTAGGTTCGCCGCAGCGCCGAACAGGCCAGGACCAGCCCGCCGTCCCCGGCGGCAGCCAGCTCCCGTCCCACGATTGCCAACCAGGGCCAGCGGTCCTCATCGGTCAACGGGTGGCCGGCTGCCATCTTGGCCACGTTCTCCACAGGGTGCAGCGAGTCTCCGTCGAGGAACGGCACCCCGAGTTCGCGGGCCACGAGGCCGCCCACCGTGGTCTTGCCGCACCCCGAGACCCCCATGACCACCACGCGGGGTTTAGTGGGGGCGGGATTGTTGTTGCTCACCAAAGTTGTCCTTCTTGCGGGTCGTGGCGGGTTTTACCAGTCGTGGTTTCTGTTACCAGTCGTGGACGGTGCCGTCGACGAGGCGGTTGTAGGGCAGGTAGGCCTGCTGGTACGGGTAGGCTGCGGCGGCTTCTTCGTTGAACTCGACCCCGATGCCGGGCTTGTCGCCCGGGTGCAGGTACCCGTCCACGAACGTCATGGACTGCTCAAAGACCTCATTGGTCTTCACCGAGTGCTGCATGTACTCCTGAATCCCGTAGTTATGGATCGCCAACCCCACATGCAACTGCGCCGCGAACCCCACCGGCGAAATATCCGTCGGCCCATGGAACCCGGACTTGATCTGGTACTGCGCCGCGAAATCCATCACCTTCTTCAACGGCGAAATCCCACCAAAATGCGTCGACGCGGCACGAACATAATCAATCAGCTGTTCCTTGATCAACGTCTGGTAATCCCACACCGTATTAAAGACCTCCCCGATCGCCAACGGCGTCGTGGTGTGCTGCCGCACCAGGCGCAACCCCTCCTGGTTCTCCGCCGGCGTGCAGTCCTCCAACCAAAACAAGTCATACGGCTCCAACGCCTTGCCCAGCTTCGCCGCCTGGATCGGCGTCATCCGGTGATGCCCGTCATGCAACAACGGCAGCTCCGGACCAAACTCATTCCGCACCGCCTCAAACACCGACGGCAAATGCCGCAAATACGCGCGGGTGTCCCAGTCCTCCTCCACCGGGAAAGCACCCCGCCCGGCCGGCTCATAGTCATACCGCTCCCCCGACGCCTGAGCCTGCGCCGCCACCCCATAGAGTGCCTTGATCCCCGGCACCGCGGTCTGGATCCGGATCGACTTGTACCCCAACTCAAGGTGTTCGCGCACGGAATCGAACAACGACTCAATATCCGCACCCGACGCATGCCCGTACGCCCGCAACCCGTTCCGCGACGCACCCCCCAGCAACTGATACACCGGGAGCCCGGCGATCTTGCCCTTGATATCCCAAAGAGCCATATCCACCGCAGCAATCGCCGCCATCGTCACCGGACCCCGACGCCAATACGAAGACCGGTACAGGAACTGCCACGTATCCTCAATCCGGTGAGCATCCTTCCCGATCAACAACTGCGCCACATGCTCCTTCAAATACGCAGCAACAGCCAACTCCCGCCCATTCAACGTGGCATCACCAATACCCGTCACCCCGTCCTCCGTCGTAATCCGGAGCGTCACAAAATTCCGGGACGGACTGGTCACAAACACATCAGCGGCAATGATCTTCATGGGGTTTAACTGTTCCTTCTAAGCGTTCGAGCAGGTTTAAAGAGGGGTGGAAGCGGCGGTCCGGGTTGCGATGGATCCGCACAGCCCGTGGACCAGGGAAACAATGCCGGGGTCGTCGGCGATGTCGGCGCTGACCAGGCCGAGCAGGGCCTGGACCCTTTCGCTGCCCTCAAGCGCGTTGGCAGCGTGGACGTCAGCGGCCAGCGGGTCCTGGAAGTCCTGGGTGGCAGCTACGTAGTCGATCCAGGCGGCAAGCATCAGGGCGGCCCCGCTGCCGGTCCGTCCGCTGGCCCGCTCCGCCGTCATCACGGGGACGGCACGCATGCGGAGCTTGGTGGTGGCATCGGCAGCGATCTGGGCAAGGCGGTGGGCGATCCGGGCGTTTCCGAACCGCTCCAGCAGGGCCCGCCGGTAGGCGGGGATGTCCAGTCCTGCAGCCTGCAGGTGGTGTGCGGCCTCGTCCCAGAAGTCCTCCACGGCCTTCCGGCAGGCCGGGTCTGACAGGGCATCGGCCACGGTGGCGTGCCCACGGAGCTGCCCGGCATACGCCAGGATCGAATGCGAGCCGTTGAGGAGCCACAGCTTGCGGTTCTCGTACGGTTCAATGTCGTCAACCACGACGGCGCCCGCGTCCTCCCAGCGTGGACGCCCGGCCGGGAAATCCCCGCTGAGCACCCAGTTGCGGAAAGGTTCGGCCACCACAGGCGAGCTGTCGGTGTAACCGCACTGCTCCGCCACTTCCGCCACGTCTTCCTCGGTGGTCCGGGGGGTGATCCGGTCCACGGAAGTACTCACGAAGCTGACGTTCGCTTCGATCCACTCCGCCAGGCCGGAGCCCCATCCCGATGCCAGACCCAGGACGGCGCGGCGGGCCACCTCACCGTTGGCGGACAGGTTGTCACAGCTGACGACGGCGATCGGTCCCGCGCCGCTGTCGCGGCGCCTGGCGAGGGCCAGCACCAGGCGGCCCAACGGCGTGCCGGGCACTCCGGCCTCCCCGGACGCCGCTGCCGACAGCGCGCGGAGGTCATCCGCCACACCGGGAGCGCCGGCGTCGAACGTTCCATCTGCCGCAAGCCCGTACGCAGCCTCGGTGATGGTCAGCGTGACCAGTGCGGTCTCCTTTGCGGCGACAAGCTCGCAAAGCCGGCCCACGTCCGCCCCGTCCACCGCCTCGACGATGCTCCCGATCACTTCGAAGCTGTCGCCGCCTGCAGAGCGTTCCACCAGGGTGTAAAGGCAATCCTGGGCGGAAAGCGCCTCCGCAGCGTCCGGACGGCGGCCGGTGAACGCCGCGATCCCCCACTCCGCCGCGTCAGGGGCGTGCTGGGTGTACCAGGCCTGGTGGGATCGGTGGAACGCCCCCAGGCCAAGGTGCACGATGCGCACCGGAGCTTTAGGCAGCGGCTTCAGGCTGCGGTCCAGGACAGGAAGTGAGCCCAGTGCAGGCGGCGCGGCATTCACAGCTTGAACACCCGCCGTGGCGATGCGTCGATGACGTCCACGATCAATTCATGCGCCCGCTCCTCGGTGATCCGGTGTTCAGCCACCAGGCGTGCCAGGAATGATGCCTCGATCCGGCGGGCGGTGTCATGCCGGGCAGGGATGGAGCAGAACGCCCGGGTGTCGTCGATAAAGCCCGAGGACCGGGAGAAGCCCGCCGTCTCCGTCACCGCCGACCGGAAGCGCAGCATCGCGTCCGGAGCATCCAGGAACCACCACGGAGCGCCCAGGTAGACCGAGGGGTAGAACCCGGCAAGCGGAGCGAGTTCCCGCGAGAACACTGTCTCGTCCAGGGTGAACAGGACCAGGTGGAAGTCCTTGGCCGTCCCGAAGTCCTGCAGCAGCGGCCGCACGGCCTCGGTGTAGTTCACGGCCACGGGGATGTCGTGGCCGGTGTCCGCGCCGAAGGCCTCGAACGTGGGCGCGTGGTGGTTGCGGAACGAACCCGGGTGGATGGTCATGACCAACCCGTCCTCCACCGACATCCGCGCCATCTGGTAGATCATGTGCGCTTCGAAGGCGTCCCTGTCCGCAGCAGTCTCCTGCCCCGTCCGGCCGCGCTCGAAAAGCCGCTCCGCCTCGCCGTCGTCCAGTTTCAGCGTGGTGGGCGTGAACACGCCGTGGTCCGCGGACACCGCGCCGCGCTCCACGAAGTGGCGCCGGCGTGCCTCGAGGGCTTTGATGTACCCCGCGTAGCCGGAGGCGCCGTCCCCGGCAGCTCCGATGAGGCGCTCCACGTTGTCCTGCCAGGCCGGGTGCGCCATGTTCAGGTACTGGTCCGGCCGGAAGGTGGGCAGCACCCGGGCGGCGAACGAGGGGTCATTGTGCAGGGCAGCGTGGCTGTCCAGCGAGTCCAGGGGATCATCGGTGGT
The DNA here is from genome assembly GCF_006715285.1 of Arthrobacter sp. SLBN-83. Classification (NCBI taxonomy): domain Bacteria; kingdom Bacillati; phylum Actinomycetota; class Actinomycetes; order Micrococcales; family Micrococcaceae; genus Arthrobacter; species Arthrobacter sp. SLBN-83. The sequence goes on from NZ_VFMX01000001.1 coordinate 708,565, forward strand.
GGCGAGTACCTCGATGTTGAATTCCTTGAACAGCTCGCGCGGCCGGAAGCCCGGCTCCGAAAGCTTGGCCTGCAGGGCATCGTAGAGCCGGTCCGCGTTGTCCGCGGATGGCTCCCCGCTGATGCCGAAAACGTGAGCGAACTCCTGCCGGATCCAGTAACCGGACGCCGTTCCCTCGAAATTGGGCCAAGCCTCGCAAAAGTGGCGCCACACCTGCCGTGAATCGGCAGGCGTGCTGCCGAGCCCCAGCTGGTCCATGGGCACCCCGCCGGCGTGGATCAGCCGGGTGACGTAGTGGTCCGGAGTGACCAGGAGCGCGGCGGGGTCAGGGAAGGGGGTGTTCTGCTCGATGACCGCCGCGTCCACGTGCCCGTGGGGAGAGATGATCGGCAGCCCCTCCACCTTTTTGAAAAGCGACCGCGCGATCTCCCGGACGCCGGGATCAGCCGGCAGCAGCCGGTCCGGGTGGTCCGCTATTGGCTGGCCCATGGCTCACCGCCTCCCTGCCGCGACGGAGAGCCCTGCCAGGGCGGCCGTGGAGCGCAGGTAGTCAAGGTTGTCCGCGGTCCGTTCGGCCAACGGGAGCTCGGTGGAGAAGTCCTCCACGGTCACCCATCCGTCATAGCCGAAGGCCGCGAGCGCCTTGAAGTACTGCAGCACGCTGCCCTGGCCGGAACGGAGCGGAGCCCATTCGTTGCGGTAGACGGCGGCACCGGACTCATCGGTTTCCCCGCTGTTGACCCAAACCGCGTTCTTGACGTGCACATGGGCCAGGTAGTCGCCCAGGAGCTCGAAGGCGGGCAGGTAATCCTCTTGCCCTTCAATGAGGAGGTTGCCAAGGTCATGGATGACGCCTACGTGCCGCGGATCCAGTCCGTCCAGCAGCCGCAGGGCGGAGGACGCGGAGGCGGTGATGGTCCGGTGATGCAGTTCCACCAGCGCCTTCACCCCGTGGTGTGCTGCCCGCTCGGCGATCCACTCGAAGTCACGCCGGGCTGCCGTGAAGAGCTCCGGGTAGGGCGTACCGCTGGCAGGTTCGTTCCCCCATGCCGCGGTTCCCAGCGGAAGCGTGGTTACCCTGACCTTCTCCGCACCCAGCCTGGCCGTAGCGGCGAGCATCCGGTCCACGTCCGCATGGTTGTCGCACCGCGCGTAGCCGCCGATTCCGGAAAACTCCAGCCCCGCCCCGCTGGTAAGGGAGGCGATGCGGTCCAGGTGGTCCTCCATTCCCGTGAGCGGGATGGTGGCCCTGTTGCCGGCCCAGAAGCCAGGTGCTGCGGCGTCAGCCTGGTCCGTGATGCGCCATTCGACGCCGTCCCAGCCCTGGTCGGCGAGGTGCTTCACTGCCTCTTCCGGAGTCCAGTCGGGGGTTGATGCCGTGAATACTGAAAACTTCATGATGTCAGGCGCTTTCTGCCGCGGAGCTGCCGGTGCGGACTTCAAGGTCGTTGTACTTCCCTGCAAGGACGTCGTCGAAGAGGACGGGCTGGCCCAGGGTGGCCGAGACGTAGACGGAGCGCACGGCCGCGAGCGCGTTGACGGCGTCGCTGACGGTGACCCCGGGCTGCCGTCCGCCGGCGATGGCGGCCAGGATGTCCCGGTATTGCCGCACGTGGCCGGCGGGGTAGGTGGTGGGGTCCGCGGCCTTGTAGTCCTCCACCGGGTACTTGGCCAGTTCCTGGTCGGCCTGGTTGCCGCCGCCCTGGAGGCCCATGTCCGCCGACTCGCCGCCGGCGTCCTTGCTGTGGAAGTACTGCAGCCGGTCGTTGTCCACCACGGCCGATCCTTCGGATCCCATGAGCTGGACGCGGACGGTCAGCCCGGGATAGGCGGAGGTGGTGGCGTGCAGGACTGCCAGTCCGCCGTTTTCAAAGGTGACCGTGGCTACGGCGGTGTCCTCCACTTCGATGCGCTCGTGCGCCAGCAGGGCGGTGTGCGCGTGGATTTCCACGGGGCGTCCCATGAACCACAGGAGCAGGTCCACGGTGTGGACCCCCTGGTTCATCAGGGCACCGCCGCCGTCCATGGCCCACGTGCCGCGCCAGTCGCCGGAGTCGTAGTAGCCCTGGCTGCGCCACCAGGCAACCGAAGCGATAGCCGAGGTGAGCCGGCCGAACCGGCCCTTGGCGATGGCGTCGGCCACAGCCACGCTGGACTGGTCGAACCGGTGCTGGCTGATCACCGAGGCGATGATCCCCTTTTCCGCGGCCTCCTTTGCTGCGGCTTCGATCTCCTGGGCCCGGGTGAGGTCCACGTCGAGTGGCTTTTCGATCACGACGTGCTTGCCGGCGGCCAGGACCTCCAGGCCCTGCTGGATGTGCAGGCCACTGGGCGTTGCCAGTGCCACGAGGTCGATGTCTTCCGCCGCGAAGGCCTCCGCCAGGGTGCTGAACTGCGGCGGCCGCGGGCCGCCCTGCTTCTCGATGAAATCGGCCAGGGCCTCGGCGGCGGCAGGGATGGCGTCGACGAGGGCGACGATCCGTACCTCCGGGAACTGCTGCAGGGCTACGGCGTGGGTGCGGCCAATGACGCCGCATCCGGTGATGGCTACGTTCAAGGTGCTCATGCGGTCTGGACTCCTGCTTCTGCGGTGACTTTTGCGAAGGCGCGTGCTGCAATGCCGAAGGCGGTGGGGCCGGAGAACCCGCCCAGTCCGTGGGCCCCGGCCAGGTGCGGCTCCAGGGAAGCGAAGCCCTGGTAGCCGTCGGCCTTGAGGGCCTCCACGGTCTTCAGCAGGTCCCCGTCCCCTTCACCGGCCGGCGTGACGTGGCCGTTGGAGAACAGGGCGTCCTTGACCTGCAGGTACTCCAGGTGCGGGCGCAGCTTGGCGTACCCTTCGTCGAAGGGCTTGACCCCCACCTGGACGAAGTTTGCCGCATCCCAGGCAACCTTGAGGGCGGGCGAGTTGACGGTCTCGATGATGTCCAGGACCCGGTCCGGAACGTCTCCGAAAATGTCCTTTTCGTTTTCGTGGAGGAGGACCACGCCGGCTTCCTCCGCCACATCGGCGAGGGCGCGCATGCGTTCGATGACGGCGTCGCGGATGCTTTCCACCTGCACGGACTCGCCGTAGTAGAAGGAGAAGATCCGGATGTACTTGGCGTCCAGGACCTTGGCGGCGTTGACCGCCCGGCGCACGCGCTCCACCTCGTGCTCCACGGGCAGGCTGACGTCCACCTTCCCGATGGGGGAAGCGATGGCGGAGACCTTCATGCCTTTCTCCGACAGCAGGGACGCGAGGGCCTGGAGCTGTTCGTCGCTGAGGTCCACGATGTTGGTGCCCCATGCGCTGCGGACCTCGATGTGGTTGGCGCCGAGGGCCTGCAGCACTGCGATCTGGACTGCGGGGTCGTCGTCGATCTCATCGCCGAAGCCTGACAGCTGCCACGTGACCTGGGTGGTCGAAACCATGGTTATTTAACTCCTCCGGCGGTCAGCCCGCCTACTAGGTAACGCTGGAAAATCAGGTAAAGAATGACCACGGGAGCGGCACACACCAGCGCCGCCGCCATCATCTGGCCGTAGTAGGGAATGGCGCCGCCTTCCTGGGAGGCACCAAAGATCTGAAGTGCGACGGCGGCGGTCTGGCTTTCGGGGCGCGTCATCACCGAGGCGAACAGCACGTCATTCCAGCCGAGCAGGAACGCGAAGATGCCGGAGACAACGATGCCGGGCCAGCTGAGCGGCAGGATGATGCGGAAAAGCACTCCAAGGTTGGAGGCGCCGTCGATCCTTGCCGCCTCTTCCAGCTCCTTGGGAAGCCCTCGGAGGTAGGTGACCATCACCCAGGTGGAGAACGGCATGGCGAACGTCAGGTAGGTGACGAACAGGCCCCACTGCGTTCCGATGACCTGGATTCCCAGGTAGGTCGCGGCCGAGGAAAACAGGACGAAGACCGGCAGCACCATCAGGGTTCCGGGCACGGACTGCAGGGCCAACAGGCCGCGGAGGATGGTGAGCCGCCCGCGGAAGGTGTAGCGCACCAGCACGAAGGCGGTGGATACGGACAGCGCGGCCGAAACCACTGCGGTGGCGCCGGCCACCAGGACGCTGTTGGCCAGACCGGTGGCAAGGCCCACGCTGGTCCAGATCTTCGAGTAGTTCTCGAACGTAACTGTCGAGGGCCAGAACTCACCGTTGGCCACCCCGATGTCCGAGTTCACCGAGGCCAGGAAGATGTACAGCACAGGGACCAGGACCAGGGCGCCCAGGAACACCAGGACGAAAATCAGCAGCGGGGTCGGGAGCAGCCGCAGCACCTCGTGCTGCCGGTGCGAGCCCGGACGGTCGACTTCAAACGTTGGCGCGCTCTGCCGGGTGGCTGTCGTGGCGCTCATTTCCTGCCTCCTGGTGTTTCGGCGTCGTCAAGTTTGACGGCGCGGAGGTAGACGAACAGCGGGATGGCGATGAGCACCAGGGAGATGAAGGCCATCGCGGCGCTCAGGCCAAAGCGGAAGCTCTGGAAGCTGGTGACGTACGTCAGGATGGGCAGGACTTCGACGTCAGCCGGGGCCGGGACGCCGAACAGCACGAATGGGAGGGTGAAGTTGTTGATGTGGTGCAGCATCCCGATCAGGAAGGCCAGCGCCAGCGGGCCCTTCAGGTAGGGGAAGACCACGTACCGCAACTTGTTCCACCACAGCGCACCGTCCAGGGCCGAAGCTTCGTGCACTTCGTGGTCCACGGACTGCAGGCCGGACAGCGCCAGCAGGTAGATGAACGGCCAGGAGGCCCAGATCTGCACCAGGACCAGCGTCCAGAAGGTCTGCGGACCGTTGAGCCACAGCCCAACGTGGATGCCCACGGTCCCCAACGCCTCGTCCACGATTCCGCCGGGCTGGAGCATGGTCCGCCAGACGGTGGCCACCACGAAGGATGGGAGGACGTACGGGATCAGGAAGATCGAGCGGATCACTGCCCGCCCCTTGAAGGCGTTCTGGGTGGCCACCGCGGCGGCGATGCCAAGCGGCAGCGTCACCACCATGGCCAGGAACGAGTAGCTGACGCTGAGCCAGACGGCGTGCAACAGCGGCGAAGCAGTGACAGCTTCAACGAAGTTTTCAGCTCCGATGACCGGTGCACTGATCCACTTCCGCAGGGTGTACTGGTCCAGGTTGAGGACCGACATGTAGATGCCCAGCAGGAGCGGGAGCACGATGATAATGATCATCAGGGCCCCGCCGGGGATCAGCATCCAGAGCGGCCGGTTGCGTTCGCTCAGTCCCTTGCGGCGCTTGCCGCCCTTGTGGCCGGGCTGCTGCCCGGCCACGTCTGTGTTCCGGGGCGCCCGGCTTGCGGCGGTCTCCGCCGCAAGCCGGACTTCATGAGAGGCGTCAGTTGACATCAGGACTTATCCTTTGGAGGCGCGGTCCAGGGATGCCTGGCCCTTGTTCTGGGCGTCCTTGATCCTTTGGTCCAGGGCAGAGTCGTCCACCTTGCCCGCGGCCAGGTCCGGAATGGACTGGACGGTGACATTCAGGAGTGCGAGCTGGATATCGCCCCAGGCACCGGTAAAGGGTGTCGCCTTGGACTTGGCAGCGGCGTCAGCCATCGGCTTGAGCTTCGGATCGGTCAGGCTGGCGAGGGCCTCGGCGTTGGCCGGCAAGTCGCCGAAGATCTTCTGGTAGTTCAACTGCTCATCCTTGGACGTGATCAGCTTGATGTAGGCGAACGCGAGGTCCTTCTGCTTGGAGTAGTCGGCCACCACGAGGTTGTCACCGGAGAGGATGCTCGCGGCGTCGCCATCGGACTTGGACTGGGTCTCACCCGGGGGGACGGTGGGCATCAGCGTGTACTCGTACTTGCCGGCTATGGCCGACTTATCGAGCGTCGGAATAGAGGTGCCGGTGGTCATCATCAGGTAGCCGGCCTTGCCGCTGGCAAAGGCTGCCACGGCATTGCTGTTGCTCCAGCCGACGGAAGCAGGGTCAACAACCTTGTCGTCGGTGAGCCAGCCGAAGTAAGTCTGGTACGCCTTCTTGACTGCGGGATCGTCCAACTTCAGTTTGTTTCCGTCAACCAGGGGGTTGCCGGCCTGCACGGACATGGCCCAGATGAACTTCCAGGGATCGTAGTTGTCCTTGTAGCCGGTGGCGATGCCGTAGGTATCACCCTTGGTCATCTTCTTTGCCTGGGCTGCCAGTTCGTCCCAGGTGGTGGCGGGCTTGTCGATGCCGGCCGCTGCCAGCAGGTCCTTGTTGTAAGCCATCACGAACGGACGGCTCACGAAGGGGATGCCTGCCTGGTGGTCCTTGTCCGGACCGGAAATACCGAGGGCGGCGGGGTTGAAGCGGTCCTTGCCGCCTACTGCCTTCCAGTCATCATCCGAGAGGGTGACGAATGCCTTGGTGGCGTAGGCCGTAGGCGTGAACGTTGTGCCGAGTCCATAAATGTCAGGTCCCTGGCCTGATACCACCGAGGTCTGGATCCGGGTGAGCTCGTCATTGGCGGAGGCGAAGGTCTCAAATTTCACGTCGGCGCCGGTCTCAGCCTTGAACTTGGCGGCGATGTCGCTTTGCCACTGCTTCTGCTGTTCGGGGTACTGGGCCAGGACGCCTGTCAGGACACTGAGGGTCTTGCCCGTTCCGTCCACCTTCCCGCCGGCGTTGGAACCTCCGCCGCTTCCGGAGCCTCCGGACCCACAACCGGTCAGGGCGAGTGCTGCAGCCGTGACAATTGCCGCGAGCCCAGTAGTCGATTTAAACCTCATTGTTTTTCTCCTCTTGGACACCCGCATGGCCACATCCGTCCTGTGGCGGAGATCACTGCAGGCGACTCGAGATTCAGTCTAGGAAGATGGCAAGTTGGTGGCAAGCGGTTGCCAAAAGTTGCCAAAAATGCTCATATAGGTGCATCAGGAATCCAGCGGCGAGTAGCCTTGGGAGCCCCATTTGGCTGGCTTTGCCGGTCCGCGAGGAAAGGCCGCAGCGATGGCAGACCCGACAATAAAGGCGTCACGCCCGCCGGGCTTTGGCGCCGGCGCCCAGCGGGACCGGCCGCCCACCATCCGCGACGTTGCCGAGCTCGCAGGCGTTGCCACCTCCACCGTCTCACGTGCCCTGGCCCGGCCGGACCGGGTGAATCCCCGCACCCGCCTGCGGATCGAAGAGGCTGCCGCCCAGCTCAACTACGTGCCCAGCTCCCAGGCACGCGGGCTCAGTTCGGGGCGGACCAACGCCGTGGCCGTCCTGGTGCCCGACATCACCAACCCGTTCTACTTCGACATCATCCGCGGCACGCAGCACCAGCTCAAGGCCGCCGGTGTCACCCAGCTCCTGGTGGACACAGAGGAGTCCAGCGAGATGGAACTGGACGCGCTCCACAAGATGCGGAAATCCGCGGACGGGTTCATCCTTGCTGCCTCGCGCCTGTCGGATGCCCAGCTTGCGGAGGTCTCGCAATCACAGCCCCTGGTGACGTTCAACCGGGCTTCCACCAGCGCCCCGACAGTGATGATCGATACGCCGTCGGCCATCATCCAGGCGCTGGAACACCTGGCCTCGCTGGGACATCACAAAGTTTGCTACGTCGCCGGACCGCCAACCTCGTGGTCCAACCAAATGCGGTGGAAGGTCTTCGAAGAGGACGCCACCAAGCGCGGAATGGAGGTGCACCGCATTGGCCCGTACACCCCCAAGACCACATCAGGGGCTGCGGCAGCCGACGCAGCGGTCAGGACCGGGGCAACGGCCTGCATCGTTTTCAATGACCTGCTGGCCATCGGTATGCTGCAGCGCCTGCAGGCCCGCGGCATCCGGGTCCCCCAGGACATGAGCATCATCGGATCGGACGACATCTTCGGCGCAGACTTCTGCAACCCGCCACTGACCACCATCTCCAGCCCCATCGAACAGGCGGGCAGGGTGGCCGTTTCCATGCTGTTGGCCCAGCTCAACCCGCTGCCGGGAAGCGCCGCCCGTCAACTGGCCGTCATGCCCACGCACCTCACCATCCGGGAATCGACGGGACCCGCGCCGGCCTGATCAGTCCACGGTGAAGGGCAGGACCAGGCGGGACCGGTGGTGGGCGTCACGGTAGATCTTGTGCGTGACCGGCCTACCCACCGGGAGGTGGAATGCGTCCGGCGGCAGCAGTGAATTGTGCTCATCCGCGAGCGGCTCGCCGTTGGAGAGCTCCACGACCAACCGGTGCCCGGGGTTGAAGGTGTTCGCGAACGGGTAGAGGCGGACCACGTATTCCTCGATCCTCCCCGGCTCCACCGGCACCGCGCGGGTGTGCGGGTGGTAGGGGTTGCCATCGCTGGTCCGCTCCGAATCGAGCTCGCGGTGCGAAGCCTTCAGATAACCCGTGGTGATGAGCTGCCGCTTCCCGTTTGGGGCCGTGTCCCAGAGACGGAGGATGAAGTTGGTGTCCGGCTGGTCGATCTCGGCGAAAATGTGGGCAGCGCCGGCCCCGATCATCTCAGTGGGTTCTTCAAAGGTTTCGGTGCTCCAGCTGATGATCTGCACTTTGTCGGTGACCGTCAGCGGCGCCTGGTAGAAACCGTCGGGCGCGGCATGTTCGGTACCCATCAGCTCGGGTTCGGTGGAGAGCTTGTGCCGGGGGCGCAGGTAGAGGGCCCGGTAGTCAATGTCCTTGGGCGGCCATGCTTCGGCGGTCACCACGTCCCGGGAACCTTCCACGAAGACGGACACCGCGGGTTCGTCCATCACCCCGTTGTCGATGCCCTTGATCCAGTAGTCGTACCACCGGAACATCTTGTCGTGCTCTTCGATGAAGGGCCGGGACTGCATGGGCGGGTACGGGCCGATGTCCAGCTTTTTCGGCCCCTGGAGCGCGTTGAACAGCTCAATGGTGCCGTCCAGCGTCCAGCCGCGGCCCTGGTCCAGCTGCAGCCACACCGGAATGTCGATGTTCGGGGCCAGGGTGATGGGATTGCGCTCTTCGTACCAGTCGCCGTCGAGCTCGTTCATGACGATGTCGAACCACGCCTCATGGTTCGTGGGGTAGTTCAGGAGGTGGACCAGGTTGGGCCAGGCGGCTACGTCCGGGTCCTGCAGCCGCTTTGCTACGAGCTCTTTGAGTTCTTCCGGGGAGTACTTCTCCACCATCCGGGACTTGACCCGGTCCGTGAAGGCCCAGCCGGAGTCCCCTCCCCTGCCCTCACGCGCGGCGCGGGGCATGAACCACATGACGCCGCCGTGGTAGGTGGTTTCGTAGAAGTCGTAGTGGCCGCCGGAGACGAAGATGGCCTTCAGGTGCGGCGGCCGTTCGGCGGCGGCGAGGACCTGCATGGAGCCGAAGTAGGAGATGCCCACCATGCCCACGTTGCCGTCGCACCAGGGCTGCTGCGCCACCCACTCGATGAAGTCGTAGGCGTCCTGGCCCAGGGACACTCCCCCGGCGTTGTAGTTGCCGATGTGCTCGCCGCCGGAGTGCCCGGAACCGCGCAGGTCGCCGATGACGTGGACGTAGTCTTCCTTGACGATCCGGGCGATGTCGCCGGCCTCGATGCAGCCGTCCCACATGGGGCTGGGCCGGCGCTGCGGCGGGGTGGTCAGGGCCAGTGCCTGCAACTCCTTCCCGTACGGGCTCAATGCCACCAGCGCAGGCCGCGGCTTGTCATCGGTGCCTTGATAGGCGTCGGCGGCAAGCTCAACCCCGTCCCGCATGGGGACGCGCAGGTCCTTGCGGACGGCAATTTTCTGCCCGCCGGCGTCGATCGTCTGGTACTCAGCCATGGTTGCGAACGCTCCTCTGGAAAGACGTGGTGGTGGACTGGGTGCGGTAGCCGTTCATCGTGGTGAAGAACGGCGAGGGCTCAAGGGTGGGGTCGCCGTCGTATTCAAGCTCCCGGGCAACAGGCTCGAACGGCGAGTATGGGGACTGGGTCTGGTGGAGGCCGGCGGCCAGGCAGCCGCAGGCGGCCCCGCCCACCCGGGCCTCGATGGCCAGGCTCTCCGTGAGGGCCTCGTGCGCCTGGTCTTCGTCCAGCTCCACACCGTAGGGCGCCCCGTCCGAACGGCGGTATGGGTGCCCCAGGTACAGGTGCCGCGGGCGGACCTCGTCGCGAAGGTACTCCAGGCTGGACCGGTAGCCGGCCGGGTCCACGTAGCCGGGGAACCCATTGGCCGCACCGTGGACCTGCACGGCGTCGCCAACGAAGACGTCATTCTGGCCGTCAATGACGTAGGCCACCGACCCCGGTGTGTGGCCCGGAACCGGGTGGACGGACACGGTGACGCGGCCGCCAAGGGAAATGGTTTCCCCGCCGCGGACCAGCATGGACGGCTCCATCTCCCCCGAGATGACGGCGTTTGTCGCAGCAACCTGCTTGGCCTCGCCCTCCGGATCCTGCAGGTACCGGCCCCGCCCGGAAAGGTACTCCTCAACGTGTGACCGGCGTGAGCGGAGCATAGGGGCGTCGGCCTCGTGGATGACTACCTTGGCGCGCCGGCCGGTGAGCTCCCACAGCGCGTGCGCGCCGCCGATGTGGTCGATGTGTCCGTGGGTAAGCAGGATCCAGCGGACGTCCTCGATGCGGCGGCCGATGGCCTCCAGTGCCGGCGCCATTCCCTCCGCGGGGGACGACGCGATTCCGGTGTCCACGATGGCCGGCTCCGGAGCGTCGATGAAGAAGCTGTACAGCCCAAACCTGCCCCAGGGAGACACCAGGGGGTGGACCGCCGCCGTCATTCCGCTGCCTTTGGGGCGGGGGCCAGGAACTCGGCGGCCTCCTCGAATGCCCGGTAATACTCGGGGATCCAGGAGAAGTTCTGGACGAAGCCGTGGTTTGCCCCGGCGTACCGGCTGACGGTGGCGGGAACACCGGCCTCCTCCAGCCGCCGGCCATACTGTTCACCCTCGTCCCGCAGGGGGTCGTGCTCGGCGGTGATGATGAGCGCAGCGGGCAGGCCGGTGAGGTCCTGCCGCTTGATCGGTGAGACGAGGGGATCTGCCGGGTCCGCCCCGCTGTCGAGGTAGAACGCGTTGAACGGCTTGAGGCCTGCCGTCTCCAGCCCGTACCCTTCCGCGTTTTCGCGCATCGAAGGGTAGCGGTCCGCATCGAAGTCCAGGTCCAGGGAGGGGTAGAACAGGATTTGGTGGGTGATGCCGGGGAAGCCGTCGTCATGGGCCATGGCAGTGACGACGGCGGCGAAGTTGGCGCCCGAGCTGTCGCCGGCGACGGCAAGGTCCCCGTTCCAGCCCAGGGCTTCGCCTTCGGTAGCCGCCCAGCGAACCACGCCATAGCAGTCCTCCAGCCCTGCCGGGAACGCCGCTTCCGGGGCCAGCCGGTAGCCCACCGAGATGACCTTGCGGCCGGTCTCCTTGGCGAGCGAGCGGGCCACATGATCGTGGGTGTCCAGGCTTCCCAGGAAGAAGGCGCCGCCGTGGAAGTACACCAGCAGTCCAAAAGTGTCCGCGTCCGTGGGGGTGTAGATGCGGACGGGCACGTCACCTGCCGGGGTCCGTGCCGTGGCGTCGACGACGGCGTGCGGCGGCAGGCGCTTTTCCGCGGGCTGGACCTGGGCTGCTTCGCCCGCACGCAGGGCCTGCGGATCCAGCGGCGAACCGTCCGGGGTGGGCAGGGTGCCGAGGACCTTGGCGATTTCGGGGTGGATGGTCATGGGTCAAGCCTTCACGGTTTCGGCGGGCTCGTGCGGAGCAGGCTTCTGGGAGGCAGGCTTTTGACCCGGGAAGACGTCGTTGACTTCTTCCTCGCTCCAGCCCTGCCGGGAGATGCGCTGCAGCTCGTCCGTGACCGGCTTGCGGGTGGCCTGGAACAGGGCCAGCGCTTCCTTGACTGAGCCGGCCGCTGCGAGGGCGTCGGCGAGCGCTCCCGCGTCCTCGATGGCGGAGTTGGCGCCCTGGCCCTGGTGGTGGAGCATCGAGTGGGCGGCGTCTCCCATCAGCACCACCGAGTCGGTGTGCCAGGTGTCCACGGGATCGATGTCGTACACGGCGCGGACGTTGACGGTGTCCATGTCCAGGCCGCGGGCAATGCTGACGATGCGGTCATCGAAGCCTTCCACCGTTGCCAGCAGGTCGTCCTTGCTGATGGCCGGCGCCCAGGTCCCGTCGGGGTTCAGTGCCGTGATGTCGAAGGACATCTGGTTGCGGTGGCGCAGCGGCAGCAGGTAGACCTTGGTGCCCTTGCCGATGTACATCCGCAGGTTGTCGTCCACCACCATGCCGTGGGAGTCGTCGGCGGAGATCACGGCCCGGTAGGCATGCTCTCCGGAGAAGACCGGCGGTTTGCCACTGAACAGCTGCTCGCGGACCACGGACTTGATGCCGTCCGCCCCCACCACCAGGTCGGCTTCCACGGTGGTGCCATCGGCGAAGGCCAGGACGGAGGATTCCCCGTTGTCGGTGATGGACTCAAGCTTGTGGCCCAGGTGCACCATGCCTTCAGGGAGGACGCCGAGCAGGGCTTCGATGAAGTCGCCGCGGTGGATCAGGTGGGTCTGCTTCTGGTCACCGTCCTCGGGCCAGGTGTCCTTCATGATGGGGTGGCCGGTGGCGCTGAGGATTTCGAAGTAATCGCTGGGTGAGCTCACTTCGGCGATGGCGTCGAAGATTCCCCACTGGCGGAAGCGGGACATGGTGGCCGGACGCAGCCCGATGCCGGCGCCCACCTCCCGCATCCTGGAGGCTTGTTCGTACACGTTGACGGTGGCGCCCAGCAGGCTCAGGGCTTTGGCGGCGGCCGCGCCGCCGTACCCTGCGCCGACGATGGCGATGCGGAGGTTCTTGAGGTCTTCAGCCTTCATGGGGTGGGTCTCTTTCTGCAGCCCGGGCGGTGCCCGGTGGAAGGGTTGTTTTGGGCGACCGGTCAGGCCTGGAGGGACAGGAAGTCCGCCGGGTTGTCCTGGAGCAGGAGTTTGAGGGTGGCGTCGTCGATGCCGGCGGCGCGCATGTCCGGAATCATGTCCTCGAAGATGTAGTTGATGGTGTGGCCCTTGACTCCCGGCCAGCCCAGGGGGCTGCAGTTGGCGTCGGCGGAGACCAGGAGCTTGTCCGCGTAGCCCTTGTTCACGAGCTTGACGAAGTGCTCCATGCGCTCGGCACGCTTGCGGCCCCAGAAGGGCGGGTCCGGCAGTTCGAGGTCGTAGCCAAACGTGTCGAAGCCGATCCGGCCGCCCTGTTCGTAGATCCAGTCGTGCGGGGTGATGGGGGCGTTCAGGCCGTCGTCGGCGTGGCCGAAGAGCACCCGGTCCAACGGCAGGCCTTCTTCCTTGAAGATGGCCACGGCCGGTTCCGGGTCGATGGCCAGGTGGGTGAGGACCGGGGCTCCGGTGGCGACGGCGGCGCGGGCCGCGGCCCGGTAAATCCGCTTGTCCAAGTCCGTCATCCGGCCGCCGCGGCTGACGCCCACCTTGATGACGCCGGCCTTGGCACCGGTATCGCCGATGCCGACGGCGATCTCGTGGATGAAAACCTTGGCCAGGTAGTCCACGGTGGCGCGGGAAAAATGAGGCAGCGCAGTGTCGCCTCCCACGAAACCGGTGCAGGCCACGATGTTGACGCCGGTCTTCCGCGAGAGGGACTTGTAGTAGTCGATGTCGCGGCCGTTGCAGATACCGGTGGCGTCCACCATGGTGCCGCCGCCGTACTCGCGAAACTTGCGGAGCTTCGGCACCGTCTCCTCGTACGCCTGTTCGGGCGTCTTCCACCACTTGGTGTCCAGTTCGGAGCCGGGCATGCCGTAGCCGATGTGCTCGTGGACGGCCACGATTTCAAGTTCTTCGGCCGGGATGGTTCCCAGCACTGTGTTGACTTTAGTCATTGTTCTACCTCGGGTTTGGAGGGCTGATGGAAGCGTGGTCAGCGGACGGCCAGGAGGGTGCGGGGGTTGTCCACGAGAATGCGCCGGGCGTCGTCGTCGGCCAGGCCGCGGGCTTTGAGGAACGGAACGAACGTGGCCAGGACGTGGCTGAAGGGTAGGTCGTACGCCGGAAGTCCCTTCGCGACACCGATCGAGTTCCCGGAGAGGATGATCTTGTCCGTGTGCCCTGCCCTGGCGAGTTCCAAAACCAGCTCAGCCCGGCCGTGGTCAGTCAGGTAGTCCGGGTGGTCGTTCAGGCCTACGTGGTCGATGCCCACGAAGGCGCCTCGCTCGGCCACCTTGCCGGCGGCTCCTGCGGCGTCGAGGCGGTCCAGCCCGCCTACCAGCACGCGGTCCGCGGGAAGCTGCTCATCCAGGACGATGTCCAGATCATGGAGGGCATCGGCGCCGAAGCGGATGGAGACGGGCACTCCGGTTTCCCGGGCCGCCCGCGCGGATCCGCGGAACAGGCTCTCCTCCGTGGGGGTCATCCCGGCCCGGTCGGCGGCCGTAGTGATGATCCCTGCGGCGGCGCGGCGTTCAACCCGGGGGACCACCATCCCGTCGGTGACTTCCCTGGCGAAGAGGTCGCTGAACTTTTCGGCGGGCCACGGGGTGGGTGGGTTGGTCTGCGGCGTCAGGAAGTAGCCGCCGAGCTCCTCCTCGGGCCCAAGGCCGGTGGAGGCGACGATATGGACCCCGGTGGAGCGGGACAGTGCCTCGTACAGCTTGAGGTCCCTGCCGTGGAACATGCCGGTGCTGTCGACGATCGTCTGGCCGCCGTGCCGCCGGAAATCGGCGAGCTTCCCGGCGAGCGCCGCGAAGATTTCCGCCCGGTCCATTGAAATATCGGGGGCGTACTGGGCTCCCGGCAGGACGGACAGCAGCGCTTCATGGACGGCGGTGACGCCCAGCTCAGATGCGGGAACCGGGCCCAGGACGGTGTTGACGGTGCCGGGTTTTACGGTGCCCTTTTCCGCGGTGTGGACGGGGGCGCCGTGGGAATCGGCGGCCGGATGGTTTTTCACAAAGTTCTCCCTTGGATCCGGGTGCTTGGGTAGGGGTCCCGCCGAGCCCTCGCTCCGTTGCGGTGGGGTCAGCATCACACAATTCTTTACATAGTGTCAAGAAAACTTTCATTGAGCATTTTCCTTGACACTGTGTAATAGATCACTACAGACTGTTGGGAACACCACTCAACTTCTCACTGGAACAAGGGAGTTTCATCGATGAGCCTGACCCCCACCGTCTCGAGCCGCGGCTCGGTGCGCGCCACGTTTGTTGCGGCCTACAGCGCCGTGACCCTGGCGCAAATCACCAACGCACTGCCCGGCGCACTCAACGGAACCTTCGCCGTCGAATTCCGGACCTCCGGCGCCGGGCTGACCTGGATCGCAGGGATGTTCATGATGGGCATCGTGGTCTTCGAGCTCAGCTGGGGCCTGCTGGGCGACCTGTTCGGCCGCAAGAAGCTGCTTTACGCCGGCGCGGCCGTGAGCATTGCCGGTTCCGTCCTGGCGGCACTGGCAGTCAACACGGAAATGATGATCGCGGCCCAGGCCGTGGGCGGCATCGGCGCCGGCATCCTCTTTCCCATCTCGCTCTCCATGATCGCGGCCATCACCCCGGACCACCGAGCCCGGGCCAAGGTCATCGCCACCTGGGCCGGCTTCCTCTCCCTCGGCGCGGTCATCTCGCCCATGCTGGCGGGTCTCACGTCGCAGGCATTCACCGTGCCGGGACCTGCCGCCGGCGCACCCAACGCCTTCAGCGGCTGGCGGGTGGCCTACTACATCGCCGCCGCGATCGCCGTCGCCGTGCTGGTCATGGCCACCCGGGCGAAGGACTCCGCTGCCGGCGGAGGGCGGAAGCTCGATGTGCCCGGGCAGGCCACCCTGGCGCTGGGCCTGATTGCGGTGCTCTTTGCCACCGTGCAGGCGGTCGACGCCGGATTCGGCAGCGCCGAGGTCATCGCCAGCTATGTTGTGGGTGCTGCCCTCCTGGTTGCCTTTGTGGTGATCGAGGCACGGACGCGCCAGCCCCTGGTCCACCTTTCCCTGTTCCGGAACAGCGCCTACTCCATCACCGGAATCGTGGCCGTGACCGGCATGTTCGCCTTCCTGGCCGTCTGCTACAGCACCAGCGTCGCCGTGGGCGGCCTGGCCCTGGCTGAGGCCTGGAAGGTGGCCGTGCTGTTCGTCTTCATCCAGGGCCCGGCGTTTGCCTTCATCCCGGTGGTGAGCTGGCTGATCCACCACGTGGCACCCCGGTGGGTGCTGACGGCCGGCTTCGCCTTCATGGCAGCTTCCGCGTTCTGGCTGTCCACCATCCCGCTGGGTACGCCCGAAGCGTTCGGCGGGACGCCGTGGACTGCCTTCATCCCTCCCCTGTTCCTGCTGGGCATCGCTTTCGCCCTTACGGTGGGCTCCATCACCGCCGTGGCCATCAACACGGTGCCGCCTCAGCACATCGGCATGGCGTCGGCTACCACCAATCTGCTGCGCGACCTTGGCTTCGCCCTGGGCCCGGTGATCGGATCGGCCATCGCGTTCGGCGTCGGGGCAACCGCCTTCGCCGGCCCCCTGGCAGGAATCCTGGGTGGAGCGGGCCTTCCCGCCGACGCCGTGGCCGGACTCTCGCACGTACCGCCGCTGGGATACCTTTCCGGCTGGGACGGCGTCGTTGCCCAGTTCTCCGGCCAGGCCGCCGCCGGCGGTGCCCCCGCCCAGGCAGTGGATGGCATGGCCAAGGCCCTGGCCTCCGTGCAGCCCCAGATCCAGGGGGTGGCCGGAACGTCCCTGGGCCAGGGTTTCCAGGCGGTCTACGTCGCGGCGGGCATCGCCGCCGTCCTGTCGGCCACCCTCACCCTTTTCATAAGCTCCCGCTCCCCGGCTCCCACGGCCGGTGCCATCGCCGAAACCACAGAAGCCAACGCCGAGGCCGTCCAGGCATGACCGGTCCAGGCCCAGAAACCCCGACTATCCGCAAGGAGACAACTGTGAACCCCATCGAATCCGATATCGACATCTGGGATGACGACGTCACGGTGGACCCCTACCCCACCTACGCCGCGCTGCGTGAACTGGGCGGCCTGGTCCACCTCCCGAAGAACAACCTCTACGCCGTCACCCGCTACGACCTCATCCGGGACGTCCTGGCAGATCCGGAGTCCTTCTCCTCCACCACGCTGGGCTTCAACCCGATGGTGAACGAGGCACTGCAGGGCACGTCGCTGGCCTCGGATCCGCCCATGCACACCCAACTGCGGGCCACCCTCTCGGCGAACCTCACCCCGCGGGCCCTGCGCGGCCTCAAGGTCACCATCGACGGGAAGGCGGACAAGCTCGTTGCCGAACTGGTGGCCACCGGTTCCTTCGAGGCCATCGATTCCCTGGCCCGCGCGTTCCCCCTGGACATCGTGGCGGACCTGATCGGGTTCGGCGGCCACGTCAAGGAGAACATGCTGCGCTGGGGCCAGGCGGCAATGCAGGTGCTCGGGCCGCTGAACCACCGCACCCAGGAGAGCTTCCCGATTGCCGGCGAACTCTATGGCTGGTGTTCGTCGGTCACCGCGGAGGACCTGGCGCCCGGCTCCATCGGTCGCGGCATCTTCGACGCCGAGGCCCGCGGGGACATCCCCGAGGGCTCCGCAGGCCACATCATCCACCAGTACCTGGGTGCCGGCGTCGACACCACCATTGCCTCCATCGGCAACATCGTGGCGCTGTTTGGCCGCCACCCGGAGCAGCTCGAGCTGGTCCGCAACAACCCCGAACTGGTTCCCGCGGCCTTCGCTGAGGTGCTCCGTT
The DNA here is from genome assembly GCF_006715285.1 of Arthrobacter sp. SLBN-83. Classification (NCBI taxonomy): domain Bacteria; kingdom Bacillati; phylum Actinomycetota; class Actinomycetes; order Micrococcales; family Micrococcaceae; genus Arthrobacter; species Arthrobacter sp. SLBN-83. The sequence goes on from NZ_VFMX01000001.1 coordinate 726,163, forward strand.
AGTGGACACCGCTGCACGTCTGGGGCCGCACCACCACCCGCGAGGTGGAGCTCGACGGTGCGACCGTTCCGGCGGGCGCCCAGCTCGGTATCCTCCTGGGTGCCGGCAACCGGGATCCACGGCACTATGACAACCCGGACACCTTCGACGTCACGCGGAACCCGGTTGACCACCTGTCCTTCGGCTACGGTCCGCACGGCTGCGCCGGCCAGGGACTGGCACGCCTGGAAGGGCACGCCATCGTTGAAGCCCTGGCCCGGCGGGTGAAGTCACTGTCCCTGGGCGAGGGGTACCGGGTTCCGAGCAATATGACCAGGAGCTTCGAGCAGCTCCAGGTACTGGAGGTGGAAGCAGCATGAGGATCGAACTGGACCGGCCGCGCTGTGAGGGCCACGGCCTCTGCGAGGAAGCAGCGCCGGCACTGATGCACCTGGACGACGCCGGCGAACTGGTCATCGACGTCCCTGACGTGGAGGGGGACCAGGCCGAGGCGGCAGCGAAAGCCGCGGTCCGGGTTTGCCCCGTGGCAGCCCTGAAACTGGTGGCAGCGTGACGGCTCGCCAGATCGTCGTCGTCGGCAACGGCATCGCGGGCCTCACTGCCTGCGACTCGCTGCGGGCGGCCGGTTTCGACGGCCAGCTGACCGTGGTGGGCGCCGAGCGCCACTCCCCCTACAGCCGCCCGGCCCTGTCCAAGGCGCTGCTCCATGGCGGTGACGGGCTGGCGGCGCACGAGCTCCCCGCACCGACGCACGGCGCGAACGAGTTGCTGGGGGTCAGCGCCACAGGGCTCGACGCCGGGGCGCGCCGGGTGACGCTCGACGGCGGCGGGAGCCTGCCGTACGACGGGTTGGTGATCGCTTCGGGTTCCCGGGCCAGGCGGCTGGCAGGGAGCGCAGAAGCAGGCTTCGACGGTGAGCTGACCCTGCGCACCCTTGAGGACGCCGTCCGGTTGAAGGAACTGGTGGCCGGCCGCCCGTCGGTGATCGTGGTGGGCGGCGGCCCGCTCGGCATGGAAGTGGCGTGGGGCTGCCTGCACGGCGGCTGCGACGTCACCCTGGTCACTGACGGCGAGCCGCTGGTCCGCCAGTTGGGCAGCTACCTCTCCGGCATCTTCACCGCTGCGGCCCGCGAGAACGGGCTGCGGATCGTCAACGGCTCCAAGGCCCGGCTCGTCCGGTCAGGCACCACCCCGCAGGTGGCGTTAGCCGACGGAACGGTCCTGGAAGCGGACCTGCTGGTCAGCGCGGTCGGCGACGAACCGAACATCGAATGGCTGGCAGGCTCCGGCCTGCTCACCAATGGCGCCCTCCGGGTCGATTCCCGGGGCCGGGTTCGCTCCGATGTCGTCGCAGCCGGCGACGTCGCCTTCTTCCCCACCCAGCGGGGACTTGGCCGGGTACCGCTGTGGACCAGCGCGATCGACCAGGCCAAGGCCGCCGCCGTCGGCCTCCTCCTGGGAGACGAGGCTCCGCCGCTGGAATTCCAGCCCTATTTTTGGACGGAAGCCTTTGGATTGTCACTCAAAGCGGTGGGTTTCACGCCTGTGGAGGGGGCGCCCCACCTCCGGGAACAGGGCACCGGGGCCGATTCGTCGCTGCTGCGGTGGGAGCACGCGGATGGTTCCGGTACCGCCGCGGCCATCAACTACCGCATCCCCATCCCCAAGCTGCGGCGGCTGGCCACCACGGGGCAGCAGGTGGTCCGGGCCGCCGAACCCGTGAAGGCCTGAGGCCGCCGCCCCCCGGTTCCGGCGCCCGGACTCCACGTTAGGATTGACGCTATGCCATCGCTGCGCGAAGCCCAGAAGCAGCTCACGCGCGACACCATCGTGGAACGGGCGCTGGAGCTTTTCACCCAAAAGGGCTACGCCGCCACCACCATTGATGAAATCGCCGCGTCAGCCGGTACCACCCGTGTGACCTTTTACGCGTATTACCCCACGCGCGCGGACCTGATGCGGGACTTCATGGCCAGGGTGAACGCCGTCCTGGAGCGCGCCGACGGCCCCGACAGCGGATCTACCGCCCCGGACCTGGTGCAGGTGGTGCGGGACGGCAAGCTGGCCGGCATCCTGTCCTGGCTCGAATCCCGGGCAGCCCTGTGGCCGGTCTTCCGCCCCTACCTGGATGTGCTGGACGAGGCGGCGGCCGTGGACCCCGAGGTGCGCACCATGGTGGAGCGCTGGCATGAGGAAGTCATCACGGACATGGTCCGCGGCATGCAGCTGGCAGGGCGCTTCGCCGGGGAAACCCGCCACATCCGCGGCACCCTGGCCTTCACGCAGCTCGACTACGTGGCCACGCTGTGGACCCGCCGCAAGATGGAGCCAAACCGCGAGCACGCCCTGGAGGTGCTGGCGGACAGCTGGTACCACCTGCTCTGCGACGAAGGCTAGTCTCCGCTCCCGCGTCCGGTTCGGGGGCCCGGGGGTAAAGATCAACGATGAACCGCACCAAGACGGGGTTGCTGTCCGCAGCCTCCGCTGCCGTACTTGCCCTGGGAGTTGCTCTCGGAACTGCCGTGGCCCATGGCACGGTGACTCCGACAACAGCGATGACTGGCGGAGCAATGATGATCAGCGCCGGCTGGTCAAGAGCCTGCGCATCGTTACCGACGACTACCGGTGGCTGGAAAACGCGGAAGCGGACGGCTACCGAAAAATCACTGAATGCATCGACAAACCCGGCGTCGGAGCCATGGGCTTCCACTACGCCAGGCAGGACCTGGTTGATGACAAGACCCAGGCCCGCAAGCCCGAGGTCCTGGTGTACATGCCCGACGAGGACGGCCAGTACGAACTGGTAGCGGCCGAATTCATCTCGACAGCGGCCGACCGTCCTGAGCTCGCCGGCCTCGACTTCGAGGACGGACCGTTCCCCGGTTCCTACGCGCTTCACGCATGGATCTGGCGGGACAACCCGGACGGCATGTTCGCTTCCTATAACCCGGACCTGAGCTGCCCTCAGTAGACCCTCGAGCGCCGTTCCCAGCACAAGCAAAAGGCGGGCGTACGACGCCGGGAGCCACCCGCCGTCGTACGCCCGCCTTAGCTCGCAGTGCTTAGGCTTTCACGAGTTTGGCTCCGGCCGGAACCTCGGCCGGGGCGCCGGGCTCGTTGCGCCCGTAGAGCCAGTCGTTGTACTGGAAGTTGTTGTCGCCGCGGCTCTTGAACAGCATGTTCCGCAGGACGCGGGCTACGCCGTCAACGTGCCAGGACTCGCCCCAGATGCGGGCGGTTCGCTGGACGCGGGCGGTGCGGGCTGCGCGGGTTTCGTTGAACTCGCGGAAGGCATCCTCCCACGCACCGGCGTCGATGCCTTCGGGCGTGAAGACGCAGTTACTGGCGGCGTCCTGCAGCACGGCCGCGTCCTCGAGCGCCTGGCAGGCGCCCTGGGCCAGGTACTGCAGCATAGGGTGGGCTGCGTCGCCGATCAGCGCCATGCGGCCGGACACCCAGTTTTCAATCGGGTTGCGGTCGTACATGGGCCAGCGGATGCCCGTGGCCAGGTTCTTCAGGGCTTCCTGCAGGGCCGGGACGCAGTCCTTGTAGGCCGCTTCCAGTTCGTCCACCCCGCCATACTGCTCCTCGCCGCGTTCAAAGGAAGGAGACTTGAATACTGCCACGGTGTTGAGCAGCTGGCCCTTCCGCAGTGGGTACTGGACCAGGTGGCAGTTGGGGCCCAGGTAGACGATGACGTCCTCCAGGTCCGCTGCAGGGGTTTCCTCGGTGATGGGCACCGTGCCGCGGTACGCCACGTAAGCCGAGTTCACCGGGCCGTCATTGGCAACGGTGGCGCGGAGGGTGGACTTCAGCCCGTCCGCAGCCAGGATGGCGTCTGCCTCGAAAACCTCGCCCTTGGCGCTGTAGGCCCGTGCCCGGTCGCCGTCGGTTTCCACCTTCTGCACCAGGACGTCGTTCACCAGGGTGACGCCGGCTTCCTGGCATGCTTCGAGCAGGATCCGGTGCAGGTCGCTGCGGTGGATCACCACATAGGGGGCGCCGTAGCGTTCCTCGAACTCGCCGCCCAGGGTCTGGCGGGTCAGTTCCTCCCCCGTGACCGCGTCGCGGAACACCAGGTGCTTGGGCTGGACACCGATTTTCAGGGCTTTTTCCAGCAGGCCCCAGCGCTTGAGGACGCGGGAGGCGTTGGGGGCCATTTGCAGTCCGGCACCAACTTCGCCGAAGGCCGGTGCCACCTCAACGAGCGTGACGTCAGCACCGTTTTCGCGCAGTGCCAGCGCGCCGGCCAGTCCGGCCATACCGCCACCCACCACCAGGACATCGGTGGAATCTTTGACGTTAGACATTGGAAACTCCTACTGCTGTTGATTTCTTGATTTTGATGCCGACTGCAGCGATCAGGACTGCCGCTGCGGCTGCTGCTCCGGCGAACGCCAGGAAGTTTGAATTCACACCCAGGCCCGCTGCGAGCAGGAGCCCGCCGGCCTGCGGTGCGGCCACAGCCCCGATCCGGCCCACGCCCAGGGCCCAGCCCAGGGCGGTACCGCGAAGGTGCGCCGGGTAGTGGCTGGCCACGGCGGCGATGATGAGGCATTGGGTGCCGTGAGTCCCCACGCCGGCAAGCACCAGCATGAAATAGACGACCGCGACAGGCGGCCCGGTCACCAGGACCACCAGGGCGACGGCGGCCACCGCCGCTGCCGCAATGGCCGTGGGGATGGGACCGAAGCGGGTTCCGGCCCAGGCCGTCAGCACCGAGCCCGCCACGGCACCGAGGTTGAGTGCCAGCGCGAACGTCAGGGCGGAGCCGAGGTTGTAGCCGGCCAGCTGCATGAGGTTGGGCAGCCAGGTGCCCAGCCCGTACCAGGCGAAGAGGGTCACCAGGGTGCCGATGGCGAACAGCAGGCTGGTACTGAGGTAGGGTGCCCGGAGCAGGGAGCCGAAGCCGACGGCTTCCTTGGCGGTGCTGCCCACGGCGGCGTCCGTTTTGGCGGGGGCCAGCGTCTCCGGCAGGTAGCGGATGCCCAGCGGGATCACCACCAACAGGGCGACGACGGCCACCAGGAACATCACCGGCCAGCCGAAGGCCGGGATGAGCGGGATGCCCACGAGGGCGGCGATGGAGCCGCCGATGGGGACGCCGGACATCATCAGGGTGGCGATGGTGGAGCGCCACTTTTCGGGTACCAGCTCGGCCACCAGGGCATTGGCGGACGGGACCAGGCCGCCCAGACCGATGCCGGCGAGCAGCCGCAGGCCGCCGAAGATGGGGGCGTTGGGTGCAAACGCACAGAGGATGGTGAAGAGGGAGAACAAGACGGCGCAGCCGATGATGGTGCGCCGCCGGCCCCAGGTATCGGACATGCGGCCGGCGAAGACCGCTCCGATCATCATGCCGACGAAGGCCATCGAGCCGATGGTGCCGGCGGTGGCCTTGGTGAGGCCCCAGCCGGTGTCGCTGATAAGCGAGCCCTGGACGGTGCCATAAACGATCAGGTCATAGCCGTCGAAAACGACCAGCAGCCAGCACACCAGGACGGCGAGCACGGAACGCCGGGGAAACCCGGAAAGGCCTGCGCCCGGGGCGGGGGCGGCCATGCGCTGCGGCGCTGCAGCGGAAGTTGTGTGATTCATCCCACCACTGTGCTGGCAGTCATAACGGGTGGCCCATAAGATTCTGTTATGCAGAATCTTCCTGCCCGACGGAAGCCCACCTACTCCATCGAGGCGGTGGACAACGCCCTGCAGCTCCTGCAGCTCCTGCGGGACGTGGGCAGCCTGCGGCTCAAGGATGCCGCGGCGGAACTCGGCGTGGCCCCGTCCACGGCGCACCGCCTGCTGGCCATGCTGGTGTACCGCGGGTTTGCTGTCCAGGACGAAACCCGCCGTTACGTGCCTGGCCCGGCGATGGGCGCCGGACCTGCCGGGTTCAGCTGGACCCGGCAGCTGCGGGACATTTCCCGGCCCCACATGGAAGTGCTTTGCGCGCGCACCAACGAGACCGTCAACCTGATGATCCGGGTGGGCACCAAGGTCCGCTTCCTGGACACGGTGGAAAGCTCGAACATCCTGCGCGTGGGCGACCGCCAAGGGACTTTGCTTCCGGCGCACAAGGCGTCGGGCGGGAAGGCCATCCTGGCCGAGCTCGAACCGGCTGCGCTGGAACAGTTGTTCCGAAGCCCCAACGCGGAGCTGGCCGGCGACTACATTCCCGACGCCGAATACCCGGCATTCCTGCGCGAGCTTGAGTCGGTGCGGGCCAACGGATTCGCCGCAAACTTCGAGGGCACCGAGGAGGGCATCAGCGCCTTTGGGATGGCCCTGCACAACGGCAGGGGCATGGTGGTGGGCGCCTTGAGCGTGGCAACGCCGGTGGCCAGGTTCCGGCCCCTGTTCGACGCGGGCCTGGTGGGCGTGATGATGGAAACCCGGCGGCAGCTGGAGCTGGACATCGCGGCGCATCCGGTGGACGGTGCAGCGGGCACCTGACGGGGCCCGGGATACGAGCGGAAAATTCTGCAAGACAGAATATGTTGGAGATCACAGCATTGCACTCCTTAAGGTCGAATCCACGTCGCAGTCAGTCCGCACGCAAGGAGAAGGCCAGTGTCGATCAGCGCTGAAAACCAAACGCACGAGTCCGTCGCGCAGGAACAGCACGTTCCCGAGCCCACCCCCGAGGAAGCTGTTCAGCTCGAACAGCTGTACCGGGATTTCGATAAAGAGAACCTCATCCCCCTGTGGACCGAGATCGCGGACCTGATGCCGATGGTCCCGTCGCCCAAGGCCGTGCCGCACGTGTGGCGATGGAATGACCTGTACCCGCTGGCCGCCCGCGCCGGCGACCTGGTTCCAGTGGGCCGCGGCGGGGAACGCCGCGCGATTGCGCTGGCCAACCCGGGCCTGGGCGGCACGCCGTATGCCACCCCCACCCTGTGGGCTGCCATCCAGTACCTGGGCGGCCGCGAAACTGCCCCGGAGCACCGGCACTCGCAAAACGCTTTCCGCTTCGTCGTCGAAGGCGAGGGCGTGTGGACCGTGGTGAACGGTGACCCCGTCCGGATGTCCCGCGGCGATTTCCTGCTCACCCCGGGCTGGAACTTCCACGGCCACCACAACGACACCGATGAGCCGATGGCCTGGATCGATGGCCTGGACATCCCTTTCGTGCACTACGCCGACGCGGGGTTCTTCGAGTTCGGCACGGAGCGCGTCACTGATGAAGCCACCCCGGACATCTCCCGTTCCGAGCGGCTGTGGGCCCATCCCGGCCTGCGCCCCCTCTCCGGCCTGGAGAACACCACCAACTCCCCCATCGCCGCGTACCGGTGGAAGTACACCGACGCCGCGCTGCGCGAACAGCTGCTGCTGGAGGACGAGGGCCACCCGGCCACGGTGTCCCAGGGCCACGCCGCCATTCGGTACACCAACCCCACCACCGGCGGGGACGTCATGCCCACCATCCGCGCCGAGTTCCACCGGCTCCGCGCCGGCGCCTGGACCGAGACTGTCCGCGAGGTGGGCTCCAGCGTCTGGCAGGTCTTCGAAGGCACGGGCACCGTGACCCTGAACGGCGAAACCAAGGTCCTGTCCAAGGGCGACCTCTTCGTGGTCCCGTCCTGGGCCGCCTGGTCCCTGCAGGCCGACGCTGGCTCACGAACGGAGTTCGACCTCTTCCGGTTCAGCGACGCACCCATCTTCGAGCGCCTGAACTTCAACCGCACCTACATCGAAGGACGCACCAAGTAATGAAACTCCTCACCCTCCGCCTCGACAACGGCAAGAGCACGACGGCGGTCCGCCAGGACGGCGGCACCCTCACCGAGGTTCCGGGCTTCTCCGACGTCGGGGCCCTCCTGAAGGACCGCAACTGGGAAGCCACCGCTGCGGCGGCCAACGGCGCGACGCACGCGCTCGACGGCGCCGACCTCGCCGCCGTCGTGCCCTCCCCCGGCAAGATCATCTGCGTTGGCCACAACTACCGCAACCACATCAAGGAAATGGGCCGCGAGGTTCCCGAGCACCCCACCCTGTTCGCCAAGTACGCAGAGTCCCTGATCGGTCCCAACGACGACCTGGCCCTGCCGCAGGAATCGGACACCGTGGACTGGGAAGCCGAACTCGCCGTCGTCATCGGCAAGACCGGCCGCCGCATTCCTGAGTCCGAGGCCGCGGACCACATCGCGGGGTACTCGGTGCTGAACGACATCTCCATGCGCGACTACCAGTTCCGCACTATCCAGTGGCTGCAGGGCAAGACCTGGGAGAAATCCACCCCGTTCGGCCCGGCCCTGGTCACCAAGGACGAGTTCACCCCCGGCCCGCTGATGACCTCGGCCGTGGACGGCGAGGTCCAGCAGTCCACCCCCACCTCGGACCTGGTATTCACCCCGGAATACCTGGTGTCCTACATCTCCACCATCATCACCCTCAACCCGGGCGACGTGATCGCCACCGGCACGCCCGGCGGCGTGGGCCATGCCCAGGACCCCAAGCGCTACCTGCAGGAGGGCCAAGTCCTGGTCACCACCATCGAGGGCCTGGGCCAGCTGACCAACCGCGTGGTCAAGGAAGCCTGATGGTCGCCCGGCACGACCAGACCAGCGATCCCGTCCTGCTCGACGGACTCCTGCAGGCCCGGCGCGGCACCGCGTTCTTCGCCCGCAAGCTCAACGAGCTCACCGACGCGGACCTGGACGGGAACTCGCTGCTGCCCGGCTGGACCCGCCGCCACCTTGTAGCCCACGTGGGCTACAACGCGCGGGCCGTCGCGCGGCTGGTCGAATGGGCCGCCACCGGTGTGGAGACGCCGATGTATCCGTCCGTCGAGGTCCGCAACCACGAGATCGACTTCGGCGCCACCCTGTCCCCCATCGCGCTGCGGAACCTGTTCGACCACTCCGCCGTGCACCTGAACGTCGAATGGCGCGACCTGCCCGCCGACAATTGGCACCACAAGGTCAAAACCGTCCAAGGCCGCGTGGTCCCGGCCGAGGAGACCGTCTGGATGCGCACCCGGGAGGTCTGGGTACACGCCGTGGACCTGGACAACGGCGCCACGTTCAAGGACATCCCGGAACCCGTCCTGGCCCGGCTGCTCACGGACATCACCGGCGCCTGGCACGCCCGCGGCACGGACAAGGACCTGGTGGTCGAAGTCACCGGTCAGCCCTCTGCGCTGGTCTTCGGTGACACCACCGCCGCCTCCCCCACCGTGGTCACCGGTGCCCTGCCGGCCATCACCCAGTGGGCCACCGGCCGCGGCACGGACGGCACCATGGCAACCCGCGACGGCGGTTCGGTCACCCCGGCGCTACCGGCTCCTGCCTGGATCTAACGCCCGGGACACTTCCACTAGCCGCCAAAGGCGGGTCAGCATCCGCTGGCCCGCCTTTCCTGTGCCGCCATCTACTTGCCCTGTCCCTGCCTGCCGCCGTATCTCAGACTGCGGACCAAAAATCACAGCCCCCGTTTGGAAGAGGGGCCATATTTCGCGTGCCCGGCGCTCGGTAGCATGAGTGAACCGGACAGAGCCGTCCGGTGGCATCGATGCAAAAGGACAGCCCATGGCCGCGGTTACTGTGGATGACATCCTCTCGGATCTCCCCCTTGGTTTCGCCAGCCTTATCCTCCGGCCAGCCCCGTCGGCGCCAGCCATCGAGCGGTTCCTGATCCTCGACGCCGACGATGAGGGCGTCCAGGCCGCCGGGGCATTTGTGCTGCTCATCGGCGTCCGGGGCCGCTCTGCGCTGCCTGCCATCCGGCGCCTCCTGGACAATCCGCCGCCCGTGGTGGCGGTGAAGGGCAACCGGGAAGATGCCGCCGAGGCCGAGGAACTCCTCAGCGCCGCCGGTTCCGGGCTCCTCCTGGTGGACCCGGCCGCTGACTGGGACCGCCTGCTCTCTATCGCCAAGGACCGCATCCAGCCACGCAGCTACCAGAGCGAAGTGCTGACGTTGCTCGAGGAGGACCTGTTCGCGATCGCCCAGACCACCGCGCGGCTCACGTCCAGCCACGTGCTGATCGAGGATGCGGCCAACAAGGTGTTGGCATATTCAACGGTGACCAACGATATTGACGAGCTCCGGAAAGCGTCCATCCTGTCCCGCCGCGGACCGCGGAAGTACGAGCTGCTGCTCAAGGACCTGGGTGCCTACCGCGAACTCCACCGCACCCGGCAGCCGGTCCGCGTGCCTGCCCGGCCACAGGACGGGCTCCGCGAACGGGTGGCCATCGCACTCTTCGCCGGGGAGCGGATCATGGGCTACATCTGGTTGCAGGAAACCGGGGAGGGCTTCGGACCGGACGTGGAGTACGTCCTCACCGGATCCGCGGCCAGGGTTTCCGGCGAGCTCATCCGCTACCGCAACCAGCAGTCCGTCCACATGCGGGAGGACCGGGTTGCACGGATCCTGTCGGGTCCCGCCGAGGCAGCCGCCAGCGCCCACAGCGGAAAGATCCCCTCGGAGCGTCCCGCCGCACTGCTCCTGATCGGCATGTCCGACGCCGACTCCCGGGCCGACGACGCCGCGCTCAAGCACGGCGAACTGGCCAACCTGGCTTCCATTCACGCCGCCGCGTACAAAGCTTCGGCCGTGGTTGGCCAGTTCAATGGTGACACCGCCATCATCATGCCGGACCTGCAATCCGGAACGGCGGAGGCGGGGCTGAGGTCCCTCGCGGAAGCGGTGGCCAAGGACGCCCGAAAACACCTGGGCATCACTCCATACGCCGCCGTCGGACCCCTGGCCCCCGATCTGTTGTCCCTCCACAGGGTCACCGGCATCACCGAGGCCCTGCTGGCGTGTGTGCGGAACGCCGCACCGGGCACGGTGGCTGTCCTGGACGATTTCGAGGCGGAGATCCTTTACCGCGAAGCCGTGCGCAACTTCCACACCTCCGCCTTCCGCCACCGGGCGCTGGCAACGCTGCTCCAGGCGGACGCCGAACTCGCAGCAACCCTGCGGGCCTACTTCGACGCGTGCTTCGACGTTGCCGAATGCGCCAAAAACATGAACCTCCACAAGAACACCGTCTACTACCGGGTGGCCAAAGCGACCAGGGTCACTGGCCTGGACTTCGGCAACCCCCGCGATTCACTGGTGGCCCTGCTCCATCTCCAGGAGTGGGCCTCCTCCAACGACAATTCAGGCAGGAAATGAGCACCACCCTCAGCGCACCGCCCCTGGGTCTCCTCCTCGGGGACATCGTCCGCCGCCACCGGCCACGGCAGAAAGCCGGCAGCGTCCCCACGAACATTCCCTTCCTGGCCACGGTTCCGTTCAACCGTTTTGGAATCGCTGTTGCCAGCACCTCCGGGGAGGTGATCAGCTCCGGGGACGCCGGCGTGCCCTTTTCCATTCAAAGCATTTCCAAGGTGTTCACCCTGGCCATGGCCCTGCAGGGCGGCCGATCGGACGCCCTTTGGTCCAGGGTGCTGCGTGAGCCTTCCGGAACTGCCTTCAACTCCCTGGTCCAGTTGGAAGCCGAAAAGGGTATCCCCCGGAATCCCTTCATCAACGCCGGCGCCCTGGTGGTCACCGACCACCTGCTGGAAGAGACACCCGACGCGGCCACGCAGCTCCTGCGGTTCCTCACGGAACAAGCGGGTGACGCGGGCCCCGCGCCGGCAGTCGATGAAGCGGCCGCTGCCGGTGAGCTGGGCAGCAGCAGCCGCAACCTGGCCCTGGCGCACTTCCTGAAGGATTTTGGCAATCTCACCCGGCCGGCCGCCGTCGTGCTGGAAAACTACGTCCGCCAGTGCTCCATCATGATGACCTGCGTCCAGTTGGCCAAGGCCGGCCTGTTCCTCGCCAACAACGGCCAGGGAATAAACGGGGCCGTACTGTCCCCCAGCGAGGCCAAGCGGATCGGTTCCATCATGCTGACCTGCGGCATGTATGACGCCGCCGGCGAATTCGCCTACCGGGTGGGCCTGCCCGGCAAGAGCGGGGTGGGCGGCGGCATTCTGGTCATCGTTCCGGGCCAGTGCGCCATCTGTGTTTGGAGCCCCCGCCTGGACGCAAAGGGCAACTCCCTTGCCGGCACCGCCGCCCTGGCTGATCTCTCGGACCGCACCGGCTGGTCGGTCTTCTAAGTTTCCCCATCCGCCTGGATCTTTCCCTGATTTGAAAGGAATTCCCATGCCCAGCAACCCCAATGACGAGGTTGATTTCCGCCGCACGGTTGACGTTCTTGACGGCGGCCGCGCACACGCGCCCAAGACCGCACTGCCCACCGGGGACAAGGGCAACCAGGGGAACCACACTCCCCGGCTCCGCCCGCATCCAACGGACCATGTGCAGCCCCAGCCCAAGTCCGCCGGGCATGTGATTGTCGATTCACTGGCGGCCCACGGCATTGAACGCACCTACGTGGTTCCCGGCGAGAGCTTCCTTGACGTGCTGGACGGACTGCACAATTCGGACATCGAGACCATCGTCTGCCGGCACGAGGGCGGGGCGGCCTACATGGCCGAGGCAGACGGCAAGATGCAGCAACGTCCGGGCGTGGCGATGGTCACCCGGGGACCGGGAGCAGCGAACGCCCACGTCGGCCTGCACACCGCATGGCAGGATTCCACGCCCCTGCTGCTCTTCGTGGGCCTGATCCCGTTTGCCCACCGGGACCGGGAAGCATTCCAGGAATTCGACATCAAGTCGTGGTTCGATACCGGTGCGAAGCGCGTCATGGTCCTGGACCATGCGGAGCGGGCCTCGGAAATCGTGGCCGAAGCCATGTTCGCGGCCATGAGCGGCCGGCCCGGGCCTGTGGTGGTCGGCCTGCCTGAGGACGTCCTTCGGCAGCACATCAACCCCACGCTGCACCCCGTAATTCCTGTGGCGGCCGGCGGCATGGGCGGCAGCGATTCTGCGGCGCTGAAGGCTGCCCTGGCCGGGTCCAGCAAGCCGCTCTTCGTCACGGGCGGCAATGACTGGACGCAGGAAGCGGCAGATCAGCTCACCGCCTGGCTGGAGCGGCACAACATCCCCGCCGCGGCCGAATGGCGTACGCAGGGGACGGTCTCCTTTGATTCACCGTCCTATGTGGGGCCCATCGGCTACGGACGTCCCCGCCCCACCTACGACCTGCTGGAGGAAACCGACCTCCTGGTGTTTGTGGGCACGGTGCCCGGAGACGTGATCACTGACGGGTTTGTGTGCCGGCAGGACTGGGACAAGAAGAACTTCCTGGTGACGGTGGACCCCTCCCTGCGGGGCCGGTCCGGCCCCGTTTCCCGCCAAATCCTGGCCAAACCGGAAGCCTTTGTCCGGGACCTTGAGGAGATCCGCCTGCCGGTCAAGGATGAGTGGAAGGCCTGGACCACAAGGATGCGCGCCGAGCAGGAGAAGTTTGCAGCCCTCCCCCCGGCCGCGCCGGCTCCCGGCAGGGCGCGGATGGACACCCTGATGGCCAACCTCGTACCCCGCCTTTCGGAGGACTCTGTGGTGACTTTCGGGGCCGGTGAACACACCAACTGGGCCCACCGGTATTTCCCCACCCGCCGCTACGCCTCCATGCTCAGCGCCCGCAACGGCTCCATGGGGTACTCCGTCCCGTCCGCCATCGCCGCATCGCTGGCCGATCCGGCCCGCCGCGTGGTCACCATCGCGGGGGATGGCGAGTTCCTCATGAACGGGCAGGAACTGGCAACTGCCGCCCAGTACGGCGCCACCCCGCTGGTGGTAGTGATGGACAACCGGGAATACGGCACCATCCGGACGCACCAGGAGCGCCACTACCCGCAACGGATTTCCGGCACGCAGCTGAAAAACCCGAATTTCGCGCTGATGGCCAAGGCTTTCGGTGGTTTCGGCATCACCGTCACGGCGGACTGGGAGGTCCCCGCTGCCCTGAACGCCGCCATGGAGGCAATCGACAGGGACGGCGTGTTCGCGCTGATCCACCTTCTGGTGGAGCAGCGGGTCAAGGCATATTAGGGCGCCCACTGCGCCGGGAACAAGCCATGGGTGACAGGACGACGGCGGGTCCTCCCGCCGTCGTCCGCCTGCCTTAACTGCCCGTCACCAGCGCCGGCACGGGCTACAGCGCCGACCACCCGCCGTCGGAAGCAAGGATGGCGCCGTTGACGTTGGTGCCGTCGTCGCTGAGCAGGAACGTGATCGACGCCGCGAGCTGGGCAGCCGTGGCGGGTGCGGGGATGTTGGCCTGCATCAGCGGGCCCAGCCGTTCGGCGGCCAGCTGCGACCCCCAGGTGGCCACGATGTTGGTGATGGTGGCGCCGGGTGCCACGGCGTTGAAGCGCAGCCCCTTGGGTCCGTACATCACCGCCGAATTCCTGGTCAGCCCATTCACTGCGTGCTTGGAGGCGGTGTAGGCCGCCCCGGCTGCTGAGCCCCGCAGGCCGGCTTCGGAGGAGACGTTGACGACAGAGCCAGCCCCGGCCTCGAGCATCAGCGGCAGCACTGCGCGGGTCAGCCGCATCAGGGCGGTGACGTTGATGCGGAAGACGCGCTCCCAGATCTCGTCATCCACCTCGTGGATCGGGGCGAAGTTGTCCATGATGCCGGCAACGTTCGCCAGCGCATCAACCCGACCCCCCGCGGCGCCAACCACCGCTGCCACCGTTTCCTCCGTGGAGATGTCCCCCGCCACCGGGACCAGGTCAAGTCCGGCATTCTGCTCCACGAGCTCGTCCAGCCGCTCCTTGCTGACGTCGGAGGCAATTACCCGCCCGCCTTCCTTGGCCACCCGCAGCGCCGTTGCCTTCCCGATGCCGGAGCCTGCGCCGGTGACGATGACGGTCTTTCCTGCGAAACGGCCCTGCGTGACCGCTTCCTGCCATGAGGCCTCATTGCCCATGATTTTCCTTTCAAAGTACAAGCGGAATGCCCACGCCTGGGGGCGGTGAAGGGCGGCATCCCGGGGATGCCGCCCTTCCTTTTTGCGTTTGAAGCGCTAGAGCCGGTCCGTGCGGTCCTCGCCACCCTTGTGGCCCGCCCCACGCAGGTTTTCCTGGACCTTGCCGAACAGGTCCTTGATGGTGGACTCCGCATTGGAAATGACGTCCACGGGAACGAAGACCTCATGGGTCACCGGCAGGTCGTATTCATCTTTCAAGTGCGTGCCGTTTCCAACCCCCGTCAGGGACAGGTAGACCATCGCCTCTGTCCGGGCAATGCCGGCGAGCTTGCCGAACACGACGGTGAACTCATTCGGCCGGAAACTGATGGTCTGCCCGATGTGGCTGCGGCCCAGTTCACCCGCGGGAACGGCCTTCTCCGACTGGCTTCCGGTGTAGTCCATGAACTTCTCCTTCGATCGCCAACACGTACGGAGGCAGTCTAACCCTGGCCCCTTCGCGCCGTCACAGGCACTGCTGGAGCCGTGCACAAAGGCTGGCACACCGCCGTGGCCATTCCTCCATTGAGCAGGGCAGGGGCGCACCTGTGTGATGGCATCACCGGGCGGCAACGGCTGCCCCGGCCATACCCGTTCAAAGGAAAAACCGTGACTTCAATGACGAGCCGCGTAAAGAGCCCTGTCCGTTGGGACACCGTCGAGACCGGTGATGCAGTGGAACTGAGGAGTAATGGACGCATCGTTTTCAGCGGTCTGGTGGATGCCAGGACCGACGACGGCGACGTGGTCTGGGTGACTGCTCCCGTGGGCGGCCGGCGCCTGTTCCACATCGCAGACGGCTTCGACCTGGCAGGGGTGCCGGCATGACGGACTGCCCCGAGGACTGCCACTACTGCACGGGGCCCGAGACCGATTGAAGGGCCCGGATCATCACGATCCGGGCATCAAATTGCCGCTACCGCATGTGGCATCGTTGACGCGGGCAACAGCTACAGCGAAGGTGGTGCCATGAGGTCTCAGAAAATTTCCCAGGGGTTGGTTATGACGACGGCGGCCGCAACGGCAGCACTGTTGCTCACCGCGTGCGGTCCAAGCCAGCCGCAGTCCCAGACGACGACGTCGCCCTCGCCTTCGCCTTCGGGCAGTGGGCAGGCGAGCCAGTCCGCCACGCCGTCGGCCAGCACGCCGCCTCCGGCATCTTCGGCGCCGGCCACGTCCACGCCGTCCTCCCCGGCTCCCAGCACCACTGCCGCCGGCGCCCCCGGCCTGTGCAAGGCCGCCGGCCTCACCGCCGCCACGGACGCTTCCGGCGGCGGCGCCGCGGGCAGCGTCTACATGAAGCTGAACCTCACCAACAAAGGCTCCGAGCCCTGCATCCTCAGGGGCTTCCCCGGCGTTTCCCTGGTGGCGGACGCCGCCGGCGAACCGATCGGTGCCCCGGCAACGCGGGACGACTCCGCCGGCGTCGTCGACGTCCTGCTGGCTCCCGGCCAGACAGGCACCGCGGTGCTGCGCTACACACAGGCCCGTAACTACCAGGGCTGCTCACCCGTGGATGCCGCCGGCTACCGGATCTACCCGCCCGAGGACACCGACTCGCTGTTCATCCCGCAGCCCACGACGGCCTGCAGCAACGCAGACATCGCCCTGCTCTCCATCGGAGCGTTCCAGCCCGCCTGACCCGGCGGCCACTCCCCGAACAGCGAAAGGCGGCCCGGCAATCAAGCCGGGCCGCCTTCGCTGGTCCTGGGCCGCCGTCGGAGGTTTCACCCCGACGGCGGCCCTGTTCAGTTATTCACGCTGCGTTATGGCTACCGGGCTGCCGTGCTGGTGCGGCCTGCACGCGCCGTCCCACGGGACAGGGCCACGCCCAGCCCGATCATGGCGACTCCGAGGACGAAGTGCAGCCAGTTGTCAGCACTGTTGACCGGCACGAAGTTGGCTCCGCTGTCCTGGCCGATGAGCAGGCCGTAGAGCCACAGCACCAGGTAGATGGCGCCGCCGACCACCAGGTAGTTCCTGGAGGCTGCCGCGCTGCGCGCCATAGCGACGCCAGCGATGCCGAACAGCAGGTGCACGATGTTATGCAGGATCGATACCTGGAAAATGCCCAGCAGCAGGGCCCCGGATCCGTGTCCGGCGAAGCCCAGGGAGTCGTAGTTGGAAGTGATGCCGGGGATGAACCCCAGAATCCCCACCAGGAGGAAGACCACGCCTACGGCAAGGGTGGCTTTTTGGATGTTGGTCCGGCCTACGGTGCGACCGCCGGAATTCATGGTTGTCATGATTTCTCCTGCTTGTGTCGTTGGTGCATTTCTGGCTGCCGGTGATGCATGACCAAAGTGCTCGACCGTAGACTTAAACCCCGACATCGTAAGTATACTTATCAAATCCGCCGCGGATAGCAGGGGTCCATAACGGACCCATCACAAACTGGCCTGTAGAGGCCTTGGACCGGAGGCAGGTTGGACTGGCATGACGTCAATTTGGCTGGACCGCAGGGAGCCCTTTACATCTGATCCTTTTGAGCCGGACACCAAGTACGACACGGTGGTGGCGGGCGCAGGCCTGACCGGGTTGGTCACAGCCCTGCTGCTGGCCCGGTCCGGGCAGGATGTGCTGGTACTGGAGGCACGGCACCCCGGCGCCGTAACCACCGGCAACACCACGGCCAAAGTAACACTGCTGCAGGGAACCTTCCTGTCCCAGCTTGCCCGCCAGTACTCCCGGAAACAGGTGCAGGCTTACGTTGACGGAAACCGGGAAGGGCAGGCATGGCTGCTCCGCTACCTCGAGGAACAGAACGTGCCCTTCCAGCGCCGGGATGCCTACACCTACGCCGCCTCCGCCCAGGGCACCGAAAAGCTGCGCGAAGAGATTGGCGCCGCCACCACCGCCGGGCTGGACGTGGACTACGTGCGTGACGCCGGCCTGCCCTTTCCGGTCCACGGTGCCGTGCGCATGCGGAACCAGGCCCAGATCAACCCGCTGGACGTCCTTGACGCACTGGTGGCAGACATCCGCAGCCGGGGCGGACGCATCGTCAGCGGCGTGCGCCTCCGCGACGTCACCGGGGATTCCCCCTCCGCCGTCCGCACCAACCGGGGCAGCGTGAGGGCGGACAGGGTGGTCCTGGCCACCGGCATCCCCGTCCTGGACCGCGGCCTCTATTTCGCCAAGCTGAAGCCAAGCCGCTCCTATGCCGCCGCACTTCAACTGCAGGAGGACCAGGCACCTCCGCCGGGCATGTATATCTCCGTTGAGCAGCCCACCCACTCCCTCCGGGACTACGAAGTGGACGGCAGGAACCTGCTGCTGGTGGGCGGCCACGGCCACCAGGTAGGCCGCACGGAGTCCGAAAAGGCCCATCTCGCGGGCCTGCTGGACTGGGCCGGGAAGCATTACCCCGGCGCCGTCACCACCCACACATGGTCGGCGCAGGACTACATGCCCACCAACCTCATGCCGTTCTTCGGCAAACTCCCCCGCGGCAAGGGCCAGATCTACTTCGGCACCGGCTACAACAAGTGGGGAATGACCAACGCCGTGGCCGCCGCACTGGGCATCTCCGCGGACATCCTGGGCGGGCAGGTGCCCTGGGCGGAAACCATCCACCACCGCATCACATCGCCGGCAGGCGCCCTCTCCGCCGTCACGCTCAACGCCGGCGTGGCTGCCAGGATGGCCACGGACTGGGGAAAGGTGACCGCCGAGGGCCGCAAGATCGACGGCCTGAAACGCGGCACGGACCAGGCCCACGCACCTGCGGTGGCCGGTCCGTCCGCGGCCGCTGCCCCGCCGGAAGGGCAAGGCAAGGTTTACCGGGACGGCAACCGCCCGGTGGCAGTGTCCACCGTGGACGGAACCACGTGCCGGCTGTCCGCAGTCTGCACCCATATGGGCGGGATCCTGCACTGGAACGACAACGAGCGGTCGTGGGACTGCCCGCTGCACGGCTCCCGGTTCACAAACGAGGGCCGGTTGCTCGAAGGCCCCGCCACCAAAGACCTGCCGGAGGCCGGAACTGCCTGAGCAGGGTGGAGTTGAATGGGGCGCAGTTGACTGTCGGTGGCTTGGGGCATGATGGAGGCATGAACCAGGAACAGCGTCCTGCCGGCAGCAGTGCTTCCGGTGCGGCTGCACCCATGGGCCAGTTCAGCCGGCCCACCCGGGAGTGGTTCCTGGGCGCGTTTTCCGAACCAACACCTGCGCAGGCAGGAGCCTGGAACGCCATTTCCTCGGGGTCGCATGCGCTGGTGGTGGCCCCCACGGGCTCCGGCAAAACCCTTGCCGCCTTCCTTTGGGCACTGGACCGGCTCTTGGCATCTGCCCCCGAAGCCCCTGAATCCGTAGCGGCTGAGACGCCCGCGAAGGGAAGGCGGACCCGCGCGCCCAAGCGCAAGACCCGGGTCCTTTACATTTCGCCCCTGAAGGCTTTGGGCGTGGACGTGGAACGCAACCTGCGGTCCCCCCTGATCGGCATCACCCAGACAGCCAAGCGGCTGGGGCTTCCGGCGCCGCTGATCACGGTGGGGGTCCGGTCCGGGGATACGCCCGCTGCGGACCGGCGTGCCCTTTTGAGCAACCCGCCGGACATCCTCATCACCACCCCCGAGTCCCTGTTCCTCATGCTCACCTCCAAGGCCCGGGAGACCCTTACCGAGGTGGACACCATCATCATCGACGAGGTCCACGCCGTGGCCGGGACCAAGCGCGGCGCCCACCTTGCGGTATCCCTGGAACGGTTGGACGCGCTGCTGCCCAAACCCGCACAGCGCATCGGGCTTTCCGCCACGGTGGAACCCAAGGAGCTCGTGGCCCAGTTCCTTGCCGGTTCGGCTCCGGTGGAGATTGTGGCACCGCCCGCCAGGAAGAACTGGGACCTTACGGTCTCCGTACCCGTGGAGGATATGTCTGACCTGCAGGGCGCAGCGGGAGCATTCGATTCCGGGCCGGCCTCCGGGCTCCAGCCGCAGGCATCGATCTGGCCGCATGTGGAAGAGAAGATCGTAGACCTGGTGCTGGCCAACCAGTCCACCATTGTCTTCGCCAACTCCCGGCGCCTGGCCGAGCGCTTGACGGCCCGGCTCAACGAAATCTATGCGGAGCGCCAGCTGGTTGCGGTGGGCGGCGGGTGGGACGATCCCGCCCCGGAAGGGCACGCGGGTGCGTCCGGAAGCCGGGAGGCATCGGCGTCCGGCACTCCCGCATCAACCGCCACGCCCGCGCACATGATGGCCCAGGCCGGAAGCACCGCCGGTGCGGACCCTGTCCTGGCCCGCGCCCACCACGGCTCCGTCTCCAAGGACCAGCGCGCCCTCATCGAGGACGACCTCAAATCCGGGCGGCTGCGCTGCGTGGTGGCCACGTCGTCCCTCGAGCTCGGCATCGACATGGGAGCAGTGGACCTGGTGGTGCAGGTGGAGTCGCCGCCTTCGGTGGCCAGCGGCCTGCAGCGCGTGGGCCGGGCCGGGCACCAGGTGGGCGAGATTTCCCAGGGCGTCCTTTTCCCCAAGCACCGGGCGGACCTGGTCCACACCGCCATCACCGTGGAGCGGATGCTGGACGGCAAGATTGAGCGCCTGAGCATCCCGGCCAACCCACTGGACATCCTGGCCCAGCAGACCGTGGCCGCCACCGCCCTGGGCAGCATCGATGTGGAGGAGTGGTTCAGCACCGTCCGGCGTTCAGCGCCGTTCGCTTCCCTTCCCCGTTCGGCGTTCGAGGCCACCCTGGACCTGCTCGCCGGCCGCTACCCCTCCGATGAGTTCGCCGAGCTGCGGCCCAGGATCATCTGGGACCGCAATGCCGGAACCATCGAAGGCCGGCCCGGCGCCCAGCGCCTGGCCGTCACGTCCGGCGGCACCATCCCGGACCGCGGCCTGTTCGGCGTCTACATCATCGGCACCGAGCAGGAAGGGGCGGCTTCCCCTGCCGAGGACGGAAAACCTGCGCGCGCCCCGAAAGGCGGCCGGCGCGTGGGCGAGCTGGACGAAGAGATGGTCTACGAGTCCAGGGTGGGCGACGTCTTTGCCCTGGGTGCCACCAGCTGGAAGATCGAGGACATTACGCACGACCGCGTCCTGGTCTCCCCCGCTTTTGGGCAGCCCGGCAAACTTCCGTTCTGGAAGGGCGATTCGCTGGGGCGGCCGGTGGACCTGGGCCGGGCCCTGGGCGCGTTTGTCCGCGAGCTGTCGGCCTCCGACGCCGGCCCTGCCGCCGAGCGCTGCAAGGCCAGCGGGCTGGACGACTTCGCGGCGAACAACCTTATCCAGTACCTCACCGAGCAAAAACAGGCCACAGAGGTAGTCCCCAGCGACACCACCCTCGTCGTGGAGCGGTTCCACGACGAACTGGGCGACTGGCGCGTGATCCTGCACAGCCCCTTCGGCATGCCGGTGCACGCGCCGTGGGCACTGGCCGTGGGGCAGCGGCTCCACCAGCGCTACGGGCTGGACGGCTCGGCAATGGCGGCCGACGACGGCATCGTGCTACGGGTACCCATGATGGAGGACGAACCGCCGGGTGCTGAACTATTCCTCTTCGATCCGGAGGAACTGGAGCAGATCGTCACTGCCGAGGTTGGCGCCAGCGCCTTGTTCGCGTCGCGGTTCCGCGAATGTGCCGCCCGCGCGCTCCTGCTGCCCCGGCAGACCCCCGGCAAGCGGCAGCCGCTGTGGCAGCAACGCCAGCGGTCAGCCCAGTTGCTGGATGTGGCCCGGAAGTACCCCACATTCCCCATCGTCCTGGAAACAGTGCGTGAATGCCTCCAGGACGTCTACGACCTGCCGGCGTTGAAGGACATCGCTGCATCCGTGGAACGGCGGGAACTACGGATCCTGCAGACCACCACCCAGCAGCCTTCACCGTTCGCCAAGTCCCTGCTCTTCGGCTACGTGGCCCAGTTCCTCTACGAGGGCGATTCCCCACTCGCGGAACGGCGGGCAGCCGCCCTGGCGCTGGACTCCACCCTCCTGAACGAACTCCTGGGGCGGGTGGAACTGCGCGAACTCCTGGATGCAAAGGTCATCGAGGCCACCGAGCGCGAGTTGCAGCGCTTGGCACCGGACCGCAGGGCACGTGGGATGGAAGGCGTCGCGGACCTCTTGCGGCTGCTGGGTCCGCTGGCGCCCGAAGAAACCGCGGCACGGCTGCAGGGCGCGGCTGGGGCTGATCAGGAAACTACCACGCCGGGGCCGGCCGGAAGCGCGGCCACTGCAACTCCGGAGCCGCCGAGTGAAAGCGGCGGCCCGGGGCAGGTTGAAGCGGAGCCTGGACCCATGCCCGCAGCCACCGTGGCAGAAGCGGCAGCACATCTCGCGGCGCTGCAGCGAGCCAACCGCGCCATTAAGGTCAACATCGGCGGGGTTGAGCGTTTCGCCGCCGTGGAGGATGCAGCGCGCCTTCGGGATGCCATCGGTGTGCCGCTGCCCATGGGTGTGCCGTTGGCTTTCATTGAACCGGTTGCCGATCCCCTGGGTGACCTTGTCTCCCGCTACGCACGGACGCATGGGCCCTTTACTGCCGCCGAAGCAGCCACCCGGCTCGGCCTGGGCGTGGCCGTGGTGGGAACCGCGCTGAAACGGCTGGCAGCGGACGGCCGAGTGGTGGAGGGCGAATTCCGGCCCCATGTCACCTCGACGGCAGGCACACTTGCTGAACCAGCGGTGGATGAAGCCGCACTCCCTGAAGCAGCGCCGGCGGAAGCAGGCGCGCTTGAAGCCGCCCAGCTGGAAGCCGGCCATCCTGCCACCGCCCCGGGCACTCATGAACCAGCACAGCCAACTGGCGACGTGGCTCCGCCGCCCGCTGAAGCACACGCGCCGGAGGTGCCCCACTCCATCGCCAGCGAATGGTGTGACGCCGAGGTGCTGCGCAAGCTCCGCCGTCGTTCGCTGGCTGCCCTGCGCGCGGAAGTGGAGCCAGTGGATGCCGCCGCCTACGGACGCTTCCTGCCCGCGTGGCAGCACGTCAGGACGCCCGGCGGTGGCCGCGGCCAGCCCTCGCTGCGCGGACTGGACGGCATCATCACCGCCATCGACCAGCTCTCGGGAGTGCCCGTCCCGGCATCAGCCTGGGAACCGCTGGTGCTGGCCACCCGCGTATCCAACTACCAGCCCGCCATGCTGGACGAACTCATGGCCGCCGGTGAAGTGCTTTGGTCCGGGGCGGGCGCCCTTCCCGGCAACGACGGCTGGATCAGCCTGCATCTGGCGGATTCAGCCGAGCTGACGCTCAACCCCGCGCCCGAGTTCGAACCGGGGGATGCGGGACAACGCCTCCTGGACCACCTGCGCAACAACGGCGGCGGATACTTCTTCCGGCAACTGACGGAAGTGGCCGGCGGCATGGACGCCGTCCTGGGCGACCAGGAGGTGGTGACTGCGCTTTGGGATCTCGCATGGGCGGGGAGAATCACCGGCGACACCTTCGCCCCCGTCCGGGCCCTGATCGCCGGTGGCCACACCTCACACCGGCAGGTGGCCCGTGCCCCGCGTGCCAGGGCGCCGCGGCTTAGCCGGCTGGGCCGCTCCCATGGCACCGGCCTGATGGGGTCCCCGGGGCTGGCCGGCGGCCGGTACGGAACCCAGGGTGCCGCCACACCGCCCACCGCGGCAGGCCGCTGGTCCGCGCTCCCGGAGCCGGAACTCGATCCCACCATCCATGCCCGCGCCACCGCCGAACTCCTGCTGGACCGCTACGGCGTGGTCACCAGGGGCTCGGTCATGGCGGAACAGATCCTGGGCGGCTTCGGGCTCATGTACAAGGTGCTCGCGCGGCTCGAGGAAGCAGGCCGGTGCCGCCGGGGCTACTTCATCGAGCACCTGGGCGCCGCCCAGTTCGCGGTTCCCGCCACCGTGGACCGGCTCCGCTCCTACTCGGAGGACACCCAGCTGGCAAAAGCCGAACCCGTGGCCCTGGCCCTCGCCGCCACCGATCCCGCCAACCCCTATGGCGCCGCCTTGCCCTGGCCGGCCCTGCAGCAGGACGCCGGCACGGGCCACCGGCCGGGCCGCAAAGCGGGGGCCCTGGTGGTGCTGGTGGACGGTGCGCTGGTGCTCTACGTGGAGCGCGGCGGAAAGACCCTCCTGGCGTTCAGCGAGGACGACGCCGTGCTGGCGGCAGCTGGTACTGCGCTGGTGGGGGTGGTAACCCGCGGGGCGGTGGACAAGCTGATCATGGAGAAGGTGAACGGTCACGACCTCCTGGACACCCCTGTCGCTGCTGCCCTGAGCTCCGCCGGCGCCTACTCCACCCCGAAGGGACTGAGAATCCGTGCCTGAGGGCGATTCCGTTTGGCGGGCGGCCCACCAACTGCACGACGCACTGGCCGGACAGACACTGCTTGCCTCCGACTTCCGCGTGCCCCGGTTCGCCACACTGAACCTTGCCGGCTGGACCGTGGACGAAGTTGTCCCCCGCGGCAAGCATCTTCTGATGCGGGTGGTCAGCCCGGAGGACAAAAGACTCACCATCCACTCACACTTGAAGATGGAAGGCGCGTGGCAGGTCTATCCGCCCGGCGGAAGGTGGCGCAAACCGGGCTTCACCGCCCGGT
The DNA here is from genome assembly GCF_006715285.1 of Arthrobacter sp. SLBN-83. Classification (NCBI taxonomy): domain Bacteria; kingdom Bacillati; phylum Actinomycetota; class Actinomycetes; order Micrococcales; family Micrococcaceae; genus Arthrobacter; species Arthrobacter sp. SLBN-83. Next base: position 750,509 of record NZ_VFMX01000001.1, read on the forward strand.
GCGTGCTGCGCACGGCAGCGGCAGACGCCGTCGGCTTTTCGCTTGGCATTGTGGAAGTGGTGGCAACAGCCAACGAAGACTCCATCGTCGGATTCCTCGGCCCGGACCTCCTGGGCCCGGACTGGGACCTGGACGAGGCTGAACGCCGCATCCGCGCCCGTCCCGAAGTCCCCATCGGAGTAGCCCTGCTGGACCAGCGGAACCTCGCCGGCATCGGCAACATCTACCGCTGCGAAGCGTGCTTCCTGTCAGGGGTGCATCCCGCCACGCCTGTGGCCGAGGTGGCCGACGTCCGGACCATGATGACCGACGCCAAGCAGCTCCTGGAGGTCAACCTTGGACCCGGCCGCCGCGTCACCATCCTCAACTCACGGGGCATGCCGGTGGGCAGGATGGCCGGCAGGCCCGGCTACTGGGTCTATGGCCGGGAGCGCCAGCCGTGCCTCAAATGCCGCACACCCATCCGGCGTGGGCTCCTGGGCAAGCCGAACGGCGAGGAGGAGCGGGACATCTACTTCTGCCCGAAATGCCAGCCGGCGCCTACCTGACGTCCCGCGTTCAGGCAGGCGTCAACAGTTCGCGGTGCTGCTTTCAGTGCTGGATATCCGCGGCGCGGCAGCCACCGTGAAACGCGGCAGCAGCACGTGCACCAAGGGACCGATGGCCAGGGCGTAGACCACAGTGCCCACGCCCACCGAACCGCCCAGCAGCCAGCCGGCCGCCAGCACTGTCACCTCAATGAGGGTGCGTGACACCCTGACAGTCCATCCGGTCCGGCGGGCCAGGCCGGTCATGAGACCGTCGCGGGCGCCCGGCCCAAAACCGGCGCCGATGTAGCAGGCTGAGGCTATGGCATTCATCAGCACTGCGCCGGCGAGGAGCACAATCTGCAGGGCCAGGTGGGACACCGGCGGCAGCAGCGCCAGTCCGATGTCCGCGAAGACCCCCACGAGGATGGCGTTACACAGTGTTCCGAAGCCGGGCATCTGCCGCAGCGGGATCCAGAGCAGCAACACCAGGAAACTCACGATGATGACCACCAGGCCGATGCTCAGCCCGGACCGGTTGGCCAGTCCCTGGTGGAAGACGTCCCAGGGATCCAGGCCCAGTCCGGCACGGATGAACATGGCCAGGGAAATGCCGTACAGGGCGAGGCCGGTGAAGAGCTGGATCAGTCTGCGGGTCATCATGGAATCATGTTCGCAGCCAACTGGCATTCAATTACATATCCAGTCTGAAATACTGGCTACATGGCTGCCGCGCTTACTGCCCTTGCTTTGTCCCGCCTCCTTGGCCCTTGGAACACCGGAACCGGCCCGGCCTACCGTGAACTGGCCGACGTGCTGCGGTTGCTCATCCTGGATGGGCGGATCCCACTCGACACGGCCCTGCCCAGCGAGCGTTCCCTTTGCGCCGCGATCGCAGTCAGCCGAACCACCGTCACCGCGGCCTACGCCAGCCTGCGGGAGCAAGGATTCCTCAGCAGCGGGCAAGGCAGCCGCGGCAGGACCCGCATCCCTGAACTGACTCCCTTCGGCCCGGCACTCTTCGGGCCTGCCCCCTCTGGCCCCCAGCCGCCGTCGGCCGGCCCTTTGGCGCCAGGGCTGACGGCGCCCGGACTCACTGCACCTGGACTGGCCGCGCCCGGAGGACTCATCGATCTTGCATACTCCGCGCTCCCCGCGAGCGGCGAGGTGGTGCACCGGGCCTTCGCCGCGGCCCTGACGGAACTACCTGCCCTGCTCCCAGGTTTTGGGTACGACGCCTTGGGGCTGCTGCCGTTGCGCCAGGCCGTGGCGGACCGGTATTCGGCGGCCGGAGTGCCAACGCAGCCCGGCCAGGTCATGGTGACGTCGGGTGCCCAGCACGCCCTCACCATCATCATCCGCACCCTGACGGACCGGCAGGACCGGGTCCTCGTGGAACATCCCAGCTACCCCCACGCACTTGATGCCATCCGCTCCGCCCGGTGCCGCCCGGTCCCGGTGGCCTTCACAGAGTCCGGCTGGGACCTGCCCGCACTGGAATCCACCATCGCGCAACAACAGCCAAAGCTTGCCTACGTGGTCCCGGACTTCCACAACCCCACGGGCATGATCATGCCTGACGCCCAGCGCCGCCGGCTGGCGCGCGCGGCCGCCGCGGCCGGAACCGTGCTGGTGGCAGATGAGACGCTTCGCGACCTCAACCTCGACGGCGTTGCCACTACTCCCCTCGCCGGGTTCAGCAGCACTGTTGTGTCCATCGGGTCGCTGAGCAAATCCCACTGGGGCGGCCTGCGCACCGGCTGGATCCGGGCATCGGAACCAATGATCCAGCGCTTCGCCGCCGCCCGCACCACCTTGGACCTCGGCGGGCCCGTGATGGAGCAACTGGCGGCAGCCCACCTGGTCCGGGCACTGGAGGAGCCACTGCCCGCGCTGCTGCAGACGCTTCGCCGCAACCGGTCCGCACTGCTCGGCTTCCTTGCCGAGCACCTGCCGACATGGCAGGTGGCACCTCCGCCGGGCGGCCTCTCTGTGTGGTGCCGGCTGCCCGGACCCATCAGCACGGCCCTGACCGTACTCGCACCGGACTTTGGCCTCAGGCTGGCAGCCGGTCCACGCTTCGGGATCGGCGGCGCCTTCGAACGCAACCTGCGGCTGCCCTTCACGCTCCCGCCGGACAAACTGGAGACCGCGGTCCTGGCGCTGCGGGCCGCCCAGGACAAACTCGACGCGGTACCCCAGCTCCGGCGGTCTCTGACCCAGGCGCCCGCCGTCGCCATCGCCTGACCGGCGGCCAACGAAACCGCCGGACGCGTGCCACACCCCTGAAAAGATACGGCGGGCGGGCACCGTTCCGGCGATTCGGGCGCGAAACGGAAGGGGACCCCTACCCGTACACCCGCTCCAGCAAGCCGCCCCACGCCTTGGCAGTTGCCTCGGAATCACCCGCGCCGCTGAAGTCGTGCACCGTCATGCCCACGGGGGCACCCCACGCGTTGCGGCCGAAGAACCGGTACAGCGCGTCAGCGGTGCGAATGCCCAGGAAGTGCTCGTTGGAAAAGTCCACCTCGCCCTCAAGCCGGCCGACGCTGTCGAGTTCCACTTCAACCCGCGCCCCCTGCCCCACGGAACCGGCACCCAGGGCTTCGCGCAGCCGGCTGAACCCGCCCGGCTCCTGGGAGGCCGCAGGGGCCTGGATATCGGTGAACACCACGGGCCGCCCGTCAAAGTACTGCAGGTACTGGCCCAGCGTGTGCAGGTAGAACTCTGTGTGGCGGCTGGCGCCGTCGTACTGCTGGTCCCAGTTGTCGGCGAAGATGCCGCTGTGGACGTAGTGGAGCCGCGCGCGGCCGCCCTCCAGCGGCTCCAGCACATGCTCTAGCTGGTTGACCCAGCCGTCCGGGCCGTCCATCCGGGACACCAGATGGCGGGGGTACTCCTCCACGGTCTTGACGTCCGGCCACTGGTCCGTGGGAAACATCCACGCCGGCGTCCCGTTGGTGACCGCTTCCCAGACCCGCTCGGGAGTGCCGGGAAGTTCAGTGTCGTAGACGATTTCGAAGTCTCGGTTCTCAGTCATTGTCCTGTTCCTTTTGTGAAGGGGTCTGATCGGAAGTTTGGAGTGCCGGTTCTTTGAGGGCAGGGTGCAGCGCCACGACGAGCCGGTGCCTCCGCCCCTGGGGCGCTGCCCCGCCGTCGTGGTACTTATCCACCAGCCGCGTGACCTCCACGCCGAGCTCCTCGGCGAAAGCGGCACGGTCAGCGGCGCTGCGGAAGGTTATGTCGCCGTCGATGGCGAATGTGGCCAGCTTTTGCCTGGCAGCGGCGGCGCCGGCAATAAGCTTGCCCACCTCCTGGACCATCCGTCCCGCCAGCGCCAGCAGCCAGAAGGCGGAGAAGCGGTCCGCAAACCGCCGCGGGTCGGGGGACACCGCGGCAAGCGCGGTGGGTGAGATGAGGTAGGACGCCGCCGTGGCCTGTACTACCCGCTCCGTCACGTTGCCCTTCCGGCGCTCCTCAACGAGCTCAACCAGCCCGTGCCGCTCCAGGGCCTTGAGGTGGTAGTTCACTTTCTGCCGCGGCAGGCCCAGGCGGACCGCCAGCTGCGTGGCTGAGCCCGGCTGGACCAGCTCGCGCAGGATCTGCGTGCGGATGGGGTCAAGGGATGCCTCGGCCGCGGCCGGGTCCTCGATGATTGCAATGTCCTGCATGCCATAAGTCTGGCAACCGACAAGTTTTTTTGTCAAGAACTTTTTTATGGTCGGACGGAGGGACTGCGTCAGGATGGCGCCGCTCCTGCGCCGGTAGAATGGACCGGTGATGCAATCCCCCCTTCCCGTGCGCGACGGCGTCAACGCCACTCGCCTGCGCCTCCCGGACGAGGGGCCGTGGGACACCGCGATGGATTACATGATGCACCGCTGGGGCCACATCGATCCGCAGGGCATCGAGGACAGGTTTGACGCCGGCGAGATCGTGGGCGAGGGCGGCATCCCGCTGAGCCGGCACACCAAGCTGGAGGACCACACCTTCATCTGGTACTACCGGACCCTGCCACCGGAGACGCGCCTTCCGGTGGAGCTCAGCATCCTGCACCAGGACGAGCACTTGCTGGTGGTGGACAAGCCGCACTTCCTGCCCACCACGCCGGGCGGCACCTACATCCAGGAATCGGCCCTGGTGCGGCTGCGGAACCAGCTGGACCTGCCGGACCTAATCCCCATGCACCGGCTGGACCGCATGACTGCAGGTGTCCTGCTCTTCTCGACCAATCCTGAAACGCGCGGCAAGTACCAGGTGCTGTTCGAGAAACGGCAGGTGCAGAAAGAGTACGAGTGCGTGTCCGCCGCCGAGCCCTCGCCAGGGTATCCCGCCGTCGAGTTTCCCGTGGTGGTCCGCAACCGGATGACCAAATCCCGCAGCTACCTCCTGGCCGAGGTCATCGACGGTGAGCCGAACGCTGAAACCAGGATTGAGCGGCTGGAAACGTTCGACGGCGGCACGGCCCCAGGTGCCGACGGCACCGCTGGCGCCAGGCGCCTCGCCAGATACCGGCTGGAGCCGCACACCGGCAAGACCCACCAGCTGCGCGTCCACATGGCCTCACTGGGGCTGGGGATTGTGAACGACGCCTTCTACCCGGACCTGCTGGACAAGGCCCCGGACGACTACACCAAGCCGCTCCAGCTCCTGGCCCGCGGCATCCGGTTCGTGGACCCGATCTCGGGGAAGCCTGTGGAGTACCGCAGCAGCCTGGAGCTCAGCGAAGCGGTCCGGGCACGGCGTTAGCACCGGCCTTAGGCACCGAGCACGTCCCTGAACACAGCTTCGACCTCGGTGGTGTGCAGCACGAACTCCACGAGTTCCAGTCCGCTGTCCGGATGCAGGGATTGGAACCCCGCCACCGCGTCCACCGCCGCCTGCGCCACGGCCGCCGCGCTCCACCCATAGGCACCGGCTCCCACCGCGGGGAAGGCCATGTCCTCGGCGCCCAACGTATCGGCCAGCCGTAGGCTTTCGCTGAAGCAGGACACCAGGAGCGCGCGGTTGGTCTGGCCGGCGTGCCGGTTGGGCCCCACGGTGTGGACCACCCAGCGGGCCGGCAACCGGAATGCGGGGGTTGCCACGGCGGCTCCGGTCTGGAGCCCGTGCGGCAAGGCGCTTTTCCGCAGTTCCCGGATGCCGCCAACAACTCCGGCCCCGCGGCCCGGTGCAGCGCCCCGTCCACTCCCCCGCCGCCGAGCAGCGACGCATTGGCGGCGTTCACCACCACGTCCACCCGCCGCTGCGTAATGTCGCCCTGCAGAACAGAGATCCGCATGCCGCCAGTTTCCCAAGTGCGGTACCTTGTGGCAATGGACTTCGGCGGCATCGACAGCTGGGGAGCGACCTTCTATTTGTGGGTCATCCCGATGGTGATCGGCGACGCCATTTTTCCGCCCATCCCGTCCGAAATGGTGGTGATTACCGGCGGCGCGCTGTCCGCGGACGGCCGGGCCAATGTGTTCCTGGTGCTGGTGCTCGCAGCCCTGGCGTCCTGGCTGGGCGACATGGTGGTCTTCCATCTCTTCCGGCGCCGCCTCAGCCATGTGCTGGACCGCTGGAAGTGGGGCCGGCGCGTCCATGCCGGTATCCATTCGGCCCTGGCCAAGGCGGGGCGGTCCTCCACCTACGGGACCATCATCGGCGCCCGCTTCATCCCCGGCGGCCGGCTTGCCACCTCGGCAGCCTCAGGCGTGGCGAACGTTTCGGTCCGCGGCTTCAGTCTGTGCGCGGGCCTGGGGGCAGTCCTGTGGGCCTGCTGGCTGGTGGGGCTTGGCTACTTTACCGGCTCAACCACCAAGCTGCCGTTCTGGGCCAGCTCCCTCATCGGCGTGGCGGTGGGCCTGGTGATCGGCGCCGTCGTGGGCATCATCGTCACCCGCCGGCGGGGCACCCGTTCCCCGGTCGAGGAGGAGCCGATCCCCGACGCAGGCTAGACGGGCAGCCACTTGCCGCGGCTGCGCCGCAGCACGCTCAGTGAACCCGTCAGCGCAACGCGTTCGACGGCGTCGCGCATCATTGCTGCCGATTCCACCGCCTGGCGGTTCTCGCCGCTGTATTCGCTCGCCTCCACGAGGAAGCGCAGGTTCAGCTGCGGCACGCCTCCGGCGATCTGGAGCTGGTGCGCTTCCACGTGGTGCCGGGTGCCAAGCGCCTCCACGGCCGCGTCCATGACGGACTCAGGCGGATTGCCCGGCCGGAGCCCGGTGATCTTGAGGCGGGTCTGGAAGGAAGGCATGCCCTCCACCCTATCCAAACGCCCGGATGCTCTATCACTTATGGTCCCTAAGAGCGCCTGTTAGGGACCATAAGTGATAGAGCAACAGGAGAGATTAGCCGGTGTTGCGGAGGCCGGCAGCCACGCCGTTGACCGTGATCAGCATGGCCCGCTGGAGGCGCTCGTCGAGCTCGGCCCCGCTGATGTCAGCCTCGGTGCGGATGCGGCGCAGGAGTTCCACCTGGAGGTAGCTGATGGGATCCAGGTACTGGTCGCGGATCTCCAGGGAGCGCTTCAGCGTGGGCTGGGCGTCCAGGAGGACATTCTCGCCGGTGAGCTTCTGGATCTCCGCCACCGTCAACTCGTACTCCTCACGGATGGTCCGGAACAGGTGGTGCAGTTCCTCGGGAACCAGCGTTGAGACGTAGTAGCCGGCGATGTCCATGTCCGTTTTGGCCAGGGTCATTTCCACGTTGGACAGCACGGAGCGGAAGAAGTGCCAGTGGTCCATCATTTCCACCAACTGGGCGGAATGTCCGGCCTCACGTGCCGCTTTGAGGCCTGAACCCACGCCGAACCAGCCGGGGACGATCTGCCGGGACTGGGTCCAGCCGAAAACCCACGGGATGGCACGGAGGCCGCCCAGTCCGGCCCCCGAATCGGGGCGCTTGGAGGGGCGGGACCCGATGTTCAGGGAGCCCAGCTGCTCCACGGGGGTGGAGGCCATGAAGTAGGCAGGCAGGTCCGGGTGGTCGATGAGCTTCCGGTACCGGTCAAAGGCGGCGTCCGAGATGGCCTCCATGACGTGCCCGTAGCGCTCGCGCTGGTCCTCGGAGGTGCGCGGGTCGCGGTGCAGGGCCGAGCCCTGCAGCACCGCGGCCAGCGACAGTTCCAGGTTTTCCCGGGCAAGCTCCGGCAGGGAGTACTTGTCGGAGATGACCTCACCCTGTTCGGTGAACTTGATCTCGCCTTCCAGGACGCCGTTGGGCTGGGCCAGGATAGCATCGTAGGTTGGCCCGCCGCCGCGGCCCACCGAACCGCCGCGGCCGTGGAACAGGCGGACGCGGACACCGTGCTTGGCGGCGACATCACGCAGCTTGCGCTGGGTTTTGTGGATCTCCCACTGGCTGGTCATCACGCCGGATTCCTTGTTGGAGTCCGAGTAGCCCAGCATGACTTCCTGGATGTCGCCCCGCAGCCGCACCAGTTCACGGTAGGAGGGGTCGGACAGGAGCTGGTCGATGATCTCGGCGGAGGCCCGCAGTTCCTCCACGGTCTCCAGCAGCGGCGCGAAACCGAGCTTGGCGTAGGGCTTGTCACCGAAGAGGTTGATCAGCCCGGCCTCTCGGGCCAGCACGGCCGCGGCAAGGACGTCATCGGCGCCGCGGGTCATCGAGATGATGTAGGTCTCGATAACGTCCGGGCCGTACATGCGCAGCGCCCGGCGTATCTCGCGGAAGACGTCGTAGGTGCCGTCCGCGGCGCCGTCGAGCTTGATCGGGTGGCCGGACAGCGGGCGGCGGGAAGCCAGCTCGGAGCCGAGCACCTCGAAGCGTTCTTCCCGGCTGAGTTCGGCGTAGCGCAGCCCCGGACCGCCGATCCGGTCCATCAGCTGCCCCACAGCGTCGTGGTGGTGGTCCGCATGTTCGCGGATGTCCAGGGTGGCCAGGTGCAGGCCGAAGGAGGCGATGGCCCGGCGGACCCGGGCCAGGGAGCCGTCCGCGGCGAGGGCTGCGGAGTGGTTGCGGAGCGACAGCTCCAGCAGGTGCAGGTCCGCCAGGAGTTCATCGGTCCCGCTGTAGTCGCGGCCGTGCTCGTGGTTGGAGTTCACGGCAACCCGCTTGCCGGTATTGATGAGCTTGGCCTTGATGCAGGTGAGCTTGAGCCTGTAGGGCTCCTGGGCGTTCAGCTCCAGGACTCGCTTGTCCAGGCCGGGCAGCTTCTTCAGGTCCTCGTCAATGGAGGTGAGCAACGCTTCGTCCGCGCCTGCGAGTGCCGTGGAATTGGAGAGGATGGAGATCAGCTCGTCGATCATCCCGATGCTGATCCGGATGGCGCTCTGGTTCTGGATCTGCAGGATCTCGCGGGTAACGGCGGCGGTGACGTTCGGGTTGCCGTCGCGGTCACCGCCGATCCAGGAGCCAAAGCGGATGGGGGCGTCCTTGGAGGCGAGGGTGACGCCGTGCTCGCCGAGGAGCTCGGAGAGTTCGGACAGCATTTCGGGCATGGCGTCGGTGAGGATGCCGCCCAGGTAGTAGATGGCGTTCCGGGCCTCGTCAACCGGAGTGGGGCGGACCTGGCGCAGCTCGTCCGTCTGCCACATCTGGTCGATGATCTCGGCCAGCTGCCGGTCCTGCCGGCGCCGGGCGGTGGACCCTTCGGCGGTGGACTGGGACAGGACGTCGGAGAGCTTGCGGATCTTGTCCAGGACCGAGCGGCGGGAGGCCTCGGTGGGGTGGGCAGTGAAAATCGGGCGCACATCCAGCCCGTTGACCACCTCCTGCAGGACGTCGGGTCCGGCCTTGGCGGCGATGTCCGCCACAGTCTTGGCCAGCCAGCCGTCCTTTTCGGCGCGCGTCCGCAGTCCGCGAACGCGGTGCACCTGCTCGGCGGCGTTGGCCAGGTGGAAGTAGAACGCGAAGGCACGGACCAGGTCGGTTGCCTGCTCGATGGGCAGGGAGCCGAGGAGTTCACGGACCTGGGCAACGACGTCGTGCGCGCTCCAGGGGCCGGTGGCGTGCGCACCGCCGCGCGCCGCCTCCTTGGATTCCTTGGTCAGGAGCCGGACCTGCTCCACGAGGTCCAGGAGTTCCGGTCCGTGCTGGCGGACCAGGGATTCGCCCAACAGGGTGGAAACGCGCCGGACGTCCGCGCGCAGTTCGGAGGCAAGATCGGTCTCGGGAGGTGTTGCAGTGTGAGCCATTGAAACAATCTTTCGAGGGGTTCGGACTTGGCTCGTACACTGCGCTGGATACTGTGAGCCACGTTACTAGCTAAAGATGCTACCCCCGCTCCTGCGCGGCAGTGGAATCCGTCTCAAAAGATGTCGTGATACCCACGTGGCGTCTGACGGCGTCGAGTTCCATCCGTAGTTTTTCCACTTCGCCCTGCCACGCAGCAGCCTCAGCCTTTCGGCGTCGTGCGCGCCTGGCCTGCACTGCCGCGGCTCCCAGCGCCACCGGCACGGAAAAGGCCAGCGCCCAACCTGCGGCCGCGAAGAAACCCAGTGCAACAGGCAGCGCGGCCTGGAAGTCGATGAAGTCGTTGACGCCGCCGGCCATTCCGGCCATGGTTCCCTCAAGGGGTTCCAGGAACTGGCCCACCACGGGAGTCCCGGAGAGCGACGGCGGGGTGAGCTTGGCCTGCCCATCCCCGCCCCAGCGCCCGTCCGCCAGGTGGTTGAGGACATAGATGCCGGCGCCGACGTTTGCTGCCATGAAGACGACGACGGCGGCGAGCGCGGCGAGGTCCGCCCGCCTTCGCCGCCACACCAGTACGCCCGTACAGGCAGCCGCGGCTGCCATCCAGGTGAGCGCCGCCAGCCACTCCCGATTCACTCCGCCAAGAATGTCCACCTCCCCATTCAACCGTGGCGGACGATCTTGAAGTTGAAATCCGGGGTGCCCAGCGCGCCGAACAGCCGCAGCCAAAGCGGCAGCACCATCTCGGCGCCGCGGGCCGTGGTGATGTCGCCGAGGTCGATGAATTCCCGGTGGCCCAGGGATTCCAGCAGGCCGGTGACAACCTTCTTGGCTTCGGCGTCGTCGCCGGAAACGAACACGGAGTGGTCTCCGTCCGCCAGCCGGCGCGGGTCCACCATCAGGCCGGCATTCATGGTGTTGAGCGTCTTCACCACCCGCGTCTCCGGGAACGAGCGCTGGATCCGTTCGCCCAGGCTTTCGGTGTTGACGGGATTCAGCACCGGCGGCATTCCCTGTGAGAAGTCGAGCGGGTTGGACACGTCCATCAGGACTTTTCCGGCCAGCCGCGCAGCGCCCGCTGCCCCCAGGGCTGCAAGGGATGCGGCGCCATTGGTGGCATTGACCACCAGCTCACTGCCACCCGCCGCGTCCGCAAAGGTGGCCAGCCGGATGTTGTTATGCCCTGCCTGCCATTCCTTGAAGGGCGGGCCGCCCATGGGATCCGGGCTGGTCCGGCCCACGGTTTCGCCGGGGTCCCGCGTGCCCAGGACCACCTCGTGGCCCAACCCGCTGAATGCTGCTGCCAGCGTGCGCCCTACAGTGCCCGAGCCAAGAACTGCGATCTTCATGGCAGCACGCGACTCTCCGCTGCAGAGGGAACAAGAGGACTTAGGGCGGAATGAACACGCCATGCATGCGGTTGTAGCGGGGGCACACGCAACGGAAGGAATCATGTCCACCACCCCAGCCGCCACAGCCCCCGCCCCAGCCGCGAAAGTGGAGCGCTGGCAGCGCTTCCGCGCCAACCGGGACAAGGCACTGGCCTCGCCCCACGGCTGGCTCACCCTCACCTCCTTCCAGTGGCTCGGGGACTCCCCCGCCGCCGTCGACCTCGCCCCGGGATTATGGTCCACCGACGCCACGGGCACGACGGCGTTCCTCGCCGCACTGCCCGAGGACGGGCTCACGCTGGTGGAGACGGGCGAAAAGGTGGATGGCACGGTGTCCGCCGTGCTGGCGGACGAGGAGTCCCTGATGTGGGTGCAGTACGGCGGCCCGGACGGGGACCAGGTGGTGGTGGAACTGGCCATGCGCGGCGGGAGGTATGCCATTCGTACCCGGGACAACGCCTCACCGGTCTTCACGGAGTTCGACGGCGTTCCCACCTACCCCTACAACCCGGACTGGGAAGTAACGGGCCGGTTTGAGCCGTACCCCGCCCCGGTGGACGTGCCGATCGGCACCGCGAACCCGTTGGTGGACGGCGTGCACCGCAGCGTGGGCGAGGTGGTCTTCTGCCTCCCCGGCAGCGACCACGAGTTCCGGCTGCAGGCGGAGGAAGAGAAGCTCGGCGCCCTGACCGTCACGTTCCATGATGAAACGAACGGGGACACCACCGACGATTGGCGGAAACTCTCGGTGCCGCGGCCCCGCCCCGACGGCTCCGTGGTCCTGGATTTCAACCGTGCCATCAACTACCCCAGCGCATTCACCCCGTACGGCACCTGCCCCATGCCGGTGAAGAACAACAGCCTGGATGTGCGGGTTGAGGCGGGCGAGAAGCAGCCGTATCCCGCCTAGCATCCGAGCTCAGGAGATGGCGGATATTCCGGTGATGGCCCGGCCCACGATCAGGGTATTGACCTCGAATGAGCCCTCGTAGGTGTAGATGGCTTCGGCATCGGCGAAGATCTTGGCCATCCGGTAGTCGGTGACGATGCCGTTTCCACCCAGGATGGAACGGCCCAGCGCCACGGTTTCCCGCATCCTGGCGCTGAGGTAGGACTTGGCCAGGGCCACCTGCGGCATGTCGGCGGCGTCCTGGTCCTGCAGCCTGGCGATCCCGGCCATCATGGACATGCTGGCCACGGCGTTGCCCAGCATGGTCACCAGCTGCTGCTGGATCAGCTGGAAACGGGCCAGCGGCCGGCCGAACTGGTGGCGTTCCACCGCGTACTGCCGGGCGACGTCGAACGCCGCCAACTGCTGGCCCACCGCCTGCCACGCCACCATGACCCGGGAGCTGCGGAGCAGTTCCTTGGTGTCCTCGAAGCTGTTGATTCCGGCAAAGCGGTCCGCTTCCGGCACCATGACGTCCCGGAACTCAATGTTCGCGTTCTGCACCGTGCGCAGGGCGATCTTGTTCTCGATCCTGCTCCGGCTGACCCCCGGCAACGTGGCGTCGACAATGAAGCCCCGGACTGCGCCGTCCGCCTCGTCCCGGGCCCACACCAGCATGTAGTCGCAAAACGTCCCGTTGCCGATCCAGCGCTTGGCGCCGTTAAGCACCCAGGCGTCGCCGCCGTCGTCCGCTTCTCCTGTTGCCGACGAAACCCGCCTGGCACGCGTCTCCATGCCGCCCGCCACGTCGGACCCGTGCATCGGTTCGGTGAGCGCGAAGGCACCGGTGGTGCGCAGCTCCGAGGCGTCAGCGAGCAGCCGCTCCTTCTGGTCGTCGCTGCCGAAGGTATGGAGGGATTCAACAAAGAGGTCGTGGTGGACCAGGAAGAAGGTGGCCAGGGACGTGTCCACCCGGGTTATTTCCGCGATGACCAGCCCGGCGAAAAGGTGGCTGTAGCCGCGGTGCACGGGGGTGCTCAGTTCCAGGGCGGCCAGCTTGGGCAGGATGTGCGCCGGAAACTCGGCCTTGTTCCACCAGTCCCCGGCGTAGGGGGCAACCTCGGCCGCCAGGAAGTCCCGGAGCTCGGCCAGCTTGTTCCGTTCGGCCTGGCCCAGCATCGATTCCACCGCGAAGAAGTCCGCGGCCGGCAATTGTGAAAGGTCTGGGGCGCTCATTTCGGTCCCATCCGGATGGCGCCGTCCAGGCGGATGGTTTCGCCGTTCAGCATGGCGTTGTCCACGATGTGCGCCACCAGGTTGGCGTATTCCTCGGGCTTGCCCAGGCGGGAGGGGTGAGGGACTTGGGCGCCGAGTGAGTCCTGCGCTTCCTGCGGCAGGCCGGCCATCATGGGCGTCTCGAAGATGCCCGGGGCGATAGTGACCACCCGGACCAGCGAGCGCGCCAGCTCCCGGGCGATGGGCAGGGTCATCGCCGCCACCGCACCCTTGGACGCGGAGTAAGCGGGCTGGCCGATCTGGCCGTCGAAGGCCGCCACGGAGGCCGTATTGATGATGACCCCGCGTTCGGGGCCGCCCACCGGGGTGGCGGCGGGTTCGGTGGCCACCATGGCTTCGGCGGCCAGCCGCAGTACGTTGAACGTGCCCACCAGGTTCACCTGGATGACGCGGCTGAACGTCTCCAGCGGCAGCACGCCGTCGCGTCCCAGCACCTTGCCCGGCGTGGCGATCCCGGCGCAGTTCACCACGATCCGAAGCGGTCCCAGCCCCGCGGCGGTCCCGACGGCGGCCCGCACGTCAGTCTCACTGGTCACGTCCGCAGGGGCGAAGACGGCGGACTGACCGGCTTCGGCGCGGCTGTTGAGTTCGTCCGCCATTGCCTGCCCGTTGGAGGACGGCAGGTCAACAAGCACTACCGATGCGCCGCCGTCGAACAATCTCCGCGCGGTGGCCGCCCCCAGCCCGGACGCACCGCCCGTCACCAGTGCGACGCTGCCTTTGATGTCCATACATCCTCCTTGATGCGTGTCCCCATGCCGCGGCGCGGCGTCGAGCAACAGTTAATGCATGTTAACTGAAATTGCGATCTCCCGCACCCTGCACGCATGCCGCCTTGCCCCGGCGGCTCCTTAGGCACGGTTAGGGTGGACGGCATGACGTCCAGCAGCACTTCCATGAGCATCTGGCCGGACAGGGCAAACCACGCGGCCCGGTCCGTCACCGCCCTGTTCGGGCACAAGCTGCTGTTCCTCCCCGGCACCCATCTGGGCGCGGTGCTGTGGCAGGGCAGGCATCCGGGCCGGCAGGCCCGGCAGGAACAACAGGATCAAGCCGTCCATCCGGGTAACCGGTGGCTCGCTTTGCTCCGGCGTGCCCGGCCGGCGGCTGCCCTGGCCCTCCCCTGGCACTACTGGTGGCAGGCACATTATGTGGACTGCCTGGTGGATACCGGCCGGCGCGAACTTGGCGGAGGGGCAACCCCCGCTGCCCGGTTCGACGGCCCGGAGCGTCCCAGCGCTGGCCACCTGGCCTCGCGGCTGGTGACGGGCATCAGGCTCCGCAACGCCCTGACCTTCGTGAACAGCTACTACGACGACATGGCCTGGCTTGCCCTGGCAACCCTGCGGCTGGACCGGCTGGCCGAGGAGACGCGCCGCCCTGGCCGCCGCCGCAACGCCAAAGTCCGTGCGTCACTGGCGCTGCAGTTCGACGCCGCCTGCACCGACGACCTTGGCGGCGGAACGTTCTGGAGCAAGAAACGCGACTTCAAGAACACCCCCGCAACGGCGCCGGTGGCACTGTTCTATGCCCGCACGGGCCGGCACGCCAAGGCCCAGGCACTGCTGGACTGGCTGGACGCAACCCTGTTCGACGCCGGGCAGGGGCTGTACCTGGACGGCGCCCGCCTCAACCCGGCCGGCGAGGTGGTGTTGGAGCGGGCCGTGTACACCTACAACCAGGGCCCGGTGCTGGGCGCGCTCCTGGAACTGGGCGGCGAAGCGAACCTGGCCCGGGCGGCCGTCGTGGTGGACGCGGTACAGCGGCTGCTGACGGTTCCTGCCGGCGGACCGGAGGGCGTTTCCGCCGGCGATTCGGTGCTCCGCTGCGAAGGAACCGGCGACGGCGGCCTGTTCACCGGGATCCTGTGCCGTTACCTGGCGCTTGCGGCCGTGGATACCCGGCTTCCCCAGGCCACCCGCACCACTGCTGCCCGGCTGGTGACGGACACGGCCGGGGCGTTCTGGTCCGGCCGCCGTCCGGTGGGCCCCAGCGAAGCCGGTGCGAGGTTGCACGGCAGGAGTGTCTTCTCTATGCACGCCGCGCAACCGGCGGCCGCGACGTATCCGCCGGGCGCCGCCGTCGAACTCTCCACCCAACTGCAGGCATGGATGACGCTGGAGGCTGCCGCGTCCGTAGCCGCCGCAGGCCTGCCCTAACCGGGGTCGCTTGAGTCCAGCCCGGCGGGGCGCTTCTTCTGCGGATAGGGCGTCTCGCCGCGGGCCAGCATGTCAACGAACCCGGCGATCCTGCGCTCCCGGGTGGCGGCCTGCTTCGCGGAGTTGGTCCGGTACACAAGGGAGAACAGGTTGGTTTTGGTAAGCACGTCGAAGGTTGCCTGCGCCGCCGGGTTCGCTGCGATGGCGGCCGCCAGGTCTGCCGGAACCTGAACATCGGCTTGCCCGCCGTAGGCCGCGTCCCAGCGGCCGTCGGCCTTGGCGGCCTCTACTGCCGCCCTGCCGGCGTCGGTCATCTTCCCCTCCTTCTCCAGCCGGGCAACGTGGCCCACGTTCCGTGCCGACCAGATGCTGCGGGGGCGGCGGGGCGTCATCCGCTGGAACACGCTTTCGGCGTCGCGGCGCCTGCCCTGCCCGTCGATCCAGCCAAAGCAGAGCGCCTCGTCCAGCGCCGCCGGATAGTCCAGGCTGGTCACGTTCCCGCCCTTCTTGTGCACGACCAGCCACACGCCCGGGCTGGTCCTGTGGTTTTCTTCCAGCCAGGCGCGCCAGGCAGCGGCATCAGGCACCAGCAGTTCCTCAAGGTCATCGGCCATGGCCTAATTCTGCCCGCGGAATCCCGGGCCACAAGCCCCATGTGCACCGGGTCTTCAGATGGCATCATGGCCCTACAGACCGTTTCCCCACCTCAAGGACAACGCCATGCTTCGAGTCCGCCCCGTCCACTTCACCTCACGCACCGACTCCTGGAAGCAGTTCCTCACCGCGCTGGGCATGGTGCAGACAGAGGACGACGGCGGCTGGCACGTCTTCGATTCAGCGTCCGGACGGCTGGCACTCCACGATGCGGAGGCCGGGTCCGGGCAGGACGGCCACACCGTATTCGCGGTGGAGGTGGGCGACGTGGCCGAATTCGCGCGCCGCACCAATCTGTCCGCGCAGGAGGATGGGACACGGGGGGAAGGAGCGCAGCCAGCCGAGCTGGTCACGGAAGCCCACGGCGAAGCCTGCCGGATCAGCGCCCCGGACGGCTTCAGTTTCATGGCTGGCAAAGCAACCCACGCCGCCCAGTGCGCTGACGCCGACCCCGCCCTGGCCGTCGTCGCGGTCTGGTACACGGCGGACCCGGAGGGAGCCGTCCGCACCCTGCTGCATGTCGGCGCCCGCCCCCGCCCTGTCCCGGACAACGATGAGACCGCCGACTTCACTGCCAAGAACGGCGGCGTCCTCCTGGTGCGGCCGGCGGCAGGGGCGTCCCGGTCGGGTTTGGGCTTTGAGTACGACGGCGGCCTGGAACCTTTGCGGGACCGGCTCACCGCCGCCGGTTTTGCCGCCAGCCTCACCGAGGAGGCGTTTGGAAGCACCCTCCACGTGGCCAATCCGGACGCCGGCAGCCCCAACGCGCCCGCCACGGTGTGGATCTCCCAGCGCCGCCCCATGGGGTAGAACTTAAGCATGAACGTGCGCACACCTGACCCGAATCCCGGCTGGCTCTCCGAAGAAGACCTCTTTGAGGCGCGCGGGCGGCTGCCCATGGTGTACGTGGAGGCAGTACCGGTCAGGCTGGATCCGCTGGGGTACGTCAACGAGGTGGGCACGCTGCTGCAGGCTGACGCGGACGGGACCATGGTGCGTTCCCTGGTGTCCGGCCGGGTCATTTACCGCGAAACCATCCGGGCCGCCCTGCTGCGGCACATGGAAAAGGACCTGGGTCCCTTGGCGTTTCCGCAGCTGCCGCTGAGCCCCGTACCGTTCACGGTGGCCGAATACTTCCCCGCACCCTCACAGACAGGGTTCACGGATGAGCGGCAACACGCCGTGTCCCTGGCCTACGTCATTCCGGTGACGGGCGAGTGCGAGCCCCGCCAGGACGCCCTGGAACTGACGTGGATGACCCCCGAGGAAGTCCTCAGCCCGGGCGTCCAGCTGGAGTTTCCCGGCGGCCGCGGCGGCCTCATCCGGCAGGCCCTGGCGTTCGCAGGCGTGGGCTTCTAACCACCCCGCCGGGACGTGGGGGTCCCCGGTTTTGAGTGCCCGCCTTTGTAGACTGTAGGGCGGACCGCAAGAGAACTTAAGGACTCCCATGACCGAATCACCAGCCGCCAGGCACCACAGTGAACAGCAGGCTGGATCTCTGACCACCGGCAGCCACATCCTCCTTCCCGACGGCCGGCGCACTGCCGAAATCGACCAGGTTGAGCTCGAGCACGACGACTTCGGCTCCCCGGCACTGGTGCTGGCGAGCCTTTCCGGCGGCGGCACGCTGCGGGTGGCCATCGGCACCATGGTCACGGTTGTGGATGGAGCGCACGACGACGTCACCCAGCTTCCGCTGCCGGCAAACCTTCCGGAACCCACGCCGTATGCTGAAACCACCGCACTCAACGACGGGCGGCAGGAGCAGCCCGGCGGCGGGACCGGTCCCATCCCGGTGGCGCCCGCCGTCGTCGTACCTCCCCTTCCGCCGGTACCGCCCGCCGCCACCGGCCCAAGTGAGGAGGAACTGGCGCTCATCCCGGCCCCTGCCGGCACCCCTGAGTCGGTGGTGGAAGCCGCCGCCGAGGCGCACCCGGACGCGGAGGGCGTCCTGCTCCTGGCCGATCGGCTGTCCAAGGGCGTCAACTTCAAGTCCGGAAGCTGCCTGAAGGACCTCAGCGACCTGGCGCACGAACTGTTCATCACCCTCAAGGACGCCGACGGGGCATTGTCCGTGGCGGACCTCCTGACCGTGCTGCCCTACGACGGGAACCCCGGCCGCTGGACCTCCGTGGAGGCGTCCCTGGCGCTGGCCAGCTACATCTGCCGGCAGGACGGCCAGGACAAGCGCGCCGAGGTCTACGAGAAGCTGATCCGCACGCCGGAAAACCAGGAAACGGACCCGTTCAAGGCGCGCATGGCCGCCAAGGTGCGGCAGCGCTCGCTCAACGAGCCCAACCTGTACGACAAGGAGATCTTCCGCTCCATCGACAACTCCAACCACGACGCCGAGCGCGAGTGGCGGCTGCTGAGGCTGGAGTCCCTGCTCTTCCTGCGGGCACACGGCGGCTCGGAAACCATCGGAATGTCGGAGCTTGAACGGCGCATCAACAACGAGCTGGAAGCCGTCCGTTCCTGAGCTTTCCGGCGACTGCCCGGATGGGGAAATTCCCCCTACCCGGGGCTGTGTCCACGGCGTACATTCGGGGCTATGACGAACAATCTCAGCGTAGTGATCAACGCCGACGCGCCGCAGGTCTGGACCATGCTGCGTGAACCGTCCAAGGTGGCCCAATGGCACGGCTGGCAGGCCGAGGACCTGGAGTCCGAGATCAAGGAGATCTACTTCTCCAGCGACGTGGAGGAATCCGCGGACCACACCAGCCTGACCGTGCACGGCGGGGACACGTTCGAGCTGCATCCGGTGGCGGGCGGGACCCAGGTTTCAGTGACCCGCGGCGCGGTGGACCACGACTCCGAGTGGGCCGCCTGGGATGAGGACATCACCCAGGGCTGGCTGACGTTCCTGCAGCAGCTCCGGTTTGCCCTGGAACGGCACCCCCACGGCAAGCGGCACACGCTGTTCCTGCACCTGACGGAGGGCAACGGTTCTGCCATCGAAAAACTTGGGCTCTCAGACCTCCCGGCGCCTGGGGAGCCGTACCAAGTGACATTGGGCACCGGCGAGGAGATCAGCGGCAAGGTCTGGTACCGGACCAGCCACCAGGTGGGTCTCACGGTGCACAGCTACGCAGAGCACGGCGAGGGGCTGCTGGTGGTTGCCGACCACCCCGCCATCAAGGACGTGCGTGCCGAGGGCGACGGCTCGCTGGTTGTCGCCTCCACCTACGACCTCGGGGCCGGGGCGTTCGATGCCATCCGGCAGTCCTGGGATTCCTGGCGGGCCTCGAACTACCCGGCCTCGGAACCGGCCAGCTGAGTTCACCGGGGCTGGTCAGTTGATGCCCCCGGGCTCCCTCCAGCGCCCGGGGACGGTCGTCACCAGGACCAACGGGACCAGGGCCACAAGTCCGGCGAGCGCGAGCGCGGCGAAACCCGACACAGCGAGGAACGGGCCCGACAGGAATGCAGCTGCGGCACCGCAGAGATTGGCGAGCGCATCGACCGCACCCTGTGCCCTGGCCCTGTTCGGCGTAGTGAGTGCCTCGTTGAAGAGGGCGGACCCGGCAACGTTGGTGAAGGACCAGCCGATGCCGAGCAGGACCAGCGCAACGACGACCGTGGCGGTGCTTTCCGGATTGGCAACGGCTAGGAGGAGCGCGGCGGCGAGGATGGCGACGGCGGTTGCGACCGCGAACCGGGCACTCTTCCGGTCGATGACCACCCCAACGATGGGTGCGAGCGCGTACATGCCGACGATATGGACGCTGATGGTAAGTCCAATAATGGTGACAGTGCCGCCATGATGGTGCAGATGCACCGGGGTCATGGTCATCACCGAGACCATGACCACCTGCGCGGTGACGATCGCCAGGACCGCAGTACCTGCCCGCTTGCTGCTGCGCACAGCGGTGACCAGTTCCCGCATGGGCTGACGCATCCCCTGTGACCGTGGGGATGGTTCTGCGCCGCCTGATTTGCCGGCGTCGGGTCCGGCGGAAGGGAGCCCGAGGGACAGGGGCTCGGGCCGAAGGGCAAGGGCCACAACAAGGCCTGCTCCGCCAAGCGCGGCAGCCGCGATGAGGAAGGCGCCGGCGTATGCAGTGAGCCCGGTGGCGTCCCTGATCCAGCCACCGGGGATGCCGAGGTTGGGGCCGATGACCGAACCGAGGGTGCCCACCCAGACGACGAACGCCAGCGCCCGCCCGCGCTGATGTGGAAGGGCGCGGTCGGTGGCTGCAAAGCGGCTTTGCAGGGCCACGGCGGAACCGATGCCGATCAGGACCAGGCCCGGAAACAGCAAAAGCGCGGATTGCCACTGGGATGCGCCGACGAGCATGGCTGCACCGGAGGCCGCGGCCAGCCATCCTGCGCTGAGGGCAACACGGCGTCCCCTCCTGGCGGCAAGAGAGCCAAGGGGAAGCCCGAAAAATGCAGCTCCCAGGGTGCTCGCCATACGGGCCAGGCCGGCCCACACCTCGCTGTTCGTGACGTCCTCAGCCAGCAGGACCCCAATGGAAGGCGCCACGCCCACGCCGACCGTCCCAATGATCTGGGCGAGGACGAGGACACCAAGGATCCTGCGCTGGACAGATGCCTGGTGGGAGTCTGCGGCCGTGGCGGCAGGAGCGGGAGTCCGGGACGTCATGGACCTTAGTGTGGTGTCATAGGTCAATGCCTTTCAACCATGACAACATGATTGGTGTCCGCCTCGCCGAAGACCTCGTGAACCTGGCCTGCAGCGGCGGGTGGACCCACTTGGCGGTGTGCCGGCTCCTGCGCGGTTCTTTCGTCCGGTCCGTTGACCTCGATGCACTGGATGACGCCACGCTGCGGAGCCTGCGTGACTGGACCCACCAGCTGCGGTCCGTCTTTGACAGCCACTCGGTGGCCGCCCGCACCGAGCACCTGAATGTGCTCCTCGAGGAGGGCGTCCGCGCGGTGCGGCTGGCAGTCCACGACGGCCTGCCCCCGCACCTGCACTTCGCCGGCACTGAGGATGACCTGGTGCAGCGGGTGAAGGCACTCACTTCCGGGGGCCTTGCCATTTTTGCCGTCGAAGCTGAAGCCGGACGCATGGGAGTATGTGCCCGGCCCGGATGCGGGCGGGTGTTCGTGGACACCAGCAAGAACGGACGGCGGGCGTACTGCAGTGCCAAGTGCGGCAACACCCACGCCGTTCACCGGTACCGGGAACGGCAACAGGGCGCTGGGCACTCACTTGGCCGCAGCGTTTCCGCTCCCGCCCGGTAGCCGCGACTTACGGGCGCCGGGCGGTTTGCTGGCACACTGGTACGGTGCCAGCCAACCCTGCCTTCGCCCTGCCTGATACCCGCTCACAGTTTTCCTTCACGGTAGGCACGCGCCTGGCGGAGTCCTGCCCGCCCTCCCAGGCACAGGTTGCTGAAAACGGCGGGGAGTTCCTGGGCCGCACCGGCACCATCACCACCCCGCACGGTGAGATCCAGACGCCCGCGTTCATCGCCGTCGGTACCAAAGCCACGGTGAAGGCCGTCCTCCCCGAGTCCATGGCGGACCTTGGCGCCCAGGCACTGCTGGCCAACGCCTACCACCTCTACCTGCAGCCGGGCCCGGACATCCTGGACGAAGCAGGCGGCCTGGGAGCGTTCATGAACTGGCCGGGCCCCACCTTCACGGACTCGGGCGGATTCCAGGTGATGAGCCTGGGCTCGGGATTCAAGAAGGTCATCGATATGAAGTCTGTGGACGCCTCCGGGCCCGATGACGCCGTGGCACCCGGCAAGGAACGCCTGGCGCACATCGACGACGACGGCGTCTGGTTCAAGTCCCACCTGAACGGCGACCGGCACAGGTTCTCCCCCGAGATCTCCATACAGGTCCAGCACCAGATCGGCGCGGACATCATGTTCGCGTTCGACGAGCTGACCACGTTGCAGAACTCGCGGCGGTACCAGGAAGAATCGCTGGAACGCACCCGGCTGTGGGCGGAGCGCTGCCTGGAGGAGCACTTCCGCCTGACGGAGGAACGCGCGGGCAAGCCGTACCAGGCACTGTTTGGCGTGATCCAGGGCGCCCAGTATGAGGACCTGCGCCGGAAGGCCTGCCGTGATCTTGGCGCCATGCCGTTCGACGGGTTCGGCATCGGCGGGGCGCTGGAGAAGGAAAACCTGGGCACCATCGTCCGCTGGTGCAACGAGGAGCTCCCGGAGGACAAGCCGCGGCACCTGCTGGGCATCTCCGAACCGGACGACATCTTCACCGCCATCGAAAACGGCGCCGACACCTTCGACTGCGTCTCCCCCACCCGGGTGGCCCGGAACTCCGCCTTCTACACCCCGGAAGGCCGGTTCAACCTCTCCGGCGCCAAGTACAAACGCGACTTCGGGCCGCTGCAGGAAGGCTGCGACTGCTACGCCTGCGCCAACTACTCGCGCGCGTACATCCACCACCTCTTTAAGGCCAAGGAAATGGTGTCAGCCACCCTCATCTCCATCCACAACGAGCGGTTCGTGGTGAAGATGGTGGACGACGCCCGGCTGGCCATTGAGTCCGGGAGCTTCTTCGAGTTCAAGGCTGACACCTTGGGCCGGTACTACTCCTAGGCAGGACCATCAGGGAGCTCCGGTAGGGTGTCCCCATGCCTATCGAATCCATCGAAATCCCTGCCGCCGACGGCACCGCAGAGGCCTTGGTGGCCCGCCCGTCCACCGGAACAGGCCCTTTCCCGGGCGTCATCTTCTACATGGACGCCTTCGGCCTGCGTCCCCGCATCCAGGAGATGGCCCAGCGCATCGCTGACTGGGGCTACGTGGTGCTCGCGCCGAATGTCTTCTACCGGGAAGGATCGGCTGCGGAGCTGGCCCCTTCAATGGACATGACCAGCCAGGAAGGCCGGGAAGCCGCCGGCAAGGCTGCCTTCCCGCGGGTTGGCAGGCTGACCTCGGACAAGGTGCTGCCGGACATCGATGCCTGGGTTTCCGCGCTGAGGTCGCTCGACGGGGTGGCGTCCGGCCCCATCGGAACCACCGGCTACTGCATGGGTGCCCGTCTCGCCGTCCGCACGGCCACCTCCCACCCCGACGACGTGGCAGCCTGCGGCGGCTTCCACGCCGGCGGCCTTGTCACGGAAGAACCGGACAGCCCGCACCAGGGGCTCAAGGACGCAAAGGCCCGTTTCGTGTTCGGCCATGCGGACCACGACCCAAGCATGGCGCCCGCCGCCGTCGCCCGCCTTGGCGAAACGCTCAAGGACGCGGGGCTGGAGGCATCCAATGAAATCTACGCAGGCGCCCCACACGGCTACACCATGGCGGACACCTCGGCCTTCCATCCGGAAGCCACCGAGCGGCACTTCACGGAGCTACGGGCGTTGCTGGATGGCGCGCTGAAGGGCTAAGCCGGCCAGCCGCCGTCGAACCCGCCGGAAAGCTGCCGGCCCGCCGAAACGTTGCGGCGAGCCGGCAGGTTTCCGGCCATTCCACACGATTAGCTGTTGGAACATACGACGCCGCGTGGCAGCTACGCGGCGTTGGTCACCGCTTCCGCGGGGCGGGCCGGGGCACCGTAACTGGGCTCGCGCCGCTTGACCCAGTTGATGGCCAGCGAGGTCACGGGGACGAAGAGGAACTCCACCAGGGTCTTGTAGACGAAGCCCACCAGCACGTAGTTCACGAAGCTGCCGAAGTCGGCGATGCCGATGACGGGCGCGGCGATGCTGCAGAAGATCAGCGTGTCCACGAACTCCCCGGCCCCCGAGGATCCCATGAGCCGCGCCCACAGGGACTTCTCCCCCGTGCGGGCCTTCATCCGGACCAGGATCCAGGAGTTGATGGTCTGCCCTGCCAGGAATGCCAGCAGGGAGGCCAGGACGATCTGCGGCACGGGGCCAAGGGCGCCTTCCAGGGCGGACTGCTTGGCGGCGCCGTACTCGTCGTCGAACCCGGGCAGCGCGATGACCACCCAGTAGCAAAGGGAAGCGAACACGGACAACGCGAAGGTGGTGAAAATAGCCTTCCGGGCAACCTTGAAGCCGTAGACCTCACTGATCACGTCCCCGAGGATGTACGCGAGCGGGAAGAGGAAAAAGCCGCCGTCGGTGACGATGGGGCCGAATGCCACTCCCTTGGACGCTCCGATGTTGGACAGGATCAGCACCACTGCCATGGCCGCCAGCATGATCCCGAAGTAGGGCGAACCGATGTCCGCGAATCTGGCGGCGGAACGTGCGGCAGTTTGCTGGATGTCTTCGGGCACGGCGCTGCGGCCGGGGGCAGGGGTCATCAAGGGATCCGTTCAGGAGTGGTTGGCCGGCGCGCCGTCATGGGCGGCCGGTTGTATTAGCACTCGTGTCATTCTCGCACCGCGTTGCGCAACAAAGCTCCTCGAGCAGCAGGGCTGACCGGCGCGGAGTATTTTTTGAACATGTTCAAGTAGTGTGGCACACTGCTTTTGAACACGTTCAAGAATGGGGATGCCGTGGCAGCGAAGAGCGAACAGACCAGGCAGTTGGTGGCGGACACAGCGCTGCGCATGTTCCGGGACATCGGGTTCGAGAAAACCACCATGCGCGCCATCGCCGCCGAGGCAGGCGTTTCCGTGGGCAACGCCTACTACTACTTCGCGTCCAAGGATGACCTGGTCCACGAGCTGTACATCCAGGTACAGGCAGAGCACGCGTCACGGGCCTCAGAGGCGCTGGACGGGACCGCCGCCCTGGCCGACCGGCTGAAGGCCACGCTGCATGCCGGCCTTGACGTCATGGCCCCGTACCACCGGTTCGGCGCCGACTTCGTGGCTACCGCCATCCGGCCCACATCACCGGTTAACCCCTTTTCAGCAGGGTCCACGACCGCGCGGGAGGCATCCCTGGACATCTTCAGGCGCACAGTGGAGGGGGCCAAACCTGCCGTGCCGAAAAAGCTGCGGGCCGACCTGCCGGAGCTGCTGTGGTTTTGCTACATGGGCGTCACGCTCTTCTGGGTCTATGACACCTCGGAGGGCCAGCGGCGGACCAGGAAGCTGGTGGACGGCGCGGCCCCACTCATTGCCCGCGGACTGGCACTGGCCCGCATCCCGGGAGTCAACAAGGTTCTGGACGATGTCCTGGACCTGAGCCGCAGCATCCGCGCTTAGGGAAGAACATTGGGGGAAAAGATGAGCAGTAGAAAAACCGTTGTGGTGGCAGGCGCCTCCGGCTTCATCGGCACGTACCTTCGCCGGCGTTTCCAGGAGGACAGCTGGACGGTGCGCACCATAGGACGCAAGGGAACCGGCAGTTCCGCGGCAGCGTGGGACGACGACGCCGGCATGGTCCGGGTGCTCAACGGCGCCGCACTGGTGGTGAACCTCGCCGGCCGGTCCGTCTCCTGCCGCTACAACAGGCGGAACAAGGCGATCATCATCGACTCACGCGTGGCCACCACCAAGGCCCTCGGCCGGGCCATCGCGCAGTGCCAGGAGCCGCCGTCGACCTGGCTGAATGCCAGCACCGGCACCATCTACCGCGACGCCCGCGACCGCCCGCAGTCCGAAGCCGGGGGCGAGCTTGGTTCCGGGTTCTCCGTGGACGTGGCCAAAGCCTGGGAGGCAGCCCTCGAGGCCGCCGCCACGCCGGACACCCGGAAGATCCCGCTGCGCATCGCCATCGTGCTGGGCCCCGGCGGCGGTGCACTGACGCCGTTCGCCAACCTCGCCCGGCTGGGGCTGGGCGGCCACATGGGTGATGGCCGGCAGCAGTTCAGCTGGGTCCACGTGGAGGACCTGTACCGCAGCATCCGCTTCCTGCACGCCCGCACCGCGATCACAGGGCCGGTCAACGTGGCCTCACCGGACGTGGTCAGCAACCAGGAGATGATGCGCCTGGTGCGCCGGGCCTATGGCGCGCGTTTCGGCATACCCACTCCTGCCTGGCTCCTCCGGGCAGGCGCCGTCCTGATCCGCACGGAGACCGAACTGGTGCTCAAAAGCCGCTGGGTGCAGCCGCAGAAACTCCTTGACGCGGGCTTTGTCTACAGCCAGCCGGAGTTGGGGCGGGCACTGCTGCAGATTGCCAAGGGCCAGGGATGAGCCGCCCGGTGCGCGTCACCTTCGGTCCCGGCGCGTTCCTTGCCGGCACGTTCCTCACAGTCCTGGTCTTCGGGTTCCCCCTGGGTTTCCCCGGCTATCTCTACGGAACGCTCTCCGCGTTGCTTCTGGGCATGCCCCTGGCGCTGACTGCCGGAGTTTGCATGCGGCCGGTCCGCAACCAGCTGCTGCACGTCCTGGCCGTCGGCGCGGCAGGGCTGGTTACCGGGATGCTCACGCTCATGTTCATTACCGGGAGCCACTGGCCCGCCATGTGGGGCACAGTCCTGTGGACGGGGTTCTGCGCAGCCCTGGGGCGCGCTGCCGTGTCCGGCCTCGTCACCGTCCATGACGCAGCCGGGCACCAACCCGGGGTACCCGCACCTGCACCGCTGGAACCCTGACCATACGGCGTCCCGGAGCCCTGTCCGGTGACACATGGAAAGCGTCGCACGCCGGGTGGCAGGATGGGTTCATGACTTCCGTATCCCCTGACGCAACGCTGTCCGCGGACGCCCCCGCCGTCGTCCTCACCATCGCAGGCTCCGAGGCCACCGGCGGAGCCGGCGCCCAGGCCGACCTGAAGACCTTCCAGGAGCTGGGGGTCTTCGGCATCGCCAACCTCACCTGCATCGTGTCTTTCGATCCGAAGGACAGCTGGAACCACCGCTTCGTGCCGGTGGACCAGCAGGTGATCGCGGACCAGTTGGAGGCGACGACGGCAGCGTACGGCCCGGCGTCGGGCGCGCCTTCCGCACTGGACACGGTAAAGATCG
Source organism: Arthrobacter sp. SLBN-83 (assembly GCF_006715285.1). Lineage (NCBI taxonomy): Bacteria > Bacillati > Actinomycetota > Actinomycetes > Micrococcales > Micrococcaceae > Arthrobacter > Arthrobacter sp. SLBN-83. The sequence goes on from NZ_VFMX01000001.1 coordinate 777,347, forward strand.
GCATGCTGGGCAGCCCGGCCACGATCAGCACGGTGGCCGGCGCACTGCAGGAGAACAGCTTCGCCAATGTTGTCCTGGACCCGGTACTGATCTGCAAGGGCCAGGAGCCCGGGCACGCACTGGACACGGACCAGGCCCTGAAGGCGCAGATCCTGCCGCTGGCCACGTTCGTCACGCCCAACCACTTCGAGGCGGAGTCGCTGTCCGGCCTGGAAATCACCGACGTTGAGTCCCTCAAGGCCGCTGCCGTCCGCATCCATGAGCTGAGCGGCGCGGCTGTGCTGGCCAAGGGCGGGGTGCGGCTGGAAGGCCCGGACGCCGTCGACGTCTTCTACGACGGTGACACCCTCGAAGTCCTGAGCGCTCCCAAGGTGGGCGAGGTGGCCGTCTCCGGGGCCGGCTGCTCGCTCGCGGCGGCCGTGACGGCGGAGCTTGCCAAGGGTGCCAGCCCGCTGGAGGCGGCACGGACGGCCAAGGAGTTCGTCACCGCCGGCATCCGGAACCGGGTTGCCTCCGGCGCCCCCTTCGATGCCCTGTGGCAGGGTGGCGCGCGTTGACCTTCCTGTCCTGACGCTCCCTCACCTCTGAGGGAGCGTCAGGACTGGCCTTCAAAATCCCGGGGAAGGTCTCATGATGAGCGGGGATCGGACACCCTGCCCATAAACAGCGGCAGCCCGGTCTCGACGTGGACGATCTCGTAGAGGAACGGCCGATCGAAACGGATCGTGCGCGAGGAGAAGGTGCCGCTCACCGCCTGCGCGTTGATCTGGGTGGCGGCGGCCGCAATGGTGCCCTTCTCCGCAACGGTGATGTTGGCGGCCTGCGCGGCCTGCGTGATCTTCAGGCCAGGCTGGATCGAGTCGAAATCTGTCTCGGTTTCAAGCATCTTCCGCAGGCCGAGGCCAGCGAAAACCTCCCGCAGCTCGAAGCTGCTCTTTTCGTCCCAGTGCGGCAGGTAAATCTGCGTAGGCGCCAGGGCAGCCGCGGCCAGCGCCGGGGCAGCATCTGCCAGGTATGGCACCGCGGCGCCGGGAGTCCCTGCATCGGGAAGAACCAGCCGCATCACGAACCCCTCGGCGTAGGGAAGGTCGACGGCCTGCCAACCCTCGCCCCGGGCAAAGGCGAGATCCTGGACGCCGGACATGGTGGGAACGGAAACCTTCTCGCCGGTCGCCGTCGTGAACGGACGGTCTGCGGTGTCCGCCGGATTGAAAGGGACCTTCCATGCCGAGGCGAAATACACGGCATTGACCATACTGAAGGTGTTTTCGCGGCGATAACCAGCGGGTGCCTTTTTGATCCGTCCGCCGGTGTTCTTGTCTACCCAGGCGTCGATCGCCGGTTTGGTGGTGCCCTCATCCTGGAAATCCACTGGATATACACCGGCCCCGAAGTATCGGGCCAGGGCGCGGAGGTAACCGTCCCCCGTCGGCACGCCCTTGTCCACGAACAGTCCGTTGGCGGTGTGCAGGACCGGCAGCCGCGGAGGATTCTGCTCGTCCACCGAGCCGGGGTCGCCGTCGAAAGCCTCCAAGGAAGCGAGCAGCGCGGCCAGCGCCTCCTCGCGGTGCTGTGTGGGGAGGTCAATGACTTTGTCCATCTCGGCGGCCGTCGCCCCAGACGCACCCGTGCGCAGCATGGCCAGGGCAAGCAGCAGGCTGCCCGGGGACGCAACGACGTTGCCGTTTCCAGCCTCCCCGCCGTTGGCGAGGAGCGTTGCGCCCAGTTTCCGGGCTGATGCCTTAAGCTGCGCCAGCTCGGCCTGATAGTCGGACCGGCCCACCGACACGCGTTCGACGCCGTCGGCCTTCAACACTGCCGGCGGCGAGGCCGCACAAGCCGTCAGAACCAGCGCCAGGCCCGCTGCGCCCGCAAGAATGCGTGCCGGAATCTTACGTTTCATCGCGTCCCCCAACGCCCATACACCGCGAATAATGGCGGAGATCCGCCTACGGCCAGTCAAGCACCGGCCACGGGATAGCGCGACCGTGCCCGGGTCACGATTTGGTGCCGTTTCATCTGGGAACCGGCGCCCCGCTTTACCGACGCGGGATGTTGCGGAGGTTGCTGCGGGCCATGCTGACGGCCTCGCCTGCGCCGCGGTTGAGCACCACCTTGGACATGGCGGTGGCGAAGCCGATCACCTGGGAGCCGGAGATCTTGGGCGGGATGGACAGCGCGTTGGGGTCGGTGATGAGCTCCACCAGTGACGGGCCGGGGTGGGCAAACGCCTCCCGGTAGGCCGCCTCGATCTGGCTCGGGTCAACCACCCGCACGGCGTGGAAACCCAGTGCCTGTGCCACGGCCGCGTAGTTGGCATCCGGCACGTCCACACCGAAGTCGGGCAGGCCGTCCACCAGCATCTCCAGTTTCACCATGCCCAGGGTGGAGTTGTTGAACACCACCACGTTGACCGGCAGCTTGTACGCCGCGGCTGTGATGAGTTCGCCCATCAGCATGGACAGGCCGCCGTCGCCGGAGACCGAGATGACCTGCCGGCCCGGATACGCCAGCTGCGCGCCGATGGCGTGCGGGAGGGCGTTGGCCATGGAGCCGTGCAGGAAGGACCCGATCAGCCGGCGCGTGCCCAGCGGGTTGATGTAGCGCGCGGTCCAGACGTTACACATGCCCGTGTCCGCGGTGAAGATGGCGTCCTCGGCGGCCACCTGGTCCAGCAGCGACGCCGCGTACTCCGGGTGGATGGGCTGCTTCTTCTCCACTTTGCGGGTGTAGGCGCCCACGGCCTTGTTCATGAGCCGGTCGTGCTTCTTGAGCATCTGGTCCAGGAACCGGCGGCTCTTTTTGGCCTTCACCAGGGGCAGCAGCGCCCGCAGCGTGGGCAGGATGTCGCCGTGGACCGCGATGTCGACGTCGGTCCGCCGGCCCAGGCGCTGGGCCGCGCGGTCCACCTGGGCGGTGCGGGTGTCCGGCAGGAACTGGTCATACGGGAAGTCCGTGCCAAGGAGGATGAGCAGGTCGGCGTCCTCGATGCCCTCCGCCGCGGCCCCGTAGCCGAGGAGGCCGGTCATGCCGATGTCGAACGGGTTGTCGTACTGGACAAAGTCCTTACCGCGCAGCGAGTGCCCCACAGGCGCCTTGGCGAGCTCGGCGAGCGCCATCAGCTCACTGTGCGCCCCTTCCACGCCGGCGCCGGCGAAAATGGCCACCTTGCCGGCGTCGTTGATCGCGTCCGCGAGCGCCTGCACGCTGGCGGGATCCGGCACCAGGGAGGCGGGACGGAAGGTGGCCGGGGCGGGGGTGGAACCTACAGCCTCCAGGCCGGCGATGTCACCGGGCAGGGTCACGACGGCGACTCCCCCGAGTCCCAGCGCGTGCTGGATGGCGCTGTGCATCACGCGCGGCGCCTGCTCGGCGGTGCTGACCAGTTCGGAATACACGGAGCACTCGTTGAAGAGCCGGTCCGGGTGGGTTTCCTGGAAGAAGTCGGTGCCGATCTGCTTGCTGGGGATGTGCGAGGCGATGGCCAGCACGGGCGCCCCGGAGCGGTTGGCGTCGTAGAGGCCGTTGATCAGGTGCAGGTTGCCGGGCCCGCAGGATCCTGCGCAGACGGCGAGCCTGCCGGTGAGCTGCGCCTCGGCCGCTGCGGCGAACGCGGCGGCTTCCTCATGGCGGACGTGGATCCAGTCGATGCCGCCCTTCGCGGAGCCTCCCGTCTGGCGGACGGCGTCCACGATCGGGTTGAGGCTGTCACCCACAATTCCATAGATCCGCTGCACGCCGGCAGCCTGGAGTTGTTCGATGAGCTGGGTGGCAAGTTCCTTGGCCATAGGTGCAGACTCCCGCGTTTGTGGTGGTGTTCTGACATGGCCCAATATAGTCCGCCCACCTCAGCGGGCACTTCAGAACAGGTGTTCAGCAGCAGCAGTCCAAACAAAAGGAGGCGTACGACGGCGGCCCGGCAGCCGCCGTCGTACGCTTCCTTGGGGAGTCACGTCCCTTTGGACGCCTGGACTAGACGCCGAGGGCGTCTTTGTCCTTGCCGCCGCCCTGCGGTGCCTGCTCCCAGGCGTGGCCCTGCTCATCGTCGAGGTGCGTGGCCTTCTTGTTCTTCAACGCGAAGATGTAGACCACCAGCGAGATGGCGATCGCCACGGTGACGTAGGTGAAGAACAGGTCCTCCCGCTCCGCTTTTTGGAAGGCCGCACCGATCAGGGGTACGGTGCCGCCGAAGAGAGAGTTGGCGATGGCGTAGCCCAGGCCCACGCCGAGGGCGCGGATGGAGGCCGGGAAGAGTTCTGCCTTCACGAGGGCATTGATGGAGGTGTAGCCGCCCACGATCACCAGGCCGCCCATCATGAGCAGGAACGCGGCGAACGGATCCTTGGTGCCGGCCAGGGTGGACAGCAGCGGCCAGGTGAACAGTACGCCGGTGATGCCGAACCACATCAGCAAGGGCTTGCGGCCCACCTTGTCGGAGATGATGCCGTAGACGGGCTGGAGCAGCATGAAGATGAACAGGGCCCAGAAGTTGATCACGGAGGTGTCGGTCTTGGCGATGCCGGACGTATCGTTCATGAACTTCAGGATGAAGTTGGTGTAGGTGTAGAAGGCCACGGTGCCGCCCAGGGTGATGCCGATGCAGACCAGCAGCGGCTTCCAGTAACCGGTGAAGAGCAGCTTGAGTGTGCCGGGCTGTGCCTGGCCGGACTTCGCGGGGGTCTTCGCAGCGTTGATCTGTTCAGCGGAAACGGTCTCTTCCATGGAGCGCCGCAGCCACAGCACCACCAGTGCGGCCACGCCGCCGATTGCGAACGGAATGCGCCAGCCCCACTCGCCCAGGTCGCCCTTGGGCATGACGTTCTGCAGGATCACCAGGACCAGCAGGGCCAGCATCTGGCCGCCCACCAGGGTGACGTATTGGAAGCTGGAGAAGAAGCCGCGGCGCTTGGTGGTGGCGGCCTCGGACATGTAGGTGGCGCTGGTGCCGTACTCGCCGCCGACGGAGAAGCCCTGGATCACGCGGATGAGGACCAGCAGGATCATGGCCCACAGTCCGATGACATCCTGGGTGGGCAGCACGGCGATGGCGAAGGAGCCGGCGGACATCAGGGTGACACTGAGCGTCAGCGCAGCCTTACGGCCGTGGCGGTCGGCGTACCGGCCGAAGAACCAGGCACCGATGGGCCGCATGAGGAAGGATGTCGAGAAGACGGCCATCGCTTCGAGGCCCGCCTGGAGCTCATCCTTGGAGTTGAAGAAGTGGGCCTGGAAGTAGGCGGCGAAGACGGTGTAGACGTAGAGGTCGTACCACTCCACAAGGTTGCCCGCGGAACCCTTCAGGATGTTGCCCACGGCCCGCCGGGTCTGGGCGGCCTCCGATAAGGGCGCGGTTTGTTGGGTGCTCATCGGTGAGTTCCTCCTTGTGATGACGTGCGTCCTCCAACGCCGGAGGGCCTCATCCACGGTATGGGTGATCCACCGCACAACCAACGCTGCGGAGCATTTCCTAACACTTCCTTAGGTTTTGGCTGACTGCCCTCCCCGCTTTGCCCGCTTTGCCGGGCCGCCGCCGTCCGGCATAACCGTTCCTTAGGCGGTAGTCTCCAAAGGCGGGGGATGATCCGGAACCGCGGCAAGAGCAAGGAATGGCAATGGATGTGCTGATCGTCGAGGACGACGACGCCATGGCCGGCGCCCTTACCGCTGCCGTCGAAAGCGCCGGGCACCACGCGCAGAGGCTCTCCCGCGGCGCCGACGCGCTGCTGTCCCACCGGAACTTCCAGGTAATCCTCCTGGACCTTGGCCTGCCGGACATGGACGGACTGGAGGTCCTCCGCAAACTCCGCCAGGTTACCAACGTCCCCATCCTCATCCTCACCGCCCGCGACGACGAGCGCAGCGTTGTGCTCGGCCTACGTTCCGGCGCGGACGACTACCTGGTCAAACCCGTGAAACTGGTGGAACTCCTGGCCCGGATCGAAGCCGTGACCCGACGGGCCGGGCGCGCCGGCGGCACCCCGCAGGAGGACGTCATCGTGCTGGGCGACCTCGCCATCGACCTGAACCGGCGCAGCGCCGCCAAAGCGGGCCTGCCGCTTGCCCTGACTGCCACTGAGTTCGAACTCTTGGCCCTGCTGGCACGCCACGCAGGGTCTGTCGTCACCCGCGAACAGATCCTGGATGCGCTATGGGGTGACGCCTTCCTGGCCTCATCCCGCTCACTGGACGTCCACCTCACCGGGCTGCGGGCAAAGCTGCAGAAGCCCGGGTTCATTATCAACGTCCGCGGCGTGGGCTACCGGGTGGAGGCGGCCGGCGCATGAGGCTGCGGGTCCTGGGCGTGCTCAGCGTCCTCTGCCTGGTGGTGGTTTTCCTGATCTCGGGCACCATCCTCACGTCCGCATCCCGTGAGCTGACCCAGGAACTGCAGATCAACCGGGCGGCGTCGCTGAACCGCTTGGCCCAGGTGGCCTTCGATGCGGCGAATGACGGCGACACCGTGCGCCTGCAGCGGGAAATGGACACGTACTCGGGGCTGTATGGCGAGGGAATCGTGGTGCGGGTGCAGGCGTCCACCCTGGTCTCAGGGGGCCTGTCCGCCGAACGCCAGGATGTGCAGAATGCCTTGTCCCTGGCCCGGCTGAACGTGAGCGGCACATCACTGAAGCCGCTGGAGCCGTTCAGTTCAGGCTCCCAGGTCATCTTCCGCCCCTTCGGCAGCGCCAGCCAGGTCCTGGGTGCAGTGGTGTTGGACGTCCATGCAGACACGGCCCGGCAGAAACTCCGTGAGCGCTGGCTGGGGGTGGGCGTGGCCGCGCTCGCGCTGGCCACCATACTCCTGGTGGGGGCGGCACGGGTTACAGGCTGGGTCCTGCGGCCCGTCCTCCGCCTGGATTCGGCGGTACATGAGCTGGAGCGGACCGGGCGCATGGAACGGCTTCCGGAGGACGGCCCACCTGAGCTGCGGGAACTGAGCCGGTCCTTCACGGCCATGGCCAGGACCGTCAGCGCCAGCATGGCGGCGCAGCGGCAGCTGATCGCCGATACCTCGCATCAGTTGCGGAACCCGGTGGGCGCCTTGCGGCTGCGGCTTGACCTGCTGCAGCTTGAGCTGAAGACAGCCCGCGAACACGATGCAGCCGAGCGTGCCGTGGCGGAGCTGGACCGCGTGGAGGAGATCCTGGACGGGGTGCTGAAGCTTGCCGCGGCGGAGCACCGGGCGTCCGAAGGCTACCTGCGCGCGGCCGGTAGTCCCGGCGAGCATTTGCCTGCCCAGCCGCTGGATCCTTACCCGGTGCTTCAGGGGGAGATCGAGCGTGCAGCGCCGCTGGCGGAACAGGCGGGGTGCCGGCTGGTCCTCGCCGGGCCGCCGCAGCCGCCGGCGCTGGTCGCCTGCCACCCGGCAGAGCTGGCCCAGATGGCGGGCGAACTTCTCAACAACGCCATCAAGTACGCCCCCGGCGCCACGGTGGCGGCGGCGGTCCGGCTGGAGCAGGATGTGGTGGTTGTGGAGATTTCCGACGACGGTCCTGGGCTTCCGGCCGCAGAGCGCGCCTCTGCTGCCACCAGGTTCTGGCGGTCCCCGCGGCACTCTTCAGTTCCGGGGACCGGGTTGGGTATGACGATCGTGGGTGAGCTTGCCTCGGCCAACGGTGGCCGCCTGGTGCTGGCCGAGGCCTCCCCGCATGGGTTGTCAGCCCGGATCGAGTTCCCCGTTGCTGCTTCTGACCCGGCGCTTCCGGATACGGGTGGTGCCAATGCGTGAACCACTTGCCCCGGGCTGTCCCGGCCCCCTGCCGGCGCGACGCTCCGTGCTGAAGTCAGCCTTCGCCGTCGGACTCGCAGCGATCCTGCCGCCTGCCCTCAGCGCCTGTACCGGCAGCGACCGGCCGGAGAATCTCGTGGTGGCCGGCGGTGAACCGGGCGGGTTCTATCTGGAGTTCTCAACCCTGCTGGCTGCGGCACTGGAACGCCATGGCGTTGCCGCCCATGCCCGGGCTGAGGCCACCGGCGGAAGCTTGGACAACATCGCCGAGCTTCGGGCAGGGCGTGCCGCTTTCGCCGTAGCCTTGGCCGATGCCGCGAGCCAGCCGGGCGGGGACACCGCGGAGGTCGCCGCCATCGGGAAGGTGTACGAAAACTACGTCCACTGCGTGGTTCGCAAGGACAGCGGCATCCGGGATATTTCCGGGCTGGCCGGGCGCAGGGTCGCAGTGGGCCAGCCGGGATCGGGCACGTCCCTCACCACTCCCAGGCTCCTGGAAGCGGCCGGGCTGGGCACCTCAACGGAGGGAGCCGCGCCCGCCGCCGGAACTGCCGCCGTCGAAAATCTTGGCCTGAATGACGGGATCGCCGCCCTCAAAGCCGGAACGGTGGAGGCCCTGTTCTGGTCCGGCGGGGTGCCCACGGCGGCCATCGCCGCGGCCCAGCAGGAGGTGGCTCTGGGGCTGCTGGACCTGTCCGGCCTGCTCCCGGAACTGCGCCGGCGATATGGCGGCATGTACGACCGCGTCCTGATTCCCGAAGGCAGCTACCCCGGAATTCCGGCAGTGTGGACCGTGGGCGCACCCAACCTGCTCCTGTGCCGCCGGGACTTGGACAACACCACCGTGGAGCGGACCGTCCAGTTGCTGGTGCACAACGCCGGCGAGCTGATTCCGCAGTCCACCCTGGGCGTGCAGTTCCTTAGCGCCGAGAGCCTGATCAACACCGCCGGCGTCCCCCTTCACCCCGCCGCCGCGGATGCGTACCGTGCCCTCCACGGCTGACCCAACGCCCGCTCACATCTTGCTGCAAATCCCCTATCGCCCGCTCACTTTTGGCGCTTGCAGATCGACTTTCCACATACGCGGTTCCGGGTGTAGCAGGGCCGACAATTTCCTCCCTACTGTTTGGACATCCAGAACGGTATGAAGCGGAGGAATAGTGTGGGCAGGAACCAGCGCCGACGGGCGGCACGAACGAACCATGTTTGTATCCAATCCGGAGACCAACGGAAAGCCACCACCACAGACGTGGTGCCCCCCTCATCCAGCAATGTTCGCGAGTTAGAGGCCTTGGCCCCAGCATGTATTGGCTGGTATGGCGAACACCCCTTCATCGCCGACGTGGGAGTCGTGTTGGAAAACCTGAAGTGCTTCTTCCGCTACTACCCGGAATTTGACGAGAAACGTGCCATCACGGCTCTCGACCCGTACGAGTTTGCGGAAAGACTCGCGTCGCTCATAATCAGTGCCGTGTACGAAGGCCTCGCGGCCGCCTATTCGCTGATGCAATTTATGAACTTCCTGCATGATTCCGGCCGGTGGTTCGGCAGCTCGGAATCGTACCGGGCAGTGAACGGCATCCTGACGGACATCATCTGTCTGGATATGAGCGTCAGACTGCGCACCCCGCAGGTGTAGACGACGTCCCCGCTGCATCCGCTGACAGCTCAACTGCCGGAGTGTGCCTGAAGGAAGCTGTACACCTCGGTCTCGTCCACGCCGGGGAAGGCTCCCGGAGGCATCGCGGCCAGCAGGTGCGAGTGCGCCCGCGCGGAGGGCCAGGCGTTGCCGGCCCACTGGGTGGCCAGCTCCGCCGGGGGCCGCTTGCAGCAGGTGGGATCCGGGCAGTTGGACGTGGCCCGGGCGGTGGTCTCGCGACCCCGGAACCACTTCACATGCTGGTACGGCACCCCGATGCTGAGCGAGAATTCACCGCTCGCTGACCGCTCCGTGCGCGCGGTGCACCAGTAGGTTCCGGACGGTGTATCGGTGTACTGGCTGTAGGCGCTGAACTTGTCAGGAACGTCGAAAACAGCACGGGAAGTCCAGGCCTTGCACGACGGTTGCCCCTCGATGGCGCCGGTGTGGTCCTGCGGGAAATTGACGCCGTCGTTTTCGTAGGCCTTGTAGATGATGCCGCTCTGGTGCGTCTTCTGGAAATGCGTGGTGAGGCCCAGGTGCTTGGTGGCCAGGTTGGTGAAGCGGTGCGCTGCGGTCTCGTAGGACACGGCGAAAGCATCCCGGATATCCTCCACCGCAATCTCCTTGGCCGCTTTGGCTTTCTGCAAGAAATCCACGGTGGCCTGCTCGGGCAGGAGCAGAGCGGCGGCAAAATAATTGGTGGCCACCCGCTGGGCCAGGAAGTCGCCGTAGTTCTTGGGCGTCTCGTGGCCCAAAACGTAGTGGCCCAGGGCCTGCAGCAGCACCGAGCGGGGGTCGTGGTCCTGCCGCTGGCTCTGCGTCAGGTAAATTTTGCGGTTCTTCAAATCCGTCACGGAGCGGGTGGAATGCGGCAAATCACCCACATGGTGCAGGGTGAAACCGAGGTGCGCGGCGATGTCCGCGATAACGTGCTGGCTCAGCGGACCGGTGGTGTACCCCACCTCTTTGAGGACCTTCTGCGCCTCGGCCTCGTACTCCGGAAAGTAGTTGCCCCGTTCCCGCATCATGGCCCGCAATTCACCGTTCGCGCGGCGCGCTTCCTCAGGAGTGGCCACCTGCTCATTCATCTTCCGCTCCAGCTCATGCAGCAACCCCACCTGGGCCTCCAGCACATCCAGCGGCAACCGCGAACTGATACGGATTTTGGGCAGGTTCAGCGATTCATACAGCGGTCCGCGCTGGTAGCGTTCCAGCTCGATTTCGAGGGCCGCGCGGCGGCTGGGCGGCTCGGCCCCGAGCAACTGGTCGATGCTGACATTCAACGCACCCGCCAGGTGCTGCAGCAGCGTCAGCTTGGGCTCGCGCTTGCCGTTCTCAATCAGGCTGAGCTGGCTGGGAGCAGTCCCGACGGCGGCGCTCAGGTCATCGAGCGTAAGCCCTGCTTGTTTGCGCAGGTGGCGGACGCGCCGGCCGAGCGCGTAGACGTCGAGTTCCGGGGCAGCGGCGGTGGACGATGGCTGGGAAACGTCCCTGTTCCAGCTTGAAGGCGACATTTCTGAAGAATACGTGAAGAACCGCATTTCTTTCCATACTTTTTGTCTAGAAAGGGGGTTGAAAGTGCTGAAAAGTAGTTGTCACGGAAAGAAACACCGCACCGGATAAGCCGGTGGGAGCCTCAACGACGCGGTTCCCACCTACTCCATCCGGAGCTCAATCAAGGAGATCAACGATGACTGCAGCATTTGAGCCCACCCAGCAGACGCCCGAAGAGCAGGCCGCCGCCCTGGAGCTCGAGTGGGCCGCCAACCCCCGCTGGGAAGGTGTGACCCGGGACTACTCAGCTTCCGACGTCGTCCGCCTCCGCGGCCGCGTCTCCGAAGAGCACACCCTGGCCCGCCGGGGCTCGGAGAAGCTGTGGAAGCAGCTCACCGAGGAGCACAAGACCGGCGGCTACACCAACGCCCTGGGCGCCCTCACCGGCAACCAGGCCGTGCAGCAGGTCAAAGCCGGGCTGCGCGCCATCTACCTCTCCGGTTGGCAGGTTGCCGCCGACGCCAACAACTCCGGCCACACCTACCCGGACCAGTCCCTTTACCCGGCCAACTCGGTCCCCACCGTGGTCCGCCGCATCAACAACGCCCTGCTCCGGGCGGACCAGATCGAGTTCTCCGAAGGCATCCAGACCGTTGAGGACTGGCTGGTCCCGATCGTTGCCGACGCCGAGGCCGGCTTCGGCGGCCCGCTCAACGCCTACGAACTCATGAAGTCCATGATCCAGGCCGGCGCTTCAGGTGTTCACTGGGAGGACCAACTCGCCTCGGAGAAGAAGTGCGGCCACCTGGGCGGCAAGGTCCTCATCCCCACCCAGCAGCACGTCCGCACCCTGAACGCCGCCCGCCTGGCAGCAGACGTCGCCGGCACCCCCACCGTCGTCATCGCCCGCACCGACGCCGAGGCCGCCACCCTCATCACCTCCGACGTCGACGAGCGGGACCAGGAATTCATCACCGGCGAGCGCACCGCAGAGGGCTTCTACAAGGTCCGCAACGGCATCGAACCCTGCATCGCCCGCGCCAAGGCCTACGCACCCTACTCCGACCTCATCTGGATGGAGACCGGCACCCCGGACCTGGAACTGGCCCGCAAGTTCGCCGAATCCGTCAAGGCCGAGTTCCCGGACCAGATGCTCTCCTACAACTGCTCGCCGTCCTTCAACTGGCGCAAGCACCTGGACGACGACACCATCGCCAAGTTCCAGCGTGAACTCGGCGCCATGGGCTTCACCTTCCAGTTCATCACCCTGGCCGGCTTCCACGCCCTGAACTACTCGATGTTCGACCTCGCCCACGGCTACGCCCGCGAAGGCATGAGCGCCTACGTCGAGCTCCAGGAGAAGGAGTTCGCCTCCGAGTCCCGCGGCTACACTGCAACCAAGCACCAGCGCGAAGTCGGCACCGGCTACTTCGACAGCATCTCCACGGCGCTCAACCCCAACGCGTCCACCCTCGCCCTCGTGGGATCCACCGAAGAGGGCCAGTTCCACTAAAACCCAGCCTTTCCCGCTCGTTGCTCTATCACTTTTGGCCCCTAACAGGCCCCCTTGGCAACCAAAAGTGATAGAGCAACCGGGGTTACCAGGAGATTCCCATGAACAGCTTCACCGATAGCTTTACGATCAATGGCATAACCCTCACCGCGCAGCCGATCTGCCGGCAGGATGAGGTGCTTACGCCGGATGCCCTGTCCTTTATTGCCAAACTGCACCGCGCCACAGCGGAGCGCAGGCAGGAGCTGCTGCAGGCACGGCGTGCACGGCGGGCTGACATTGCTGCCGGCGCCGATCCGCGGTTCCTGCGGGAAACCGAGCACATCCGCAATGATGCCTCGTGGCGGGTGGCTCCCCCGGCACCCGGCCTGGAGGACCGCCGCGTGGAAATCACGGGCCCGGTGGACAAGAAGATGACCATCAACGCCCTGAACTCGGGCGCCAAGGTGTGGCTCGCGGACATGGAGGACTCCTCCACCCCAACGTGGCGGAACGTCATCAAGGGCCAGTTGAACCTCACCGATGCCCTGGAGCGCCGGATCGACTTCATCAGCGAAGAGGGCAAGGAATACAAGCTCCGCCCGGCCGGCGACCTGCCCACCATCGTGGTCCGGCCCCGCGGCTGGCACCTGCCGGAGAAGCACATGCTGATCGACGGCCAGCCGATCGCCGGCGGCATCGTGGACTTCGGCCTGTTCTTCTTCCACAACGCCCGCCGCCTGCTGGCACAGGGCAAGGGCCCGTACTTCTACCTGCCCAAGATCGAAAACCACCTCGAAGCCCGGCTGTGGAACGACATTTTCATCCTGGCCCAGGACCTGCTCGGCATCCCGCAGGGCACCATCCGTGCCACGGTGCTGATCGAGACCATCACCGCTGCGTTCGAGATGGAGGAGATCCTCTACGAACTGCGCGACCATGCCGCCGGCCTGAACGCCGGCCGCTGGGACTACATCTTCTCCATCATCAAGAACTTCCGCACCCGCGGCCCCCGCTTCGTGATGCCGGACCGCAGCCAGGTGACCATGACCGCCCCCTTCATGCGCGCCTACACCGAACAGCTGGTCCGCGCCTGCCACAAGCGCGGTGCCATGGCCATCGGCGGCATGGCAGCTGCTGTCCCCAACCGCAAGGACCCTGAAGCCAACGCCAACGCCCTTGAAAAGGTCCGCGCCGACAAGACCCGCGAGGCCAACGACGGCTTCGACGGCTCCTGGGTGGCCCACCCGGACCTCGTGCCCATCTGCCGGGAGGTGTTCGACGGTGTCCTCGGCGATCGCCCCAACCAGCTCGGCAAGCTCCGCGAGGACGTGACCCCTGACGACCGTGCCCTCATCGATATCGCCTCCCTGCACGGCACCATCACCGAACAGGGCATCCGGAACAACATCGAGGTGGGCATCCGCTACATCGAGTCCTGGCTGCGCGGCAACGGCGCGGTGGCCATCCACAACCTCATGGAGGACGCCGCCACCGCCGAAATCTCCCGCTCCCAACTGTGGCAGTGGATCTATGCCCGGGCCATCACCGACCACGGCGAGATCGTCAGCCACGAGTGGGTGGAGGAGCTCCTGGACGAGGAGTTCGCCCGGCTGGAACGCTTCGACGGCGACCGGTTCGAAGACGCCCGGGACATCTTCGAAGAGGTCACCCTGGCCACCGAGTTCCCGTCCTTCCTCACCCTCCCCGCCTACGCCCGCTACCTGACCGAAGCCCGCGAAAAGGCAACGGTCGAGGAGCTGGCTGCGGCCTAGCCAGGAATAACAACTTCCGTTTGCCGGGCCGGCATGCCCTTCGCAACAGGCCCCCCGAAATCCGGGGCGCCGGCCCGGCGACGGAGCACTACCCCAAACGCCCGCTCACTTTCCCCGGGGAAGTGAGCGGGCGTCGTCGTATTCACTGCCATAAGTGAGCGGGGGTTTGGAGGGAAGGTTCGACGGCGGCGCCTCGCCTCAGCGTCCCTTCGGCACCCGGCGCACGGACAGCGTGGTGCTGACGAAGAAGGTCAACACCGAAACCAGGATGACCAGCAACGCGGGGGTCCATGACTCCGCGTTGTCGTGCACGAAGCCCACCAGCGGCGGAGCCACCGCCCCGAGGCAGTAGCCCAGGCCCTGGACCGTGGCGGACATCCGCCCGGCGGAGGCCTGGTCGCGCGCCAGCTTGATGATGGCAATGAAGATCAACGTGATGCCGCCGCCCTGGGCGATGCCGCCGGAGGTGGACCACAGCCACCACAGCTGCGGTGCGAGAAGCAGCCCCACCGGAACGGGGAGCCACAGGGCACCCAGGGTGACCGCCACCGCCGTCGTACTCATGTACTTGGCTGCAAATGGCACGCCGAGCCCGCCCACGATGGCAAGGATCTGGAAGATGGAGGAGGCGGCCCCTGCTTCCGCGGCCGTCATCCCCAGCTCGTCGTGCAGGTAGCTGGGCAGCCACGCCGTGACGCCGTAGTAGGAGAACGCCTGGCCACCGAACCCGGCCGTGAGCCCAAATGTGATCCAGCCGGACCCACCCGAGCGGGCCCCGGGCGCATCCCCGCCATCCTCAGCCTCGGCCAAAAAAGCGGTCCGGGGCCCCACTGCCAGGACCCACACCACCACCGCGGCGACGGCCAGCACGGCGACGGCGGCCAAGGCCAACCGCCACCCTGTCACGGCCGCCAGCGGGGCCATGATGACCGAGGTCAGGAAGGACCCGATGTTCAGTGCGGCCGTGTAGATCCCCATGGCGGTTCCCTGCCGCCGCGGCGCAAAGTCCCGCCGGATGATCAAAGGAACAGCAATGTTGCCCACGGTGATGGCGACACCGAGCACCACCGTACCGGCCACCACCAGCACCGGTCCCCCGGCGGAGCGGATCAGCACGCCGGCCAGCACTCCCAGTATGGTCAGCGTGACAGCGAACTCGGCACCGAATTTCCTGGCCGCCAGTGAGGCCAACGGAGCAGCAAGCGAAAAACAAAGCACCGGGATGCTGGTCAGCAGCCCCAGCATGACCGGCGAAAAGTGCAGTTCCGCCTGCATGAGGTCAACCAGGGGTGCCACGGCAACGAAGGGGCCGCGGAGGTTCAGCGCAAGCAGGCCGATGCAGGCCAACAGGACCCAGCTCTTCGGGATGCGGGAGAGGACGCGGCCGCTCACAGGGGCAAAATCGGGAATGGGCGTGGATTCATCACTCCCATTGCTATCATGCCCGGCGTCGCCGGGGTTCTAGGCACCTTCCCCGGCCGGTGCTGCCATACGATGAACGTGACCCGAAGGACGCAGCACGCTGGGAAGGACCCCCCATGACGCACCGCCTGGCCATCCTCGACGACTACCAGGACGTGGCCCACGGCTTCGCCGACTTCGCCGCCTTGGAGGCGGAGGGGGTCACCGTGACGTCCTACCGTGAGCCTTTCGCTTCCCAGGACGCCATGGTCTCGGCGCTGGCCGACACCACCATGGTGATCGCCATGCGCGAGCGGACCGCGTTCCCGCGTGAGGTGTTTGAGAAGCTTCCGGGGCTTGAGTTGCTGGTCACCACCGGAATGGCGAACGCCGCCATCGACGTCGCAGCAGCGGCCGAGCACGGGGTGACGGTGTGCGGCACGCCCGGTTCACCCTCGGCAGCGCCGGAACTGACCTGGGCCCTGCTGCTGGCCATCGCCCGGCACCTTCCCGCTGAGGAGGCCTCCCTCCGGGCCGGTACATGGCAGTCGACGGTCGGCGTGGAGCTGGCCGGAAAGACCCTTGGCATCGTGGGGCTGGGCAAGATCGGACGGCGGGTTGCTGCCTACGGGCAGGCGTTCGGCATGGACGTGGTGGCGTGGAGCCAGAACCTCACTGCCGAAGCAGCCAAGGAGGCCGGGGCCCGGCTGGTGTCCAAGGAGGAGCTTTTCACTGTTGCCGATGTGGCCACCCTCCACCTAAGGCTCTCCCCACGCTCGGAGAACACGGTGGGCGAGGCGGAACTGCGGCTGCTGGGGCCTGAGGGCATCCTGGTGAACACCGCCCGCGGGCCGCTGGTGGACCAGGAAGCGCTGATCAAAGCGCTGAACGAGGGGTGGATCCGCGGCGCTGCCCTGGACGTCTTCGACCAGGAGCCGCTGCAGGCCGGGCACCCGCTCCTGGCTGCGCCCAACACCGTACTCTCCCCGCACCTGGGCTACGTCACCCAGGAAAGCTACCGGCAGTTCTACGGCGGCGCCCTTGAGGACATCACGGCCTGGCTGGCCGGCTCCCCCATCCGAACCGTCACCGCCTGACCCGGAAAGACAAGCATGACCCACACCATCCGCAGGGCAACAGCGGACGACGCCGGCGCGCTGGCTGCGCTGGCGGCCGTCACCTTTCCGCTGGCCTGCCCGCCGTCGTCGTCACCTGCCGATATTGCCTCCCACCTGGCCAACACCCTGAGCGAGGAACACTTCAAGGGGTACCTTGCCGACCCGGACACCACCATCCTGGTCATCGACACTGAAGGCCGGCTCAACGGCTACAGCCTGCTGGTGGACCGGCCCGCCACCGATCCCGACGTGGCCTCTGTCCTGACGCTGCTGCCGTCCGTGGAAGTCAGCAAGTGCTACGTCCACCCTGACTACCACGGCCTGGGCGCGGCCGCAGAACTCATGCACGCCAGCCTCCAGGCGGCGGCAGAATGCGGTGGCGCCGGAGCGTGGCTGGGCGTGAACAGCCAGAACGCCCGGGCCATCCGGTTCTATGAGAAGTCCGGTTTCCGCAAGGTGGGCACCAAGTCGTTCCGGCTGGGAGGCACCGTTGAACACGACTTCGTGCTGGAGCGCTCCCTGCCCTGAACCGGCAAGGCAAGCGGCTTCAGGCGCCGGACTGGTTGAGTCCGTGCCGCACCGAACTGCCGGAAAAACCGTTGGGTGGGTAGGCAAGTGGCGGCCGGGGCTCGGTCAGGAGCTTGAGTCCCGGCGGAAGCCCATCGATACTCCCCTTGGTTCCGGCAGCGCTGATGGTGACCCGGCTTGAGTCAAGCATGACGTTTTCCGCGCGGAACGCGCCCACCACCTCAGGCAGGATGGGTGAAAGATGCACCACGTCGCGGGTGAAGACGGGGTCGAACCGGAGCAGGATCCGGGCGAGCTGGATTGGCGCTGCTGCGGCCCAGGCCTGCGGGGAGCACGCCGTGGGGTAGGGCACCGGGCTGGCGAACTCACCGCGGTCGAAGCCACAGAACAGTTCCGGCAGCCGGCCGTCGAAGTGGGCAGCGGCGTCGAAGATGCCCAGGGCCACCCGCTTGGCCTCATCCACGAACCCGTAACGCATCAGGCCTGTGGCCACCAGTGCCGTATCGTGCGGCCACACTGAGCCGTTGTGGTAGCTGACCGGGTTGTAGGCGCCCATGTCCGAGGCCAGGGTGCGGATGCCCCAACCCGTGAACATCTGCGGAGACATCAGGTGCTCCATCACGGACACCGCTTTGTCCTGGTCCACGATGCCGGTCCACAGGCAATGGCCGATGTTGGAGGTCAGGGCGTCGACCGGCCGCTTGTCCTTGTCCAGCGCCACCGCATAGTAGCCCTTGTCCGGGAGCCAGAACTTCTTGTTGAACTCCTCCTTGAACGCCGCTGCCTTGTCGGCCCAGTGCAGTTCCAGGGCCGGGTCGCCGCTCCAATGGGCCAGAAGTGACCTGCCCAGGTAGGCGGAGTACACATAGGCCTGGACTTCGCACAGGGCGATCGGGGCTTCGGCGATGCTGCCGTCGGCGAAGTTGATGCCGTCCCAGGAGTCCTTCCAGCCCTGGTTGACCAGGCCGTGGTCGTTGGCGCGGAGGTATTCGACGAATCCATCACCGTCCCGGTCGCCGTACTTTTCGATCCATTCCAGCGCACGGTCAGCGTGGGCCAGCAGCGGCTGGATTTTGTCCCGGGACAACCCCCAGCGGCTCAGCTCACCGAGGACCGCAACGAAAAGCGGTGTCGCATCCGCCGTGCCGTAGTACGCCGTGCCGCCGAGGGAAAGGCCCGCCGTCACGCCCAGCCGAACCTCATGGGGAATGCGCCCGGGTTCTTCCTCCGAGTCCGGGTCCACCTTCTTCCCCTGGATTCCGGCCAGGGTCTGCAGGGTGCCCAGGGCAAGGTTGGGATTGACCATCAGGCTCATGTAGGAGGTCAGCAGCGAATCACGCCCGAACAGGGCCATGAACCATGGCGCACCGGCAGCAACCGCGGCCCGTTCCGGGTGATGGGCATCGAAAATGCGAAGGGCACCAAGATCGCTCTGGCTTCGGTTGAGCAGGTTCTGGAGGCTGGTGTCCTCAATGCTGATCCGCGGGATGTTCTCCTCCCAGGCCAGGTGCCGGCGCACACCCTCGCGGTGATGCGGCAGTTGTCCTTCCTTGAATGGCTCTTCCGGCGCTTCACCGTTCACCAGCGGCACCACAATGACACTGGTGGCCCATTTGCCCCGGGCCGGGACGGTCACCCGGAAGCGCAGCCCGTCCGTGCTGACCTCCGCGTCCCGGGCCCCGATGGCGGAGCCGCGCTGCTGGCCGTGGCGGCCGGCTTCGATGACAAGCCTGCCCTCGGACACGGTCCGGGTGGTGTCATCCGCTCCCGTGGTTCGTCCACCCTTCACGTCGAACAGGTCGGCCTGGTCGGCGTCGACCAGGAGTTCGATGTCGCATTCCACGGGCTCGGCGGCATAATTTTCCAGCGTGATGTCGTCCTGCAGGCCCGGACCAATGTGGCGGACCTGCCGGACCACCAGCGGGCTGTCGAACCTGCCACCGGGCCACTTTGCCCGGCCTACGAAGGTGGCCTGGAACGGCTGCGGACGCTGGGCGGAAAGCGGTTCGCGCAGTGAGCCGTTGATGCGCAGGACCCACCGCGACACGACGCGGGTGTCCTGGTAGAACGCACCGTTCGTGCCGGCGTCGGGACTGATGTCGCCACTGCCCGACGAGATGCAGAACGAAGAGCCCTCCAGGACCGTAACCGCACCCGAGTCAGATCCGGATGCTTCTATGTCTTCGTTCCAGGCGGTCATGGAAGGACTCCCTTCTGAAGGGGACGCTTCCCGGGGATCGGGAAAGCAGTTCTGCCCCTATCGATTCTGGTGCAACCGGGTACCGTGCGGAACCCCTGGCGGCATCCTCCCTTCGATCAGGTCGCTGTAGAGTTCCAGGTGCTCGGCAACCATCCGTTCCGCACTGAACCTGTCCTCCACGGATTTGCGGCAACCAGCCCTGTCCAGGGCTGCAGCAGCAGGAACGAAGCCGGCCAGTTCCTCTGTCTTTCCCAGGAATCCCGTGCGTCCGTGCTTGACGATCTCCGGGGCGGAGCCGATGTATGTCCCCACCACGGGCGTTCCGGTGGCCAAGGCTTCGATCATCACCAGGCCGAACGGCTCCGACCACCGGATGGGGTTCAGGAAGGCTGCCGCCTCCCCCATCAGCCGGTACTTGGTGGCGTCGTCCACCTCACCTACGAAGTCCTCGTTGGGACCCAGCATCGGTTCAATAACATCCCGGAAGTAGCGGATTTCTTCCGGCTCCCGCATTTTGACCGCGATCTTAAGGTGCATGCCGGCCTGCCGCGCGATGGTGATGGCCTCTACCAGGCCCTTGTCCGGGCACGACCGGCCCACGAAGCACAGGTAGCCACCGCTTCCCGATCCAACCGGTACGGCGGAAAGGTCCATTCCATGGTGGATCACGCGGGTCACGGGAACCGTGGGGGCATGTGATGCCTGGTCCCTGGAGATGGCTATGACCGCCCCGCTCCTGGCCACGGCACGGTAGATGTCCGCCGCCTGCTCGTGGATGGGCCCGTGGATGGTGGTTGCCAACGGAACCCCACCGGGCCGGTGCAGGTAGAGGGGACCCGCCAGCGTGTGGTCGTGGATGATGTCCACGCCCTTAAGCCCCTCGTAGGCCCTGACCACATGGCTGAGCTCGGAGAGCGTGGTCCCCAGTCCCCCATAGTCCGTGGGCCGCATCCCGGGCACCAGCTGCACCGGGCAGGTGCTGTCTGACGGTGCCGCCAAAAGCACCTCGTGCCCGGCGGCCGCGAAGCCCCTGGCCAGCGTGTCCACCACTCTCTCGGTTCCGCCGTACGTTGCCGGTGGAACCTGAATCCACGGCCCTGTGACAAGTCCAATCCGCATTCCTGGCTCCCAGGTTTGACAGGCCGGGCTCCCCAGCTGGCCGGGCAATACTTCACCGGGCGGATTTCCTGCGCCGCGGTGCTTTCCACTACGAAAGGGCCCGCTGCTTGACCTCTGCTCCGACTATTCCGCAGGATCGCCCGCGCCACAAGACCCGGTTGTGGGCCATCTCATACCAGGCCCAGGAATGGCGGTCGCAACGCACTGGTTGTGAAGGACATGAAGATTGAGATCTGGTCCGACGTCGCCTGCCCGTGGTGCTTCATTGGCAAGCGCCGGTTCGAGGCTGCCCTGGCTGCATTTCCGCACCGCGACGCCGTTGACGTGGTGTGGCGGAGCTACCAGCTGGATCCCACGCTTCCGGAACACTACGACGGCACGGAACTGGAGTACCTGAGCAGCCGCAAGGGCATGCCGGCCCAGCAGGTCTCGCAAATGTTCGAGCACGTGGCCCGGCAGGCAAAGGGCGAAGGCCTGGACTACCGGTTCGACAAAGTGGTGGTGGCCAACAGCTTCACCGCCCACCGCCTGATCCACCTGGCCGCGGCACACGGCGTACAGGATGCGGCGAAGGAACGCCTGCTCAGCGACCACTTCGAGCACGGCAAGGACATCGGCAGCCGGGAGTACCTGTCCGCCCTCGGCAAGGACCTGGGGCTGCCGGCGGCCGAGGTGGATGAGTTGTTCACCACGGACAAGTACTCGGACGAGGTACGGTTCGACTTCCAGGAAGCCCGGGGCCTGGGCATCAGCGGCGTCCCGTTCTTCGTGATCGACCGCAAGTTCGGGCTCTCCGGCGCCCAGCCCACGGAAACGTTCACGGCCGCCCTGAACCAAGCCTGGCAGGAAGCCAACCCGCTGGTCCTGGTCAACTCCACTGACGCCGAAGCCTGCGGTCCGGACGGTTGCGCGATCTAGCGCACTTTACTGACACATAGCGGTAAAGTGTCCGCATGCCCAGGATTTCAGCGGCCAGCAATGCCGAACAACGCGCGGAGACCCAGCGCCGCATCCTCACCGCTTTCGGCGAGCTCCTGTTCACCCACGGCCTTCCAGGGCTGACCATGACCGACGTGGCCCGCCACGCAGGCATTGGCAGGACAGCCGTTTACAACTACTTCGCCGATATCGAAGAGCTCCTGATCTCCTACGCCCTCGACGAAACCGAGAAGTTCCTCTCCGACCTGCGCGACGCACTGGAGCGCCTGGAGAACCCGGTGGAACGGCTGGCCCTGTACGTCCGCGCGCAGGTGGTTGACCTCAGCCGCCGCCACCTCCCGCCGGGACCTGCCATGGGGGCTGTGCTGTCGCCGTCGTCCTTTGCCAAACTTTCGGACCACGTGGGCGAGCTCAGCGTCCTGCTCCAGGGCATCCTGCGGGACGGCATGGAACAGGGCTACCTGCCCGTAGCCGATGTGGGCCAGCAGTCGCAGCTGATCCTGGGCACCCTGTCCTCCAGCGCGGCGAGGGGCAGCGACGAGCCCGCCGAGCTGGAGGCCCGGGTAGCCCGTACCGTGCGGTTCATTCAGCTGGGCGCCGGTGCAAGGTTCGACGCCGGGGGGCGGCCCATCAGGGTGGCGCAGCTTCCGGCGGTGGCCAGCTGACGGGCAGGTACCAGGCGCCTGGACAAAAGATCCGGGGCCGGGGGATCAGGCAGCAGGCGTAACGGGCAGCTTGTCAGGATCTGCTATGCGCCGGCTTTCCCGGGGGCAGCTGAGCTGGCCCGGCGTCTGGTCCACCAGTTCCGGCGGGACGAGGCCCTTGTAGTCCTGCGCCAGGATCACGTCAACGCTGGCGTCGGTCCTGCCGTCCTGGAAGTAGTCGGACCCTTGAAGATTGCGCTGCACCGTGAAGGCCGCCGCTTGTCCGGCCGCACCTGACACCACCGCAGCGACGCCCCGGTAGCCGGCGTTGATGTTCGACACGTTCCCCACCACGAACTTCCGTGCCAGGAACTCGTCCGCCACAGATCGGGCCAGCCCGGCCCGGCTGGTGGAGTTCAGGACGTTGAGGTTGATCTTGTCGTTGGGCGTGTAATCGAATTGCGAGGCGGGACAGGATGACACCGGCGTCGGGGCCGGTTCGGCGGCGGGAATTTTCAGCCGGCCATTGATGATGGCCATGGCAACAATGATGCCGGCGGCGATCAGGCCGATCAGCAGGACCAGCACCACTCCGTGCAGTACGCGGCGACGGACCCGGGCGGTCTCATCGGCGTCCTTGGCCGCCTCCATAGCGGCGCGCAGCTCGGGGCCGGAAACAACATGGTGGCCGTGAAGGACGCTGGGGTCCTTCGGCCGCTTCCTAGCCATCGAGCACCAGGACCCGGGCGTGGATTGCGGTGCGCTGGTGCAGGGCGGTGCGGACCGCGCGGTGCAGCCCGTCCTCCAGGTACAGGGTTCCCTGGTACTGCACCACGTGCGGGAAAAGGTCGCCGAAGAAGGTGGAATCCTCCGCCAGCAGGGCCTCCAGGTCCAGGGTGCGCTTGGTAGTCACCAGTTCGTCCAGCCGGACGGGCCGGGGCGGCAGGGAGGCCCACTGTTTAGGGGTGTTGAAACCATGGTCGGGGTAAGGGCGGCCCTCGCCCACAGCTTTGAATATCACCATGCCACAGTAGGCACCGCGCCGCGCCAGCGAAAGTAGCAGGGCTGGCGGGTGCCAGGTTGTAGCCAAACAGTGACAAACCGCCACGTCGCGGGCCCCGGCGGCCGCGCGGTGCACCACCGCCCGTACTGAGACAATGGAGCCATGACAGCAACCGAGTCCCCAGCCGTGCCCGCACCCGGAATCCGCCCGCAATCCGCACCGCCGCTGGCGCTCCTGCTGGATGTGGACGGGCCGGTGGCCAGCCCGGTGACCCGGGACGTTAAGGCGGACATCATCCTGGACCTCGTGGCCCTCGCCACGGCAGGGATCCCCGTCATCTTCAACACCGGCCGCTCCGACGCCTTCATCCGGGAACAGGTCATGGCACCGATGATCGCAGCCGGCATTCCGGCAGGCACCGTCATCCACGCCATCTGCGAAAAGGGTGCAGTCTGGTTCAGCTACACCTCCGCCGGGCCCGGACCCATCCACGTGGACCGGGAGCTGGCCGTGCCGGCAGCGTACGGCGACGATATCCGCCGGCTGGTGGCAGAGGACTATGCCGCGCACATGTTCTTTGACGAGACCAAGCGGGCCATGGTGTCCGTGGAGCAGCACATCGATGTGCCCAGCGCCGACTACCTGGCCGAGCAGAAGCTGTTCGACGCCGAGGCCATGGAGCTCATGGTGCGCCACGGCCTCGGCGTTGTCCGGCTGGACCACCACGTTCCCAATTCCGACGACGAGGTGGACTACCGCGTGGATCCCACCATCATTTCCACTGACATCGAGTCTGTGCGCCTGGGGAAGGACCTGGGCGCCAGCCGCGCCGTGGAACTCCTGGCGACCCAGGGCATCACGCCGCAGGCGTGGCGGACCGTGGGCGATTCGCGTACCGACTACGCCATGGCTGATTGGCTGCACCACAACGACCACCCCGTTAAGCACGTGGACGTGCGCCCTGCGGACGGCGTACCCAACAAGCCCTATCCGGTACTTACGGCGGAGGACCTGGGGCTGGAAGCCACAGTGATCCACGACGACGCCGGCGGGGCCTTCCTGCGCGCCTGGCGGGAGGCGCTGGACGCCTGAGCCGCTGCCGGACCGCCGTCGAACGTTCACCGGGGTGCCCCGACGGCGCTCCGAAACCTCCCGTTACTACTGCAGGACTATCATGCAGGTAAGAACGCCCACTTCCACCAGCACGGAGACAACCATTACAGAAGCACCGGTCCAGGACGAGGTCTACTACGGCGGCCAGGCGTCCGTGGAGGAACAATTTCATGCCGAGATTACGTCGGCAGCGGCGGAGCAGCGGCTCAGCCACCGGCCGGACGTCATCCGGCACAAGGGCCGCTATGCCCTGATCAATGACACCAGGACCCCTTACCAGGCCATGGTGGAAGACCTGCTGTTCCTGCGCAATGTCCTGGCCAACGCCGGCCTCTCCTACCTCCTGGTCCGGGGGAACAACGACCGTCCCGTGCTGGCCTTGGACTGGAAGGACCGGAAGAAGCTTCGCGCTGCCCTGGTTGAGGCCTGCCGGGACGAGCCCTTCTACTCCATGACCGTCGATGCCAAGAAGAAGACCTCCGTCCTGGTGGCGGACGGTGAACTCTCCCCCAACCGCCAGGGCCGCATCTTCCGCCTCTACCGTCCGCGCGTGGAGCCGGTGGGCGGGTTCGAGTTCGGCGCTTCCGCCGGCGTGCAGATTGAACTGTGGGCCTTTGAAGGCGAACAACTGATCCTTCCCATCGAGAACTCCCTGACCCGCAGGACGCTGTTGCGCCAGGACGCGGTCCGCGGGACCGTGGAGCGCTACGGGCACACCTGGCCCACCATCGAGAACATGTTCGCCGACCACGCCAGCGACATCAGCTTCGACATCGACATCGTGTTCTCCTGGGTGGACGGCAGCTCCCCCGAATACATCGCGGCCCGGCGCGCCCAGCAAAAGGGACATGTCCTGGGTGAAGGCGATGACCACGAGGCCCGCTTCCGGCAGATCAACGAGCTCAAATACGCGCTGCGCTCCGTGTACATGTTCGCGCCCTGGATCCGCCGCATCTTCATTGCCACGGACTCCCCCGCGCCGGCTTGGCTGGCCGACCACCCCTCCGTCACGATCGTCCGCAGCGAGGAGTTCTTCTCCGATCCCTCCGTGCTGCCCACACACAACTCACAGGCGGTGGAGTGCCAGCTGCACAACATCGAGGGGTTGTCCGAGCACTTCCTCTACTCCAATGACGACATGTTCTTTGGCCGCCCCGTGGGCCCGGACATGTTCTTCACCCCGGGCGGCATCACCAAGTTCATCGAGGCGGAAACCAGGATCGGCTTGGGCGAAAACGATGCCGAGCGCAGCGGATTCGAGAACGCCGCCCGCGTGAACCGCAAGCTGCTGTGGAACCGGTTCGGCCGGATCACCACCCGGCACCTGGAGCACACCGCCGCGCCCCTGCGTCGCAGCGTGGTAAGCCAGATGGAGGAAGAGTTCCCTGAGGAGTTCCGGAAGACGGCAGCCAGCCGCTTCCGTGCCGCGGACAACATCTCCGTGACCAACTCGTTCTACCACTACTACGCCCTGCTCACCGGCCGGGCGGTCACCCAGACAGCGGCCAAGGTGCGTTACGTGGACACCACCATGCGGTCCGGGCTGAAGTACCTGCCCAAGCTCCTGGGCAAGCGGAACATGGACTTTTTTTGCCTGAACGACGGCAGCTTCCCTGAAGTCAGCGCGGACGAGCGGGCCGAACTGGTGACCGACTTCCTTGAGCGGTACTTCCCCATCAAGGCACCCTGGGAAAAGTAGCCAGGCAAGACCAATGCCGGCCCCCAACGGGGACCGGCATTGGTCTTCAAGCGGTTCTAGCGCCTCGCGCTGATCCCGAGTTTGGAGCCGCCGAGCTGCTTGGTGGTTTCCGGGATCCGGACGCCCGCTGCTTCAAGACGCCGGGCCGTTTCCTCGGGTGACACGTACTCGCCTACGGTGGGCGAACTGCCCAGCGGAACCACCGAGTGCACGATGGTGTGCTCGTAGACGTGCACCAGGTTGAAAGCTTGGCCGCCGTCCTGCCCGCGGGTGCCTCCCACTGCAACATTGAGGTCCTGCGTGTAGCAGGACGCGGACGCGACCGACACGGGCACGCCGGCGAAGCTGGCCGTGGTGGAGTAGTGCAGGTGGCCGGCCAGGATGGTGCGGACGTCCGAGTTGCGCACCACGGCCGCCAGGGACGCCTGGTCCCGCAGTTCCACCAGCACCGAAAGATCCAGGACGGACGGGACCGGAGGGTGGTGGAGGGCCAGGATGGTACCGTCCGGCGCGGGGGTTTCCAGCTGCCGGGCAAGCCACTCCAGCTGGGCGGCACTCAGTTCGCCGTGGTGGAAACCCGGGACGGTGGTGTCCAGCGTGATGACACGCAGCCCGTTGATGAAGTAGCTGTGGTCCACCGGCTCGTCCGTGCCGGGTTGGTCGAGCAGGCCCTTGCGGAAATTGGCACGGTCGTCGTGGTTGCCCATGGCCCAAATGACCTGGGCGCCAAGCTCCTTGCAGGCGGGTTCGACAATGGCGCGCAGCTTCACGTAGGCCTGTGCGTCGCCCTTGTCGGCGAGGTCGCCGGTAAAGATCACTGCTTCCGGCCTGGCACCGGATGCTTTGACTTCGTCGAAGAGCTGGATAAGCCTGGCTTCGCTGTCGACGGTTCCGTAGAGGGGTTCTGGACCTCCCAACAGGTGGGGATCGCTCAGGTGGAGTAGGAAGTGGCGTGGCCGGGGATGTTCGGCCTCGATGTGCTCCATTGCTACCTCTATGGTCGGTGGGAAGCCGTTCTTCCCTTGTACCCTTCAGTAATATTTATCCAATCAGACATTTGGCAAACTTGGGGTAAATCTCCGTTGCTGATGTGGAAAAAGTTAAAAGAACTGCGGTTTTGCAGAAGAAATTCGAAACAACGCGCGCTTACCCGAGCGCCTGCTCAATCGCGTCCATCACTGCTGCTGAGTCCGGCTCCACGGTGGGACCGAACCGGGCCACCACATTTCCCTCGCGGTTGACCAGGAACTTCTCGAAGTTCCACTTCACCAGCCCCGGCAGCAGGCCGGTCCGGAACTTGGTGAGCTCGCCGTAGAGCAGGTGCTGGTTCCTGCCGCGGACATCGGTTTTGGCCGTGAGAGGGAACGTGACGCCAAAGTTCCGTTCACAGAAGTCCGCAATTTCGTCGTCGGTACCGGGTTCCTGCCCGGCGAACTGGTTGCACGGGACGCCCAGGACCTCGAACCCCCGGTCCCGGAACTTGCCGTAGAGGGCTTCGAGGCCTGCGTACTGGCGGGTGAATCCGCAGTTCGAGGCGACATTGACCACCAGGACTACTTTTCCTTCGAATTGTCCAAAATTCGTCCTGGTCCCGTCATTGAGGATCAGCGGGATCGGATACAGGGGCCGCGGTCTGCGCATCAGCGAAGGATTGTTCATATGGGGAGTTCGTTGCCGAAGCCCCCACGTACGGGTGCGGACTGGAGATTTCCTATGCTGGCGGCGTTGTCGGTACGGGGCCGGTCAACGACGGCGAAGGCGTGGGGGCTGGCGCAGGCAACACAGTCGTCGGTGCCGGGGCGGGCGCGGGAGCCGGAGCAGGCGCTACCGTCGTCGGCGCCGGGGCAGGTGCGGGAGCAGGTACTGGCTCCGGAGCGGGCGCGGGAGCCGGAGCAGGCGCTACCGTCGTCGGGGCGGGAGCCGGAGCAGGAGCCGGAGCAGGTGCAATTGGCGTTGGCGCAGGTTCGACCGGGGCCGGTGTAGGAGCCGGCGGGGCAGGAGCCGGGTCGACGGGCGCCGGTGAAGTGGGCGACGGCGCCGGATCACTGGGCGTGGGAGTCGGGCTGACCGGCTCTGTGGGGGTCGGCTGGGTCGGCGAAGGCGACGGCGCCGGATCAGTGGGCGTTGGAGTCGGGCTCACCGGCTCTGTTGGGGTCGGCGCGGTCGGCGAAGTGGGCGACGGCGTCGGCCCAGTTGGCGAAGGCGACGGGCTCGGCGAAGTGGGTGCCGGCGACGGCTCTGTCGGGGAAGGCGACGGACTCGGAGAAGTGGGCGACGGCGTCGGGCTTGGCTGGGCAGCCGGCGGTCCGCTGGGTGCCGGGCCGGACGAAGGCGGCACGGCACCTCCGGAAGGTTCGGGCGGTGGCGGTGCCGACGTCGTCGTTTGCGTGCTGGGAGGTGGGAGCACAATGCCCGTCGCTTCGGACGGCACCGGGTTTGGAGCAGGTGGCAGGAGCGGCGGGAAGGGCGACGGGAGCAGCCCGGCCGCCGGCGACCCATCGCCGGGGTCCA
The DNA here is from genome assembly GCF_006715285.1 of Arthrobacter sp. SLBN-83. NCBI lineage: Bacteria > Bacillati > Actinomycetota > Actinomycetes > Micrococcales > Micrococcaceae > Arthrobacter > Arthrobacter sp. SLBN-83. The sequence goes on from NZ_VFMX01000001.1 coordinate 805,751, forward strand.
CCTGGAGGGGAATGGTCCAGCTGATCATGCCCGCGGAAGTCCCCTGCCCCGGCGCGTACGAAACCATGTCGGCCGGAACCTGGCCCAGCGCGCGAAGCTGGAGGAAGCTCCACCGGAGGGGGTTGGTGTAGCGGCCGTTGAGGATGGCCTCGAAATGCAGGTGGCAGCCCGTGGACCACCCGGTGGTGCCCACACGGGCGATGACCTGGCCAACCTTCACCTTGTCGCCGGTATGCACGCCGATGGACTCAAGGTGGTTGTAGGTGGTGATGAGCCCGTCGCCGTGGTCGATCTCTATCCGGTTGCCGCCGCCCCACGGATGCCAGCCGGCGGCCCGCACAACACCCGAATCAGCTGCATAGACGGGTGTGCCGCAGCCTGCCGCATAGTCCTGGCCCAAATGGAAGTCTCCCGCTGTCCCGCTGAGCGGGCTGACCCGGAAACCGAAAGGCGAACTCGGATCGAGGAACTGGAGCGGTGACATCAGGAAACCGGCCAACGGCCTGGCCGCCCCTGCCGGTCCCAAGGTCAAGGGGCCCGGACCCACTTGCGCCGCGCCACCGATGGAGGTGTGCGGGAACGCCAGCGTGACCTGCGGGCTGGACAAGACGGCGGGCGGTAACGCGCCGGCCACAACGTGGTCTGATGCAGGCGGAGCTGGTTGCCCTTGGGGCATTTCGCCCGGGTCTGTACCCGGAGTTTCGAACCGGACGGCAGCACCCGGAGTTACCCCGGACGGGGAAACGGATCCTGCCAGTTGTCCTGGTTCTGCTGAACCGGCGGAAAGATTAACAGCGTAAACAGACGCGGCCAGCACACCTGCAGCGGCGGCGGCGCGGGCAACGGGGGAAAACGTACGCTGGTCCGGCTTCCTGCTTCCGGGTACGGATTTCTTAGCCAATTGACTGACTCCACGACGTGGCCTGCCGCACGTTGTCTCGACGGTACGTCCCATGGGACCACAGGACCGCACGGGTGGAAACCCCGCGTACGGGCAATGCGGGTTTTTTATCGGGCGTTAGGGGGTGCGGGTGGTGGGCTGGAGCCGGCGGCCCTGCTCTCCCGGACGGAATAGGCAACAATGGTTCATGCGCAATGTCCTTCGAACATGGCAGGACGAGGTCAAGAAGACCTTCTCAGGCAAGGCCGACGCTCCACCGGAGTGGTCGCTGCGCCTGGCGGAAGGCGACGACGCGGGCTACCACCTGCCCGGTTCAGCGGTCTGGGCTGTCCATGGCTCCATGACGCCCGTTGTGGGAGGAATCCGCACGCTGCTCATGCAGTCGCTGCATCCGGGCGCCCTGGCGGGCGTTCACGAGCACTCCAACTTCCGCGAGGACCCCCTGCGCCGGCTGGCCAACACCATCCGCTGGATCTTCACGGTGACGTATGGATCCACGGCTGCGGCGGAGGAGGCAACACGGCGTGTCCGCCACCTGCATGGGCCCGTCCAGGGCAGCTACCAGGACAACGACGGCGGCCAGCGCACCTACAGTGCCAACGATCCGGCACTCGCCAGCTGGATCCACAACGCCTTCACGGACGGCTTCCTCGCAGCGCACAAGATCTGGGGTGGCCCCATTCCGGGCGGCGCCGACGCCTACGTCCGGGAGTGGGCCCAGGCGGGGCGGCTGATGGGGGTGGAGAACCCGCCGACGACGGAGGCGGAGATGCGGAGCCAGCTGGAACGGTGGTACGCGCAGGGCCAGCTGAGGGCAGACGGGCGGGTGAAAGAGACCGTGGAGTTCATCCGCAAGGCTCCGCTGCATCCCCTGCTCAGGCCCGGCTACCGGATCCTGTTTGCCGGCGCCGTGTACGGCCTGGAACCCCGGTACCGCGAGATGTTGGGGCTTTCCGTGCCACGGCTGGGCCCCTTTCCCCTTCCGGTGCGGCTGGCCACGAAGGTTGTGCTCGGCGTCGTACACCTCGCCCTGGGCGGCATCGGCCGGCGCATGGGTCCGAGCGAAATCGCCGCGAGGCAGCGCCTGAAGCGGCTCGGGGAGCCTTCGGCAAACCTGGCCTGAGCAATCATCTGCCGGCACGGCGGGCAACACGAAAGCCGGCGGCAACAGTGCCGGCGGCGGCGGAAAAGCAAGAACCCGGCCCCAGCGTTGCTGGGACCGGGTTCTCAACCGGCGGAGAATGGGGGATTTGAACCCCCGAGGGCGTTAACCCAACACGCGTTCCAGGCGTGCGCCATAGGCCGCTAGGCGAATTCTCCATCTGCTTCTGAATCAAAAGCAGGTACTAGATTACCTGAACTTTTCCGCATCGCCCAATTGGCCCTTACGGAGCAGGTTTGGGGCGTCAGCGTCCGGGCATCACGGAGGCCTCTATTGGGGAGTCTTTAATCTGAAAATGGACGCCCCCAATGCGCCCATTCCCTGGTGCACCGTTGAGCTGCCGGGTCCGGCCCGCCCAACCAGGCCACGCAGCTCACAACCTTGAGATTGCCCCAATCGGTGTACGTTTCCATGATCGCGGCTGGGGCGGAGATAAGCAATGGAATCCGTGATGTGCCGCCCCCGGAGCATCGGGCAGGATGGGTTCATGGCCGAGCTGCACGCACTGGTGGTTTATGTTCCCACGTCCCACACCCGGAAGGTTCTCGATGCCATCGGCGACGCTGGAGCCGGGCGTCTGGGCAATTACTCCCACTGCTCTTTTGTCACCCCGGGGACCGGGAGGTTCACACCGCAGGAGGGCGCCCGCCCCTTCCTTGGGCGGCCAGGCACCCCTGAAGCAGCTGCCGAGGAACGCATTGAGTGCGTGGTGGAAGAACATGTACTGGCCGCCGTCGTGGCCGCCTTGCGGGCCGCGCACCCTTACGAGGAACCCGCCTTCATGACCTGGCGCGTGGATGGCTGGCGATGACGGGAGCCCGATTCGAGTCGGGCCACATGTTCGGGTAAAGTATCTGACGGCCCCTCATGTGGCGTCATCCTGTTGAACTCCCCCAGGACCGGAAGGTAGCAAGGGTAGACGGGCTCTGGCGGGTGCATGGGGGGTCTTTACTATTCCCCCACAGGGCGGCATGATGTCAGCCCGGATTGGTAGGGTTTTCTCTGTGACAGTTACTACCGCCCTGTACCGCAGATACCGTCCCGACTCGTTCGCTGACGTTATCGGGCAGGAGCACGTCACCGAGCCGCTGATGACGGCTTTGCGGAAGAACCGGGTCAATCACGCCTACCTTTTTTCCGGCCCCAGGGGCTGCGGAAAGACCACGTCCGCCCGCATCCTGGCCCGTTGCCTCAACTGTGCCCAGGGTCCCACCGACACCCCCTGCGGAACCTGCCCCAGCTGTGTGGAACTGGCGCGGGGCGGCTCGGGATCCCTCGACGTCATCGAGATTGACGCCGCGAGCCACGGCGGCGTCGACGACGCACGCGACCTCCGCGAGCGGGCCACCTTCGCCCCCGTGCGCGACCGCTACAAAATCTTCATCATCGACGAAGCCCACATGGTCACCTCCGCGGGTTTCAACGCCCTGCTGAAGATCGTGGAAGAGCCGCCGGAACACATCAAGTTCATCTTCGCCACCACGGAGCCGGACAAGGTCATCGGAACCATCCGTTCCCGGACCCACCACTACCCGTTCCGGCTGGTGCCGCCGGAACCGCTGATGGCCTACCTTGAGCTCCTGTGCCGCCAGGAAAACGTCCCCGTTGCCCCGGGCGTGCTGTCACTGGTCATCCGGGCCGGTGGTGGTTCCGTCCGTGACTCGCTCTCCGTCCTGGACCAGCTCATGGCCGGTGCCGGCCCCAACGGCCTCGACTATGAACTCGCCGTCGCACTGCTGGGCTACACCCACGCCTCACTGCTGGACGACGTCGTGGAGGCCATCGCCGCCTCCGACTCCGCCACCGTCTTCCGCGCCGTGGACCGCGTCATCCAGACCGGCCACGATCCGCGCCGGTTCGTGGAGGACCTGCTGGAGCGCTTCCGCGACCTGATCATCGTCCAGGCCATGCCCGAAAGCGCCCACGCCATCCTCCGGGGGATGCCGGCCGACCAGATCGCGCGGCTGCAGAACCAGGCCCACAACCTGGGTGCTGCGGAACTTTCCCGCGCGGCGGATGTCACCAATACTGCGCTGACCGAAATGACCGGTGCCACGTCCCCGCGGCTGCACCTGGAACTGCTGTGCGCCCGGGTCCTCCTGCCCAGCTCCGAGCAGAACGAGCGCGGCATGGCTGCCCGAATCGACCGGGTGGAGCGGCGGCTGAACTACGCGGGGAACGACGTCGGAGCTCCCGCCGCCTCAGCGCCGGCAGCCATTTCAGCTCAGGCAGGGCCAGCAGCGGCAACGCCAACAGCCCAGGCAACAGCCGCCACTGAAACTCCTGGTGCAGCTTCCGGCGAGTCGTCTGCCGGACTTGGCCCTGCCCGGGAACAGGCGAGCCCTGAAGCGAGCCGCATGCCGGAGCAGGCCAGCCCCGCGTCGCAGCCAGCCCCAGAGGCATCCACTCCATCCGCGCCCGGTGCGTCGGCCGCACCCTCGTCCGGCAGCAAGGACTCTCCTGCCACCGAGGCACCCCGGAGCCCGCTTACACCGCCACGGGTCAGCACCAGCGACTGGCCAGTTGAGGAAGCCGCCCGGCCCCGTGCACAGCACGGCCCGGAGACTGCGGGTGCAAACCGGACGGCAGCACAGGCGAACGCGGGGCCGCATCCCGGCACAGCGCCGGAGCCACAGGAACACCGGCAGGCACCCGCGCCGCAGCAGGGGGCACCCGGAAGGCCAGCACCCGCCGGTCCCCCGGCCATGGGTGATGTGGAGGTCCTCCGCAGGGCGTGGCCGGACGTCCTGAAGGCACTGTCCAAGATCAAGCGCAGCACCTGGGCGCTTGTTGAGCCCAATGCCCAGGTAAGCGCGTTCGATGGCAGCGTCCTTACCCTGTCCTTCACCACGTCCGGACTTGCAGGCGCCTTCGGCCGCGCGGACCACTCTGACAACCTGCGCCAGGCCATCCACAGGACCGTTGGCCTTGACTGCCAGATCAACGCCGTTGCCGGTGGCGCCAGCCAGGCGAGCTCTGAGCCAAACCCAAAAGTGCCCGCCAGCCCGGTGGTTCCGGCCACTTCAGCTGACGTTGCCTGGGGTCTGGCTCCTGCGCCGGCCCAACCAGCTTCCCCGGCACAGGGCCCTGCCTCACCGCTCCATCAGGCACCGCCCACTCCCACCACGCCCGGGACCACCCCTGGAACTCCGGCCACCCCGGCAGCCCAGTCAGGCGGAAGTCCTGATGGTCCCTCCGCTGCCGGTACCAACCCAAGTGGCGGAACTTCCGGGAGCACTGCTGTTGCCGGCCGCCAGGCCATGGCCGCACCGGAGGGTAGGCCTGCTGCCGCCACCACCGCTGAAACACGTCCCGCACAGGATGCGAGCGGCCGCGCCCAGCAGGACCCCGAGCCCGTACAGACGGCGGCCGGGAGCCCCGGAACCCCTCATAGCGCCTCCGGCCCTGCCGCCGGCCAGTCCCCCTACCCGTCAACCGGCGGCGACTATTCCTACTCGGATGACGACTGGGGCCCGCCCCGGGACGAGGACGCTCCCCCGCTGGACGAGGAACCCCCTATGGACTGGGAACCTTCGGGAGGTCCCGGCAACCACGGTGCCTCATCCTCCCCCGCACCTGGCGGCCGCCTGCCTGGCACCAGCCATGGGGAGGCCGGGACAAGTTCCCACGGAAGTTCGGCCGTTGCTCCGCGGGCAGACAGTGCCGCCCATCAACCTGCCCCATCCTCCGCCCAGCCTGCAGGCGCGCCCCACGATCCATGGACACGGGCGGTTGAGCAGGCCCCTGGAGTCTGGGTTGTGGGAGACAAGAGCAATGTGGGTGTCAAACCCGTAGCCGCCTCCGGCAGCGACAACATGGGAGCGCAGGCCACCGTTCCGCACTATGCGCCGGCAACAGCCCAGGTACCGCCGTCCATTCCCGTGGCTCCGGTGCCTGCTGCCGGTGCGCCAGGGCACGGCTGGGATCCGGCGTCAATTTCCGGCAACGGTCATGCGGCCTCCGCCACCGAAAGCTACCAGGCGTCGTCACCGCAGCCCGCCCCGGTACCCGAATACGCCATGGCCTCCGCCGCGCCCGCCACGGGTGCGCCCGCTGCATCAGCCCTCGCCCAGGCGCCTGCAGCTACACCTGCCACGGTTGCCCCCGCTGCCCCGGCCAGCGCGCAGCCCTCTGCAGATGCTCCGGTGGCCGGAAGAACCGAAACACGGCAAAGCCTGTACCAGCGGCTTTCAAGCAGTCCGGAAGCTGAGGCCGGCCGGGCCAAGGCGCCTGCCAGGGCTGCTGCCGCTCCCAGCACCTATGTCCAGGACATACCAAGCGCCGATGATGAGACCATCGAGGAATCGGGCGTGTTCGGCCGGGCGGCCGTGGAACGAATCCTGGGTGGCAAGCTGATCGAGGAACGGTCACTGGACGGCAGCCCGGTCACCCCACGCTATTGACAGGTGGGCAAGGCTGCCCCGCGGCCTCAACCATGACCGCTCCATCCGCATCCATACCAATTTGAAGAGGGAAACGTGTACGAAGGTGCTGTCCAGGAGCTGATCGACGAGCTCGGACGCCTTCCGGGGGTGGGACCCAAGTCCGCGCAGCGGCTGGCGTTCCACATCCTTGAAGCTGATCCCCAGGACATGAAGCGGCTGGTGGAGGCCATCACCACCGTCAAGGAACGGGTCAAATTCTGCACCGTGTGCGGCAACGTCACCGAGCAGGAGCTGTGCAACATCTGCCGCGACCCGCGCCGTGATCCTGCTGTCATCTGCGTGGTGGAGGAGTCCAAGGACGTGCTTGCGGTGGAGCGCACCCGGTCGTTCCGTGGCCGGTACCACGTGCTGGGCGGTGCCATTAATCCCATCGCCGGTGTGGGACCGGACCAGCTGCGGATCCGCGAATTGCTCACCCGTTTGAACGACGGCCAGATCCAGGAAGTCATTATCGCCACGGACCCCAACCTCGAAGGTGAGGCAACAGCGACGTACCTGGCCCGCATGCTGAAGACGATCGGCATAGCCGTCACCCGCCTTGCCTCCGGCCTTCCCGTGGGCGGGGACCTGGAATACGCCGACGAGGTTACGTTGGGCAGGGCCTTCGAAGGCCGCCGAAACGCCCTGGGCTGAAGCACCCAGGCGCCTTCCGCCGTCGTACATCATCCCCGCCCTGACCTGCCGCCACCAGATGTGCCGGCGGCCGGTATGTGGTCACAATTAAACGTCCCTCCGGGCACGGCGATAAACTGTCCCAAGGAATGCTGCGCCCGCCCGGCGCCGGGCCGCCTGGCCTCCCAGAACTCCAATTGACCCAATGAAGGTACGCGCATGAGTACGCCCACCACCGAAGTGCACAACGCAACAGAGCCGCAGGCAGCACCCGCCGCCGGCGCGGTGACCAAGCAGCTCATTGTGCAGAAATTCGGCGGCTCGTCCGTTGCTGACGCGGCAGGGATCAAGCGCGTGGCCGCGCGGGTGGTGGCTGCCCAGCAGGCCGGCAACGAGGTGGTGGTGGTTGTTTCGGCAATGGGCGACACCACGGACGAACTCCTCGACCTCGCCGCCGAGGTCACCGACTCCGCGCCCGCCCGCGAAATGGACATGCTCCTTTCGGCCGGCGAACGCATCTCCATGGCGCTGTTGGCCATGGCCATCAACAAGCTGGGCGCCTCCGCCCAGTCCTTCACGGGGTCGCAGGCAGGCATGATCACCGACGGTATCCACGGCAAGGCACGGATTATCGACGTCGACCCGCACCGCATCCGCACCGCCCTGGACAAGGGCAACATCGCCATCGTGGCCGGCTTCCAGGGCATGAGCCGCACCACCCACGAGATCACTACCTTGGGCCGCGGCGGTTCCGACACCACGGCAGTGGCGCTGGCCGCAGCCCTTGAAGCTGATGTTTGCGAGATCTACACGGACGTGGACGGCATTTTCACCGCCGACCCCCGTGTTGTCCCGTCGGCACAGAAAATCGACACCATCTCCAGCGAAGAGATGCTGGAGCTCGCTGCCTCGGGCGCCAAGATCCTCCACCTGCGCTGCGTCGAGTACGCCCGCCGGTTCGGTGTGCCGCTGCACGTCCGTTCCTCATTCAGCCAGCATGAAGGCACCTGGGTCATCCCCAGCGCCGACGACAAGATCACCACTCAAGAGGGAGTTGCCTTGGAGCAGCCAATCATCTCCGGCGTTGCGCATGACCGTTCCGAAGCGAAGGTCACCGTGGTCGGCGTCCCCGACATCCCCGGCAAGGCCGCCGCAATCTTCCAGGTCATCGCCGCTGCACACTCGAACATCGACATGATCGTGCAGAACGTCTCCACCCACGGCACGGGCAAGACCGACATCTCCTTTACCCTGCCCATCATTGAAGGTGCCGACGCCCTGGCCGCCCTTCACGCCGCGCAGGACCAGATCGGCTTCGAGGCCATCGAATACAACGAGAAGATCGGCAAGCTCTCCCTGATCGGTGCTGGCATGCGGTCCCACCCTGGAGTCTCCGCCACCTTCTTCAAGGCGCTCTCCGACGCCGGCATCAACATCAACATGATCTCCACGTCCGAAATCCGGATCTCCGTGGTGACCCATGCGGACCTGCTCGACGAAGCTGTGCGGGTCATCCACAAAGCGTTCGGGCTCGATACCGAAAGCGAAGCCACGGTTTACGGCGGCACCGGCCGCTAAAACCGCGCCGACAAAAGGCCGGGCTGCCTTTCCCTGGATTACCCAAGAGGAAGGGCAGCCCGGCCTTTTTGGTGCCATGATGCTTTGTGGTTTCAGGCAGCGCGCCGGAAAGAAATCAGCCTTCGCGTTCCAGGTCTTCGCGGCGCACGGCGTAGTGGTGTCCGGTTGAGTCGGTTTCAACGACGAAGTGCGTGAGTTCCTCTTCGGAGGCCTGTTCAAATTCGTCGTGCTTGTGCACCACCGGCGCATCGGTATCCAGTCGGGTGGCGGGACCGAAAACGAAACGGAGCCTGTCAGTCAGGCTCATGAAGCCGCTGAGGACATGTGCCACTGTTTCCACCCCCTTCCCGATCCTCGGGCGAAAGTGCAGCCGGCTCCGTTGGGAGCCAGTGCCCTTATTTTAAGCCCGGGCAGTGAAAAAGGAGCCGGTGTGGGGAGGCGGACTCGTCACCGCAGGGAGCGGTCTTCGGGGTTCTTTGGGACGACATAGGTGCTGCCGTCCGGCCTGGTGATGGTCTCCCACTGCTGGGTCTCCGCCTGGCGCTGGGCAAGCAGCCTGCGGTTCTCTTCGGTCATGTCGTGTCCCAGGGCGGTGCGGCTGGCGGGACCGAAGATGGCCCTCAACTTTCCCGTGGCGCGCATGAAGCGCTGGGAGGCGTTGCCCTTGTCCGCGGACTTGTCCCTGCCCATGAAGAAGTTCCTTCCACTCACCATCCAACTACACTAAATGTACACTAATGATTAGTGCACTAACAGTTGGAGGGGCCATGACCGCCACAACGGCGACGGAAGCAAAAGCAACAGACGCGGCAGGAGCAGATGCGCAGGAGGAAGACCTGCTGCTGGAACACCAACTCTGCTTTGCCCTCACCGTGGCTGCCCGCAGCGTGGTGGGAGCCTATAAACCCGTGCTGGAAAAGCTCAACCTCACTCATCCGCAGTACCTGGTGATGCTCTGCCTTTGGGAAGACAGCCCGCGGACGGTCCGGAACATCAGTGAGGCGCTCGCTCAGGAACCGGCCACTATTTCCCCGCTCCTCCGCCGGTTGGAGGCAGCGGACCTGATCACTCGGCAGCGGGCCGACGGGAACGAGCGCGCGCTCTCCGTTGAACTGACACCCAAGGGTGCCGCATTGAGGCAGCAGGCACTGAGGGTGCCGGGCACCATGATGGAGCGGCTGGGGCTGACCCGCGAACAGGTCGCCGAACTGCATGCCTCGATGATGGGGCTGATTGCCGCCACTTCCCAGTAAGTGATTGCGGCCAAACGGAAACCTGCCGCCGTACGCCAAGCGACTAGAATTACTGGACGAACGAGAGGTGGGCTGATGCGCAATTTTCGGACACTCGCGGTCTTCCTGGCCGTGACCGCCGGGCTGGTCTCCGGTTGCAGTGGTACCCCCGACAACGGCACAACTGGGTCCACAGCCCCTTCCACCGAGGGCAGCTCCTCAAGCTCTCCCGCAGGCTCTGCCACCCCCTCCCCAGACACGGAAACCTCCGAAACAGCCCCTGCCCCCGCCACGTCGCGGCCCAGCGCAGGCCCGGGACAGGGGAACGCCGAACTGGCCATCACGCTGGTGCCGTCCCAGGGCGCCCCGGAAGTCAACTACACCCTGGTCTGTACCTCGGGAACACCGGCCGCAGAGAGCAGCCATCCCAATGCGGCTGCTGCCTGCACGGCAATCAAGGCAAACCCGGACATTCTGGCTCCGGTGAAGCCGGGAAGCTCCCAGGCGTGCACCCAGCAATACGGCGGCCCCCAAAAGGCGACCATCACGGGTGTGGTGGACGGTGTCGCTGTCGATTCATCCTTTGCCCGGACCAATGGATGTGAAATCAGCGCGTGGGATGCCGCCAAGGACGTTTTGGGCACGGCCGGTGGAGCCTCTTAAGCTCCTGGCGGCTGACAGTGCGCGGGACAGGGAGGAAGCCCACGTGCAGCGTGTCAGCCGCTATGCCGATCCCTACCTGGCCCGCCGGTCGGCCGGACAGAAACACCCCGTAGAGGATTTCCTCTTCACCTACTACACGCAGAAACCCGGCCAGCTGAAGCGCTGGCACCCAGGTGCCGGAACAGTCCTCACCGGCGGCCCGGCCTCCGCACGGGTTGGCTGGAAGCATTACCGGAGGCTCGACGACGGCGAGCTCGCCTCCCTGGGGCTGCCTGCGGGCAGCCCTGCGGTCACCTTCGACCGGAGCGCCTTCCTCGACGACCGCAAGGAAGCAGTGGCCTTTGCCGGCATTATCCTTCGCGGCACTGCGGCCAGGCCTGCCCAGTTTGGCTGCTTCGGCCTGCACGAGTGGGCCATGGTCTACCGGCAGGACAAGTTCGACCTCCGCCATGAGTACCTGCAGCTCCGGCTCGGAGCGGCGGGCACCGACAAGGTGGTGGAGGACAACAGGATCCGCTGCACCCACTTCGATGCGTTCCGCTTTTACACTCCGGACGCCATCCCGCTCAATGAACATTCGCCCAGCCGGGAAACGCAGCGGCACCTGGAGCAGCCCGGCTGCCTCCACGCCAATATGGACCTGTACAAGTGGGCGTACAAACTGCTGCCTGCACTGTCCAGCGAACTGGTCATGGACTGCTTTGAACTGTCATGGCGGATCAGGGCCATGGACATGCAGGCGTCCCCCTATGATCTGGCCGAGTGGGGCTACCCTGCCATTGCCATCGAGACGCCCCAGGGCAAAGCCGCCTACGTCGAGCACCAGCGGGCTTTTGCAGTCGAAGCGGGGACCCTGAGGGACAGGCTCGCGACGGAGCTTGCGGCCTTGGCCGAAGGCGCTTCACTGTGATCGACCTGACGATCAGCATCCGGGAAGATCCGGAAGCTCCCGAACACGTGTTCCGCCTGCTGGCCAGCGACGGCCACCCCGATGCCGGGACCACCTTGCCGGACCCAGGGGCGGCACTGGCAGCCGTTGAGCGTTTCGGCGAGGACATCTTCTTCCCCAAGCACGGACCGCCCAAGCTGTGCACCCAGCAGTACGGCGGGCCGCAGGTAGCCGTGGTCACCGGGACATTCCATGGGCGCACCGTGCATTCGACCTTCACGCGCACAGACGGGTGCGAGATCGCACGCTGGAAGGCGATGGCCCCCTTGCTGGGCGGCACGGCCACCTAGCTACTCCCGGGCAAGGGAAGACGCCGCAGGAACGGAAAAGGTCCCGGGCGGTCTGACGACCACCCGGGACCTCCCCCCATCTCTACCCGGTCAGGTGGCGGGTACCGCCTTGGCCAGGCCAAGCTGGGGAGCGCCGGCCGGGGCAGGGGCGGTGCCCGCTCCCACCTGGACGTTCACCCAGGTCTTGATGCCGTTGCTGCCAAGGCTCAGCCGTGAAAGGTAAGAGCCTTCAGCGAGCCCGGTCCAGTTCAGCGTCGCAGAGGTGGCGGTTCCGTTCGGTGCCACAATGGGATTCGGGTTCACCGTAAGGTTGCCTGCGTCACCGGCGAAGGTCACCGCCTGCACGGAGGCAGTGGCAGGCCCGTTGTCCGGCGTGGCGTACAGGTTGGCCACCACGTAGTAGGTGCCTGCCCGCGGAGACTCGATGTCCAGGAACTCACTGGCAGATGCCGTGGCCACTTGGGTGGCCGTCAGCCCGCCCGAACCGTTCGGTGCGTAGACCACCATGTCCCAGTCGACGTCGTTCGACTGCGCCTGGATGCCCAGCCGGGCGAACGAGGCACCGGCAGGCACTTTCACCTGGAGCAGGGCGTTGTGCGCGTCATTTGTAGGCGCGTACTCTCCGGGCGTCTTGGTGACCGCGGTCTGGCTCAGCGGTGCAAGGCCCTCGACGCCGACGGCGATGGGGCTGTCCGAGCCGGACACCAGTTCCATGGTGCCGCTCCCGGTGCCGGTGGCGGAGCTGAACGAGAACGACGGGGCAATCTGGGCGTCAACCGGGCGGACGGCGATCGGTGAAGTCACCGTCCGCGGCCCCTTCCAGGTAAGACTTCCGGTGCTGAACTTGCCCACCGGTGCACCGACGTTGCGGATGGTCACGGTCACTTCGCGGGTCTGGCCCGCCTTGGCGAAGTTCAGGGCCTTGGGTTCCACATTGACGTTGAAGCCCGGCATGTTCACCTCGGGGCGGTACATGCCCGGCACCAGCGCGGTCAGCTTGCGCTTCACCTGGACCTCGCCCACAAGGCTGCCCAGGGCAATGGAGGGCAGGTTGAGGTCGCGGGCAGCAATGGAGCCTGCCTGTGGAGCGCCGGTGTCCACACCCTGGCCGTTAAGGAAGCCGAGCCAGTCCTGGATGCCGGAGTCATACACCAGGCCGGGATCGAGGACCCGGGTTGAATCGATGTGTCCGGCACCGCCCTGGAACGGGTCGGTGTTGGGCGAGCCATCGGCGTTGACCAGCGGGTAGGCGGTGGTCATCATGGCGGACTTCACCATGGCGGGACTCCACTTGGGCTGTTTGCCCAGCACCAGGGCGCCGAAACCGGAGATGTGCGGTGCGGCCATGGACGTGCCGGACATGAACCCGAACTGGTCGCCGTGGTTGCCGATGGTGGAGACGCCGGCCAGGACGTTGACGCCCGGGGCGGAGATGTCCGGTTTCAGCAGGTCACCGCCGGAGGCGAGGGTGGGTCCGCGCGATGAGAAGCCTGCAATCTGGGGTGCCGGAGCGGGGGGAAGGCCGGTCAGGTCGCCCTTGACCAGGCTGACGGTCAGCGCGGGGTTGGCTTCCAGCTTGGACTTCAGTTCCAGGCTCTTGGGCGCATTGACGTGGACCGTGGGGATAACGTGGTTGTCGGCGTCCTCCGAGCTGCTGGTGAGGTTCACCAGGATCATGCCCACGCCACCCTTGTCCTGGACCTCCTTGCTCTTTGCGGTCCGGTCCACCACTCCGCGGTCGCAGACGACTACCTTGCCGGCCACCTTAGTGGCGTCAAGGGTTCCTGGACCGCACAGGTTGGGATTAGCGGCGCCGGGAGCAGCGGCTGCGGCGGCGACCACAACGGGCTTGTCCGCCACTTCGGACTTCATGATCGAGGCGCCGCGGTACAGCGATCCGTCGGAGACCTTGACCGTGCCCTGCAGGTCGCTCGGGAAAGTGGAGGCGGCCACCGTGGTCAGCCACGGTGATGCGTGGTTCACGGTGGAGGCCGTGGGGCCGGAGTTTCCTGCAGAGGCCGAGACGAAGATTCCTGCGGCTGCGGCGTTCAGGAAGGCCAGCGCGACCGGATCGGTGGTGCTGTTGTTGTTGCCTGAAATGGAGTAGTTCAGGACGTCGACGCCATCCTTGATGGCTGCGTCCACAGCCTCAACGGAAGCCGAGGAGTAGCAGCCACCGGTGTCCGGGTTGGTGTCCTCCCAGCAGACCTTGTAAACGGAGACCTTGGCGGCCGGGGCCACGCCCGAGCTCTTGCCGAAGCTGGCCCCGTCGATCACCTGCTCAACATTGGCGTTGCCGGCTGCCGTGGTGGCGGTGTGCGTGCCGTGGCTGCCGACGTCCACCGGGGAGATCTGCTCTTCCGGTGCCCGGTTTCCCGGCGCGACGTACTGGAGGAAAGAGTCGGCGAAGTAGCGGGCACCGATGACTTTCGAATTGCAGAGCGAGCCGTCAAAGCCTGCCCCGGTTCCCTCACCCTTTTGGCATTCGCCCTCGAAGGTGGTGCCGTCTGACTTCAGCATGGCGATCTTGCCGTCAGCGGTGCGGTAGGGGACGCCCACCTGCGGGCTGCCCTGCAGCGGCTTCAGCGCTTCGCCCTGGAGGAACGGGTTGTCCGGTGCGTAGCCGGAGTCGATGACCCCCACCACCACACCCTTGCCCGCGTTGGCCTGTCCCCCGAACTGCTTGGCCCAGGAACCGTCTGGACCGGTGAGCTTGAGGAAGTCGGTGGTTGTGTAGTCCGGCTTGTTTTCGACGTCGGGTGCCACTACCAGGACCCGGCTGTCCTTGGACAGCGCCGAGGCCTGTGCGGCGGTCAGTTCCGCGGTGAACCCGTTCAGGGCAGCGGTGTATTGCTTGGCCGGCGTGACTCCCTGGGCGGCCGCAACGTCACGCTGCTGCTTGCGCAGGTGGGCGTCGTAGGCCTTGAAGTTGGGGCTTCCGGCGTCGAGCTTCCTGCCCTGCTGGGGCTTGGTTGCACCAAGCCCGGCAGCTCCCCCTTCATATGCCGCGGCAGCGGATCCGGCCAGCACCACGATGTACCGGCCGTCCTTGAATTGACTGTCTTTTGCGCTGGAGGAAGCATTCCCCGCGCCCTGGCCGTCAGGGGCCGCCGAAGCGGGACCCACTGCCAGCGAGCTGAGGATAAGGGGCAACCCAACGGCCAGCGCGGCCGCCTTCCGGAGTCCCCCAGCCCGCAAGGGGCTCTTTCCAGTTGATTTCACGTGCAACCCTTTCACGATGTGCCGCCCAGACTTGGTGGGCGCCCCCGAACGACTGGCACTGCAGAAGGAAATTACAGGTTTTGTAATTTGCTGAGACCAGACTGTTCACAGAGTACAGACTGAGAGCGGGATATGACATAGAGCACATTTACGAATTTTTCGCTTGTCACACCGTCATGCCCGGGCAGTTCCGGGCATGAAAAAGGGCGCCCCAAAGGACGCCCCGACGATTTGCGGGCGGGAGGCTGCGTTAGTGGCGCGGAGTCCGCACCACGTCGCTGATCCACTGCCTGGTCTTTTCGTCCACCGGGCCGGCCACCCGCGTCTCGCGGGCCACCCGGTCTGCCTTGATCTTCTGGAAGACCATCCTGCCCAGGCCGGCGAACACCGCCGCGGCAACCATCGGCAACAACACGGACTTTGAATTCTCAGCCATCCAGCAATCCTAGTGAAGGCCTTCAGGCAACTCCAGACCACCCTTGGGACCGGAACCGGAGTGGACGTTACATGCGGCAGCCCTTGCCCCCAACCCGCCGAATACAGAGGGACGCGCCCGGGCCGGTAGAATGGGAAGGCAAGCTCGCGGAGCGCCCGACCTCATGGTGAACCAACGCAGGTGACCACTTGTCCCCAACATCCCGGTACGGCGTGAGACGGCATCACTCCGCTGCGCCCTTACCCAAGCTCACGCACAGGAGTTACCGGATGCCCCGGATCGTTGTTGACGTCATGCCCAAGCCCGAGATTCTGGACCCGCAGGGGAAGGCAATCGTTGGCGCCCTCCCCCGGCTGGGCTTCACCAGCTTCAGCTCTGTCCGCCAGGGCAAGCGCTTCGAACTGACGGTCGACGGCGAGGTGACCGAGGAGATCCTCGCCCAGGCACGTGACGCCGCGGAAACCCTCCTGTCCAACCCGGTCATCGAGGACGTCGTCAACGTCGAGGTCGTCGAGGCCTGAGATGAGTGAACTTCCCCTGATCGGCGAGGCCGTCGCCGTCGCGGCGGTGCCGCGCCTCGCTGGCGCCCGGATCGGCGTCGTTACCTTCCCCGGCACCCTGGACGACCGGGACGCTGCCCGCGCCGTGCGCCTGGCCGGTGCCACCGCCGTCGAACTCTGGCACGGCGACGCCGAACTCGGCGACGTGGACGCCGTCATCATCCCCGGCGGATTCTCCTACGGTGACTACCTCCGGGCCGGTGCCATTGCCCGCTTCGCCCCGCTGATGTCAAAGATCATCGACGCCGCCAACAGCGACGCCAAACTGCCCGTCCTCGGAATCTGCAACGGTTTCCAGATCCTCACCGAGTCGCACCTGCTGCCCGGTTCGATGATCAAGAACGACCACCTGAAGTTCCTCTGCCGCGACCAGGTCCTGCGCGTTGAGAACAGCAACACCGCGTGGACCCTGGACTACGAGGCGGGCCAGGAAATCACCATCCCGCTGAAGAACCAGGACGGCCAGTACATCGCGGACGAGAAGACCCTGGATGCCCTGGAGGCCGAGGGCCGCGTAGTCTTCCGTTACGTGGGCTTCAACCCGAACGGGTCCCGCCGCGACATTGCCGGCATCTCCAACGCCGCCGGCAACGTGGTGGGCCTCATGCCGCACCCCGAGCACGCCGTTGAGCCGGGCTTCGGCCCCGAATCCCTCGATGGCATCGGCGGGTCCGACACCGACGGACTGGGCTTCTTCACCTCCGTACTGAACAAGATTGTGGGAGGCGACAAGTGACCACCGAGACCACCAAGAAGTTCAATATCGACACCGTCGAGAACGCTGCCAAGACCCCGGACACCGAGCTGCCCTGGGCCGAGTTGGGCCTGAAGCAGAACGAGTTCGACGAGATCGTCAAGGTCCTGGGCCGGCGCCCCACCGGCGCAGAGCTGGCCATGTACTCCGTCATGTGGAGCGAGCACTGCTCCTACAAGTCCTCCAAGAACCACCTGCGCCAGTTCGGCCAGAAGGTCACCGAGGAAATGAAGAAGGACATGCTGGTGGGCATCGGCGAAAACGCCGGCGTGACCAACCTGGGGGACGGCTGGGCCGTGACCTTCAAGATCGAATCGCACAACTCGCCGTCGTTCGTTGAGCCCTACCAGGGTGCTGCGACCGGCATCGGCGGCATTGTCCGCGACATCATCTCCATGGGCGCCCGGCCCGTGGCCGTGATGGACCCGCTGCGTTTCGGCGCCATCGACCACCCCGACACCGCGCGCGTCATGCACGGCGCAGTGGCCGGCATCGGCGGCTATGGCAACTCCCTGGGCCTGCCGAACATCGGCGGCGAGATGGTGTTCGACTCCGTCTACCAGGGCAACCCGCTGGTCAACGCACTGGCTGTTGGCGTCATGCGCCACGAGGACATCCGCCTGGCCAACGCGTCCGGCAAGGGCAACAAGGTGGTCCTCTTCGGTGCACGCACCGGCGGCGACGGCATCGGCGGCGCCTCCGTTCTGGCCTCCGAGTCCTTCGACGACACCAAGCCGTCCAAACGCCCCGCCGTGCAGGTGGGCGACCCGTTCGCCGAGAAGGTGCTCATCGAGTGCTGCCTGGAGCTCTTCAAGGGCTCTCTGGTGGAAGGCATCCAGGACCTTGGCGCGGCGGGCATCTCCTGCGCCACGTCCGAATTGGCCTCCAACGGCGACGGCGGCATGCAGGTTGAGCTGACCTCCGTCCTGCTGCGCGACCCCACGCTGACCCCGGGCGAGATCCTGATGTCCGAGTCGCAGGAACGCATGATGGCCGTGGTCACCCCCGAGAACGTGGAAGCGTTCGAGGCCGTCATGGACAAGTGGGCCGTGGAATACTCCTGGCTGGGCGAGGTGACCGATACCGGACGCCTCATCATCACATGGGAAGGCGACGTGATTGTCGACGTCGATCCCCGCACCGTGGCGCACGACGGCCCGGTGTATGACCGCCCGTTCGCCCGCCCCGAGTGGCAGGACTCCGTCCAGGCCGACACCTTCACCGGTTCGGTCCAGGACGCCGGGCGCCCGTCTTCCCCGGCGTCGCTCGCGGCTGCCGTGACGGAACTCGTGGCATCACCGAACATGTGCTCCAAGTCCTGGATCACCAACCAGTACGACCGGTACGTCGGCGGCAACACCTCCATGGCGTTCCCTGACGACGCCGGCGTGGTCCGCGTTGACGAGGAGACCGGCCTGGGCGTGGCCCTGGCCACCGACGCCAACGGCCGCTACACCTACCTTGACCCGTACCACGGCGCGCAGCTGGCGCTGGCCGAGGCCTACCGCAACGTGGCCACCGCCGGCGCCATCCCCATGGCCGTCAGCGACTGCCTGAACTTCGGCTCCCCCGAGGACCCGGACGTCATGTGGCAGCTGGCCGAGGCCATACGCGGCCTGTCCGACGCTTGCATGGTGCTGGGCATCCCGGTCACCGGCGGCAACGTTTCGCTGTACAACCAGACGGGCACCACGCCCATCCACCCCTCCCCCGTGGTGGCGGTGCTGGGCAAGCTCGACGACGTCGCGCGCCGCACGTCGTCCGGCTGGCGTGAAGATGGCCAGGCCATCTACCTGCTGGGCACCACTGCTGCGGAGCTGGACGGTTCCGAGTGGGCCAACATGCGCGGCCACCTGGGCGGCCAGCCGCCGAAGGTTGACCTCGAGGCCGAGCGCGCGCTGGGTGAGATCCTGATCAACGCCTCGCGTGACGGCATGATCGACGCCGCGCACGACCTCTCCGAAGGTGGCCTCGCTGCCGCCCTCGTGGAGTCCTCGCTACGCTACGGCGTGGGTGCCCGGATCGCCCTGCAGGACATCATGGACCGGGACGGCGTGGACCTGTTCACGGCGCTCTTCTCCGAGTCGCAGGGCCGCGCCGTGGTGGGCGTCCCACGTTCCGAGGAAGTCCGCTTCACGGACATGTGCACCGCCCGCGGCTTCGCCCACGCCCGCATCGGCGTGGTGGACGCAGCCAGCGGTGCCCTGGAGATCAACGGCGTGGAGAGCCTGTCCCTGGACGCCCTCCGTGAAGCCCACGAGGGGACCCTGCCGAAGTACTTCGGCTAGTCTTCCCCACAGCCTCCCCTATCGACTGCTGCGTACTTGTCGTTTTGAACCGTCAGAACGACAAGTACGCAGCAGTCGTTCTTAAGAACCCCTTCGCCAACCGGCCTGGGCCAGGGCAACAAGCACTTTGGCGGCGGCAGGCTTCGCATCGTTGACCATGTGCCGCTTGGAGATCCTGACCTCAGTCCACCCCAACGCGGCGTACCGTTCGGATCGTGTGATGTCCCTGGCAATCTGGCCTTCCCCGCCGTGGTGTTCGCCGTCGTACTCAATGCCGATCCTGTATTTGCGGTACGACAAGTCCGGCTCATGATGCCTGATGCCGTCCGCACTAATGATCGGAACGTTCAGCTCGGGTTCGGGCAGGCCTGCGCGGACGATGGCGAGCCGCAGCATTGTTTCCTGCGGTGAATCCGATCCGACCCGGATGAGTTCCAGGGCCTCCTTCGCCTTCCGGAGCCCCCGCTTTCCCCGATGCCTGTCAATCGTCCGCTGCAGATCCCACATGCTGCACAGTGGCATGTCCCGGCCTTCGAACTCGAGCCTGGGCACCCGGACGCAGTGGTCCCCCATGGCCACGATGTCATCGACGGACAGCAGCTCAGCCATGTCCAGCCAGGTACGCGCCGGCGTCGTCAGCGGAACGCCGTCGATTCTGGTGACTTCGTCCTCATACAGCTTCATCCGGTGCACGATGACGTGGGGCCTGTCCAGGTGGGCGGCGCCCTCGGGACGGATGAGGTGGTAGACGTCCAGGGCGTTGTCCTGGCGCCGCTGCGGCAGCGAATGAAGCTCCGCGGCCGTGACATGCGAGGCAGCGCAGAGCTCATTGACCTCGATGAAAGGCCGGACCCGCGTGCCCAACGGAAGCCCCGCCGTCGGGCTATCTGCTCTGATGCCCTTACCAAGCCTGCTCAGGGAACCGTGCCTTAGCCGCTTGGCGGAAACTCCTGCCCGTGCAGCCTCAGCTGCAGTGAAAGGACGGCCCTCGAGTGCTTCTGGAAGCGGACGTGCAGTCTTCATTGCTCCATCAGAGCAAATCCCAGCAAGCCCCGCAGAAGTTATCCACACCCCTCATCGATTGCTCCGTAAACGCCCTTTTGAGGCTCCAAAAGGGCGTTTACGGAGCAATCGATGGTCAGTCCTCGCTGTGGAGCTCCCTCTGGCGGACGCTGAGCAGTTCGTTTTCGGGCCGGCCAGCCACGAAGCGTTCGACGGCGGCCAGCACCTCCACGAGGTGCGCCCGGTCGGCTGCCACGAGGCCAACGCCAAGCTGCGTGCGCCGGTACTGGCTGTGGTCGCCCACCTCGGCGACTGAGACCTCAAAGCGGCGCTTGAGCTCAGCCAGGATCGGCCGGACCACGGAGCGTTTCTCCTTCAGGCTGTGTACGTCGCCAAGGAGGATGTCGAACTCGATCCAGCCGATCCACATGGGCCTGGGGCCTTCCTTACTCCATGGTGAGTTCGCCCATGAGGTCCCAGCCTTCGCCGTCGAGCTGGCGGCTGATAATCCTGGGCGTCTCGACGAGGGCCTGCGGCATGTCCGCCATGGCCTTCTTGAAGTGGTCACTGTTGACGTGGTCCCCGGCGGCGTCGTCCTTGAAGGCCTCCACCAGGACGTATTCGTTGGGGTCGTCCAGGCTGCGGGACCAGTCGAACCAGAGGTTGCCCGGTTCCTTGCGGGTGGCTTCGGTGAAATCGGCCACGAGGTCCGGCCAGCGCTCGGACCACTCGGGCTTGACCTTGAACTTGACGACGATAAAGATCACTGGGATTTTCCTTCCGCGGCGAGACTGCGTGCTCCTTCAATGTACCGGGAAGTAACGTAGCGCTGCGTCGCCCGGGTGACCGGGCCGCCGGCCGCATAGAACCAGTTGGAGGGCCTGCTGAACGCACGGATCCTCAGCCACACCTCCCCCTGGCTGTTGATCTCCACCTCGAACGATTCCTCCCCGCGGGCGGGGTGGCCAGGCAGCGTGCCGTAACCGAAGCCGGCGGATTGGGGAACGCCGTCCGGGTCCGGCTCATGCACCCACACCACTTGGCAGGGGGCGGGCAGCCGGAAAGGCCCGATGCCGAATCCGCTCACCACGTGTGCCCCGGGGACGGCCCGAGGGGAGTCGGCACGGACCCGAAGCCCTGCCCGCCGCTGCAGTTCCCAGCCCAGGATGCCGTTCGCCACGCGCCGGTAGACGTCCAGCCCGGCGCCCAGCCGCGCTTCCTCAAGGACGCGGTCATAGCCTTCGGGCGCGCTGCCTTGCTCGGTGCCGCCCACTCCCGGGTAACCGAGCTTGCCCGGAATCTGTCCCTCTTCAGTCATTGCCGCCTGCCCTCTCGAGGCGTGCCCACCCCAGTTGCTCCTGTTGCTTCCGGCTCAAGCCTGCCACCACAAGGTCATAGGAGTCCTCCACCATGTCCCGGACCATTCCGTCCGGCAGAGACCCGTCAAGGCGGATGCCGTTCCAGTGGGTTTTGTTCATATGCCATGCGCCGGTAATCGCCGGATGCACTGCGCGCAGCTGCACGGCCAGGGCCGGTTCGCACTTAAGGTTCACGTAGAAGTCGGCCTGGTCCATGGAGGACAGCGCAAACAGCTTGGCCTCGTGGCGGGCGCCTCCAGCAATGTGCGCACGGACCTTGAACACCGAGGTTTCGGGCCCGAAGGGGAAATCCTCGTAGGTTCCCGGGAAAGACAGGCAGAGCTCCCGCAGCGCAGTTGGGTCCATAAAGGAAGCCTATAAAGCGGGGCTGCACGGTGCTAGTGTGCAGGGATGTCACGCGACCAGGAAGCAATACCTGTTCTGGATTTGAGTTCCGCACGGCAGCCTTACGGATCTTTCCGCCCTGAGTTTATTGAGCAGCTGCGGCATGCCACCCACGATGTCGGGTTCTTCCAAATCACGGGATACGGCGGCCGGCCAGGCCAGGCCGAGGAGCTCCTGGGCCTTATCCTGCGCTTCTTCGACCTGCCGCTTGAGGAGCGGATGAAGCTGGACAACCGCCTTTCCCCGCACTTCCGCGGCTACACCCGCATGGGCACGGAGGTGACCCAGGGCCGGGCGGACGCCCGTGAGCAAATTGACTATTCACCGGAGCGGGAACCGGTCAGGGACTATCCGGACGACCAGCCCTACTGGCTGTTGCAGGGACCCAACCTGTGGCCGGGCGAGGAATTCCCCGAACTTCGGACTGCCGCCATGGAGTGGGCAGACCTGATGTCCGGGGTGGGGATGGAACTGCTACGGGCCATTGCCGTTTCCCTGCAGTTGCCGGAGGACTACTTCGACGAGCCTTTCCGCGATTCACCGGCGTGGATGGGCAAGCTGGTGCACTACGTGGGCGGCGTGGTGGAGGCCGCCGGCGACCAAGGCGTGGGCTCGCACGCAGACTACGGCTTCGTGACCCTCCTGCTGCAGGACGAGGTGGGCGGCCTGGAAGTATTGCCGCCCGGGACTACCGAGTGGCTGCTGGTGGAACCGCTTCCGGGAGCGCTGGTGGTAAACCTTGGCGAGATGCTGGAAGTGGCCACCGAGGGGTACCTGGCGGCAACCGTCCACCGCGTGCAGGCGCCGCCGCCCGGTGTTGACCGCTACTCGGTGCCGTTTTTCTGGTCACCACGGCTGGACGCGGTCATCGAACCCGTGCCGCTGGCTCCAGAGTTGAAGGCGGCTGCCAGGGGAATCACCGACGATCCCGCCAACCCGCTCCTCGCATCCTTTGGCATGAACATGCTCAAAGGCCGGATGCGGGCGCACCCCGACGTCACCGAACGGCACTACCCGGAGTTACTGAAGCACCGGGGCGCGTGAAGTCCTAAAGGTTGTACTTCCAGGCCAACTGGGCAGGGCAGGCGTTCATCACCACGTCCAGTCCCGCGGCCTTGGCGCGCTCCGCCGCCGCTTCGTCGATAACCCCCAACTGCAGCCACACAGCTGTGGCCCCCACTGCAATGGCCTGGTCCACCACGCTGCCCACCTTCTGCGAGTTCACAAAACAATCAACGACGTCGATGGGCCGCTTTTCCGCCGGAATGTCACCCAGCGTGCGGTACCCGGTTTCGCCGTGGACAGCGTCGCCGGGCAGGTTCACCGGAATAATCTCCATGCCCAACCTGTCGCGGATGAAGAGCGATACATCATAGGCGGCACGCCATTCGTTGGTGGTCAGGCCCACGATGGCCCAATGGCCCTTGGTTCGCATGAGGCGTTCAATGACTGCAGGATCGTTCGCGTGGCCCATGGGATCAGCCTACGCTCAACTTGGACCAAGCAGCACGGTCGAATAAAAGAACGATCCACCCTCGCCCTTACCGCTGTGAACGAATATTACGCGGGCAAACGCGAGAGTTTGCTCTCGGCGATTCATTGCTGTGTAGTGGTGCTTGACCATCCCGAGCGGCCGAGAGACCTGGATCGATGACGCCGCAGCAACCCTGGTCGCCGGACGCTCCCCAACGGCCCCGGCGATAGCAAGGATTGCAGCCGTGGGTGCCGGAACTGACCACTCCGGCGAAGGCTGCCTCCGTAGGGTGCTACTGCCAGGACCGATGGAGTGATCCTATGACCGCAGTTTTGTCGCCCCTGCCTGCCGGGGCGAACCCCGCCAACGCGCCGGCCCTCCCCGTATCCTTTCGGAACCTGCGCCGCACGTTTGGAGCCGGCACCGCAGCCCATACCGTCCTCCGCGACGTGACGTTCGACGTGGCAGCAGGAGAGGTGCTGGCCATTCTGGGACCATCCGGCTGCGGAAAGTCCACGCTCCTGCGCGCCACGGCCGGCCTTGACTTCCCGAGCGCCGGTTCCGTGGTTATCGAGGACACCCCGGTGCACGGCATCGATCCCCGCTGCGCCTTCGCTTTCCAGGAACCCCGGCTGCTGCCCTGGCACACCCTCCAGGCCAACGTGGCCATCGGGCTGCCCACCGGATGCAGCGCGAAAGAGGGCAAGGCAAAAGTCGCCCGCCTGCTGGAACTGGTGGGGCTCGAGAAGTTCGCCAAGCACCGCCCCCGGGAGGTATCCGGCGGCATGGCGCAGCGGGCGTCCCTGGCAAGGGCGCTGGCACGGAGCCCCGGCGTCCTGCTGCTCGATGAGCCCTTCGGGGCCCTGGATGCGCTCACCCGGATCAAGATGCAGGACCTGCTCCTGGACATCCACCGGGCAGAGCCCACCACCGTCCTGTTGGTCACCCATGACGTGGATGAAGCCCTGCAGCTCGCAGACCGCATCATCGTCCTCGGCCCCGACGCCGCCGGGCAGGGCGCAACCATCGTCAGGACTGTCCAGGTACCCGGCAGCCGGCCGCGCGAACGCGCCTCAGCCGAACTCGCCCTCATGCGCAGCTCGCTCCTGGAAACGCTGGGCGTCGACGGGCACTAGGCGCCCCTGACCCGCCACAATCTCCACCTGTCCCCGGTGGCCCCTGCCGCCGTCGGACTCAATCCCCTTGGCAGGCACCATACCGGCCACGCCTTCTCCGCACCGTTCCATCACCCGCTTCCAAAGGAAACCAATGCCGCACGCATCGCCCATCTCCCGCCGTTCAGTCCTTGGCGCAGCAGCCCTTGCCGTCTCCACAGTCCTGGCACTCACCGGATGCGTTGCAGGTGAAGGTTCCTCCGGCAGTGCCGCGGCGGCCGGCAGCAGCAAGGGCGGTGGAACCCTGAATATCGACTTCGCCACCTACAACCCGCTGAGCCTGGTGATCAAGAAGCAGGGGTGGCTCGAGGCCAGCCTCAAGGACCAGGGCGTCACCGTGAACTGGGTACAGTCCGCGGGGTCCAACAAAGCCAACGAGGCGCTGCGTTCCGGGGCCATCGACGTCGGATCCACCGCCGGATCCGCGGCTCTCCTGGCACGGGCCAACGGCTCGGAGATCAAGACCATCGACATCTTCTCGCAGCCGGAGTGGGCGGCCCTGGTGGCACCTGCCGGTTCGGACATCAAGTCCGTGGCAGACCTCAAGGGCAAGTCCGTTGCCGCAACCAAGGGCACCGACCCCTACTTCTTCCTGCTGCAGGCACTGGAGCAGGCCGGGCTGAAGCCTGGGGACGTAACGGTCCAGAACCTGCAGCACGCCGACGGCCGCACAGCCCTGGAAAACGGCTCGGTCCAAGCGTGGTCCGGGCTGGACCCGATCATGGCGGGGGCGGAGCAGAAGGGCGCCAAGCTCTTCTACCGCAACCTGGACTTCAACACTTACGGCTTCCTCAACGCCACCGAATCCTTCCTGAAGAACAAGCCTGAACTGGCACAGGCCGTGGTGAACGCCTATGAAAAAGCCCGTGCCTGGACAGCACAGAACCCGGACCAGACCGCCCAGATCCTGGCCGACGTAGCCGGCCTGGACCTCTCCGTGGCCAAAACCGTGGTCCTGGAGCGAAGCAACCTGGACGTCAACCCGGCACCGGGTGACGCCCAGCGCAAAGTATTGGAGAAGATCGGCCCCACTTTCGTGGAAACCGGCGACGTCAAGACTCAGAAGCAGATTGACGACGCCGTGGCCTCCCTTCTCGACGACTCGCTGGTGAAGAAGGCTGATCCGTCAGCCATTAAGGCCTCCTGATGAGTTACCCAGGAGAGCCTTACACCACCGGCGCAAGTGTTGCGGATGAGCGTGCTGCAGCCGCCACCGCAACCGCGGCAGACGCCGCCCAGACGGGTGCCGCCACGGCGCCCGCTCCGGCACCGGGATGGTCTCCCGCCGGAGTCCGTTCCAGGAACTGGGCGCGTCTGCCCCTTGGCCTGATCATTCCGGCAGCCCTGCTGGCAGCGTGGCAGCTCGCCTCCACCAGCGGGATGTTCACCGTGGTCCAGCTTCCCCCGCCGGCCATGGTGCTGTCCGCTGCCGGCGAGCTCGTGGACCGTGGCGAGCTGGGAACGCACATCGCCATCTCCACCCAGCGGGTCCTCATCGGATTCCTGGTGGGCGCGGCCCTGGGCCTGGTCCTCGGCGCAACCGTGGGACTGTCCAAACTCGCCGATGCCCTGCTGGCACCCACCATCGGCGCTCTGCGCGCAGTGCCGTCCCTCGCCTGGGTGCCGCTGCTGATCCTGTGGATGAAGATTGGCGAGGACTCGAAGGTCACGTTGATCATCATCGGCGCCTTCTTCCCGGTGTTCACCACCGTCTCCCTGGCACTGCGGCACGTGGACCGCAACCTGGTGGAGGCCGCCCGCGCTTTCGGGCTCAAGGGGATCCGGCTGCTGACCACCGTGCAGCTGCCCGCCGTCGTCCCCGCCGTGTTTTCCGGCCTGCGCCTGGCCCTTGCCCAAGCCTGGCTGTTCCTGGTGGCTGCTGAACTGATCGCGTCCTCCATGGGCCTGGGCTTTCTGCTGACTGACTCGCAGAACAACGGCCGGACGGACCGGCTGCTCCTGGCCATCGTGATGCTGGCTGTGATTGGAAAGATTACCGACGCCCTGCTGGGCCTGGCCGAAAGATGGGCGGTGAAACGATGGGCTTGAGCACCACCGAAACGTTGGACCTGAACGCAGGGGTGCACCCGGACAACGTTGCTTTCTGGGAGCAGCAGGCGCTGCGCCTCGACTGGGACAGCCCCTGGCACACGGCGCATCGCTGGATCCCGGCAGATGCCGAGGCGGGCCGCGGCCCGGAAATCACCTGGTTCGAGGGTGGCAAGCTCAACGTGGCCGCCAACTGCGTGGACCGGCATGTTGCCGCGGGGCGCGGCGATAAGGTGGCCCTCCACTTCGAAGGCGAGCCCGGCGACCGCCGCTCCATCACCTACGCCGAACTCCAGCGCGAGGTGTCCAAGGCAGCCAACGCCCTCCTGGCCCTGGGCATAACAAAGGGGGACCGGGTGGTCATCTACCTCCCGGTGATCCCCGAAACCATCATCATCACCCTCGCCGTGGCCCGCATCGGCGGCATCCACTCGCTGGTGTTCGGCGGCTTCTCGGCGGAGGCACTGAAGTTCCGGGTGGAGGACACCCGCGCCAAGCTGCTGGTGACCACGGACGGCCAGTTCCGCCGCGGCGTTGCCGTTCCCGTCAAGGACAACGCTGACGCAGCCGTATCCGGCGAGAACGCCATTGAGCACGTCCTGGTGGTCAACCGCACCACCCCGGCCGCCGACCTGGCGGCCGTCGCCATGACCGAGGGCCGCGACGTGTGGTGGCACGACGTCGTCGAAACTGCCTCGGACGTCCACGAGCCGGAGGCGTTCGACGCCGAGACGCCACTGTTCATCATGTACACCTCCGGTACCACCGGCAAGCCCAAGGGCCTGGTGCACACCTCCGGCGGTTACCTGACGCAGGCGTCGTGGAGCTTTGAGCACTTGTTCAGCAACCCGGATCCGGCCCTGCGGGACCGGGACGTGCACTGGTGCACTGCGGACCTGGCCTGGGTCACGGCCCACACCTACGAAATTTACGGGCCGCTGTCCAACGGCGTCACCCAGGTGATCTTCGAGGGCACGCCCAACACCCCGCATCCGGGCCGGCACTTCGAGATCATCGAACGCTACGGCGTGACGCAGTACTACACCGCGCCCACACTGGTCCGGTCCCTTATGGGCTGGTTCCCCGACGGCGTGCCGAGCACCTACAATCTCTCTTCCATCCGGCTGCTGGGCACCGTGGGCGAGGCCGTCAACCCCGAGGCCTGGCGCTGGCTGCGGGAGAACGTTGGCGGCGGCACCGCCCCCATGGTGGACACGTGGTGGCAGTCCGAGACCGGCGCCACCATCCTTTCCCCCGCCCCCACGGACACCAGCTTCAAGCCGGGCTGCGCGGCGCGCCCGCTTCCCGGCGTCAGCACCAGGATCGTGGACGACGGCGGCAATACCGTTGCGCCCGGCGTCCAGGGAAACATCGTGGTTGACTCCCCCGGGCCTGCCATCGCGCGGACCGTCTGGGGAAACCCGCGGCGCTACTTCGATTCCTACTGGAGCAAGTATGCGGACCAGGGCTGGTTCCTCGCCGGCGACGGCGCCAAGTACGATGCCGACGGCGACATCTGGATCCTGGGCCGCGTGGACGACACCCTGAATGTCTCCGGCCACCTGCTCTCCACCATCGAAATTGAGTCCGCCCTGGTCTCGCACCCGGACGTGGTGGAAGCCGGCGTCTGCCCGGTGGCGGACCCGAAGACCGGGCACGCTGTCGTCGCCTTCGTCGTGCTGAAGGCCGGGGTTTCCACAAGCTCAACCACCGACGAGCTCAGGAACCACGTGGCCAAGGAGATCGGCCCCATCGCCAAGCCGCGCGACGTCGTCGTAGTCCCTGACGTTCCCAAGACCCGCAGCGGCAAGATCATGCGCCGGCTGCTCACCCAGCTGTTCGAAGGAGCCCCCCTGGGCGACACCACCTCACTCCAGAACGAGCCGGCCATCGCCGGCATCCAGGAAGTCCTGCAGCAGCGGGCCCTACCGAAGGAAGAATCATGACAGACATCAGCAACGTCGCACGTCTCTCCGAACCGCTCAAGTTCGCCTACTGGGTGCCCAATGTCTCCGGCGGCCTGGTGGTATCCACCATCGAACAGCGCACCGGCTGGGACTTCGACTACAACAAGAAGCTGGCGCGCATCGCGGAGGAGTCGGGCTTCGAATACGCCCTGACCCAGACCCGCTACGCCGCCTCCTATGGGGCGGACAAGCAGCACGAGGCAACCTCGTTCAGCCTGGCCCTGCTGGTCGCAACCGAGCGGCTCAAGGTGATCGCCGCCGTCCACCCCGGCATGTGGCACCCCGGCGTGCTGGCGAAGTACATCATCACCGCGGACCACATTTCCAACGGCCGCGCAGCCGTCAACATCGTCTCCGGCTGGCTGAAGAGTGAGTTCACCAACTTCGGCCTGGAGTGGCTGGAGCACGACGAGCGCTACGTCCGCACCGAGGAATTCATCAACGTGCTGCGAGGCCTGTGGACCGAGCAGGAATACAGCCAGTCCGGCAAGTACTACAACATCACCG
Source organism: Arthrobacter sp. SLBN-83 (assembly GCF_006715285.1). Classification (NCBI taxonomy): domain Bacteria; kingdom Bacillati; phylum Actinomycetota; class Actinomycetes; order Micrococcales; family Micrococcaceae; genus Arthrobacter; species Arthrobacter sp. SLBN-83. The sequence goes on from NZ_VFMX01000001.1 coordinate 834,780, forward strand.
ACTTCACGCTGAACCCCGCCCCGGTGGACGTTCCGGGCCGCGCCCACCCCGAGATCTTCTTCGGCGGCAACTCGACCGCGGCCCAGGCCACCGCCGGCCGCGTGGCGGACTGGTACTTCTCCAACGGCAAGGACCTGGAGGGCTTCAAGGAGAACATCGCCGGCGTCGTCGCATCAGCCGGTGAGGCACGCCGTGGCACTCCAGGACAGCTGGCCGCGCCCCGGTTCGGGCTGAACGGCTTCGTCATCGCCCGCGACTCCGAGAAGGAAGCGCGGGACACCCTGCGCGAGATCGTGGAGAAGGCACACAAGCCGGCCGTCCAGGGTTTCCGGGACGCGGTCCAGGAAGCCGGTGCGTCCACCAAGGATGGCAAGGGCATGTGGGCGGACTCCACGTTCGAGGACCTGATCCAGTACAACGACGGCTTCAAGACCCAGCTGATCGGCACTCCCGAGCAGATCGCCGAACGGATCGTTGAATACAAGAAGATCGGCGTGAACCTGTTCCTCACCTGCTACCTGCACTTCCAGGAGGAGGTGGCGGCGTTCGGCCGGGACATCCTGCCGATCGTCCGCGAACTGGAAGCAGACCTGGCCCGGAAGAACGGCACGGAACTCGATTTGTCCGGCACCCCGGTTGCTGCAGAGGCGGTGGCTGCCTGATGGCTGAGCGTAGTTTCGGTTTCCGCACCCGCGCCCTGCACGCCGGCGGCACTCCCGACGCCGAGCACGGTGCCCGCGCCGTCCCGATTTACCAGACCACGTCCTTCGTCTTCAAGGACACCAACGACGCCGCCAACCTGTTCGCACTGCAGAAGTACGGCAACATCTACTCCCGCATTGGCAATCCCACTGTTGCGGCCTTTGAGGAGCGCATCGCGTCCCTGGAAGGCGGCATCGGAGCGGTTGCGACGTCGTCGGGCATGGCCGCGGAGTTCATCACCTTCGCCGCGCTGACCCAGGCCGGCGACCACATCGTGGCCGCCTCCCAGCTGTACGGCGGCACGGTGACCCAGCTGGACGTGACCCTCCGCCGGTTCGGCGTGGACACCACGTTCGTCCCCGGCACGGATCCCGCGGATTATGCCGCGGCTGTCCGGGACAACACCAAGGCGATCTTCGTGGAGGTGGTGGCCAACCCGTCGTCGGAGGTCCAGGACCTGGCGGGGTTGGCAAAGGTGGCGCACGACGCCGGCATCCCCCTGGTGGTCGACGCCACCTTGAGCACGCCGTACCTTGTCCGGCCCATCGAACACGGCGCCGACATCGTGATCCACTCCGCCACGAAGTTCCTGGGCGGCCACGGCACCACGCTGGGCGGCGTGGTGGTGGAAAGCGGCCGGTTCAACTGGGGCAACGGCAAGTTCCCCACCATGACCGAGCCGGTGGCTTCCTACGGCAACGTCTCCTGGTGGGGCAACTTCGGCGAGTACGGTTTCCTCACCAAGCTCCGCTCCGAACAGCTGCGGGACATCGGCCCGGCCCTTTCGCCGCAGTCGGCGTTCCAGCTGCTCCAGGGTGTTGAAACCCTGCCGCAGCGGCTCGATGAACACCTGAAGAACGCACAGGCCGTGGCCGAATGGTTGGAAAACGATGACCGGGTGGCCTACGTCAACTACTCCGGTCTGCCGTCGCACCCGCACTTCGAACGGGCACGCAAGTACCTGCCGCAGGGCCCCGGATCGGTGTTCTCCTTCGGGGTCAAGGGCGGGCGCGCTGCCGGGCAGAAGTTCATCGAGTCCCTGCAGCTGGCATCGCACCTCGCAAACGTGGGCGACTCCCGTACCCTGGTGATCCACCCCGGCTCCACCACCCACCAGCAGCTCAGCGCGGCCCAGCTCGAATCGGCGGGTGTGCCGGAGGACCTGGTCCGCATCTCAGTTGGCCTTGAGGATATTGAGGACATCCTGTGGGACCTGGACCAGGCCCTCACCGAGGCGTCCAAAGCAGTGCCCGGAGCCGTTTCTGAAGAACCCGCAGAAGCCTGCACGATCGGAGCAAACGCATGAGCACCGCCGAACGTACCTGGACTGGCCCGTCCGCACCGGAGCGGCTCTCCCTTCTCCGGCAGGCGAAGTCCATTGCGATCGTTGGCGCGTCTGACAAGCCGTCCCGCGCCAGCTACTTTGTGGCCACCTACCTGCTGTCCTCCACGCGCTACAAGGTGTACTTCGTCAACCCGGTGGTCAAGGAGATCCTGGGCCAGCCCACCTACGCCTCACTGGCGGACCTGCCGGAAAGCCCGGACATTGTTGACGTGTTCCGCAAGCACGACGACCTTCCCGGTGTCCTTGACGAGGCAGTGGCCGCGGGTGCCAAGACGCTCTGGCTTCAGCTGGGCTCATGGCATGAAGGCGTGGCAGCAGCCGCGGAAGCCGCGGGGCTCAATGTGGTGATGGACCGCTGCGTGAAGATCGAGCACGCGCGCTTCCATGGCGGACTTCACCTGGCCGGTTTCGATACCGGCGTGGTTTCCTCCAAGCGCCAGGTCCTGGCGTAACGCATCCCTTCGAATAGCGAAAGCGGGCCCGTTGGCACGGGCCCGCTTTCGTCTTAACGGCTATTTGGCCGGGGAGGCGCCCTTCTGCGCGTTGCCCGGGCTTCCGCCCTGTGTCTGGCTTTGGGGCTGACCCTGCCCCGCATTGCCCGTGGAGCCTCCCGGCTTCTGCGCGCCGGCAGCCGTTGGGCCTGGTGCCCCGGCTGGAGTGCTGGCTGCAGGGGGTTCAGCCTTCGCCGCTCCCTGCGAGCCCGGTGCTGCCGGAACTCCATCGCCGGCCGGTCCGGCGGTGTCCTTTGCGCTGCCTGACCCATTGCCCTGTGCAGGTATCCCGGGTGCACCGTTCCCCCCGCACTTCGCTGGACCGGTTTCGGCGTCGTGCCTCAGCGGGGCGGTGCATGGCGGGAAGTTTCCGGAAAGGCCTGCAGGACCCCGCAGGAGCCGGGAGGCAAGATTCGTGGGGTCGGCAGCCCCGCCGGGAGCAGCGGTCGATGCTGGCTCACCGTCCGCCGCCACTTCAGGGGCACGGTAACCTGCACGTGTGCCCCCGGCACCTTCCCCGGCGGCGGACGCGTCCGCGGCCGGCCGGCTCCACGGCGCCCATTCCTCCAGCAGTTGCCTGATGGCGTTGCCCTCAGGGGCGGTGGTGCTGGCAGCAACCCCGCCGACGCCGAGTCCCATCCCGGCCACCAGCACCAGGCCCAGCGCCGTGGGGCGGTGGCGGCGGCGACGGCGGGCAAGTTCGTCCCGCGGCGGGACCACTGGCTGCTCCTGCGGCTCACCTGCAGTAAGCAATGCGGCCAGCTCCCCGGTGGGAGCGGGTACGGGCAGCGATGCCATGGTGCCCAGCGAGAGCAGGGCGTCACGGAGTTCCGCGTCCTGGCCGCAGCCCGCGTCCTGGAGCATGTCGTCCACAAGGGCGGCGAGGTTATCCGAGGCGGATGTCATGGCGTGAGATACTCCTTCACTGCCTTAAGTTCCCGGAGTTTGAGCAAGGCGCGCCGCTGGAGTTGTTTTACCGCACCGGCGCTCTTATCCATGGCTTCCGCTGTCTGTTCTATGGAAAGGCCGCCCACCAGCCGAAGCGACAGCACTTCCCGCTGGTCCTGGGGCAGTCCGTCCAGCAGCCCAAGGACTTCCCGGGGCGAGATGCGCTGCAGGGCTTCCTTCTCCGCAGAGGTATCTTCGCGCTGGTCGAGTTCGGGCTCGAAGGACAGCTTGGCGGGAGTACGGCTCTGGCGGCGGTGGTCATCCACCATCCGGGCGTGGGCAACGGAAAAGATGAATGTCTTAAGCCCGGCTTCTCCTCCATGGACGGTGTCGAGCCTGGGCAGCACCGAAAGGAACACTTCCTGCATGGCGGCCTCCGGATCCTCGACTCCCCGGGCGGTGAGATAGCCCAGTACCTGTGATGCGTATGTCCTGTAGACGAGGCTGAAGGCAGCGGTACCGGAAACTGGTTGCTCCGGAGCCTCGTCTGTGTGTGCATCGGTCACTGACGTAGTGCTTTCCGTCAAAGAGGGTGTTGGCAAGGCAAGCGCTCAGTACATCCGGAACGCTGGCCCCACTCTACCCTCCGGTAACCAACCTGCCGGAACGCCACGGTGCCGGGGTACGGGCCGGTGCGGAGTGAGGCCGGGGAAGCTACCCACGGGGAAAGATAAAAGAGCCGGCCTGGAACGTGATGGGGGACAGGTTCCAGACCGGCACTTCATAGGGGTAATCGCCAACGCTGCCGCAAGGGTTACGCGTTTTCAGAAAAACTTCCAAAAGTTTTTTCAGCGGGCTGCTGCCCTGGTCCACCGCGGGGACGTGGCCTGCCGCCGGGGCGACTTGGCCGGCGCGAATGCGTGCAGCCTGGCGGGCATGCGCTCTTCGCCGCAGACGGGTACGACGGCGGCCGGCGGCTCCGCGGCACTGGCGGCAGCTTCCGCAGCGGGCGGGGTTCCGGGACGGTTTACCGCTCCGCCGGGACGGGTCACGGCTCCAGCCGGGCACAGGTCGGTGACCAGGCCTGTGCCGGCACATTCCCGTACCGCGGCGATCCCGGCTGCCACCGATGCTTTATCTTCGTACGGACCGGAGATCGCGACGACTGCTCCGTCAGGGGCCAGGAGCCGGAACCGAAAGAAGGAATCGGCGTCGATGAATGCTTCGAATTTTCCGGCCATGACAGTCCTTCCTTGGGCACCAGGGGGTACTACCGAGTGTGGCTGCCGCGCCAACCGCCTCACAAGACCGGGAGCGTTAAGCCTGTGTAAATTGCTTCCACCCCAGTCCCAAAGCAAACGGCAGGCCACCCGCAAGGGTGGCCTGCCGTCGTCGTCATCCTGCGCTCGCCGCGCAGGTTAGTCGTTGATGAGGTCGTTCACCACGATGGTCTGGTCCCGGTCCGGCCCCACGCCGATGGCGGAGAAGCGGGTGCCGGAGAGCTTTTCCAGCGCCAGCACGTAGTTCCGGGCATTCTCCGGCAGGTCCGCAAGGGTGCGGGCGCCGGTGATGTCCTCGGTCCAGCCGTCGAAGTACTCGAAGATTGGCTTGGCGTGGTGGAACTCGGTCTGCGTCATGGGCATTTCGTCGTGCCGGACACCGTCAACGTCGTAGGCCACGCACACGGGGATCTGTTCGATGCCGGTCAGTACGTCCAGTTTGGTGACGAAGTAGTCCGTGAAGCCGTTGACGCGGGAGGCATGGCGGGCCAGGACGGCGTCGTACCAGCCGCAGCGGCGCGGCCGGCCCGTGTTGACGCCGAACTCACCGCCGGTCTTCTGCAGGTACATGCCCATCTCGTCGAAGAGTTCCGTGGGGAATGGGCCGGCGCCAACACGGGTGGTGTAGGCCTTGATGATGCCGATGGAGCGCGAGATCCGGGTGGGGCCAATGCCAGACCCCACCGACGCGCCGCCGGCGGTGGGGTTGGAGGAGGTCACGAACGGGTAGGTGCCGTGGTCCACGTCCAGGAAGGTGGCCTGGCCGCCCTCCATCAGCACCACTTTTCCTTCGTCCAGGGCGGAGTTCAGGACCAGGGTGCTGTCGATGACCAGCGGGCGGAGCCGCTCAGCATAGGACAGGAAGTACTCCACGATCTCGTCCACCACCACGCTGCGGCGGTTGTAGACCTTGACCAGGAGTTCGTTCTTCTGGCGCAGCGAGCCTTCCACCTTCTGGCGGAGGATGGATTCGTCAAAGACGTCCTGGACGCGGATGCCCAGCCGGGCCACCTTGTCCATGTAGGCGGGGCCGATGCCGCGGCCGGTGGTGCCGATGGCACGTTTGCCGAGGAAGCGTTCGGTCACCTTGTCCAGGACCTGGTGGTACGGGGCCACCAGGTGTGCGTTGGCGGAGACGCGCAGTTTGGAGGTGTCGGCGCCGCGGGCCTGCAGGCCGTCGATCTCCTGGAAGAGGGCCTCGAGGTTCACTACACAGCCGTTGCCGATGATGGGAACGGCGTTTGGGCTGAGGATGCCCGCCGGCAGCAGCTTGAGTTCGTACTTTTCACCGCCCACGACGACGGTGTGCCCGGCGTTGTTGCCGCCGTTGGGCTTGACGACGTAGTCAACACGGCCACCCAGCAGGTCGGTGGCCTTGCCTTTTCCTTCGTCGCCCCACTGGGCTCCTACGATCACAATTGCTGGCATGGGATCCTCCCCCATTCGTTCGGGCTGCCCGGGTTTGCCACGAGGTGGCGGGCCCATGCAGCGCCGTTCATGAGAATGCCCCGAACATACCGGCCTTCACGCGGCCGCAGCACGGCACGGCGAAAGAAGAGTCCCGGGGCTCTTACCACCCAAGTTTAGCCGATGGGGCACTTTGTCCATTGTTGGCCCGCCGCGGCCCCTTATGCGGGAAGGGCCGCGGCGGCCCTGGTCAGAACCGCCGCGGCGCGCCGGTGCTGCTACTCGTCCTCCGCCTCCCCTGCGGGCCGGGACGTCTGCTCGGCGAGCGTGTCCCAGAAGGAGGTGTCGGCGTCGGCAATGGAACCGTCCGCAATGGCGGCGGCGGTGGACGTCAGCGTGGTGACCGTCTGCTTGATCAGGTAGCCGTTGCTGCGCTGGCCCAGCGCGTAGCCGTCCAGGTAGTGGTCGGACATGCCGCGCATCTCGAAGAGCAAGGTGGCGATGCCGTATTCCACGGAGATGCCGTTGCGGCTGATGGTTTCGGCGCTGCCGCCCTGGTACTTGCCCAGGTGGCCCCAGCCGGTGGAGTCGACGTTATTGAAGACCACGGCACCCAGCTGCTTCGACTTTTCGACGACGGCGGGATCTGCGTTGGGGGTGGTGGGGTACAGGATGGAGCCGGAGACCAGCTTGCCGTCACGCTCAGCACGGGTGCCCTGGTGGTGCAGGTCAATCATGTAGTCGATCCGGTACTTGCGCATCACGTTGTTGTGCAGCGCCTGGGTTTCCGGCTGGACCTTGGCCACGTGGTCGCGGTTCAGGTCCACGCCCTCCGCGTTGTAGCGGGTGAGGTGCCGGTCCCCCTTGGCGAGGTAGTTGTCCAGGGAGAAGTTCACGTCCCCCATGGCGCCATCGGCGTTGAGCATTGGCAGCACCAGGATGTTCACGCCCTTGAGGATGTCCGCCGATTTGCCGGTACCCAGGTGCTTGATGACCTCCATGGCACCCTCGGTGGTGAGCTGCTCGTTGCCGTGCTGCTGGGTCAGGTAAAGGATGGTGGGCTTGGCCGGATCGGAAATGTACTTGACCAGGTGGATGTCGCGGCCCTTCACGGTCCGGCCGATGACTTCCAGTTCCATGGCCGGCTGCTTGGCGTCCTGGTCCTTCAGGAAGGAAACCATCTGGTCATAGGTGGCCAGTTTCGTTGTAGTGATCTGGCCATTGCCGTCATAGCCGGGTCCTTCGCCCACCGCGTTTGCCAGCGGTGCCGGTCCCGCCACGACAGCGAGCGCCAGGGCCCCGGAAAGGGCAAGGTTCCTGAAGGTTTGCAGGGATTTGTTCACGCTGCGGTACCTCTTCTTTGAGTGTGATGTGGTGCATGCGAGTGGGGCAGCCAGCCGTCATTTCCCTCATTTGGCTGTGACAAGAGCCAACCAAGCTGGACAAAGTCTGTCAATACGCTGGACGAATTCTGTAAGGCACAAGGAGCCGCTCGATGGATGATTATTTTGGGCGCCAAGGGAAGCCGCCGAAATAAAGCGTGCAGGACTTGCCCGGACGCGGGCTTCTCGATTTAAGTGAGAGGGAACCATCCGGAGCGGCCGAGAGACCTGGCTCGATGACGCCGCAGCAACCACGGATCAGCAGATTTGTTGCTGCCCGAAGGTGCTACTGCCAGGACCGATGGAAAGAGAGATTCCAGCATGTCCCTGAACACTGACCACATCCGCGTAACCCACGCCGGGTCCTTGCCCCGAACCCCGGAACTCATTGCCGCCAACGCCGCCAAGGAAGCCGACGGCATCTCCCCCGAATTCCTTGAGCTCCTGGAGGCTTCGGTGGTGGACATCGTCCGGCGCCAAAAAGACCTGGGCATCGACATCCCCAACGACGGCGAATACGGCCACACCATGTCCAGTTCCGTGGACTACGGCGCCTGGTGGAACTACTCGTTCTCCCGACTCGGCGGCCTGGAGCCGACCAATGTTGACCGCTGGGCCGACTCGCAGGTGCACCGCTCCTCGCCGGGCCACATCGTCCTGACCTCCTTCCCGGACCGGCGGGACCGGCAGGCGTTCAACGAGGCGTACAACGATCCCTCCTCGGGCATCCTCACCCACCGCAAGAGCGTTGCCCAGCCCAAGATCGCCGGCCCCCTGACCTACACGGGCCAGGACCTGGTGGCGTCGGACATCAGGAACCTGAAGACGGGGTTGGCTGCCGCGGGCCTCTCCGACGGTTTCGTGGCCTCGCTCTCCCCCGGCTCCTGCGCAAGGGTGGCCAACGAGTACTACAAGTCAGACGAGGAACTGGTCTACGCCTGCGCCGACGCCATGCGGGAGGAATACAAGGCGATCATCGATGCCGGCCTCACCGTGCAGCTCGATGATCCGTCACTGGCCGAGAGCTGGGACCAGATCAACCCCGAGCCCTCCCTGGAGGACTACCTGAAGTTCATCCAGCTGCGTGTCGAAGCCACCAACTGGGCCCTCCGGGATCTTCCCCAGGAACAGATCCGGTTGCACGTCTGCTGGGGCTCCTGGCACGGCCCGCACACCACGGACATCCCGTTCGCGGACATCATCGGGTCGGTGCTGCAGGTCAATGCCGGCGCCTACTCCTTTGAGGCCGCGAACGTCCGCCACGAACACGAGTGGCGGGTCTGGGAGGACACCAAACTCCCGGAGGGCAAGGTCATCATCCCCGGGGTAGTCTCGCATGCCACGAACGTGGTGGAGCACCCGGACCTGGTGGCGGACCGCATTGTCCGCTTTGCCGACGTCGTGGGCAGGGAAAATGTTATCGCCTCCACCGACTGCGGCCTGGGCGGCAGGGTCCACCCGCAGATAGCCTTTGCCAAGCTGGAAGCACTGGGCGAGGGCGCCCGCCGCGCCACCAAGCGCCTCTGGTAAACGGCCGGCCGTGCCGCCGCGCCGGCTGTTCCTTCCGTCACCGGAATGGGGCAGCCGGCGTTTCGCTTCCGGGGGCTTGCTAAACTGGAGCAGGCCGGCGAGGTCCGGCCCACCCCAACCAACCGCTGCTGATGCGTCGCGCCTCCCCGCGCCCTCATCCGGCCGCGGCAGCAACGCCAATCCCCGCAGGAGAACCAGCACTTCATGACAGCCCTGGCCCCCGAAACTTTCCACGAACAGCTCATGAGCCGCCGCTACGAACCGAGCGTTGCAGCCGTCAACGAACTGTGCGATTCCCTGCAGGAGGCCAAGCCCGGAACTGTGGTCCCCTACGTCGACCCCATGCACGACGTCGAGGAATGCCGCATTATCAGCCTCTACTCCAACATCGGCGAGGCAGATCCCTCCGGTTTCATCACCGCCGGAGACCAGGACGCCGCCACCCGTATGCTGGGCATCCAGTGGAAGCTGGGACTGCGCCCCGAGTTCGTGATGCCGTGGAACGTCCACCCGTGGCACGTCCCCGGCGAAGCCAACGGCAAGTTCACCCCGGACCAGGTCCAGGCCGGCCTGAAGCCCCTGCTGAAGTTCCTGGCCCTGGTGCCGCGTGCATCGGTCATCGTGGCGCACGGCACTGAAGCCAACCGCCTGGCAAACCTGCTTTTGAAGACCGAGGTCCCCCTGCTGTGGCGCCGCGGCCTGAAGACCTACAAGGTCCGCTCGCTGAGCGGCCGCGCGTTCGCCGGTTCCCCTGCACGCCAGGAGGAGTTCCTCGAGGACATGCGCACGGCCTACGCAGACGCCATGGCCCGCACCGGCATCGCCCGGAAGGCCTAGCGGACCAACGCGCGACGGCGGGTGGTGACTTTCACCTGAAAGTCACCACCCGCCGTCGTCATTTAAGCACGTGGCGCTTCACTTGCCCTCGATGGCCGCTTTCGCCTTGGGATCCGAGTCGTTGAGGAACTTCTCGATCCGTTCCGGCTCGTCCGCCTCGCCAATGGCCGAGGACGCCCGCCCCAGGGAGTAGAGCGCCCGCAGGAACCCGCGGTTGGGCGCGTGCTCCCATGGGATGGGTCCCACGCCGCGCCAGCCGTTGCGGCGCAGCGCGTCCAAGCCCCGGTGGTAGCCCACCCGTGAGTAGGCGTAGGAGTCGATGGTGCGCCCTTCCGACCATGCTTCCTCGGCCAGGATGGCCCAGAGCAATGAGGAGGTGGGGTGCTTTTCAACGAGGTCCAGTGCTTCGTGCCCGGCCTCCAGCTGTGCGTTGACCTCGGTCTCGGCGGGCAGGAGCGTGGGCTCCGGCCCCATCAGGTTCCGGCGGAACTCGTCCGACATCTAGAAGGTCTTTCCGGCCGAACCGAGCTGCTTGGTGGCTTCCACCACGCGGGCTGCCAGGCCGGCTTCGGCGGAGGCGCCCCAGACGCGGGGATCGTAGGTCTTCTTGTTGCCCACTTCGCCGTCCACCTTCAGGACGCCGTCGTAGTTCTTGAACATGTGGTCCGCCACGGGACGCGTGTAGGCGTACTGGGTGTCGGTGTCGATGTTCATCTTGATCACGCCGTAGGAGACGGCGTCAGCGATTTCCTGGTCGGAGGAGCCGGAGCCGCCGTGGAACACCAGGTCGAACGGGTTTTCCTTGCCGATCTTGGCGCCCACCTGGGCCTGGATGTCCTTGAGGATCTCCGGGCGGAGCTTGACCCCACCGGGCTTGTAGACGCCGTGGACGTTGCCGAAGGTCAGGGCGGTGATGTAGCGGCCGTTCTCGCCGGCGCCCAGGGCGTCGATGGTGGCCAGGGCGTCCTCAACCGTGGTGTACAGCTTGTCGTTGATGGCGTTCTCCACGCCGTCCTCTTCACCGCCGACGGTGCCGATCTCCACCTCGAGGATCATCTTGGCAGCAGCGGTGCGCTGGAGCAGGTCGCGGGCGATGCGCAGGTTCTCCTGCAGGGTCTCCGCGGAGCCGTCCCACATGTGCGAGTTGAACAGCGGGTTGCGGCCGGCCTTGACCTCGGCCTCGGAAGCCTCGAGCAGCGGCAGGACGAAGCCGTCCAGCTTGTCCTTGGGGCAGTGGTCCGTGTGCAGGGCGATGTTCACGTCGTAGTTCTTGGCAACCTCGCGGGCGAACGCCGCGAAGCCCAGGGAGCCTGCGATCATGTCCTTCGTGGAGGCGCCGGACCAGTAGGCTGCGCCGCCGGTGGAAACCTGGACGATGCCGTCCGACTCGGCCTCGGCGAAGCCACGGAGGGCAGCGTTCAGGGTCTGCGAGGACGTGACGTTCACGGCCGGGTATGCGAAGCCGCCCGCCTTCGCGCGGTCGATCATCTCGGAGTAGATCTCTGGGGTTGCAATGGGCATGCTGGCTCCTCTGCTGAGTTTCGTCTGTGGGTGGAAGACCCTCAAGTAGACCGCTTACGGCTTGGCACCATCCTAGCCATTAGCGGGCCGGGAGTGCTCTGGGTTACGCCCCCACGTGCTGGTTGAAGACGTGCCGGCGGATCCAGGCGTGCATGGCGATGGCCGCGGCGGAGGCGGCGTTGATGGACCGGGTGGAGCCGAACTGCTCGATGGACAGGGTGGCGACGGCGGCCTGGTGGACTTCCGGGGTCAGGCCCGGCCCCTCCTGCCCGAAGACCAGCACGCAGTCCCGCGGCAGTTCGTACGTTTCCAGCGGCACCGAGTCCGGGAAGATGTCGATTCCGATGATCGCCAGCCCCTCCCCCTGCGCCCAGTGGACGAAGTCCTCGACGGTGGGGTGGTGGCGGACGTGCTGGTAGCGGTCGGTGACCATGGCACCGCGCCGGTTCCACCGCCGTCGTCCGATGATGTGCACTTCCTTGGCGAGGAAGGCGTTGGCGGTGCGCACCACGGTGCCGATGTTCAGGTCGTGCTGCCAGTTCTCGATGGCCACGTGGAAGTTGTGCCGCCGCGAGTCCAGCTCGGCAACAATCGCCTCGTGCTTCCAGTACCGGTACTTGTCCAGGACGTTCCGCCGGTCGCCGTCAGCCAGCAGGTCGGGGTCCCAGTGGTCGCCTTCGGGCAGCTCGCCTTCCCAGGGCCCGACGCCGACCTCTGCCTTTGCGGGTTCGGCTTCCCCGGGCTGGTGGTCGGGTTCGTCTGTCATGCCGGGCGTTTGGTTCACCCTTCAACACTAGACTGGGTTCTTCGGGCAACCATCACAGGCGGAGGCAGGCATGGCAGAAGCAGACGAGGTAACAGGCAACCCCGCGGTTTACCGCAGCGGCCAGGAAATCGAGTGCTGGCTGACGGACATGGACGGCGTCCTGGTCCACGAAAACCAGCCCATCCCGGGGGCCGCGGAGCTGATCCAGCGCTGGGTGGATACCTCAAAGCGCTTCCTGGTGCTGACCAACAACTCCATTTTCACGCCCCGGGACCTCGCCGCCCGCCTGCGCGCGTCGGGCCTGGAGATTCCGGAAGAGAACATCTGGACCTCCGCCCTCGCCACGGCCCAATTCCTGAAGGACCAGGTGTCCGCCGCGGGCGCTGAATCCGGCAACCGCGCCTACACCATCGGTGAGGCGGGGCTGACGACGGCGTTGCACGAGGCCGGCTTCATCCTCACCGACCAGAACCCGGACTTCGTGGTGCTCGGCGAGACGCGCACGTACTCTTTCGAAGCGATCACCACCGCCATCCGCCTGATCCTGGCCGGTGCCCGGTTCATCGCCACCAACCCGGATGCCACCGGCCCCTCCAAGGACGGGCCGATGCCCGCCACCGGCGCTATCGCGGCCCTGATCACCAAGGCCACCGGCAGGGAACCCTACATTGTGGGCAAACCGAATCCCATGATGTTCCGTTCGGCGATGAACCAGATCGACGCCCATTCAGAAACCACCGCCATGATCGGCGACCGGATGGATACGGACATCATCGCCGGCATGGAGGCCGGACTGCACACGGTCCTGGTCCTGAGCGGCATCACGCACAAGGACGACATTGCCGCGTACCCGTTCCGGCCCAACCAGGTGCTGAACTCGGTGGCGGACCTGAAAAACCAGATCTAGAAGATGCTGACCCGGGAACCGCCCCGGGGCAGGGGGAAGTACTCGTCCAGCAGTTCCTTCACCAGCGGCCGGTAGATCTGCGGATTCCAGCCCGGGCTGGCGTGGGCGGGGGCAGCACCGGTGGTCTGCAGGTTGCTTGAGACCATGTTGTCCTTGAACACCACTGACCATGTCTCGGATGCGGTCTCGTAATCCACGGTCCCGTCCTTGGGATTGCCGATATAGGCCATCTTGGCTGTGCCGAGATGGCCGGCAAACTGGCTTCCCTCGAAGTGGTAGATGTAGGCGGACTCCGTCTGGACCAGGACATTGGACGGGGCAATCGGTGACAACTGCTCCAGCGTCTGGTTCAGGATCTGTCGCCAGCTCCGCTCGTCCTTATGGATGATCCGCTCCCCCAGTTCATAACCGCCGCGGAGGGTGGACGGGAACCTGACGCCGCTCTCGTAAAGGAACACCACGCCGTCGAACCAGCTCTGGTCCAGGACGTCGTGGGCACTGTAGGGGCTGGAGTCCAGGAGGATGAACTGCGCCTGGACTCCCTGCAACGCCAGCAGCCGCGCAGCCACCTGCGTTGCCAGCATGCCGCCGAAGCTGTGTCCGTAAAAGAACAGCTTGGTGATTTTCTCCGCGGCTATGTAGTCAGTGATTGCGTTAACCACCTCGGTGATGTTCAGGCCCAGGTTGGAGTACCCGACGGCGGCGAGCCGGGCCCGCTTGTTCAGGGCGCCGCGCATGGTGTTGAGGATCCACTGCGCCTCTTCCCAGCTGGTTTTGTAACCCGGGAACAGGAACCAGCTGGCGTCAGGGTAATAGGCGTCGGCGAAGTCATCGGCAACAGTCAGGATCCTGGTGCTGCGGCGCTGCGACTGGACTTCGCGGGTCACCAGCATGTCTGCAGCCAGAAGTCCGGACGCCCCGGCACCGGCCAGGAAGCTGCGCCGCGAAAAGCGCTTCAGGGCAGCCGCTTCCACCAGCAGCCGGGCGTCTGGGACCCAGCGCCGGCCCTGCGGACTTACCTCCCCCTCATACGGCACCCTCCTACCGTAAGCCCACCGAAAGTGGCCACTGCAACCGGTGCAGGTAACCGTTTGGTGACGGGAGGGTCAGCTGGCGGCCTGCCCTTCCGCGGCCGGGAACGGCGCGTGGGGTTGCTGCCGGCGGCGGAGGATTTCCAGGCCGATGTCGTTGTAGCGGCCCAGCAGGTCAGCGCCGTCGGGGGCTTCCGGGGTGTCCAGGAGCGCGAAGACCGAGTCACTTGCCTGGAGCAGTTCTTCGTCCGTGTATTCGGTCAGCGGGCGGCCGTACAGTTCCTCGATCCACATGACGGGCAACTGGGGGAACTCGCCGGCAAACTCGCCGCCGGGGAAGAGTTCACGGACGTCGTCGTCCATCAGGAGCGGCTGGCGGCTGGCGGTGTCCTCCGGGGCCCAGTCGTGGGCGGGGGGCGCGAGCTGAAGGCCCACTGAGGCGGAAGGAACACCCAGCAGCGAGTTGGTGGCGATCGCGTTGAGATCTGTCCGCAGCCCTGCCAGCGCTGAGGATTCAATGAGCTCGGCCTGCGAAAGATCAACGCAGATGCGGCAGCGGATGCCCATTCTTCGGACACGCCGGATGATGTGGACCAGTTCAGCACGGGTGCCATGGTGAAGGGTCCCCCGGACTTCAATCCGGACGATGTCGGCAGGGACATCCAGGTTAACGAGTGCGTCTAATGCGCGGTCCATAGGTACTCCAAAAGAGGTCTATGGCCGACGGCTCAACCTCCGCAAGCGTAACCCCCGTGGGAGCCCCCGCACAACCTGCCCTTAGGCGCCGGGGCCCGACCCGACCTTCCCCGGCTCCTGATAGTAGGTGCGCGCACCGGGACCGCCCACCGAAGCAACCAGTGACTTGGCGATATCCCGCAGCTTGGTGTTGCTGTTGCTGGACGCCTCGGTGAGGATTTCGACGGCGGCCTCCTGGCTGCAGCGGTTCTGCGCCATGACGATGCCCACCGCGATGTCGATGATGGTGCGGGATTCAAGGGTGGCCTTGAGGTTGATCGCGCTGTCCGCGTGCAGCGAGAACCTGACGGCCAGGCGCAGGGCCTGTGAGATCTCCCGGGTGAAGTCCCTGGCCCTCTCCGCAGCCCGGCCATCGAACTTGTGCGGGAAATCAGAGTAGAGGTTCAGGGCTGCCCTGGCTTCGCCCTGCAGGTGGAAGGGCAGGGAAAAGACCGAGCGCAGGCCATGGGAGGCAACCGCAGCGGCATAGTCCGGGCCCCACCGGTCCTCCTCCAGCAGGTCCGGAACGTAGACTTCCCGTTCTTCCTTCGCCGCAGTCAGGCACGGACCTTGGGAAAGGGAGTACTGGATTTCGTCCACTTCCCGGGCCGAGGGGCTGCTCCATCCAATGGTGGCCGCCTTGCGATCCCGGAGCAGTGTGATGCCGCACAGGGCGTCGTCGCCGTCCCCTGCCATCTGGTGGGCGGAGAACCGGGCGAGTTCGTTGAGGAAATCCTCGAAATCAGCGCTTTCCAGGATCAGGTTCTGCACCTGGTCGGTTGCGCTCAAGGGCTGTTCTGGGGGGAGCAAAATGCATGGTCTCCAAGCAACTGAAAAGTGTTAACGCACATCATAAATCAGCGCGAATGGAGGCTCCAAGTGCATTGGCCAGTCCAAAGCCGGCAAGCTGCCCTGCGCCTGGTTCGGTCAGGATGACGGAGCGGGGATGCGATCCGCGCTTGAACCACCCGGACGACAGTGCGTGCTGGGTGAAAAGATCCGGCAGCACGCCGGCGGCATGGTCAACACGTTCGGTCCAGTCCAAGCACGGCCGGACCAATGGGCGTGCCGGCTTGTGGGGCAACCGCAGGCCAATCGATTCCGCCCAGTCAAACCCGGCCCCGCTCACCTCCCAAGCCGGGGTGATGAACCCATGGGATTGCCACAGGGCGGTCAGTTTGACCCCCATCGCCCCGGCCAAATGCTGGTAGCAGGTCCGGCCATGTTGCAACTCCTGCTTATGCCTGCCGCCGCGGTAGGTCGAGGGAACTCCTGGGCCGGGCGAAGGACTGAGCCGGACCATGGCTTCGATCGCGTCGGCTACATCCTGGTTCTTCAACCGTACGTAACGGTGCCGCCCCTGGCGCACTTCGTCCAGCAGGCCTACATCGACGAGGTGGTTCAAATGCGTGGTGGCCGTGCCCTTGCTGATCCCCGCGCAACCGGCAAGTTCCGAGGCCGTCCAGGCGCGGGCATCCATGAGGGCGACCAGAATCCGCGCCCGCGATGCTTCTCCCATCGCCCTGGCTATCAGGGCGAGGTCCTCAGCCCAATACGATGTCATGCAGCTATCCTGCCCGGCGGACAGTTTGTCCGCCCTCAAACCTTCCTCCGGGAAGGATGAACGGATGTTCACAACGATTTCCCCGAGCGTGCACTACTTCGGATCCCTGGTGGCCCTGCTGACCACCAGCAACCCGGATGGAAGCACCAACATCACGCCCATTTCCTCCGCGTGGTCACTGGGAGACCACTACGTCCTGGGGCTTAGCTCCCACCATCAGGGATACCGGAACCTGATCCGCACCGGCGAGGTGGTGCTCAATCTTCCCGAGGAATGCATGGCACCGGCCATCGAGCGGATCTCCATGACCACGGGCAGTGACCCAGTGCCGGCCGTGAAGGGCAGCAGCTACCGCACCGAGCACGACAAATGGGCCGTGGCGGGCTGGGACCCGTTGCCGGGCCTGCGGACCGCCCCCCAACGGATTGCGCAATGTCCCATCCATATCGAGGCGACCCTGGACAATTCGTGGCCCTTGGAAGCCGGCCTGCATGCAATCCATGTGCGCGTCCAGCAGGTGCATGTCCGCGATGACCTGGCGCTAGATTCTTCCCATGTGGACGTGCGAACCTGGCGGCCCATGTTCTATACATTCCGCCACTACTTTGGGAAAGGAAGCCATCTTGGCCAAAACGTAAGGGCGGAGCAGCGGCTCACCGCTCAACCCAGCGGCCCGTCCGGCCGCGGGACCTAGTCCAGCCCCAGTTCGTCCTTGCCGAACGCGAACAGGTACGGCACGCCGGTTTCGGCTTCGATCTTTTCCTTGGCACCGGTGTCGCGGTCCACGATCACGGCCACTGCCACCACGTTACCGCCGGCCTTCCGGACGCCTTCGACTGCCGTCAGCGCGGAACCGCCCGTGGTGGACGTGTCCTCCAGGACCAGCACCTTGCGGCCCTCTACGGAGGGGCCCTCCACCTGGCGTCCCATGCCGTAGGACTTCTGCGCCTTGCGGACCACGAACGCGTCAACGGTGCGGCCGGCGTCAGCGGCGGCGTGCATCACGGCGGTACCCACGGGGTCGGCACCCATGGTTAGCCCGCCGGCGCACTCAAAATCGATGCCGGCGTCGTCCGCGAGCGCCAGCATGACCTGGCCCACCAGCTTGGACGCTTCGTGGTGCAGCGTGATGCGGCGGAGGTCGATGTAGTAGTCGGCCTCCGCTCCACTGGAAAGGATCACCTTGCCGCGGACCACGGCGAGTTCCTTGATCAGTTCGAGCAGTCGGGCGCGGGCAGCCGCGGTGTCTACCGCAGTGTCAGTGGGCGAAGTCATGGCTTCAAGTTTAGTGGGTGGGCGGACCGTGAGCGGGCGCGCAAACCCCGGCGCATGCTCCGGGCGCGGTCCCAGCGCGATGACGCGCGGGAGGACGCGCTTTACCACGGGGTTGTGGCGCAGGATGAAAAAGATGGCACGCTGTATCGCAAACCTGCCACCTACCCCCTTGCCTGACAGCGTGTCACTGGACAGCCTCCCCTCGAAGAGCGGAACGAACACCACCCGGTGCATGATGCGCTGCACGGTCTGCACCACCACCGTGGGCATGCGGCGGCGGCGCTGGATCGCGGCAAGGGTCTTGGTGCGCACGAATCCCCGGCGAAGGTCCGGAGCCAGCCGTTCCGCGGCCGCCACTGCGTCCTGGATGGCAAGGTTGATCCCCACTCCCCCGGCGGGAGACATCGCATGCGCCGCGTCCCCAATGCACAGGAAGCCGTCCACGTACCAGCGGCGCAGGCGGTTTAGTTTGACGTCCAGCCAGTGCAGGTCCTCCACGCTGCGGATGGAATCGACGCGGTCCGCGAGGTCCGGGCGGAGAGCCGCCACCCGCTGCCGGAACCGGTCCACACCGTTGGCCCGAATCCCGGCGTCGGAGCCCTTCGGCGCGAGGTATCCCATCTGGTAGTACTTGGTGCGGTTGAGCGCGATCATGGCATCCCGGTGCCCCAGCGCGGGCACCACCCCAGCCACCTCGCCCTTCTCCGAGGCGCGGCGCGGAAGCCTGAACCACCAAACGTCGAAAGGCACGGGATACTCCTTGGTCCGCATCCCGGCCGCCTGGCGCAGCACCGAATGCCGTCCATCTGCGGCCACCACCACGTCGGCGTGCAGCACCTGCTCACCGGTGGCTCCGGCCCTGCGGCAGCGCACTCCGGTGACCCGCCCGCCGTCGAACTCCAAACCCGTTGCTTCGGTCTCCAGGAGCAGCGTGAACGTTGGTTCCTCCGCGGCCGCGGACGCGAGGAAATCCAGGAAGTCCCACTGGGGCATCATGGCCACGTAGTTGTACGGCGGTTTCAGGGAATCGAAGGCGGCAAGGGTGACCAGGCCGGCGCCCGGGACCGGGACGGCGACATTGCTTAGGCGGCTTTGCGGCAGGGCGCGGAACCCTGCCCCCAAACCCAGTTCGTCGATCAGCCGGACGGTTGAGGCATGCACCGTGTCACCGCGGAAGTCACGCAGGAAATCGCGGTGCTTTTCCAGGACCGTTACGTGCACCCCGGCCCGGGCCAGCAGCAGGCCCAGCATCATCCCCGCCGGGCCCCCGCCCACCACGGCACACCCCGTCCGCTTCATGGCATTACGCTACGCCCCACAGAACCCTCGTGGAACAGTTGAGGGTTGTTGACAGCGCTGGCTAGGCTGGACCACATGCGCGAACTCCAGGCCAAGATCATTGAAGAAATGGGCGTTCAGCCCCGGATCGATCCCGCAGGGGAGGTGCGCAAACGCGTTACGTTCCTGAAGGAATACCTGAAGGCCACCGGCACCAAGGGCTTTGTCCTGGGCATCTCGGGTGGGCTGGATTCATCCCTCGCGGGAAAGCTTGCCCAGCTGGCAGTCGATGAGCTTGAGGCCGAGGGCGTCGAAGCCAATTTCGTCGCCGTCCGCCTGCCCTACGGCGTGCAGCACGACGAGGAAGACGCCCAGGCGGCCCTGGACTTCATCAAGGCCAAGACCGAATGGACCTTCAACATCTCCGCGGCCGTGGACGGTTTCGAGGAAGAGTTCGAAAAGACCGTGGGCTCGGAGATCTCCGACTTCCACAAGGGCAACACCAAGGCCCGCACCCGCATGACGGCCCAGTATGCGCTGGCCGGCGAGTTCAATTACCTGGTGCTCGGCACGGACCACGGCGCCGAATCCGTCACGGGGTTCTTCACCAAATACGGCGACGGCGGCGCGGACATCCTGCCCCTGTTCGGCCTCAACAAGCGGCAGAACCGGGCCCTGCTGGCCGAACTGGGAGCGCCGGCGCGCGTTTGGGAGAAGGTCCCCACCGCCGACCTGCTCGACGACCGGCCGGGCCGCACCGACGAGGACGAACTGGGCATCAGCTACGACCAGATCGACGACTACCTCGAAGGCCGCGAGGTTCCGGGCGCTGTGGCCGAGTCGATCGAGCAGAAGTACCTGCGGACCCGCCACAAGCGCACCGTGCCGGTGACCATCTTCGACACCTGGTGGAAGGAAGAAGGCCCGGAGGAGCCCCGCGCGGGCCTGTAGCCTTTGCTTCTGCTGATTTTCCCCACCATTGGGGAGTACGACGGCGGGCCGTGCCGAAAAAGCGCGGCCCGCCGTCGTCGTTCCAGGCCAAAGCCGGGGAGACTCAGCGGGGGCGCCGCCCGCCGTCGCCTCCCCCGCCCAGCTGCTGGGTAATCCGGTGCGCTTCCGCCATCAGCAGGCCGCCCAGTTCCTCCTGCCGCTCGGGCTTGAAGCGCGGCTCGATGCCGGTCAGGGACAGCGCCCAGGCAGGCTTCCCGGAACGGTCAAACACGGCGGCACCCATCCCCCAGCTTCCCTCCAGGACCAGCCCGGGGTTCACCGAGTAGCCGGCCAGCCTGGTGCGGGCCAGGTTCTCCCGCACCAGCTGCGGAGTGTGGTTCGCGGCGAAGGCTCCGGCGTGTTCGTTCCAGTGGCCCAGCAGTTCCTCCTGCTCGCTCTTCGGCAGGAACGCCAGGATGGCGGTTCCGGCCGATGCCACTCCCAGCGGGAACCGGACGCCCTCGTGCAGGACGAAGGAGCGGACCGGGAAGCTGCCTTCCTCACGCAGCAGGCAGACCGTCTCCGCCCCGCGGCGGATCGAGAAAAAAGCGCTCTCGCCCGTGGCCTGTGCCAGCCGGCGCAGGCTGGGCCGGGCGATGTCCTCCATGGGAAACCGGGCCGAAGCAACCGACCCCATCAACAGGACTTCCGGGCCCAGCACCCAGTTGCCCGTCACCGGGTCGTGGTCCAGAAGGCCTTCCGCCGCCAGTGAGGCCAGGAGCCGGTGGACCGTGGGCCGGGTGAGGCCAGATTCCCGGACCAAGCCGGCAAGCGGCATTCCTTCGGCGCTACGCCCCACCAGCCGCAGCAGCCCGGCTATCCTCGCCACAACCTGGGCACCCTGAACCGGCGCGGCTGCCATAAAACCTCCCAATGTCCACAATATGGATGCTTTCGATCCTACTGTCCATACTGTAAGGCCTGCCACAGTGATTCTTGACACTCTCGGCAAGGCACCCGTAGTCTCCAAACTCAGATCCAGGCGTCCACTTGGTGGACGCCGTCGCTCTCAACGAGGAGACGTCATGAAGAAACTCCAGGCTTCAGCCGCTGCCGCCCTGGAAGGGGCCCTGCAGGACGGCATCACCTTCGCCGTCGGCGGGTTTGGCCTGAGCGGCATCCCAGCCGACCTGATCGAAGCCGTCCGGGACTCCGGTGTCCGGGACCTCACGGTCGTATCCAACAACATGGGTGTGGACGGCAAGGGCCTGGGCATCCTGATTGAGGCGGGCCAGGTCCGCAAGGTGATTGCCTCCTACGTGGGCGAAAACAAGCTGTTCGCCGAGCAGTACCTCGCCGGCAAGCTCGAGGTGGAATTCACCCCGCAGGGCACCCTCGCCGAACGGCTCCGCGCCGGCGGCGCCGGCATCCCGGCCTTCTACACCAAAACCGGCGTGGGCACCCTGGTTGCCGAAGGCAAGCCGCACGAGGTGTTCGACGGCGAAACGTACGTCCAGGAGCGCGCCATCCTGGCCGACGTCGCACTGGTCCACGCCCACACCGCGGACACAGACGGCAACCTGGTCTACCGCTACACCGCCAGGAACTTCAACCCCGTGGTGGCAACGGCAGGGATCCTCACGGTCGCCGAGGCGGAAGTGGTCGTGGAGCCCGGCCAGCTGGACCCCAACCACATCGTCACCCCCGGCGTCTTTGTCCAGCGGCTGGTCCAGGCAACGGACCGGGTCAAGGACATCGAGCAGCGGACCGTCCGGCAGCGCGCCGGACTTGTCCCGGCCTGACCGCCACCGCCCCAGACCCCCGCCGTCCAAAGGGCGCCGCGCCCCAAGCCACTACTCAATGGAGAGCTATACCCCATGACCACCATGCAGTTGAACCAGCAGGATGTCCGCCAGAAAGGCTTGGCCCGGATGGCTGAAAAGCTGGCAGGGTGGACGCAGAAGTGGTTCCCGGATGCCTATATCTTTGCCTTGGCGGGCGTACTGCTGGTGGCAATCGCGGCGCTGGCCATAGGCGCCTCACCCAAAGCCGTGGTGGATTCCTTCGGTAACGGGTTCTGGGACCTCACCGCGTTCACCCTGCAGATGGCCATGGTGGTCCTGACCGGTTACGTCGTGGCGACATCCCCGCCGGTGGCCCGGCTGATCGACCGCCTGGCGCAGGTTCCCGGCTCCGCCCGATCCGCCGTCAGCTTCGTAGCCGTCATGTCCATGTCGGTGTCATTCGTCAACTGGGGATTGAGCCTGATCTTCGGCGGTCTCCTGGCGCGTGCGGTTGCCCGGCGCGCCGACCTCCGCGTCGATTACCGGGCCCTCGGCGCGGCGGCCTTCATGGGCCTTGGCGCAGTCTGGGCCCTCGGCATGTCCTCCTCCGCCGCCCAACTGCAGGCGACCAAGGCGTCCATCCCGCCGGCACTGCTGAAGATCACCGGCGTCCTGGACTTTGGAACCACCATCTTCACTTGGCAGTCCCTGCTGACACTGGCCATCCTGATGCTCCTGACCACCGTCATCGCGCACTTCTCGGCCCCGACGGGAGCCGGCGTCAAAACGGCAGCCGACCTCGGCGTCGACCTCGATGACCAGCCTGAACCGCCGGCCGCACAGTCCCGGCCCGGCGAATGGCTTGAATACAGCAGGGTCCTGCCCATCCTGGCCGGGGTCCTGACCCTGGGCTGGCTGGTGTCCCAACTGCTCACCCTGCCCATCCTGAGCGTTGTCAGCTCGCTCAACGGCTACCTGCTGGTGTTCCTGATGCTGGGGCTGGTGCTGCACGGAACGCCGCGCAAGTTCCTCCAGTCAGTCACCAAAGCCGTCCCTGCCACGGCAGGAATCCTGGTGCAGTTCCCGCTCTACGCCGCCATGGCCGCCATCCTGACCAAGGCCACCGGCGCCGGCGGCCTCTCAGTATCGGAGCATCTGGCCCACTTCTTCACCAGTATCGGCGGAAACGGCGGGTTCGCCGTGATCATCGCCATCTATACGGCCCTACTGGGCATGTTCGTCCCCTCCGGCGGCGGAAAGTGGCTGGTGGAAGCACCGTATGTCATGCAGTCCGCCACGGACGTGAACATGAACCTCGGCTGGACCGTGCAGATCTATAACATGGCCGAAGCCCTGCCCAACCTCGTCAACCCGTTCTTCATGCTGCCGCTGCTGGCGGTCCTGGGCCTGCGCGCCCGGGACCTGGTGGGCTTCACCTTCCAGCAGTTCCTGTTCCACCTGCCGGTGGTCCTGCTGCTGGCCTGGCTGCTGGGGATGACGTTCGAGTTCGTGCCGCCGGTAATACCCAACTGAGTCAGCTAAGAGATTAAGGAGAAACCCCATGGGATGGACCAGGGATGAAATGGCCGCCATCGCGGCCGAGGAACTGAACGACGGCGACTACGTGAACCTGGGGATCGGCATCCCCACGCTGGTGGCCAACAACCTGCCCGAGGGCGTGCGGGTGGTGCTGCAGAGCGAGAACGGCCTGCTGGGCATGGGACCGTTCCCGTACGAAGGCGACGAGGACGCGGACCTGATCAACGCCGGCAAGCAGACCGTCACGGTGCTGCCCGGCGGGAGTATCTTCGATTCCGCCACCTCCTTCGGCATGATCCGCGGCGGGCACGTCAAAGTGGCCATCCTGGGTGCCATGCAGGTCTCCGGCAACGGCGACCTGGCCAACTGGACCATCCCGGGCAAGATGGTCAAGGGCATGGGCGGCGCCATGGACCTGGTCGCCGGGACCCCGCGCGTGGTGGTCCTCACCGAGCACAACGCCAAGGACGGCACGGCCAAGATCGTGCGCGAATGCAGCCTGCCATTGACCGGACTCAGCTGCGTGGACAGGATCGTCAGCGACCTCGCCGTCTTTGACCTGCACAAGACGGACGACGGCGTGCGGCAGCTCACGCTCACCCGCCTGGCTCCGGGGGTCACGGTGGAGGAGATCCGGGAGAAGACCGAAGCCGACTTTGAGGTCCGGCTCGAGAATGAGGAAGTGGCGGCATGAGCCTGAAGGAACAGTTCGGCAAGGACATACTGCTAACCGGCTGGGGCCACAGCCGGTTCGGCAAACTCGCTGAGGAAACCCTCGAGTCCCTGATCGTGCAGGTGTCCAGCGAGGCCATCGGCAACGCCGGGATCGAGCCAGGCCAGGTCGACGAGGTCTACGTGGGCCAGTTCAACTCCGGCATGATGCCGCTGGCGTTCCCGTCCTCACTGGCGCTGCAGGTTTCACCGGACCTGGCCAACGTCCCCTCCACCCGCGTGGAGAACGCCTGCGCCTCGGGCTCGGCCGCGTTCCAGCAGGGCACCAAGTCGCTGCTGGCCGGGACCGCGAAGACTGTGCTGGTCATTGGTGCCGAGAAGATGACCCACGCCGGCGCCGACGTGGTGGGCTCGGCCCTGTTGGGGGCCGACTACGACATGGCCGGCAAGCCTTCCACCACGGGCTTCACCGGCCTCTTCGCCGAGGTGGCCAAGCACTACGAGAAGCGTTACGGCCCGGTGTCCGACGTGCTAGGCACCATCGCGGCGAAGAACCACCGCAACGGCGTCGACAACCCCTACGCCCAGCTGCGGAAGGACCTTGGCGAGGAGTTCTGCCAGACCGTCTCGGACAAGAACCCGATGGTGGCAGATCCCCTGCGCCGCACGGACTGCTCCCCGGTCTCCGACGGCGCTGCCGCCGTGGTGCTCAGCGTGGCGCCCACGGGTGGTGCCACCGCACCGGTGCGGCTCGCCGGCTTCGGCCAGGCCAACGATTTCTTCCCCACCGACCGCAGGGACCCCACCGCCTTCGCCGCTACCCGTGCCTCCTGGCAGCGCGCCCTGGGCATGGCCGGCGTTGGACTGGAGGACCTGGACTTCGCGGAGGTGCACGACTGCTTCACCATCGCCGAACTGCTGATGTACGAGGCCATCGGCCTGGCCGAACCCGGCCAGGGCGCCCGCGCGGTGAAGGAAGGCTGGGTCTTCAAGGACGGCAAGCTTCCCATCAACGTCTCAGGCGGCCTTAAAGCCAAGGGCCACCCTGTGGGGGCCACCGGAGTCTCACAGCACGTCATCAGTGCAATGCAGCTCACCGGTACCGCCGGCGACATGCAGTTGGCCGCTCCCCGGAGGGCAGCCGTGCAGAACATGGGCGGCGTGGGCATCGCGAACTATGTCAGCGTGCTTGAAGCCGTCTGAAAGCCTGCCCCCGGAGCTGGTTCGGGTTACAAACTGGCTTGGGCTGGCGGCCGGCGTACCCGTGGTGGTGCGCCGGCCCGGTTGTTTCCCGGCCGGCGGGTGCCTCAGGCACGACTGGCCGGACTCCGCGGCGAAAGCGCGCCGGAGACGTCGCAGATTGTGGACACCGTGGTTGCTCCGGTGATTTATCGGATCCTTTTCAACCATGAATCTGCGGCGGATTTGATGGTCCAGGACCGGATTGGCCGGTTGCGGGGCGAAGGGCCGGCACACCCCGTACAGCCGTAGAGTCAGTCAAAGGCCCTGTTGAGAGCACTTTAGACAACGCTTTATGGCATATACCCTTGCACCGCGGCCCTGCGCCCCGTACGTTTGGGGACAGTGGGGGATTACCTCCCGCGCACTCCGGGACGATCCCCGGGGAGAGAATCAGAGTCACATGAAGGAATGCAGCCATGGCAACAGGCACAGTTAAATGGTTCAACGCCGAAAAGGGTTTTGGCTTCATTGCCCCCGATGACGGGTCCGCTGACGTTTTCGCCCACTACTCGGCAATCGCCACCAGCGGTTACCGCTCCCTGGACGAGAACCAGAAGGTCGAATTCGATGTGACCCAGGGCCCCAAGGGCCCGCAGGCTGAGAACATCCGCCCGCTCTAAGTCTTCGGCGGCCTCCGGCAACTGCCGGGACCCCATCCAGCGGCCCCTTCACCCACGGTGGAGGGGCCGCTGTTTTCATGCCCAGGCTGTTGGGCGCCCCTTCGCTTCTACAGTTTGGGATAATTAAGGCATGAGCGCTCAGCACCAGGACAGGGATCCGTGGGAGGAGTTCGACTCCCTCGGGCCTGCCGCGCCGGACCGCGTTCCCGGCCAGCCCGGCGGGGAGCCGCACGGGTTTGGGTTCCGGACCGGCGTCCGCAGCGCCCGGGTGGCGCTCGGCTTCGCCGTTTACGCACTGGCCCTGGGCACCATCCTGGCCTTGACCGGGTGCATCGTCTTTATCACCCGGCAGCAGTGGCTGCTGATGGGCCTCATGCTGCTGTTCGAGGCGATCTTTATTTTTGCGTTTACGCGGCTGGTTGCCCAGGTCAGGCACCGCACGCCCCGCGACCGCCACGCCAGGTAACCCGGCTGAACGCCTGCCGGCCATCCGGCGTTGACCTTGACGCAGCGTCAAACCTTAGGCTCGAACCATGGAAGAAACGGCAGGTCGCGGGGGACGGGACTGGTCCATCCAGGAGGTGGCCAGGATCGCAGGCACCACCAGCCGCACCCTGCGGCACTACGACGACATCGGCCTGCTGAAGCCCAGCCGGGTGGGCAGCAACGGTTACCGCTACTACGACGGCGGCGCCCTCCTCCAGTTGCAGCGCATCCTTTTGCTGCGGGAGCTGGGCCTGGGGCTGCCGGCCATTGCGGAGGTCTTCCACCGGCAGGCCGGTCCCGTTGCGGCGCTCACCCGGCATCTCGAGTGGCTGGACCAGGAGCAGCAGCGGTTGGCCCGGCAGGCGGAGTCCGTGCGGCAAACCATCGAAACAGTGAGGGCAGGAGGCCAGCTGATGGCAGAGGACATGTTTGAAGGCTTCGACCACACCCGGTACAAGGATGAGGTCGAGGAGCGTTGGGGCAAGGACGCTTATGCCACGTCCGATGCCTGGTGGCGCGGCATGGCTGCTGCGGAAAAGCAGGAGTGGAAGTCGAAGGCGGAAGAGCTCAGCAGTGACTGGAGCGCGGCAGCGGCCGCCGGAGCCGCGCCGGACGGGCAGGAGGCCCAGGACCTGGCACGGCGGCACGTGGCCTGGCTGCAGTCCATCCCCGGAACCCCCGCCGCCGGCAACGGAGACCTTCGCGGGTACGTCCTCGGCCTGGCGGACATGTACGTCGCGGATCCGCGGTTCGCTGTGAATTACGGCGGGATGGAGGGCGCGGGCTTCGTCCGGGCAGCGCTGCGCAGCTTCGCCGACGAGTCCCTGTAGCGGTCAGGCTGCGGGGTGCCTCGGCTGCTTACGGCTCCAAAGCACGACGGCGGCCCCCGCCAGAGTGCCTGCGGCCACCATCCTGCGCCGCGCCGTCCGCCGCCTCCCCTGCCAGCCGCCGCTGACGGAAGCCTTGCGGCTGTGGCCCGACGGCTCGTAGAGGGTTCCGGTGGAGGCCGCTGCCGGCTTCTTCCGGGACAGGTGCGTCTTGTCCACGTGCGCGGCCATGGCGGCTTCCACCTTGGCCGGCATCACCTTGTGCTGGAGCACCAGCACACGGCCGGCAGGACCAACCACGGCTTCACGCCGCGGCCTGGATGCCAAGCTGACGATGGTTCCTGCCACGCGTTCCGGGGTGTAGACCGGCGGCAGGGCCAGAACCTTCCGTCCGGTGTAGTTGGCGGCATGCTGGAAGAAGGGCGTGTCGATGGCCGCAGGCAGGACAGTGCACACCTTTACCTTTCGGATCCCGTCCAGCCTCAACTCCGAGCGGATGCTCACACTGAGGGCACCCACCGCAGCCTTTGACATCGAGTACGCCGCGGCGTAGGGCTGGGATACTTCACCGACGATGGATCCCACATTGATAAGCACCCCCGCGCCTTGGGTCCGAAACCGCGGCAGAGCTGCCCGTGCTCCGTTGACGTATCCGCCGATGTTGACGTCCAGCACGCGCCTGATGTCGGCCAGGGGTATGTCGGCGACGCGCCCGTAGACACCCACCGCGGCGTTGTTCACCCACACATCCAGCCGGCCGAACTCCTTTTCGGCGCGGGCCGCGAGTGCTTCCACGCTGCCGGCGTCCGTGACATCGGTCGGGACTGCAATGGCCCTGCCGCCCCGTCTTTTCACCTCGTGCGCCAGGCTTTCCAGGGCTGCGGCACTCCGCGCTGCGAGGACCAGCCGGGCGCCCTTGTCCGCGAATGCCAGCGCTGTTGCGCGGCCGATGCCACTTGAGGCTCCGGTGATAACCACAACTGCCTTTTTGACCCGCATCCCGCCTCCGTCCCGCACCCCTGCGGGCACGGCCATCAAAACTAAGTATGCTTACCAATGTGATGGTATCGAGAGGCTCCGGGGCCTGACAACCTCTCCGGCGCCAGTTGTCAGCGCTTGTTCTCAGCCCGCTCGTCCGGCGCCCGCTTGGCCTTGGCGCGTTTGGTCCGCCGGATGACGAGCAGGACCACGGCAACGGCGAGCGCGGCGTAGACGGCGTAGTTCAGGTAGTGCGAGTACTCCTCAATGAGCCGGTACTGGGTGCCCAACAGGTAGCCCAGGCCAATGAGGGCGCCGTTCCAGAGGCCACTGCCCGCGAGGGTAAAGAGGCTGAAGGTTCCCACGGGCATGGCCGCTGCTCCCGCCGGCAGGGAAATGAGGCTGCGCACCCCAGGCAGCAGGCGGCCAAAGAAAATGGAGGACCTCCCGTGGCGCCGGAACCAGCCTGCCGCGTGCTCAAAGTCTTCCCGGTCCACCAGCGGCAGCTTGGCCAGCCACCGGATGGACCGGTCCAGGCCCAGTTTGGCCCCAAGCCAGTAGAGCAACAATGCGCCGAGGTACGCGCCAAGGGTGCTGGTGCCGAAGACGAGGAAGAGGTTCAGGGAGCCCTGCTTGGCAAGGTAGCCCGCCAGCGGGAGTATCACCTCGCTGGGGATGGGTGGCAGCACCGTCTCGGCGAGCGTGAAGGCGCCAACACCCCCCTCGCCCAGGGCATCAATCGCCCTCGCCGCAAAGCCCACGATTCCCGTGAGCCCCTCGGTGGGGCTGGCTGCACCGGTCATGATTGTCCACATACGCCTGTCCCGTTCCGCTGCATGCCATGGCCGCGTGCTGACCCGTCATGCCTACCTTACGGGGGCTTCCCGTCGTCGCACGCTTTATCCGGGCAGGCGGGACAACCGCGTCACCGGTGCTTGAACTCCGGCTGGCGCTTCTCAGTGAACGCCGCCATGCCTTCCTTTTGGTCCTCGGTGGCGAACAGGGAATGGAAGAGGCGCCGTTCGAACTGGACGCCCTGGGCCAGGCCGGTTTCGAAGGCCGCGTTGACCGCCTCCACAGCGGCCATCGCAGCTGGCTTGGATTTGCCGGCTATCACCTCCGCCGCCGCGAGCGCCTCGGACACCACGTCCGCTGCCGGAACCACGCGCGACACCAGCCCGCACCGGTCCGCTTCGTCCGCGTCAATGAACCTGCCGGTGAGGATCATGTCCATCGCCTTGGCCTTGCCTACGGCCCGGGTAAGTCGCTGCGACCCGCCCATGCCAGGGAGGACGCCAAGGTTGATTTCCGGCTGGCCGAACTTCGCATTGTCGCCGGCGATGATGAGGTCGCACATCATGGCAAGTTCGCAGCCGCCGCCCAGGGCAAAGCCGGACACTGCTGCGACGGTGGGGATCCGCAGCCGGGCGAAGTCCTCCCAGCCCCGGAACCAGTCCGCCAGGTACATGTCCATGTAGCCCTGGTCCGCCATCTCCTTGATGTCGGCTCCCGCGGCGAATGCCTTGCCCGAGCCTGTGATCACCACCGCCCCCACGCCGGGATCGGAATCCATGACGGTGACGGCTGCCACCAACTCTTCCATGGTGGCCTTGTTCAGCGCGTTCAACGCGGAGGGCCTGTTCAGCGTCACCAGCCCGACCCTGCCCTGCTGCTCCACCAGGATGTTGGCGTACTCCGTCATTCGGGACTCCCGTCGTCGTGTGCTGTTGTACTGTGCTTGCCGGGCGACTCCCCGCGGGGAGGCTCCCCACTTGCCGCGTCCCAGGCAGGCTTGCCGGACGCCCGGCGGATCTCCGTGATGATGGCGGAGAAGTCACGGCCTGCGCCGCCCTCCGCCGCAAACCTATCGTAGATATGGGCGGCCAGAGCTCCCATCTCCCCCGCCACCCCCGTGCCGTTGAGGGCGTTGACCGCGAGGTTCAGGTCCTTTGCCATCAGCGCTGATGCAAACCCCGGTTGGAAGTCCCGGTTGGCAGGGCTGGTGGGAACCGGTCCCGGCACCGGGCAGTTGGTGGTCAGCGCCCAGCACTGGCCGGACGCGGCGGAGGCGACGTCGAACAGCGCCTGATGGGTCAGGCCCAGCTTTTCGCCCAGGACGAAGGCCTCACTCACCGCAATCATGGAGACGCCCAGGATCAGGTTGTTGCAGATCTTGGCAGCCTGGCCGGCGCCGTGTCCGCCGCAGTGCACCGCCCGCTTGCCCATGACCTCCAGGAGCGGCCGCACGGCCTCGAAGTCCGCGTCGTCTCCGCCCGCCATGAAGGTCAGGGTGCCCGCCTCGGCACCCACCACGCCGCCGGAAACGGGGGCGTCAACGGACCGGTGGCCTGCCTCGATGGCCAGGCGGGCAGCTTCACGGGCCTCTTCGACGTTGATGGTGGAGCAGTCCAGGAACATGGTTCCCGGACGGGCTGTTGCCAGCAGGCCAGGTTCGCCACCGGCGCCCGTGTAGGCGTCCAGGACATGCCTGCCGCTGGGGAACATCGTCAACACCACGTCGGCGCCGGCCAGGGCGTCAACGGCGGAACCTGCCACGGCGATTCCCTGGGCCTCCGCGGCCTCCAATGCGGCCTGCACGACGTCGAAACCCGTCACCTGGTACCCGGCCCTGGCCAGGTTCACCGCCATCGGGCCGCCCATGTGCCCCAGGCCCAGGAAGGCAACGCGGATTGTGTCAGGCACGGCCGGCCTCCTTCACCTGAAGGTCCAGTTCCCCGCCGTCCAGCGGCTGGAAGAACCGGTCCACATCCTGCGGCAGAACCTCGGCAAGGGTTGCCGGTTTCCACTGCGGGTTCCTGTCCTTGTCCACCACCTGCGCGCGGATTCCCTCACGGAAATCCGGCCCCTGCAGGAAGCGGAGTCCTGCCCGGTACTCCTGGGCCAGCGCTTCATCCAGGGTCAGGTTTGAAGCGCGGCGCAGGGATGCCAGGGTGACTTTCACCGATGTCGGCGATTTGGCTTCGATGGTGTCTGCAGCCGCCACCGCATCGGCCTGCCCGGGCCCGGTCCAGGCGCGAAGGCGGGCCACAATTTCCCCCGCATCGTCGGAGTCATAGCAGGCATCAATCCACTCCCGCTGCCCTGCCAGCACCGAGGCAGGGGCCTGCTCAGCGTAACGGGCGACGGCGTCTTCCGGGCTTTCGGTTTCCAGCGCCGCCGCCAGGCGGGGCAGCGCGGAGGACGGAACATAATGGTCTGCAAGGCCCAGGAACAGGGCATCCCCGGCGCCCAGGTGTGCGCCCGTAAGGGCGGCGTGGGTTCCCGTTTCGCCTGGTGCACGCGAGAGCAGGAAGGTCCCGCCGACGTCGGGCGCAAACCCAATGGTGGTCTCCGGCATCCCCATCCTGGTCCGCTCGGTGACCACGCGGACGTTCCCGTGCGCCGAAACGCCCACCCCGCCGCCAAGCACCAGTCCGTCCATCAGCGCAACGTACGGTTTGGGGTACTTGGAGATCAGCGAGTTCAGGCGGTACTCGGTTTGCCAGAAACCGGCCGTCGCGCTTCCGCCGTGCAGCATGTCCTGGTAGATGGCCACGATGTCTCCGCCCGCGCACAGGCCCCGCTCTCCGGCGCCCTGCACCAGGACGGCGGCCACGCCGTCGTCTTCTGCCCAAGTGGTGAGCTGGCTCAGCAGCAGGTCCACCATGTCCGCCGTGAGCGCGTTGACCGCGCGGGGGCGGTTGAGGGTGGCCACCCCCAGCCTGCCCCGGTGCTCAAAAAGTACGTCCGCACCCCCGCTGCCTGTCGTGCTGTCCGTCGTGTTCCCCGTGGCTGCGGTCATCGGCTGGGTGCTCCTTCGCATGGTGGCCGGATGAGTGATCCAGGTCATTCTGCTTGCGAATATACCCGCCCCTTCCGGTCCCTAACCAACCGTAGGTGCACCACGGGAAGGGGTTGGCGGTGCCTTTACCCGGCATGCGGCCGCCAAGGTAAGTTAGGAACCGTGAAGATAGCTACCTGGAATGTGAACTCGCTCCGTGCCCGCGCCGACCGCGTTGAAGCATGGCTGCAGCGCAGCGACTGCGACGTCCTGGCCATCCAGGAGACCAAATGCAAGGACGACAACTTTCCCTGGGAACTCTTTGAGCGGATGGGTTACGAGGTGGCCCACTTCGGGGTGAACCAGTGGAACGGCGTGGCCATCGCCTCCCGGGTTGGGCTTGAAGACGTCGAGCGGACGTTCATGGACCAGCCCTCGTTCGGCAAGGCCGGCAAGGATCCCGTCCAGGAAGCCCGGGCCATAGCAGCCACCTGCGCAGGCATGCGCATCTGGAGCCTTTACGTCCCCAACGGCCGCTCCCTCGACGATGAGCACATGCCGTACAAGCTGAAGTGGCTGGAAAGCCTCAAGACCCATGCCCAGGCCCTGGTGACGGACAACCCCCAGGCGCAGGTGGCGTTGATGGGTGACTGGAACATCGCGCCCTTCGACGATGATGTCTGGGACATCGACCTCTTCATCGCAAACCGCTCCACGCACGTCAGCCCTGCCGAGCGGGAGGCATTCCACGCGTTCGAAACCGTCGGCTACACGGACGTCGTACGCCCCTACACGCCCGGCCCCGGCGTCTACACCTACTGGGACTACACCCAGCTGCGGTTCCCCAAGAAGGAAGGCATGCGGATCGACTTCGTCCTGGCCTCCCCCGCCCTGGCCGCGCGCGTCACCGGCGCCTCGATTGACCGCGAGGAACGCAAGGGCAAGGGCGCTTCCGACCACGCGCCCGTGCTGGTGGAACTGGCGGACTGACGACCATGGCCTGGACCCATGCAAGGAGACCGCAATGACGGGAAACCTCTACCGGGGCCAGGCAGGCCTGCCTTTCTCCTCCACCCTGCGCGTCTACGAACCCCTGGAAGCCTTTCCGGAGGAACAGCGCCCGGCCATCAAGGCGGCCGGAGCGCAGGCAGTCTCCCGCGCCGCCGTCGAAAACGCTGAACTGCTGGCCTCGCTGGGACGCATCACCCGCTCCGGCGGCGACCCCTTCCCCACCGGACGCACCGACCTTGTGCGCGTCACCACAGCGCCGGCACCCGAAAGCGGAACGGCCGACGACGGTGCCGGCGCCGGCTCCGAGCCCGCCCTGCTGTATTGCCCCAGCCAGTTGGTCCTGCGCGCCGGATTGGCAGCCAACGCCTTGATGGAAGGCATTCACGGCCCGCTGGCGGAGCTGCTGATTCCGGAGGAGCAGCGGGACCGTCACCAGGAGCGGATCGACCTGGTGAAAGCCAGGGATGGTTCCGTCCGGGTGCACACGCGGGCTTCCACGTGGGGCATCCCGTTCAGCTGGTTCTCGCTGTTCGCCGAATCCGACCGCAAGGACGTGGTGGAAGCCGGTGGCCGGATCCTCACCGTGCGCGTCTGGGCGTCCATTACCGATGCCCTGGAGCGGGCCCGCTATGCCGTGGCCAACCTGGCCCTCGCCGCCCCCGACCTGGACATGCTTGACGACCTGGCGCAGCTCACGGAATGGTTGGAGCTGTTCCACGTGAACTCCATGGTGGAGCTGGACTACGGCGCCGTGGCGGACAAGGTTTACCCCGACGAGTCCCCGATGGATATCAGGCTGGGCATCGAGTGCCTGGCGGAGGGTGACATGACCGGTGCTGCAGCAGCCTACCGGCGGCTTGCCTCGCGCTGGATTCCCATCCGGCAGCTGGCCCGCGCCTCGTAACGCTTTCCTGGCTGTTCGAGGTTTTGGGCTTTTAGAAGTTCTTTGGCGGCGCCGTGGTGCGCCGGACGATCAGTTCATGGGGTGCGACGGCGGAGCGGACAGCTCCTGCCTGGCCATCCAGTTCGTCCAGAAGCATCTTGGTGGCAAGTTCGGCCTGCTCGTCCGGCCGCTGCCCCACCGTAGTGAGGCCCATGGGTTCAGCAAAGTCGTGGTTGTCGATGCCCACCACGGAGAGTTCCTCCGGAACCCTGATCCCAAGGCGGTTGGCTTCGAAAATGACGCCCATGGCCATCTCGTCAGAAGCACAAAAAATGGCGGTCGGCTTTTCCCCCTCCCGCGACCAAAGCCGGCGCAGGGCTTCCTGGCCGCTGCGTACGGTGAAGTCGCCCCATTCGTCCCATTCCCGGCGCGTGGGCAGACCGGCTCCCGCCATGACGTCCTTGAACGCCAGAATGCGAACCCGGGGAACGTCGAAGTTAAGGTCGGTCTCGTCATCGCCGTGAAGCAGGGCGATCTTTTTGTGGCCGAGGTCGATCAGGTGCCGCACCGCAGTTGATGCCGCTGCGTAGTCGTCGATGCCGATGTACGAGCACTCCTCGACGTGGCCGCCGACGACGATGAGGGGAATGTCGATTTTCTGGAGATGGTCCAGTTCGTCATGGCTGAGCGCCATACAGAGGACCAGGAGGGCGTCGATCTGTTTGTAGACCATGGTCTTGCTGAAAAGCCGCTCCCGATTACTGCCGTGGCCACCGAGGTTGAAAAGGGACAGGTTGTAATTGCGGGCATGCAGTTCGCGGTCTGCACCCTCAATGGCTTTCGAGAAGAACCAGCGGCTCACGAACGGTGCCAACACTCCGATGGTCCTGGTCCGCCCGGTGGCAAGGCCGGAAGCCGATGAGGATGCAACGTAGCCCAGGTTCCCGGCCACCTCAAGAATCTTCTCGCGGGTGGCCGGCGAAACCCTGGGCAACCCGCGGACTGCGCGGGACACAGTGGCTGTGGAGACTCCGGCGGCCGCCGCCACGTCCTCGATGCTGACGCCGTTATGGCCGCCCCGCTGGGACCGTTCCGTTGTCCGTGCCACCGTGTCCCCTCTTTAACTCCTTTGCGGCGTAGGGCCGCCCGGCCCTGCGTCTACCCCCGGCCCTGTATTTTTCCATTCCGGGGCAGGCAGTGAAAATCCAGACAGCGCGAACCCACGCATTTGCCGCGAAGGCGGCGGGCGTGCGCATCAGCGCCTACCTGCGTGCCGGCAGCTTCCTGCGCAGCCGCACCATGCCGTACAGCGCCAGCAGTGTTGCCAGCAAGCCCAGCGCCCACCCAAGGGCCGGCTGGGCAGTAACTTCCATCCACACGGTGACCACCAGCAGGACCAGCGCCCAGAACCCGAGGAAACCGATGATGATGTCGAAGTCCTCACCGGAGCGGACCAACCGGCTGCGGTTTCCCGCCCCCGGAGTGCGGGGACGGGAACCGTTGTTCGTCACTTGACTGCACCTGCCGTGAGGCCGGCGACAATCTTGCGCTGGAAGACCAGCACCAGGATCACCAGCGGGATGGTGACGATGGTGCCCGCGGCCATGATGGCCGTGTAGGGGATCTGGTTAGGCTGTGCACCGGCAAAGTTGGCGATGGCCACCGTTACCGGCTGGGTTGCGTCGCTGGACAGCTGGCTGGCGATCAGGAACTCATTCCACGATGAAATGAATGCCAGGATTGCCGTGGTGAAGATTGCCGGTGCGGCCAGGGGCATGATGACCTTGCGGAAGGCCTGTCCCTGGGTGCAACCGTCAACACGTGCGGATTCCTCCAGTTCCCACGGCATCTCGCGGAAGAACGACGTCATGGTGTAGACCGTCAGCGGGAGCACGAAGGAGATGTTCGGGATGATCAGCGCCTGGTATGTGCCCATCCAGCCGATGTTGGTGAAAAGCTGGAACAGCGGGGTGATCAGGGCAACACCGGGGAACATGGAAGCGCCCAGGATGAAGCCGAGCACCAGGAACTTGCCCTTGAAGTTCAGCCGGGCCAGTGCGTAGGCCGCGAACACGCCAATGAGCAGGGATACCAACGTCACGACGCCGCCGATGAACACACTGTTCAGCAGTGCCTGGCCGAACCGGTTGCCGAACGATGTGTCGAAGGCGGTCTTGAAGTTGTCCAGCGTTACATGGGTGGGCAGGATCGACGTGTCGTAGGTGAAGCCCACCTCGCGGAATGCAGTGACCACCATCCAGTACGCCGGCGCCAGGCACCAGAGCAGGATGATGGCGGCACTGAGGTACGTACGCCCCTGGGCCCACTTCTCCCGGTTCTGGGCGGCCTTGCGGCCTTTGTCCTGTTGGGCCCGCAGCGCCGAGGCATCTGCTGTTGCCGTGGTCATTTCTTCCCCTTTCCGGTGGCGCCGCTCTGCTCAACGACGTTCGCCCCAAGGAAGCGCACGAAGATGAAGGCGACGAGGAAGATGATGATGAATGTGATGGTGGACAGCGCGGCTGCCGAGTTGAAGCCCTGCCTGATTTGGTTGATCACCAGGATGGACAGCGTGGTGGTGTTGTTCGCGCCGCCGGTCAGGATGTAGGGCAGGTCGAACATACGCAGCGCGTCCAGGGTCCTGAAGAGGATTGCCACCATCAGTGCCGGTTTCACCAGCGGCAGGGTGATCAGCCGGAACCGCTGCCAGGCAGTGGCCCCGTCCACCTTTGCAGCTTCGTATACGTCCGCCGGGATCATCTGCAGGCCTGCAAGGATCAGCAATGCCATGAAGGGCGTGGTCTTCCAAACGTCCGCGATGACCACGGCCCATTTGGCGGGCCACTCGCTGCCCGTCCACAGGATGGTGGTGTTGAACAGCTTGTTGGCAATGCCCTCGAAGGCGAAGATGAAGAACCAGAGCTTGGCAGTCACGGCAGTGGGGATGGCCCACGGCACAAGGACAGCGGCGCGGACCAGGCTGCGGCCACGGAATTCACGGGCCATGATCATGGCCATCCAGAAACCCAGGACAGTTTCGAATGCCACCGTCACCACTGTGAAGAAGAACGTGGTGGCCGTGGCGGACCAGAACTGGCCGCCCAAGGTGCCGGGCGGGCAGGCGACCGTCCCGCCGTCCGGTGCCGCACACTGCTGTGCAAGCCAGTTGACGTAGTTTTGGATGCCGGCCGGGCCACCTGCGGTAAAGAGCCCGGTGGCTGGATCCAGGCCGGCGTCCTTCTGGAAGGACATGACGATGGCACTGATGATCGGGTAAACGATCACGATGCCCAGGGCGACGATGGTGGGGGCAAGCAGCCAGGACGCCCAGCGCCCCTGGCTTGCGATCCTGTTGTCCTCCCCCACGCCCTTGGGCGCATGACGGACGGGGGTCCCGCCCGACGCCGGTGACTTAACCGGCGTCGGGCCTAGTTCGGTTGCCATGGCAGAACTACGATCCCGCACCGGCGGATTCGATGGACTTCTGCATGTCGGCGAGTGCGTTATCCACTGTCTTCTCTCCCTTGATAGCGGAGTAGGCATTGTCTTGGATTGCCTTGGTGACAGCCGGGTAGAAAGGCGTCACAGGACGCGGAACGGCGTTCTCGATGGACGTCTTCAGAACCGGCAGGTAGGGCAGCTTGGCAACGAGTTCCTTGTCGTCATACAGCGATCCGAGAACCGGAGCCAGCGAACCCTGGGTAGCGTAGAATTTCTCGGTTTCCTCCGAGGTCATGAACTTCATGAAGTCCAGCGCAGTGGCCTTGTTCTTGGAGTACACGCTGGTAGCCAGGTTGTGGCCGCCCAGTGAGGATGCACCGGGTCCATCCTTGCCCGGGAGCGCAGCCAGCCCCGTCTTGTCCTTCACGGCGGAGGAGCCTTCAGTGGTGATCAGGTTGAAGGCGTACGGCCAGTTGCGCAGGAAAAGGAGCTTGCCGCTCTGGAATGCCTGGCGGCTGTCCTCTTCCTTGTAGGTGATGGCTTCCTTGGGGATGTTGCCATCCGCGTAGGCCTTTGCGAGGTTCCCCAGGCCGGCCTTGGCCTCGGGGGTGTTCAGGTCCGGCTTGCCGTCCTTGTTGAGGACCGAGCCGCCGGCTGAGTTGATGGCCTCGGAAGCATTTACCGTGAGGCCCTCATACTTGCTGAACTGGCCCGCGTAGCAGCCGATGTTGTTCTGCTTCGCGATGGAGCACATGCTCATCATCTCGTCCCAGGTCTTGGGCGGGGTGGGAACCAGATCCTTCCGGTAGTACAGGATGCCGCCGTCAGAGGTCTGCGGGGCAGCGTACAGGGTGCCCTTGTAGGTTGCGCTCTCCACTGTCGGCTTGAGCATGGCGCTGGTGTCGATCGCCATCTTGTCCTTCAGCGGCTGCAGCCAGCCCTTGGCCGCGAATTCAGCGGTCCAGACAACGTCCACATCCACAACGTCGTAGTCGGACTGCTTCGCCTGGAAATGCTGGACGAGGTCATCGTGCTGCTGGTCGGCCTGGTCCGTCTGCTCCTTGAAGGTGACCTTCTCATTCGGGTGGGCGGCATTCCACTTATCGACCAGGGGGCGGACCACATTGCTGTTGTCCTTGCCCTGTACATAGGTGATGGGGCCACGGCCGTCAAGGTTGGCGCCAGCATCACCGCCGCCACCGCCACCTCCTGTAGAGCCCCCTCCACCTCCGCCGCCGCAGGCGGACAACGTAAGGGCCAGGATGCCGGCCGTGGCAGCCGGAAGCAGGAATCTCGGGGTTTTCATTAGCTTGAAGCTCCTCGCTGAGTGACAAGTAAGTCGACAGTGCGCTTGCTAGGTGAGGTTGATGTGGTGACTGTCACACTAGTAAGGTACCTGTCAGTAATGCAAGCGTTTACATCAAAAAGTTATCAGAGGGGAACCTAATGCCAGACCCATCCGTTCCCGCATCCGGACCGGCCCCCTCTGCCTGGTGGGCCGACGCCGTCGTGTACCAGATCTACCCCCGCTCCTTTGCAGATGGCAACGGCGACGGCATGGGGGATCTGCGCGGTGTCCTGGACCGCCTGCCCTACCTTGAACGGTTGGGAGTGGATGCCATCTGGCTCTCCCCCTTTTACAAGTCACCCCAGGCCGACGGCGGCTACGACGTGGCGGACTACCGCCAGGTGGACCCGCTCTTCGGCTCCCTGGCGGACTTCGATGCAATGTTGCAGGAAGCTCACCGCCGCGGATTGAAAGTCATTGTGGACCTGGTTCCCAACCACACTTCGGACGAACACGCGTGGTTCCGGGAGGCGCTGGCCGCGGCCCCTGGAAGCCCGCAGCGGGACCGGTATATGTTCCGTGACGGCAAGGACGAGGTGCCCGGATCCGGGGATGGCAGGCTGGCACCGAACAACTGGAAGTCCGTGTTCGGCGGTCCGGCCTGGAGCCGGGTAACCGAGGCGGATGGATCGCCCGGCCAGTGGTATCTCCACCTCTTCGATACAAAGCAGCCGGACCTGAACTGGGAGAACCCGGAAGTTCAGGAGGAGATGCGCTCGGTGCTGCGGTTCTGGCTGGACCGCGGGGCGGACGGCTTCCGGGTGGATGTTGCCCACGGCTTGGTCAAGGAGGCGGGACTGCCGGACTGGGACGGCGTGGCTGCCATGGTTGAGGGAACATCAGGCCCCAGGCGGGAGAGCCACCTGCCCGGGGATGCTCCCCATGCCCACACTGACGCCGAGGAACCACACCGGGCAGTCTCCCCGATGTATCCGCCGTCGCCGTTTTTTGACCAGGACGGTGTGCACGCCATCTACCGCGACTGGAACCAGGTCCTGGCCGAATACGGCGGAGACCGGATGATGGTTGCCGAGGCCTGGGTGGAGCCGGCTGAGCGACTGGCACGCTACGTCCGGCCCGATGAGATGCAGCAGGCCTTCAACTTCGATTTCCTGTTGGCCGGCTGGGATGCCGAGCGCATGGCGGACGCCATCGACGCGTCGCTGGCAGCGGCAGAATCAGTAGGTGCTCCCTGCACGTGGGTACTCAGCAACCACGACACCGTGCGTCACGCCACCCGGTTCGGGCTGACAGATCCCACCACTTTCCCAAAGGGCATTGGCCCCGGCGACGAACAGCCGGACGCGGCCCTGGGCCTGGCCCGCGCCCGTGCCGCCACGCTGGTTGCGCTGGCGCTGCCGGGTTCGGCCTACCTTTACCAAGGTGAGGAATTGGGACTTCCGGAGCACACAACCCTCCCTGCGGAGGCCAGGCAGGACCCGACGTTCTTCCGGACCCGCGGCGCCGAGATCGGGCGGGATGGATGCCGGGTCCCACTGCCATGGACGGGGGAAGAACCTGGCTTTGGCTTTTCTGGAGGTGTTTCCCCGGGAGCACCCGGGCCGTGGCTCCCGCAGCCGGAAAGCTTCGGCCCCCTGGCCGCCGACCAGCAGGACGGCGAGGAAGGCTCCACGCTGGAGCTGTACCGCGCGGCATTGGCGTTCAGGGCATCCCAGCGCCTGGGCAGCGGCACCGTGGAATGGACCGATGAACACGCGCCGGAAAGCGGGCTGTTGGCATTCCGCAATGGGGAAACAGTGGTCCTGTCCAACATGGGCTTCGCCTCGGCCCCCCTGCCCGAAGGCTATGCTGTGGTCCTGTCCAGCGGTCCCGAGCCCGCCGAAGAATGGGCCGGCATGCAGGAGGTTCCGGTGGACTGCACTGTTTACCTTCAAAACGTCCGGCATCTTCAAGGCAGGCGGTAGCCGGAAAGGTCAGGCGGTAGCCGGAAGGGCGTGCAGTACCTGCAGCAGCGCCGGCGAAACCGGCGGTAGCCTAGCGGACGCGTTCGGCCCGGCTGAAGCGGGTCCGTGCCCCGGCCCCGATGTGGATGAGGACCGGCACCTCCTTGCCCACAACGGACTCCAGCGCGTGCAGGAGTCCTGACACCTCGGCTGCGAGCAGATGCGGTGCCACACCCTGGCGCGGCAGGAGACGGACCTTCAACGCAGGCGTTCCCTTGACGTCATAGGTAGTGACGGTGGCCCCAGCCAAGTCCGGCCTTCCCTCCAGGGCCTGCTTCAGTGCCTGTTCCGCCACACCGCCACCGATTCGGACATCGCCGGGGGTTTCGCCGGGATCATATTCGGCCGCGAGGAGGTTTGACCGGCCCTTCCCCTGCTGGGCGATCCAGGCCACCATGAGCCCCATCAGCGCCAGCAACGCCAGTGCCACGACAATCCACAGCCAGCTTTCCGGCCGGCCGGGGAACCGGGTGGAGTCGAAAAGCCGGGCGATCCCGGCCCATACTCCGCCGGACCAGGCATGCCACCAGGAAGCGACGGAAGGAACGGCCGCCAGCAGCACCAGCAGGATCCCTGTCCCAAGCAGGATCAGGCCCAGCACAGTGAGCAGGATGCGGTTGAGCATTGCCGGCGTGCTGTTCATGCCCCGATCACCCCGGAAGCAGTGACGTTGACGCGGGGAACAGGAGCCGGTTCCAGCAGCATCTGGTCCAGCTCGTCGCGGACGGCCTCCAGCACCCTGTCCTGATCCACGGGGATCCCGGACGTGGGACGCACGTTGACCAGCACCTGCCGCTGGGAAACAACGACCATGACCTGTTCAGGCGTGACGTTGGCGGCCAACCGTGCGCGGCGGGCGAGCGAGGACGCGATGACCTCGTCATCCACCACCACGGCAGGGAGCCCCTCGCCGGGCGCACCGGCCAGCAGATGGCGGGCGCGCTTTCCGGGAAGGACGCCGTTAAGGAAGAAAATCAATCCCAGCATGGCCAGAACGGCGCCGATCGCTGCCAGCAGCAATGGGGAGATACCGGCGGGAAGGTCCACGATGCGCTGCGCGGCCACCTGCGGCTCGATCAGCCAGGCCGGCTGGCCCACGGCGTGGACCCCGGATTCCAGGACCCCGTAGGCGGCCAACACCAGGACCAGGATGGCGGCGGCCACGGACACCGCTGCACGGGACGAGTGGGTTTCACGGTAAAGGACCCGGCGCATCCCGGGCCCGTTGTTCCCGCGGGTTTCACCAGCCACTCCGCGGTCTTCCACGCTGCTGCTCACCGCACCCGCCCTTCCGTGCCGATCCTTGCTGAACTGATCCTCGCCCCGCTGATGCGGATATCCACGCGGCTCAACCGGGAACCGCTTAGTTGGGAAACTGTTGCCAGGATGCTCGCCTTGGCCCTGACGGTGCGCTCCCAGATGGACCCGCCGGCCGCCTGCACCCGTGCAGGGTCCAGGACCACGGAGTGCAAAGGCGGGATGCTGATGGGGGCAACGAGGGATAAAGCCAGCAGGCCGTCGTCGTCCGTCCAATCCGCCCGCACGTCCTGGGCGTCGACACCCAGGGCCTGCGCCGCTGCCACCCTGGCAAGGCTGGTCAATGCCTGGGTGCTGATCCGGTTATGGCCGCTGAGCGCCTGCCCACGCGCAACGGGTGCAGGTGTTGTCATGAGGAGGAACGCCGGCCGATGATGGCATCGAACACGCCGCGCAGGTCCAGTTTTCCTTCCGCAGCTCGGCCCAGTAGCGCTCCGATGGCCATGAAGAGCAAGGAGACAAGGAAGCCCCACAGGCCGAACTGCAGGGACATGAAAGCAACGAAGGCACCGATCGCCGCGCCTGCCACCGTGAGGCTCACAGCAGTTCCTCCCGTTCGGCGCTGGCGGTTGGGGTGGTTTTGACGGGCGGGGGTACGTAGACGTCCGTTATTTCCACGTTCACCTCGATGACCTGCAGGCCCACCAGTTCCTCGACGGCCCGGTAGACAGCGGCGCGGACGTCGTTGGCCAATGAGTGCAGGGGTGTTCCGTAGCTTGCCACCAGGGTGATGTCCACGGCCACCTGGGTTTCGCCCACTTCAGCATGGACACCGGCGGCGTGGTCGGAGCTTCCGACGGCGTCACGGATGGCGCCCAGGGCGCGGGACGGACCCGAACCGAGGGAGTAGACGC
Organism: Arthrobacter sp. SLBN-83; assembly: GCF_006715285.1. NCBI lineage: Bacteria > Bacillati > Actinomycetota > Actinomycetes > Micrococcales > Micrococcaceae > Arthrobacter > Arthrobacter sp. SLBN-83. Next base: position 877,393 of record NZ_VFMX01000001.1, read on the forward strand.
CCGGAACTGCCCGCGCGGCAATACCTGCGACCTTTGCCACTGCAGTCTCGGAGATGACGGTCCGTCCGGGGCCCGGGGCCGGGCTTGCGGCGGGACGGCTTGGCACCACGGGTTGTGGGTTCTGGTATTCCATCAGGCACTCCCCCTTCTGTTGCTTCCACCCTATCCCCAGCCTGTGACAGTGCGCTGGAAGAGTGACCAGGGGTTAAAGCAGAAAAGCACCAGTTCCGAAGAACTGATGCTTCCCAGTGGTGGCTCCGACCGGCGTCGATCCGGTGACCTTTCGATTTTCAGTCGAACGCTCTACCAACTGAGCTACAGAGCCTAGGTGACTAGTCACCATGACAGCCGGAATTTCTTCCAACAATCAGAGCGACCCTGACGGGACTTGAACCCGCGACCTCCGCCGTGACAGGGCGGCGCGCTAACCAACTGCGCTACAGGGCCTTGCTTTTCTTGCTTCGCAGTATCTCTACCGCTTTTTTCAAGGCTTCCAGCCTACCAGACTTTTTTAGCCTGCTTGACCAGTTCCTTGCGTACCCCCAACGGGATTCGAACCCGTGCCGCCGCCGTGAAAGGGCGGTGTCCTAGGCCGCTAGACGATGGGGGCCAGAACCTGTCCGGAGCAAAATAAAAGGCGTCAAGCGGGGCTTTCCGTCTTTGTCCTCTGCGTTTCTCCGAACGGGACTCCACAACTATAGGGGGTAACCGGGAATATTCCAAAATTGCCGGAAAACCCCGCCGTTCCGCCGCTGTGCGCGGTAAATACGGGTAAAGATGGACGGATGGATGCCGTCGCAGCGCTCAACGAGATTGCTTTCTGGCTGGAGCGCGGACGCGCCGCCACGTTCAAAGTCCAGGCCTTCCGCAAGGCGGCGGCCGCCATCGGGCCTCTTGGCCCTGATGAAGTGGCCGCACGCGCCCGCACCGGCCGGCTCAAATCCATGAAGGGGATCGGCGACCGGACCTATGCGGTGATCCGGCAGGCCGTGGACGGCCAGGTCCCGGATTACCTCGCTGACCTCAGGGAGAAGGGGGCCCAGCCGCTGGCATCCGGCGGGGCGGACCTGCGGGCGGCGCTTCGCGGAGACCTGCACAGCCACAGCGAATGGTCCGACGGCGGCTCCCCCATTGAGCTGATGGTGGCTGCTGCGGAGGTGCTGGGCAGGGAGTACGTGGCCCTGACCGACCACTCCCCCAACCTCACGATCGCCAACGGGCTGTCGGCCGAGCGCCTGCTGGAGCAACTGGATGTGGTGGCCGGCATCAACAGCAACGGCGGGGCCACCCGGCTCCTGACCGGAATCGAAGTGGACATCCTGGAGTCCGGCGAACTGGACCAGGAGCCGGAACTGCTGGAGCGCCTGGATATTGTGGTGGCCAGCGTCCATTCAAAGCTGCGCGCTGACCGGAAGACCATGACCATGCGGATGCTCGGCGGCATCCAGGATCCGCAGACCAACGTCCTGGGCCACTGCACCGGCCGCCTTGTGGAGGGCTCACGAGGGACGCGGCCGCCGTCGGAATTCGACGCCAAGGAGGTCTTCGCAGCTTGCGCGGAGCACAACGTCGCCGTGGAGATCAATTCCCGCCCGGAGCGGCAGGATCCACCCGACGCCCTGATCCAGTTGGCGTTGGAGGCGGGCTGCCTGTTCTCCATCGACAGTGACGCCCACGCACCGGGACAACTGGACTTCCTGCAGTACGGGGCAGAACGGGCCGCCCGCAACGACGTCCCGGCCGAACGGATCATTACCACCTGGCCCGTGGAGAAGCTGCTCGCTTGGGCTGGTGGGAAGTAGGGGCCAAAGGAAACAGGGACTGGCCGCAGCGCCAGGGGCACCGACGTGGCCGATTCCCGCCAGTACGGTGCCCGTATCCGCCGTAGATTTATCCCATGCCTTCCACCAGTCCCGCGCGCCAACCACTTCCTCCCCAAGCTCCAGCGGCTGCTCCCGTCAAAGCCTTAGGCGTGGCCGCCATGGTGGTTACCGTGGTGCTGTGGGCCTCGGCGTTCGTGGGCATCCGGGCCATCGGCCCGCACTTCTCCCCCGGCTCCCTGACGCTGGGCAGGCTGGCGATTGCCGCCGTCGTCCTGGCCTTCCTGGTGGTGCCGCAACTGCTCAGGAGCAGGCTGTTGCCCAAGGGCCGCGAGTGGCTGCCCATCCTCGCCTACGGTGTGATGTGGTTCGGCGGCTACAACGTGGCGTTGAACGCCGCGGAGCACATCCTTGATGCCGGCACCAGCGCCCTGCTGATCAACGTCAACCCCATCCTGGTGGCCATCATGGCGGGCATCTTCCTCAAGGAAGGGTTTCCGCGCTGGCTCCTCATCGGCAGCACGGTGGCGTTTGCCGGGGTCGCGCTGATCGCCCTCGGTTCGGGGCAGCCGCGCACACCAGGGGAAAGTTCGACGGCGGACCTGGCGGGTGTGGCGCTTTGCCTCCTTGCAGCGGTGCTCGCCGCGGTCAGTGTCATCATCCAGAAACCGGTGGTGCGGAAATTCCCGGCGGCCCAGGCGACATGGTTCGGCATCGTGGTGGGAGCACTGTGCTGCCTGCCCTTCGCAGGGCAGCTGGCATCCGAGGTACAGGCCGCCCCGCCCCAGGCCACGTTGGGGCTGGTGTACCTTGGCGTTTTCCCGACGGCCATCGCCTTCACCACCTGGGCTTACGCGTTGTCACTGGTCGATGCGGGGAAGCTGGCCGCCACCACCTACCTGGTCCCCGGCACCACCGTCCTGATCTCCTGGCTGCTGCTGGGCGAGATCCCCACCGCCTGGGGCCTGGTGGGCGGGCTGGTGTGCCTGGTGGGAGTGGGGCTGACCCGGCGCAGGTCCCGGACGGACCGCCTCCGGCAACAACGCGTCCAGCGGTAAGGTCCGGACATGCCAACCAACCTGCCGCCGGGCCTGCCGATCGTTCCCGACGGCCCGCACGAACCTTCCGGTTTCACCATGTCCCCCGACGACTTTGAGGCCGCCGTCCAGGACGCCCTGGACAGCATCCCGGAACGGCTGGCCCGCGCCATGGACAACGTCGCGGCCTTCATCGACGACGATTACGTGCCGGGGCCCGGGGAGGATCCGGACACCGTGCTGCTGGGGCTGTACGAAGGGGTTCCGCTGACGGAGCGCGATTCATGGTGGGATGCTGGATCCCTACCGGACCGGATAACGATCTTCCGCGAACCGATCCTGGAGATCTGTGCCTCGCGGGACGACGTGATCCACGAAGTGGCGGTGACCGTGGTCCACGAAATCGCGCACCACTTCGGCATTTCCGATGACCGGCTGCACGAACTGGGCTGGGGCTAGCCTTGTAAACATGGGACACGACCACAGCCACAGCCACGGGATCACCGCCACCGGGCGGCACCGGAAAGGACTTGTGGCCGTCCTGGGAATCACCCTCGGCGTAGTGGTCATCCAGATCGTGGGGTCCGTGTTTTCCGGCTCGCTCTCCCTGCTGGCGGACGCGGGGCACATGCTCTCCGATGCGGCCGGGGTCACCATCGCCCTGCTGGCTGCGTGGATCGCGGGCCGGCCCGCGAGCGATCAGCGGACTTATGGCTTCCAGCGGGCCGAGGTTCTCGCGGCCCTGGCCAACGCACTGATCCTGATCGTGATCTCCGTGGTCATTTTCACTGAAGCCATCCGGCGGTTCGGCGCACCCCCGGAAGTGCAGACGGGCATCATGCTGTTTGCCGCCATCCTCGGCGCCGTGGCCAACCTGGTATCGCTGCTGGTCCTGCGTACGGCGCAGGGGGAAAGCCTGAACATCCGCGGCGCCTACCTTGAAGTGCTCGGCGACCTCCTGGGCTCGGTGGCCGTCATCATCGCCGCCGTGGTGATCATGCTGACCGGCTTCCAGGGAGCGGACACCATTGCCTCCGTCCTGATCGCACTGATGATCCTCCCGCGGGCGTGGACCCTGCTGCGCGATGTGGTGGACGTCCTGCTGGAAGCCAGCCCGAAGGGAGTGGAGGTGCAGATGATCCGCGAGCACATCCTTTCGGTGGCGGGTGTGACCGACGTCCATGACATCCACATCTGGACCATCACGTCAGGTGTACCGGTGTTCTCGGCCCACGTGGTGGTGGAGGACGGCGTGCTCAACGCCCGGGGCGCCGACCAACTGCTGGACAAGCTCATCACCTGCCTGGGATCCCACTTCGACACTGACCACTGCACCTTCCAGCTGGAACCGGCCAGCCACTCGGAGCACGAGGAACGCCAACACGCCTGCACCGACACACCCCCGCGGATTCTGCCGCTAATGACACTGTTGTGGTTTATGTTATTGATGTGACTAATGTTGCCAATGTGCAAATGGTCACGTAGCCTCGGACTGCTGGAGAGCAGCTGAGGGGCACGGTTGTGCCGCATCCAGAACCTCACTCCCAGCCTTACTGTTGCGAGGTCTCTGCAGATGGCTTTATCCGGATCCGGCCGCAGGACGGCCGTGCTTTGCGCCGCCGTCGTCCTTTTTGCTTCCGTGGCAACGCCGGCGGCCGCGGTCCCGGCACTGCCCCTCCCCCTGACCGTTCCGGCGTCGCCCGAGATCCCGTCGCTCGAGGACATTGCCGCAGCCAAGGCCAGCGAGTCCGCAACGGCGGACAAGGTCACCGACATCGAGCGCATCCTGGCCGACGCGTCCACCGCCCAGCAGGCCGCGTTTGCGGTGGCCATGCAGGCCAACAACGCCTACAGCGAGGCCCTGGTGGAACTGCAGCAGCGGACCGAGGCGGCATCAGTCGCCTCAGCCAAGGCCGACTCTGCCCGGGAACAGCAGGACAAAACCCGCAAGCAGGTGGGCCAGCTCGCCGGCGACCTGTACCGCAATGGCGGCCTGAACCCCACCCTCGGAAGCTTCGCCAGCGGCAGTGAAACCCTGCAGCAGGCCGCCACGCTCGAGGCCCTCTCTGCCAGCCGCAGCCGGGCCTTTGAAGCTGCCGACGCCGCAGCCACCGCCTACCGTTCCCTGACCGCAGCTGCGGACGACGCCACCAAGGCTGCCGACGACGCAGCCAAGACGGCGGAACAGCGGAAGTCCCAGGCGGAACAGGCCAACGCCGCGCAGGCCAAGGCCGTGGCCGACGCCAAGGCCCAGCGGACCGTCCTGGTGGACCAACTCGCACAGCTCCGCAACACCACGGTGGCGCTCGAATCAGCCCGCGTAGATGCCTTGGATCGGCAGCGCGAGGAGGCCCGCCTCGCCGCGCTGTCCGCAGCTGCGGACAAGGCTGCAGCCGACAAGGCCGCCCAGGATCAGGCAGCCCAAAACCAGGCAGCGCAGAACCAAGGCGGGCAGAACCAAGGCGGGCAGAACCAGGCTCCTGCCGGCCAGAACAACCGCAGCCAGGACGCGGCCCCTGCGGCACCAGCTCCCGCGCCGGCCCCCGCAGCGCCGGCCGCGCCGGCACCTGTTGCACCCGCGCCGGCCCCCGCGCCCGTTGCTCCGGCACCTGCTCCTGCTGCGCCTGCACCCGCTGCGCCGGCTCCTGCCCCTGCTCCCGCTGCGCCGGCTCCTGCCCCTGCTCCCGTGGCCCCGGCACCTGCTCCGGTCGCACCCGCACCCGCCCCTGCACCTTCCACGGGTTCAGGCACCTATGAGGCAGCGATCTCCGTAGCCCTGGGGAAGGTGGGTGCCCCGTACTACTACCAGTGGGGCGGTACCGGAGTCTACGGCTTCGACTGCTCCGGGCTGGTGCAGAACGCCTTCGCCGCCGCCGGCCAGTATCTGCCGCGAACAGCCTCCCAGCAGTACGCGGCTGCCCCGGTCCACGTCCCGATTTCACAAGCCCGCCGCGGCGACTTGCTGGTCTGGGGCTCGGCACCGAACTTCTACCACGTAGCCATCTACCTGGGAAATGGCCAAGTGGTGCAGGCCCTCAATCCGCAGGAGGGCATCACCGTTTCCAGCATCAGCTCCATGGTGGGCATGGAGCTTTACCCGTACGCAGCCCGCTACTGACCCTCACCGCTGGACCGTGGGGGGGGAGGGTGCCGGCACTGACATGCCCCGCCGCCGTCGTCAGCTCAGAATGTCCTTGGTGACGAACCGGCCATAGGCGAGCGCTCCGAACACTGCCACGTATCCGGCCTGGAGCAGGGCGTTGCTGGCGAAGGAATCCCACACCAGCGGCTGGCGCAGCATGTCGCCGAAAACGAGCCAGTAGTGGCTGAAGAGCCACGGGTGCAGCCACTCCAGCTGCGGCAACTGGTCCGCGACCTGCGACACCACCGAAACCACCACGGTGGCGGCCATCGCTCCGACCGGAACCACGGTCAGGGTGGACAGGAACAGCCCAATTGCGGACAGGCCCGCCAGGGACACCGCCAGGTAGGCGGCGATCAGCACGATGCGCAGGGCAGCTTCGCCCGGCTGGACCACGCCGCCGGAGAGCAGCGTCACCGGGCCCACCGGGAAAAGGGCCGCTCCGATGGCCGCACCTGCGGCGCCCACGGTCAAGGGTGCCGCGATGCAGAAGGCCAACGCGCCTGCGTACTTGACCAGCAGGAGCCGCACCCGTCCGGCCGGTGCCACCAGCAGGTACCTGAGGGTTCCCAGGTTCGCCTCCCCGGCGATGGTGTCCCCGGCCACCACCCCTACCGCAAGCGGCATGAACAGCGGTACGGAGACCAGCATCGCGGTGAAGGCAACGAACAGGCCGTTTTGGGTGATCCGGTCAAGGAACGCGGGACCCCGGCCGGGCGGGACGGCGGAAGAGACCTTCACTGCGATGGCGATGAGGACCGGGATGGCGGCCAGGGCCAGGAGCAGCGCCCAGGTCCGCCGGCGCCCGAACAGGACCTTGAGCTCGGACCCCAGCAGGGAGAACCCGGAGCTTCGCGGTGCTGCTGCCGGCCGGGCCGTTCCGGCGGCTTCGGGCATCTCGGCCGGCACGCTACTGGGCAACGTCGAATCCTTCCCCGGTGAGGGCAACAAAGCGGTCTTCAAGGCTTTCACGCTCGACGGCGAAGCCCCGGACCCGGACCCCGGCCTGCACCAGGTGCGCCACGACGTCCTCCGGGAGCACCTCCGGCTGTTGGGCGCCGGCCTGGAGCACTGCCACAACGGTCTCCCCATCGGCTTGTGCACGCGGTTCAGCCTGTCCGGGGTCAGGTGCCAACCCCAGCCGGGCCAGGACCTCCCGGGCCGTCCCGCCGTCGGGCGTCACCAACCGAAGCCGGGTGGACCCTGCCTGCCGCAGCTCAGCCAGCGGCCCCTGCGCCACAAGCCTGCCGGCACTCATCACCGCGGCGTGGGTGCACATCTGGTCCACCTCGGCCAGCAGGTGGCTGGACACAAAAACGGTGGTGCCCTCATGCGCCAGGGACCGCACCAGGTTGCGCACTTCCCGGGTGCCCTGCGGATCCAGCCCATTGGTTGGCTCGTCCAGCACCAGCAGGTCCCGCGGCGAGAGCAGGGCGTTCGCAATGCCCAGCCGCTGCTTCATTCCCAGCGAATACGCGTGCACCCGTTTACCTGCGGCGTGTTCCAGGCCCACGCGCTCCAGCGCCTGCTGCACCCGCGCCTTCCGGGTGGCGGGCACGGTGTGGGGGCTGGCTGAATCCAGCCGGTGGAGGTTGGCGGCGCCGGAGAGGAAGGGGTAGAAGGCCGGCCCTTCAACCAGGGCGCCCACGCGCGGGAGGACCTCGTGGAGTTTGTCCGGCATCTCGCGGCCCAGCAGGCTTACCGTCCCGGCGGACGCTGCGGCCAGGCCCAGCAGCATGCGGATGGTGGTGGTCTTGCCGGACCCGTTGGGCCCCAGGAAACCGAAGACCGTCCCGTGCGGAACGGCCAGGTCCACGCGGTCGACGGCGGCCTGCTGGCCAAAGTGCTTGCTCAGGCTCCGGGTTTCAATCGCCAGGGCGCCGCTCACCGGAGCAGCCCCCGCCCGGCCACCATTCCCCCTCCGGCCACCACTTACTGGGCCGCTGCTGCCGACTGCAGCTGTTCCGGCGGCACCATTCCCGCGAAGACGCGTCCGTCATCGGTGACCAGGACGTTCAGGAGTGCGGTGGAGAGCAGCCGGCCACCGGGTACGGCGACGGCGGCCTGGGACAACAGCGGATCCTGCAGGACGGATTCGGCTGTCGGGGCATTACCCTTTGCGGTGCCCACCACGGTTTCCCAGCCTGTGCCGGTCACGGACACTTGCCCCTTGGCGCCCTTGTACATGGCGTCCTGATGGGAACCATCAGCCTGTTCAAGGGACTTGTCCGGAACCGGGAGTTCCTTGACGGTGCTGCCCGGCGGCGGAGTGAAGGCGAAGACCGACTGATCGGGCACGGCCAGGGAGAGGCTGGTGAAGCCGGAGCTGAAAGCGGGCTTGTCCGCTCCGCGTGCGGTCATCTGGACGGACAGGGGCATGCCGTTTTGACCGTCGACGGCGATGGCCACCTTGCCCACCAAGGTTGCGTCTGTGCGTGGCTCAATCAGCAGGTTGTAGGCTGCCCGGCCGGCAACGGAAACGTCCGGCCCCACGGAAACGGCAATGGTGGAGTCAACCTTTGACAGGAACTGCTGGGCCATTTCGGCTGGCGTGTGCATTCCGCCCGCACCCTGGTGGTCCTTTGACAGCGCGGCGTCGCGCGCAGGCATCGCAATATGCGCTGCCGTGTTGTCCTTGGACGAGTAGAACCACACATCGTTGCCATGGCGGACGACATCCCGCTCGGCCAGTTGGTCCATCACCTGCACCCGGGCATTGTCCTTGCCGTCCATGAAGACACGGGCGGTGTGCTTGCCGGACAACAGCTCAATCACGGAAGCCACGCTGCCGGGGGACGCGGACGCGGACGGCTTGCCGGTAGCCGGAAGCTCCGGCAACCCCAGGTCGGCCGACTGCTCCACGGTCCCCGAAAATACCTGCACCTGATGGCTGGCTGCCAGCTCCAGGACTTGGGCGGGCGTCTTGGCCGGCAAGGGGTCGCTGGCCCCTGCCGGGAGGGAGCCTGCGAGGGCGCCCGCGGCAATGACGACCGGTGCCGCCACGGCAGGCAGCCACCGCAGCCACGCCCGGCGGGCTGGTGCTGTGGTATTCACTTGCAAGCGTCCGCTGGAACCCAGCCTGTTGGAGCCCATACGTAAAGACTACGCCCGTGCCGGCGGCTCCGCTCCCTTCCGCAGCCCTCCGTCCTGCGGCGTTCCTGGAGGTTGCGGCACTATGGTTCCCGCACCGCCGTCGACCGTTATTTCCTGGCCGGTGCTGATGCGGGCGGTAGCGTCCGGGACTCCGACCACCGCCGGAATGCCGTACTCCCTTGCCACCACGGCGCCGTGCGAGTTCGCTCCGCCCATCTCCATTACCAGCCCTCCTGCAGTAAGGAACAGCGGAGTCCAGCCGGGGTCCGTGGATGGCGCCACCAGGATCTCGCCCGGTTCAAGGCGGGCGCCGACCGGGTCCAGGATGACCCGCGCCGGGGCAGTCACCGTTCCCGCCGAGGCCGGGCTGCCGGCCAAGGTCCCATTCCCGGAAGTTCCGTCCCCGGAGTTTCCGACGGCGGTCCGCACCGCTTCGGGTTCGGTACCGTCAGAGAGCAGCACCCTGGGGATGTGCCGGCGCCTGAGCTCGCGGGCGTACTCCTGGCGGCGGCCCGCTACAAGCCGCCGCAGGTCCTGGGCGGGCCTTTCCGCACCCGGAGTGTTGTCCGCCAATGCCCGGCGAACCTCAGCGAAATCCAGGAAGAAGACATCGTCCCGGCACTCAATGGCGCCCGCCTGCTCCAGCTCCCTCCCCACCAGGAGCAGCTGCCGGCGGACTTCCCCGAGGCCAGTCACCAGCAGGAACTTTGGCAGCTCCCGCAGGCCGGCGAACAACCGGGCCCGGCGCAGGGCGGCACGTACCAGGAGTCCCCGAATCCTGCCACGGGCGGCGGCCCGGGCCACCAGTCGGTCCACCTGCTCTTCCGCGTCCTCGGCCGCCTTGCTGAACTGGGCATCAGGGGCCAGTGCCGGGTTATCCAGCCGGAGGTAATTGGCCAGGATCCCCAGGATGTGTTCCGGTTCCTCCGACCATCGCGGCAGTCCGACGTCGATTTCACCCACTGCCCGCTGGCCGTACCTTTCCAGGAACCTTGCCAGGCCGGCGTCCAGGCGGGCGGGCAGCTCCCCGGCGTGGAAAGCGGCCGCCAGGACGGAAGGATTCTCCGCCAGGAGCGCGGTGCGTGAGTCAGTGTCTTCCTGGATGGCCGTTGCCAAGCGCCACAATTCCAGGTCCATTTCCGTGGTGACATTGTGCGGCAGGCCGCGGATCACCGTCTGCAGCTCATTCCATGCGCTCCCGCCCAGCAGCTTTCCGGCAAGGCCCGCCATGGCGAAGCCCAAGGCGGGAAGGGGCAGGATGGCCGGCACAATCAGGAACAGGCGTGACCCCACCAGCGATTCGGCGTGGTCAAGGCGGGCCATGATGTCAGCGCCTGCATCGGGGGCCAGTGAGGCCTCAAAGTCCCGGGTGAACTGGTCCAGCCGGCGCAGGGCCGCGCGGGGCCGGAACAGGGCATGGACGAGGGTGGCGGGAACCTTGGCGCGGATCGCTACTGGCGCGATGTGGCGCAGCAGCCCGAACGGCGTCCTGCTGGTCACCGAAAAGGCTGGGTCCTCCATCAGCCGGCGCATGACCGTGGCGGTCAGCGCTTCCATGACGTCGAAAACCCGGGGAATGATGCGTCGACCTATGGCGCTGCGGATGGGGGTAGTGAAGTCAACGTAGATCCGCTGCCCGGCCTCGGCATAGGGCGACGGCCCGCGCCGGGGATCGGGGACAGGGAAACCGGCAGCCGCGGCAACGGAGGAGGCAATGAGGCATACGGCCGCGAGCCCCATGGGGGTGAGCGGCCGGGTGAGCCCCTGGGCCAGGCTGAAGCAGAGGTAGGCCCGTGTACCGCCAAGCGATTTCCCCCGGGCAGCCCTGGCCGGGGCGCCGTTGCTCTTCGGAACGGGGTACAGGGTGGTGATCGGCCTGGACTGTGTGAGCCAGAGGGTACCTGCCGGGTCGATGGCCCACTCGGTGTCCTGAGGGGCACCGAAATACTCTTGGGCCTGCAAGCCCAGCCCGGCGAGCGCGCGCAATTGGCTTTCCGTCAGGCATGCCGTGTCGCGGTCCTCCGGCAACTCCCGGATATGCGTCCCGCCGCCCGGGACCGGCCGTACCTCAACGCCCTTCGCGCCCAGTTCCTGTTCCAGCACCCTGCCGGTCAGCGCATCCACCACGAAGTGGTCGGGATTGACCGCGCCGGAGACAACCGACTCGCCCAGGCCGGGACTGGCGTCCACCACTACCTGCCGGCGGCTGCCGGTGAGCGGATTCGCCGTAAACATGACGCCCGCTGTCTGGGCGTCCACCATCCGCTGCACCACCACCGCGAGCGCCACCCCGGAAGGGTCGATCCCCAGGCTTGCCCGGTATGCCGTTGCCCGGTCCGTCCACAGCGACGCCCAGCAACGCCGGACGGCGTCCAGTACCGCCGGCACTCCCACCACATTGAGGTACGTGTCCTGTTGCCCCGCGAAACTGGCAAACGGCAGGTCCTCTGCGGTGGCCGAAGACCTGACCGCCACCGGAACATCCGGACCGAGGGCCCGGTAGGCATGCGCTACGGCTTCGGCGACGGCGGCGGGAACCGGCGCTGCCTCAATTGCCGCCCGCGCCTTTCCTGCCAGCACGGCTATTCCAGAAGGTTCCCCTCCAGCGCCGACTGCAGCGTTCAAGGCTGCGTACACCCCTGCCAGCGCGGGGAGCAGGGCCTGGTGGGCCCCGATTGCCTGCCGATATGCGACGGTAGTAAGGCAGAACCCCTCCGGCACGGGCAACCCGGCGGACAACAGCTCTCCGAGGTTGGCTGCCTTGCCGCCCACCAGTGCCAGCATCCCGGCGTCGAGGCCGCGCAGCTCCAGCACCAGCCCATCGTCCGGGCTGGTGCCAACCAACTGCGGCCTTTGCTGCGCCATGTCCCAGGTACCGTATGCCTGAAAAGCCCTGTTGCCTGGCAGTCCTGTGGCTTAGGCGGCGTCGCCCAATATTGGGCCGAACCGCGCACGGTCCGCCATGCGCGGGTCCTCCCGGTCCGGAACTACCATTACCGGTCCCTTGGCGTGATGGAGCACGCCGTCGGACGTCGAACCCAGGAGCATGCCGGTGAAGCCGCCACGGCCGCGGGTGCCGACCACAACCAGCTCCACGTGCCGGCTTTCTTCAACGAGCACGTCAACCGGGGAACCGTCCTTCAGCTCATACTCGGCGTCAAGGTGGGGGTAGTGGCTGCGAAGCCAGGCCATGCCGGCCTCCAAGGTGACCCGGATGTCATCGAACAGGGCTTTGCGGTCCATCGGCGCCGGGACCCAGGCCAGGGAACCGCTGTACTGGGGTACGGCGCACACCACGCGCAGGGAGGCGCCGAGGCGTTGGGCCTGGTCGGCCGCTTCGAGGACGGCAACGCGCGCCTGATCGGAGCCATCCACCCCGACCACCACCACGTTCTCCACTTGCCGGTAGCCGGACTTGGCCTGCTCGGCCTTGACCCGGCGGTCCTCGGTGGTCTCGCCGAGCCTGTCTGAGCAGAACAACGGCACCGTCACCGTGGGGCATTTGGCGTGGGCGGGAAGTGCACTGCTGACCGAGCCCAGGAGCCGGCCCACGAAACCGCCGCGGCCGCGGGTTCCCACCACCAGCAGTTCCGCGCTTTCGGAGATCTCCAGCAGCACTCCTGCCGCGTCACCGTTTTCCACGGAGGACGTCACGTCCACGTCGTACGGCGCGATCTTCTCCAGCGCCTGCTTGAGAATGGCCTCGGCACCTTCGCGGATAACGGAGTCGTCCACCGTGGCGTAGCCGCCGTCCAATCCGGACGCGGCGAAGATCGGCACCGAGTAGGCGGTGACTATATGGAGAGGACGACGGCGGCGCTGGGCTTCCCGCGCGGCCCACACCAGGGCGCACTGGCCATGGTCCGAGCCGTCAACGCCCACCACGATGCCATGGGGAGCGTCAGACGCACCGCCACCATCCCGGGCCGGGTCCGGATGCAACTCTCGTGAGCCCATGGGGGCCGCCTCCTCGCGATACGCCTGATGTTGCGGCTATTCTGCCAGAAAACCGCCCCTCCCCTGCACATCCCGATTCCGGGCTGCACCGGCGGGAAATGACCGTTCCCTGTTTCCCACTATTCTCCGTCCCCCTAGGCTTAGCAAGCCTGCTCAGGAGCACGTTGGCCGGGTTATCCACAGGCTCGGCCAGCCCATTCAGGGGCAGTTGGACGCAACTGTCCACAGCCTTTAGGCCGAAGGTCGGAAAGCGCCTTCACGCCCTGCAGACTGTTTTCTCCTTTGGGCTATTCACAGCCGCTTTTGTTCTGTAGTCTTCAGGACATTGTTGGTCCGGGACGCCAAGCGCAACTTCCTGCCAGGACGGTTCCGGCCATGTTCTGCGTCCGGAATTTGGGGTTACCGGAACGCGGGCCGGCGAGGATGCCGGCACCTGCTGAAAGCTTCGAAGGAGGGAAACTGTAGTGTCAAGCATGCCTGGGGATGCCGGGACCGAACAGACCACCACGGTGATCATTGGCACGGGCCTGTCCGGGCTGGCCGTGGCCGCCGAACTGCGCCGCCACGGCGTGGACTCCATTGTGGTGGACGGCCTGGATATCCTTGGCGCCACCCAGCCCGCCAACACCTCCTCCCTGCAGCGCTGCGATGCAGCAGACGGCGACACCCTCCGGGAACGGAACGAGATCCTCCGCCACCTCCGCAATTACGCGGCAAGCCATCGTGTCGATGTCCGAAACACCACCCGCGCGGTCCAGCTGACCATGGTGGAAGGCCCGGAAAACGAATCGACCCCGCAGTGGCGGGTGCACACCCCCACGGGCGTCCTGGTGGCCGACCACATTGTGCTGACCCGCTGCGCGCACAGCCAGCTGCGGCGCATGCTCAATGACTTTGGCATTACGGTTGGCCGCAACGTGGCCGCGGCCATGCGGGCCATCGGCATCTACCTGGTGGGGGTGGGCGAACTGATCACGCCCTCGCCCAAGGAAGTGTTGCGCCAGGCCAAGACCGTGGGCCAGGCAATCTCCGCCAAGGTCAACCAGGGCACCGCCCAACTACCCGGCGCCTTCCCGGCAACGGGGAGCTTTGCGGTGCTGGGCTGCTGACGCCCCACTCCCTTCCCGCCGTCAGCTCCCGGCCTTCCGGCCATGCTGGCGGCAGCTACTCCCCGTCATTCCCTCCCGCGTCCCCCTCGCCGTTAAGCCGGCGCCGGGCCAGCACGCCAAGGGCCACCAGCAGCCCCACCGCGACGACGGCAAAGATCACAATGCTCCACTGGAAGGGCTCTCCGGCGTTGGCGGGCCTGGACGGCTCTTCCGTCACCCCGGGCTGTGCCGTGCCCATGCCCGGCACGGTACCCGCCGCCGTCGAACTTTTCGCCGTGGAAGTTCCGGAGGACGCCGCACCGGAGGGGGCAGCACCGGAGGGGGCAGCACCGGAGGGGGCAGCACCGCCCGCGCCGGCGGCCACGGTGAAGGTAAAGGTGCCCTCGATGGGGTGGGAATCGGAGCTGACCACGCGCCACACAACGGTGTACACACCCGACGGGCCGCCCTGCCGAAGCTTCTGCGTTGCCACCTTGTCAACGATCCGGACGGAGCCGTCAGCCCATTCCGTGCCGCCCGCATCCTTGACCGAGAAGGACGATCCGATGCCCAGCGGCGTGTTGCCGAAGGTCACGGAGACCTCCTCCGGCGGCGCGGCGAGCGAAGCACCCTGGGCCGGGCTGGTGGACTCTGCGGCGTCGTGGGCCGATGCTGGGCTGGTCAGGCCCAGAGTTGCCGCTACAAGAACGAAGAAACCGAGCACCAGGCTCAGCAACTGGGGGCGGGCTGGGCGCATGTGCGGGGTGCTCCTTGTGTTGGCTTCCTTACAGACTAGGCGCATTTGGCGGCCCAACCCCTCCCGCACCATTAGGATGCAGGTATTCCCACACACTCCCCCGGAGGACTAATGCTTAAGCAAGGCTCTGCCCTGGACCGGTATTTCAGGGTCACCGAGCGCGGCTCCAACCTTTCCCGCGAGATCCGGGGCGGGTTCGCCACGTTCTTCGCCATGAGCTACATCGTGGTGCTGAACCCCCTGATCCTGTCCGGCGCGGACTCCAGCGGCACCACGCTCGGCTTCACCGCGGTGGCCGCCGTGACCGCGCTGGTGGCAGGCATCCTGACCATCCTCATGGGGGCCTGGGGACGGCACCCCTTCGCCCTGGCCACCGGCCTGGGCGTCAACGCCTTCGTCGCAGTCACCGTGGCCACCAACCCCGGCCTGACCTGGCCGGACATGATGGGCCTGGTGGTCCTCTCCGGCCTCACCATGCTGGTCCTGGTCCTCACCGGCTTCCGTACCGCCGTCTTCAAAGCCGTGCCGGACGGACTCAAGACCGCCATCGTGGTGGGCATCGGTCTGTTCATCGCCCTGATCGGCCTGGTCAACGCCGGCTTCGTGCGCCGCATCCCCGACGTCGCAGGCACCACGGTGCCCGTTGGCCTGGGCTTCGAAGGCAAGCTCCTGGGCTGGCCCACCGCCGTGTTCGTGTTCGGCCTGATCCTGACCATCGCCCTGGTGGTGCGCAAGGTCAAGGGTGCCATCCTGATTGGCATCATCACTTCCACGGTGCTGGCCGTCATCCTGGAATCGACCCTGCACATCGGACCCAGCTTCGACGGCAAGAACTTCAACCCGCAGGGCTGGTCCCTGGTGGCTCCCGCATTCTCCGGCTGGGCTGCCCCGGACCTGTCCCTGATTGGCAAGGCCAACCCGTTCGGCGCCTTCCAGCACCTCGGTTTCGTCGCGGCCACGCTGCTGGCCTTCGTCATCCTGCTCAGTATCTTCTTTGACGCCATGGGCACCATGGTGGGCCTTGCCAACGAGGCCGGCACGGTGGACGAGCACGGCAACATCCCCGACGTCGACCGCGTGCTCCAGGTGGACGCGCTGGGTGCCATCATCGGCGGCGGCGCCTCAGTATCCTCCAACCAGATCTACGTTGAAGCCGGTGCCGGCATCGGTGAAGGTGCCCGGACCGGCATCGCCTCCGTTGTCACCGGCCTGCTGTTCCTGGTTGCCATGTTCTTCACCCCGCTGATCAACCTGGTGCCGTTCGAGGCCGTGGCCCCCGCCCTTGTGGTGGTGGGCTTCATGATGGTGTCCCAGGTGGGCAAGATCGACTGGCAGGACTGGGGCATTGCCATCCCGGCATTCCTGACCTTCGCCCTGATGCCGTTCACCTACTCGATCGCCAACGGCCTCGGCGCCGGCTTCATCAGCTACGTCATCATCAGGACCGTCCAGGGCCGCACCAAAGACATCCACCCCCTCATGTGGGCCGTGGCCGCAGCGTTCGCGCTGTTCTTCGCCATCGGCCCCATCGAGGCTGCACTGGGCATCAAGTAACCCCTGCGCAGAAAGGGCTGGTGCGGCGTTTGCCGCACCAGCCCTTTTTCATTTGCACGGGCGTTTACACCGGAGTGTTCGGTGCCAGCCCCTCGTCCCCGGATACTGCCAGGGCTTTGCGCTGCCGCAGCCGGTCGAGCCGGTTCATCAGCGGCGAGGTGGTGGCACCGTGGATCACGATGGACAGCGCAATGACCAACCCAACGAAGGACCAGAGCCAGTGCGCCTGCTCCGTGAAGTGGCCCTCCGCCAGCGCAAACGCGATGTAGTACACGGAACCTATCCCGCGGATGCCGAAGAAGGACAGTGCCACGCGCTCCCGCGGGCCGGTCTTGCCGCCCAGCAGGCCCAGCCAGCCAGCCAGCGGCCGGACCACCAGCAGGAAGGCCAGCGCCACCAGCACTTCGGCAGGGCCGACGCCGGCGAGCAGCCCCCGGGCAATGGCGCCGCCGAGCAGGACCAGGATCACCACGGTGAGGAGCCGCTCCAACTGCTCCACGTAGGAGTGCAGCACGCGGTGGTAGCCGTGGGTACGTTCTGCCGCTCGGATGGTCAGGGCACAGACAAACACCGCGATGAACCCGTAGCCCTCCACCATGTCCGTCAGCCCGTACGCCAGGAATGTCGCCGCCAGTGCCACGAACCCTTCGGAGTGGTTGGACAGCCGGAGGCTGTCGGCACGGGCCGAGAAGAACAACCTCGCGAGCAGCTTGCCGGTAAGAAAACCCACGAGAAGCCCCACCGCCAGCCGCCACAGCACGTCCAGTCCGAACCATTCGCCGAACCAGGCGGACGGGCTGGCCCCGGCGACGCTGATGGCAATGGCCAGGTACACGAACGGGAACGCCAGGCCGTCATTGAGCCCGGCTTCCGAAGTGAGGCCGAACCTCACCTCGTCTTCCTTGTCGGCGTATTCGTCCTGGTCCGCGGGCTCGCCCACCTGCACCTCCGAAGCGAGCACAGGGTCCGTGGGCGCGAGGCTGGCGGCCACCAGCAGCGCCGCGCCCAACCCCAGCCCCAGGAACCACATGCCCAGCAGGGTCAGCCCCACGATGCACAGTGGCATGGCAATGCCCAGCAGCCGCCATGTGGTGGCCCACCGCTTCCGCCCCAGTGGCCGGTCCAGGGCAAGCCCGGCACCCATCAGCGAGATGATCACGCAGACTTCCGCAAGGTGCATCACGAAATCGCTATGCTCCACCGGGTTCGGGTCCGGCAGCGACGGGATCAGCGCAAATGCTCCCATCCCGCCGCCAAGGAAGACCATCGGCATGGACAGGGGCATATTGCGCAGCAGCTTGGGCAGCACCGCGGCAACGAAGACGGCAAGGCCGGCCGCGGCAAAAAGGATGTCGGGGGCTTCAAACATGGGCTCTCCAGCCTGGAATTGTTGGGTGAACGGCCGGCAGGAATTGCATGCTGCCGCGGACCCGCTGGGTCTCACCCTATTCCTTGTACCCATCGGGCGCGCTGTCTCCCGCAAAGGCTTGCTTCCAGTGCGGGTTCTTGGATCCCGGACAGGACGACGGCGGCCTTGCTGGTTTTCGCGGCCGGCATGCGGTGAGCTTGGAGCATGTCCTTCCAATTCCCCGACGTCGATGTCCCGCCGCAGCCCTGGACGGGAAGGTTCGACGGCGACGGTCCCGGCCACCGCCGATGGTGGCAGGCAGTGAACTCCGGCAGTGCGTCGTGGCAGGGAGAAGCGGCGGGGGCGCCGTCCATAGAACCGCCCTCCCCGGTCCCGGGCCGGAAGCCTGCCGCCCTTCTGGGTTTCGCCAGCGATGAGGGTGTGCGCCGCAACAAGGGCCGCACCGGAGCCTCCGCGGCCCCGGCTGCCCTGCGCAGAGCCCTTGGCCCGCTGGCCTTCCACCTGGACCGCGCGGTGGCTGACGTTGGTGATGTGGTGGTTTCCGGGGAAGACCTGGAAGCCGGCCAGGAACGGCTTGGCCGGGCAGTGGCGGCCCTGCTCGACGCCGGGCACCAGACTGTCGTGCTGGGCGGCGGCCATGAAACGGCCTACGCCAGCTACCTCGGCGTCGCCGCATCGCCTGCCGTTCAACGCGGGCAGCGCCTCGGCGTCCTGAACCTCGACGCCCACTTCGACCTCCGCGACGAGGCCATCCCCAGCTCCGGTACACCGTTCCTGCAAATGGCCCGCGCGGAGGCGGACGCCGGCCGCGAATTCCGCTACGCCGTCGTGGGCATCTCGGAGCCGAACAATACGCGGGTCCTGTTCGACACCGCGGAAAAGCTGGGCGTCCAATACCTGCTGGATGAGGACTGTGACGCGGACCGGGTCCGGGACTTCGTCGACGGCTTCCTGGCCGACATTGACGTCCTGTACCTGACCATCGACCTTGACGTGCTGCCCGCCGCCGCGGCGCCTGGGGTAAGCGCGCCCGCTGCGTACGGCGTGCCGCTGCCCGTCATTTCCGCGGTGTGCCGGCAGGTGGCGCAAAGCGGCAAGCTGCTGCACCTGGACGTGGCGGAACTCAATCCTGCGTTCGACATCGACGGCCGCACGGCCCGGACGGCGGCACGGCTGGTGGACACCCTGCTGCGCTGACGGCAGGGTGCCGCCCACAAAGGGTCAGGCCTTCAGGACGTAGCGCCGTTCCGGACGGCCCACACCGTACTTGAGCCGCACGTCCAGCGTTCCCTCGTCATGAAGGTATTCCAGGTAGCGGCGCGCGCTGACCCGGGAGGTTCCGAGTTCCTCGGCCACTTCCGCTGCCGAGACATCGCCGGTGGCGGCGTTCAATGCGGCCTCCACCAGCCTCAGCGTCTCGATGCTGCAGCCCTTGGGCAGCGGCCGTTCGGCGCGGTCCAGGCCGAACACCCTGTTGACGTCAGACTGTTCCGCCACGTCCTTGGACGCATCCAGGCTTTGGTAGGCGTTGCGGTAGTGCTCCAGCCGTTCCTGGAGGTCGGTCTGCGAGAAGGGCTTGATCAGGTAGTGGACTATGCCGCCGCGCAGGGCCTTCCGCACAGTTTCCACCTCGCGCGCCGCGCTGATCACCAGCACGTCCAGCTCAGGGGCCACAGCCCGAAGGCGTTGCATCAGGTCCAGGCCGTTGATGTCCGGAAGGTGGATGTCCAGCAGCACCAGGTCGGGCTGGAGCCGCCCGGTCTCGGCAATGGCCTGGGCGCCGGTGTGTGCCGCGCCCACCACGGTGAAGCCCGGTGTGCGCTGGATGAAGCCGGCATGCACCTTGGCCACCATGAAGTCGTCGTCGACAATCAGGACCTTGATCATGGCTGGTTGGTTCCTCGTTTCAGCACAGCGGTAAAGACAGCCCCATTATCGTTGGCCACGGCCAGGTTCCCGCCGGTCCGGCGGCAGACCACCCGGGACAGCGCCAGGCCGAAGCCGCGGCTTCCGGCGGGACCCGGTTCCTTGGTGGTGAAGCCCTGGCGGAAAATCCGGTCGGCGGCTCCGCCCGGAACGCCGGGGCCGTTGTCCCGCACCGTCACCACAACGTCTTCCCCGGCCCTCCCTTCCACCAACACCCGGACGGCGGCGTGCGGGAGGCCCGTGACGGCGTCGAACGCGTTGTCCACGAGGTTCCCAACCACCGTGGTGAGGTCCCTGGACAGCCCGTCATCGACCCTGTCCAGTATGGAGTCCGGGTCCAGCTGCAGGGCTGCGCCGCGTTCGGCGGCGAGGCTCGACTTGGCGATCAGCAGCGCAGCGAGCGCGGGGTCCTTGATGCGGCCGGTCACTTCATCATTGAGCCGGGTCCGGTCCACGGTGGCACCGTTGACGAACTGGACCACGGAATCGTACTCACCGATCTGGATCAGGCCGGAAATGACGTGCAACTGGTTGGCGAACTCGTGGGCCTGGGCGCGGAGGGTGTCCGTGGCGGTGCGGGTGGTCCCCAGTTCCTGCTCCAGCTCGGAAAGTTCCGTGCGGTCGCGCAAAGTGGTGACGGAGCCGATCACGCGGCCACGGGATTCGAACGGCAGCCGGTTCATCACCACCAGCCGGTCCCCCACCAGCACCAGCTGGTCAGGCCCCGGCTGCTCGTGGGTGAGGACTTCCTTCAAGGCAGGTTCGACGGCGAGTCCCGCCACACGCTTGCCCACGCAGTCGGGCGGGAGGCCCAGCAGGGCACGCGCACTGTGGTTGGCCACCGTAATCCGGTCGTGCAGGTCCAGCGCAACCACGCCTTCCTTGAGGCCGTGCAGCATGGCTTCGCGGTTTTCCACCAGGCTGGTGATTTCGCTCGGTTCCATGCCCAGGGTTTGCCGCTTCACCCGCCGGGACAGCAGCAGGGACCCGGCGATGCCCAGGACGCTGGCCACGCCCAGGTACGTCAGGAGGTTGGGGACCGCGTCACCCAGCCGCTCGAGCATGGTGGGATAGCTGCGGCTGATGGAAGCGATCCCGATCATGTGCCCGGTGTCATCCAGGACCGGGACGTGCGCGGACAGCAGCGGGGCCGGGGTTCCGCCCACCACTCCGGTCCAGGCCCTGCCTTCCATCACCCTGCTGGCGCCAAGCTCCAGCGGCTCACCCAGCAGGCTGGGATCCGAGGACGCCACCACGGTCCGGTCGATTTTGGCCAGCGCCACCCTTGAGGAGCCCGAGACGATGCGCACCGATTCCGCCACGGCCGGCAGCACGGCACCGCCGCGCGCCTGTGACTCAGGGAGGAGTTCACGAACCACGGGATTGCCGCCCAGGGCTTCTGCAGCGGACAGGGCCCGCCTGCCTTCAGTGCGCTCGAAGGCGGCAGCGGACTGGGCCAGCGAGATGGCGACCACGCCCACCAGGACCGCGAGGACAATGAGCAACTGCAGCAGCAGGTACTGCCCCGCGAGGGACATTCCTCGTCGTCGAGTCACAATGGTCTTCCTGGTGGTGCGGTAGGGCGGTTCTCCGGTACGGCGGGCTGGCGGGCAAGGTGGGCGCAGCAGCACAGGCGCAGGGCCGGGTGTACCGGGAACTATATCCCAAAGCCACCCTCCCAAAGCCTGGGCGGGGACGCTGTGGGGTTTTGGAAACGTGAACGCAATGAACACAACTTTCTCTGCGTACACAAGAGTGATCGCCGTCACGGCCGCCCCTAGCATCAGAACCGCAAGGCATCGGAAACACAAGTCAACTGATGCTGATCAGATTTGTTTTGAGAGAAGAGGAACACATGCGCCAGATCCGCGCATTGCGAATTGCCGCCGTTGCTGCCGGCATCGCCCTGATGGCCACCGGCTGCGGTGCCACCGGCAAGAGCTCCACCGGTTCGGAAAGCACCGGCGCCGCCGCCGGACCCATCACCGGCCTGCAGATCATGGTCCCCAACTCCCCGGGCGGCGGCTACGACACAACTGCCCGCGCCGCCGCGAAGGTCCTGGACGACGCGAAGATCTCCACCAACACCGAGGTCTTCAACCTGGCCGGTGCCGGGGGCACCGTGGGCCTGGCCCGCATCGTCAACGAAAAAGGCAACGGCGACCTGGCCATGCTCATGGGCCTGGGCGTTGTGGGTGCCAGCTACACCAACAAGTCCGAGTCCAAGCTGACCTCCACCACCCCGCTGGCCCGCCTCATCGAGGAACCGGGCGCCATCATGGTCAGCAAGGATTCGCCGTACAAGACCATCGATGATCTCGTGAAGGCCTGGAAGGCCGATCCCGGTTCCATTGCAGTGGGCGGCGGCTCATCCCCCGGCGGCCCGGACCACCTGCTGCCCATGCAGCTGGCCGGCGCCGTGGGCATCGATGCCACCAAGGTCAACTACGTGGCCTACGACGGCGGCGGCGACCTCCTGCCCGCGATCCTGGGCAACAAGCTGGGCTTCGCAGCGTCCGGTGCCGGCGAGTACCTGAAGCAGATCGAGTCCGGCGAGGTCCGCGTCCTGGCCACAAGTGGCGAGAAGCGGCTGGACGGCGTGGATGCACCCACGCTGAAGGAATCCAATATCGACCTGGTGTTCACCAACTGGCGCGGCGTCGTGGCCCCTCCGGGCATCAGCGACAAGGACAAGGAAGCTTTGATCGCCGCCCTGGAGAAGATGCACGGGACCGACGGCTGGAAGGAAGCGCTGAAGACCCACAGCTGGACCGACGCCTTCATCACCGGTGACCAGTTCAAGACCTTCCTCACCGAGCAGGACAAGCGGGTGGCGGACGTCCTCACCAAGCTTGGGTTGGCGTGACGTCCCTGACCACAGGCCTCAAGGGCCGCTCCGAGCTGGGAGTCGCACTCCTGCTCGGGGCGGCCGGCGTCCTGGTCTTCCTGGACGCCAACGGCCTGGTAACCCCGTATTCGAAGTCGGACCCGGTAGGGCCCAAGACTGTCCCGTTCATCGTTGCCGGCATGCTGGTGGTCTGCGCTGTCCTCTTGGCCATTAACGTGCTGCGCGGCGGCAAGGGCGAGGCCGAGGGCGGCGAAGACGTTGACCTTGACCACCCCGCCGACTGGAAGACCATCCTGCCGCTGGCAGGAGCCTTCGTAGCGAACATCCTGCTCATCGACTGGGCCGGCTGGGTAATCTCCGGGACCGTCCTGTTCTGGGGCAGTGTCCTGGCCCTCGGCAGCCGCCGCTACATCCGGGACGGGCTGATCTCCGTGGCACTGTCCCTGCTGACCTTCTACGGCTTCTATCTCGGCCTGGGCATTGCGTTGCCGGCCGGCCTCCTGGAAGGAATCCTCTAAATGGACGTCTGGTCCTCCCTGATGGACGGCTTCGCCACCGCCCTGACCCCCATGAATTTCCTGTACGCCGTCATCGGCGTCATCCTGGGCACCGCCGTCGGCGTCCTCCCCGGCCTGGGCCCGGCCATGACCGTCGCCCTGCTGCTTCCTGTCACCTACGCCCTGGAACCCACCAGTGCCTTCATCATGTTCGCCGGCATCTACTACGGCGGCATGTACGGGGGTTCCACCACCTCCATCCTCCTCAACACCCCCGGCGAATCGTCCTCCGTGGTGACCGCCATTGAGGGCAACAAGATGGCCAAGGCGGGCCGGGCGGCGCAGGCGCTTGCCACGGCGGCCATCGGCTCGTTCGTTGCCGGCACCATTGGCACCGCACTGCTGGCCGTCTGCGCACCGATCGTGGTCAAGTTTGCCGTCAGCCTCGGTGCCCCCAGCTACTTCGCCATCATGGTCCTCGCCCTGCTGGCGGTCACGGCCGTGCTCGGCTCGTCACGGCTGCGCGGCTTCGCCTCCCTGGGCCTTGGCTTGGCCATCGGCCTGGTGGGCATGGACTCCGTCACCGGCCAGCGCCGCCTGACGTTCGGCCAGCCGCTCCTGGCGGATGGCCTGGACATCGTGGTGGTGGCCGTGGCCATCTTCGCTGTTGGCGAGGCCCTCTGGGTGGCAGCGCACCTGCGCCGGACCCCACTGCACGCGATCCCGGTGGGGCAGCCCTGGATGGGCAAGTCGGACTGGAAGCGTTCCTGGAAGCCGTGGCTGCGCGGAACCGCCTTCGGCTTCCCCTTCGGTGCACTGCCGGCCGGTGGCGCCGAGATCCCCACTTTCCTCTCATACGTCACGGAAAAGCGCCTCAGCAAGCACCCGGAGGAGTTCGGCAAGGGCGCCATTGAAGGCGTGGCCGGCCCGGAAGCAGCCAACAACGCTGCCGCCGCCGGCACCCTGACGCCGATGCTGGCCCTGGGCCTGCCCACCAACGCCACGGCGGCGGTAATGCTGGCCGCCTT
The DNA here is from genome assembly GCF_006715285.1 of Arthrobacter sp. SLBN-83. Lineage (NCBI taxonomy): Bacteria > Bacillati > Actinomycetota > Actinomycetes > Micrococcales > Micrococcaceae > Arthrobacter > Arthrobacter sp. SLBN-83. The sequence continues at coordinate 901,509 of NZ_VFMX01000001.1, forward strand.
CACGTCCTACGGCATCCAGCCGGGCCCGCAGCTCTTCACCAGCGAGGGTCCCTTGGTTTGGGCGCTGATCGCCAGCCTCTTCATCGGCAACTTCCTGCTGTTGATCATCAACCTGCCGCTGGCACCGATGTGGGCCAAGCTGCTGCAACTCCCCCGCCCGTACCTGTACGCCGGCATCCTGTTCTTCGCCACGCTGGGCGCCTACTCGGTGAACCTGCAGGCGTTCGACCTGGTGCTCCTGCTGGTCCTGGGCGCCCTCGGATTCATGATGCGGCGCTTCGGGTTGCCCGTGCTGCCGCTGATCCTGGGTGTAATCCTGGGCCCGAGGATTGAGGGGCAGCTCCGCAAGACCCTGCAGCTGAGCGCTGGTGATCCGGCAGGGCTCCTCAGTGAGCCGATCGCCGTCGTCATCTACGTCATCATTGCCCTCATCCTGCTCTGGCCCTTTGCGTACAAGCTGATCCGGCGCAACCGTGCGGCTGCTGCTCCTGCCGCCGGGGCATCGGCCCTTGCCACGGAAGCCGGTGATACGGTCCACTCGAACCACGATGCCGTTTATTCCGACCATAAGGAGCGACCATGACCGTTGTTGTGGGATACGTCCCCACCCCTGAAGGCGAAGCCGCCTTGACGCAGGCCATCACCGAAGCCCGGAAGAACAACAGCACCCTGGTGCTGATCAACTCCTCCAAGGGCGAGGCAACGGTGGACAACCGGTTCGCCCCTGAAGGCGAGATCCAGGACATTGAGCAGCGGCTGGCCAGCCAGGGCATCCAGTACCTGATCAAGCGGCCGGTCCGGGGCCATGACGCCGCGGCCGAGGTCCTGGACGCGGCCGAGGAACATAAAGCCGACCTCATCGTGATTGGCCTGCGCCGCCGCACCCCTGTGGGCAAACTGATCATGGGCAGCACGTCCCAGCGCATCCTGCTGGAGGCGGACTGCCCGGTGCTGGCAGTAAAGGCCGGCTAGCAGCAGGACTGCCTAGGCTGTCGAGGCCGCCGGCGCCCGGAACAACTCCTGGCGCTGGCGGCCCAGGCCCTCAACCTCTACCTCCACCACATCGCCCGGCTGGAGGTAGGGGAAGCGGCCGCTGAGGGCCACACCTTGCGGGGTTCCGGTAAGGATCACGTCGCCCGGCTCCAGCCCGCATGTACTGGCTGCAATGGTGGACCAGTGTGGCGGCGTCAAAGATGAGCTCAGCCGAGGTTGAACCCTGCCGCGGCTCACCGTTCACCCAACTGCGCAGCCGCAAGTTGCCGCCGTCGATCTCTTCTGCCGGAACCAGCCACGGGCCCAAGGGCGTTGACCCGGGAAGCGACTTGCCCTTGGTCCACTGCCCTGCCGCCCCCGGCAGCTGGTACTCACGCTCGGAAAAGTCGTTGGCAGTGACGTAACCTGCAATGCACCCCGCAGCTTCGTCCGTGGAGCGGAGGTAGCTCGCTTCCTTGCCAATCACGATGCCCAGTTCCACTTCCCAGTCGTACTGTGTGGAGCGCGGGGGCATCGGGGCGGGGTCGCAGGGACCGGTAACAGTGTTGCTCGGCTTGAGGAACACGACAGGGATGGTGGGCGGCTCTGCCCCGGATTCCGCGGCGTGGGCGGCGTAGTTCATCCCGATGCCCACCACGGAGCCGGGGCGGGCCACGGGTGAACCAATGCGGAGCGAAGCCGCGTCTCTGATCTCCGGAAGCTCCCCGGCCTCCAGTGCCTTTCGGGCCTTGTACAGGCCGCCGGAAGCAAGGAATGCACCGTCCACGTCACGGGTGACGGACAGCAGGCTGAAATACCGGTCGGCCCCGTCCGCCGAGGGAACCAGCACGGCTGGCTGTTCATTGCCGATATTGCCCAGGCGCATGATTTTCATACCGAATTCTCCTCAGGGTCTTAGGGGGCCTTCCGGGCCGCTGGAGGCGATTTCCATGGTCCTTGATTTCCCTGCGGCGCCGCCAACATCCGGTTTATGACCGACCGCCGGAGGACAGACATCTGACATATCGCCCGAGCAGCCGGTAGAATGTGGGAGCCATCTTGGCACGAAACACAGAAAGTTCAGTACATGACTACAGCCACTTTGGAGCGCATCCCCGCCGCTGCCGAGACCGTCGAAGGATCCGCCCAGCGGTCCATCAGCCTGGAGTTCTCCAGCGCCGACGAGGTCCACGCCGGACTGGAAGGCGCCGTAGCCCAGCTGATTGAGGTTGCTGCAAAGGACGCGTCCTGCGGCATCCTGGTCACCCGGGTGCACCCCGGACGCTACACAGTAGCCCTGGACGAAACGGTACCCTTCGGCGAAACCTACGAGTCCTTCGCCGCCTGATCCAGGCGGCCGGACCACCCATGCCGGCAACGACGCCCGACTCCCCTGGGGGCGGCAAAAAAATCCCCGCACGCCGTCTTGGCGCTGCGGGGATTTTTTGCTGCTGGCGGGACTAGCCGCGGCGGACCTGGACGCCGTCGGACTTCAGGAAAAGCTCCTTCTCCGCAGGACCTGACGGACCCGCCGGAACGAGCCAGAGGACGTTGCCGCTCTGCGACACCTCTTCCACTTCCCCGGCTGCCACAACATGCGCATGCTTGATGATCTCGACGTGGTCCCCGGCCTGGAGGGATTTCCAGTTGGACACCGCGGCGGAATGGGCATTGCGCCTCGACAGGACTGCCCCACGTGCTTTCATTTGAACTTCTACCCCTTTGTATCGTTCTGCTGCCACAGCTTCTTTGATGTGACTTTCACTACACCTTCAGTTCTACTACACTCCCGGCGCCACGGCAGGCCGTGGCGCCGGAAATTCCACCTTTCGGACGGGACTGCGGCAGGAGCTGAAGATCCTTCGGCGTCAGGCGAGGCGCCCGACGGCGGATTCGGCCGCGCGGAGCACGTCGCCTGAGGCCACCAGCCGGTCAGCCGCTTCCAGTTCCGGAGACAGGAACCGGTCCGTCCCCGGCCCGTCCACCACTTCCCGGAGGGCTGCCACGACCGCCGAACCTGCGGGTCCCGGCGTAAGGACACCCCCGGAGAGCTGCGTCCGGATGTCCAGCGCACGGGCCGACGTCACCAGTTCGATGGCCAGGACCCGGCGCAGGTTCTCCACGGCCTTGCGCAGCTTGCGCGCAGCGTGCCAGCCCATGGACACGTGGTCCTCCTGCATGGCGGAGCTTGGAATGGAGTCCACCGACGCCGGAACAGCCAGCCGCTTGTTGTCGGACACCAGGCCGGCCTGTGTGTATTGGGCGATCATCAGCCCGGAGTCCACGCCGGGGTCCGCGGCGAGGAAGGCGGGCAGGCCGTGCGACCGGGCCGGATCCAGCATCCGGTCTGTCCGGCGTTCGGCGATGGAGCTAAGGTCAGCGACGGCGATGGCCAGGTAGTCCAGCACGTACGCCACGGGTGCGCCGTGGAAGTTGCCGTTGGAGCTGACGCGGCCGTCGGGAAGCACCACCGGGTTGTCGATGGCTGCCGCCAGTTCGCGGGTGGCCACCAGCTCAGCGTGGTCCACGGTATCGCGCACCGCGCCGGCGACCTGGGGAGCGCAGCGCAGTGAGTAGGCGTCCTGCACCCGGGAGTCCCCCACCCTGTGCGAGGCCACGATTGGGGAATCCGACAGCACGCGCAGCATGTTGTCCGCGCTGGCCGCCTGGCCCGGGTGCGGCCGGAGCGCGGCGTGCAGTTCGGGCAAAAACACCTGGTCGGTGCCCAGCAGGGCCTCGACGCTGAGCGCGGCGGTGATGTCCGCCGTCGACAGCAGCCGCCGGAGGTCCGCGATGGCCATCAAAAGCATGCCCAGCATGCCTTCGGTGCCGTTGACCAGCGCCAGCCCCTCTTTTTCGGCGAGGGTGACCGGCTCGATGCCGTGTTCTGCGAGCAGCTCAGCGACAGGCCGCTCGCCGCGCCCGCCGTACGTGACGCCGTCGGGCCCTTCCGCTTCGCCTTCCCCCATCAAAACCAGGGCGCAGTGCGAGAGCGGGGCCAGGTCGCCGGAGCAGCCCAGCGAACCGAACTCGCGGACCAACGGCGTGATGCCGGCATTGAGCACGTCAACCATGGTCTGCAGGACCACGGGGCGGACGCCGGTGCGGCCGGAGGCGAGGGTCTTGGCGCGCAGGAACATGATGCCGCGGACCACCTCGCGCTCCACCGCGGGGCCCATGCCGGCCGCGTGGCTGCGGATGAGGGACTTCTGCAGCTGGGTGCGCAGTTCGTTGGGGATGTGCCGGTTGGCCAGGGCGCCGAAACCGGTGGAGATGCCGTAGGCGGGGACATCGCTGGAGGCGAGGTCGTCGATGTGGGCGCGGACCTTGGCGACAGTTTCGAGGGTTTCGGGCGCGATGGTCACCTTGGCGCCCTCGCGGGCGACGGCGAGGACGTCCTCAGGTGTGACACCCGCCGGACCAAGGGTGACGGTGAGCGGTTCGTGGGTAACGGTGGTCATGTTTCCTACTTTTTTCTCGTCGATTGCTCCGTAGGGGCCCTTTTGAGGGTTCAAAACGGCACCTACGGAGCAATCGATGTGGAATTGGGGCTCGGTTAGCGGGATTCCTGCATGGGGATACGGACGCCGCGTTCCTTGGCAACATCCAGAGCCCGCTCGTAGCCGGCGTCGGCGTGGCGAATAACGCCCATGCCGGGGTCGTTGGTGAGGAGGCGCTCCAGTTTCTGGGCGGCGAGGTCGGTGCCGTCGGCGACGGAAACTTGGCCTGCGTGGATGGAACGGCCGATGCCGACGCCGCCGCCGTGATGCAGGGACACCCAGGTTGCACCGGAAGCGGTGTTGAGCAGGGCGTTCAGCATGGGCCAGTCGGCGATGGCGTCCGAACCGTCGGCCATGGCCTCGGTTTCCCGGTACGGGGAGGCGACGGAGCCGGAGTCCAGGTGATCGCGGCCGATGACGATGGGTGCCTTGACCTTGCCTTCCTTGACGAGCTGGTTGAAGAGCAGCCCGGCCTTGGCGCGTTCGCCGTAACCCAGCCAGCAGATGCGTGCGGGCAGGCCTTCGAACTCCACGCGGTCCTGGGCGGCGTCGATCCAGCGGTGCAGGTGCTTGTTTTCGGGGAAGAGCTCCTTGATCGCTTCGTCCGTGACGCGGATGTCTTCGGGATCGCCGGAAAGTGCCACCCAGCGGAACGGACCAAGCCCCTCACAGAACAGCGGCCGGATGTAGGCCGGGACGAAGCCGGGGAATTCGAAGGCCCGCTCGTAGCCGCCCTTGCGGGCCTCATCGCGGATGGAGTTTCCGTAGTCGAAGACCTCCGCGCCAGCGTCCTGGAATTCCACCATGGCCTGGACGTGCCGTGCCATGGAGGCCTGGGCCTTCTTGGTGAAACCTTCCGGATCCGCTTCAGCCTCGCGGTGCCACTCGTCCACCGAGATGCCCTCGGGAAGGTAGGACAGGGGGTCGTGGGCGGAGGTCTGGTCGGTGACGATGTCCACACTGAGCTCGCCGGCCTTGTGGCGGCGCAGGATCTCGGGGAAGACCTCGGCGGCGTTGCCCACGTAACCTACGGACCAGCCGCGGCCCTCTTCCTTGGCCTTGAGCACCTTGGCGATGGCGGCGTCGAGGTCGGTTTCCACTTCGTCCAGGTAGCGCTTGCCGGCACGGCGGCGCAGGCGGTTTTCGTCGACGTCGACGATCAGGCAGGCGCCTTCGTTCAGGGTGACGGCGAGCGGCTGGGCGCCGCCCATGCCGCCGCAGCCACCGGTGAGGGTCAACGTCCCGGCGAGCGTGCCGTTCTCGTCTCCGGTCAGCTTGCGCGCGATCGCGGCGAACGTTTCGAAGGTGCCCTGCAGGATGCCCTGGGTGCCGATGTAGATCCAGGAACCGGCCGTCATCTGGCCGTACATCATCAGGCCCTCGGCCTCGAGGCGGCGGAACTCGGGCCAGGTGGCCCAGTCGCCGACGAGGTTGGAGTTGGCCAGCAGCACCCGGGGCGCCCATTCGTTGGTGCGGAAGACGCCCACAGGCTTGCCGGACTGGACCAGGAGCGTTTCGTCCTTTTCCATGGTTTCCAGGGTGCGGGTGATGGCGTCGAATGCTGCCCAGGAGCGGACGGCGCGGCCGGTGCCGCCGTAGACCACCAGGTCATCGGGGCGTTCTGCCACCTCCGGGTCCAGGTTGTTCATCAGCATGCGCAGCGGCGCTTCGGTCTGCCAGGACTTAGCGGTGAGCTCGGTGCCGCGGGCTGCTTTGACCGGGCGGGCACCGGTGGTGAAATCGGCGGGTGCCATGGTGGGCTCCTTCGGGTGATTGTCTGGTTGGGGAAAGAAGTTCTGTATCAACTAAAGCCCTTCGGGTCGGGCCTCCACAGGGCTTTCGTCGTTGTTTTGTCCGGTATTCCAGACGCGCGCAGGAGGCTATTTGCCGGGGCGGCCGTGAATGCGCACGGAGAGCTCGTCGGCCACTTTTTGGACGCGGGCGGCCAGCACGGGCCACTCCTCCGCGGGCAGCTTGTCCTCGAGGAAGGTGACCGCGACGGCGGCCGTGGGCCAGCCCAGATGATCGGTGACGGCGGCGGCGATGGAGCCGAAGCCGGGGGTGACCTCGCCGTGTTCGGTGGCGTACCCGCGTTGCCGAACTTGGTCCAGGTGGGAGGACAGGGCCGAGTACTTCATGATGGCTCCCTCCACCTCATGTCGTGCCGTGAAGGCCGCGGCATTCGGATAGAGCGCGCGCACCTGGGATTTGGGCAGCGCGGCCAGGATGGCGCGGCCGCTGGCGGTGAGGTGGCTGGGAAGGCGGACGCCGACGTCGGTCACGAGGGACGGGCGGTTCTTGGCCCGCTCCTCCACGATGTAGAGCACGTCCCGCCCGTGCAGCACGGCGAGGTGTGCGCTCTCGCCAATAGCGTCAACGAGGCTCGCAAGCAGGGGGCGGCCCAAGCGCGACAACGGTTCCTGCCGGGAGTAGGCAGAACTGAGTTCGAAAGCACTGATGCCCAGCCCGTACCGTTGCTCCTCATGGAGATGCAGGACGAAGCCATTGGCCTCCATCACCCCCAGCAGGTGATAGACGCTTGACCTCGGCAGGTCCAGACTGGAGGCGATCTGGGATGCCGCCATGGGGCCTCGCCGCGAAGCCAGCAGCTTGAGGATGCGCAGGGTGTTTTCCGCGGCAGGAACTTTCGACGATGCCTTCGCGGACACCCTGGGAGCCTGGGCTTCGGCGTTTGATGTTGCGGAGCCCCGTGGTGCGGTGCTTAGTGCAGTAGTCATAGAGTGGAGGGGTCTTTCTGGCTAGCTCTGTCCGGTATCCCGTACTCAAGCATGCGCCTACTGGCCGGCCGTGACGACCCTCAATCCTGGTCAATCGTCTGTAATACCAGACATGCCTCTTCCGTAGCAGGACGCGTGTCCACTGGCACCCGGAACGCTAGGCGTTGGCGCGGAGGAACCGCTCAAGGGCATCCTCCCAAGGGGACCCTCGATGATGAACGACGTCTATGCCGCCGGCTGACAGACCCTCCGGCCATCGTGTCGGTTCCCAGTCCTGGTGTTCACTTTGATAGTGGCGGCCGCTGGGTGAGACCCAGCCGGGTGGCTCGTTCTTTGTGGCAGGCGTGGGTTTCCACCCGGTGGCGTGTCGAAGCTTGTGGTGTTTGGGGCAGGGCTGTCCCAGGTTCGATAGCCCAGTGGGGCCGCCGTCGGCCCAGGCCAGGAGGTGGTCGGCGTCGTTGTCCATCGAGGTGTTGCTGCACCCCGGGAACGGGCACTTGCCGTCCCGCATCCGCAACCAGGCCCGCATCGCCCCGGTCACCCGGTAGCTCTTCCGCCCAATCTCCAAGGGTGCACCGTCCCGCGGATCCACAAATACCCGGTAAAACGACGTCGCCCCGTTCGCGACCAAATCCCGGGCCATCGACGGCGGGATCGGCCCGTACCCGTCCAGCATCGCCGGTTCATCGGTCAACCCAATCAGGGAGAACACCGGAACCGTGACCAGAACCTGCGCACTGATTGGTGAGGAGGGGCTCTCCTTGGTAGCGCCGTTGGTGGGACTGCCATTGGCACCAGTACCGCTACCTTGCGTGAGGCTGCCACTGCCGAGGATCGCCTCGGCGAACGTGTCGGCCCGCAACTGGGCCATGGTGCGGGACTCCTGGGGGCCCTGCAGTGACCGGGACATTGCGGTGAGCCGGTTCCACCCGGCCAACGCCTGAGCCGCCGGCAGACACGCGGACAGCCACGCCATCCCGTCCTGGTCCGGCCGGAACTCCACCCGCCGCTCCACCACCCCCTTGACATGGCGCTTCTCAATGCTCTCCGCATGGTGGCGTTCCCGCCACGTCCTGGCCTTGGCCCGAAACCGGTGCGCCGGCAGCTGCCCCACTGGGCACCCCCGCGCCGCATCCGGGGCCTCCGGGTCCAGGAAATGCGCCTCCAACGCCGCCGCACCGGCAGCATCAAGGCAGGCGGCCTCGTCCGCCATCACCACCGCGTGCTGCCACGACAGGGACCCGGCCTGCAGCCCCGCAAGGGTCCGCGGCAACCAAGTAACAACGGCGTGCGAAGCAGCCAGGAACGACGACGCCGCCCGCGGCCCCAACGCCAACACACACCCAATTTCCGCCGCGACCGCCATCTCCTGCGCCTGCACCGGCACATCCGGCCCCGCAACAACAGAGGCGCTCTCCGCGTACTTCACCGCAGCCTTCGCCTTCAAACCAGCGAACCCGGCCTCAACCACCCGGGCACCAGCCAGAACGTCCAGGCACCCATCAGCCGAACCAGCCAACGGATCAGCCACCGAAAACGCCTCAGAACCACACCCGTCAACCTCAGCGTTCAACACAGCAAGGGCAGCCCGAATGTCCGCATAAGCCTTAGCCACCGCCGCCCTTCCCATAAACACATCATCGCGCGAGGGTCCGACAATCCATGGCGGACAGCCCTGCCGGCTGCGTCCCGTCGTACGCATCTCGCGGCCGACAGTCTGTAACCGAAGACACCAACACCGCGTGAGCCTCATCACGACAGGGCCGGAAATGGTCTGCTGGTTACCGGCTCCCCTCCCAAAGACGAGAAGGTAACTCTATGCAACCCACCCCAGCCCGGACCGAAAGTCCGGTGGAAAAGCAAAAGCCGGCAGCCGTCGTCGGACAAGCGCTAAGCCGTGGCCTGAATGTCCGGCACATCCGCTTCATGGCCCTCGGCTCGGCGATCGGCACCGGCCTTTTTTATGGCTCGGCCTCGGCGATCCAGAAGGCCGGCCCGGCCGTGCTGCTGGCTTACATCATCGGCGGCGCGGCCGTGTTCATGGTGATGCGCGCCCTCGGCGAAATGGCGGTGCGGCATCCGGTATCCGGGTCCTTCAGCCAGTATGCGAGCCGCTACCTGGGCCCCCTTGCCGGCTTCGTGACCGGCTGGACATACGTTTTCGAGATGGCGATCGTGGCCATCGCCGACGTCACTGCCTTCAGCATCTACATGGGTTTTTGGTTCCCGCAGGTGGACCGCTGGATCTGGATCCTCGCCGTCATCTGCTTCCTTGCGGCCTTGAACCTGCTCAGCGTGAAGGTCTTCGGCGAGCTCGAGTTCTGGTTCTCACTGATCAAGGTCGCAGCGATCATCGCCATGATTGCAGGCGGCGCAGCGATCATCATTTTCGGCTTCCAGGCGGCCGATTCCCCGGTCGCCCCGGGCCTGGGCAACCTGGTTGAGCACGGCGGCCTGTTCCCCAACGGCTTCGAAGGCCTCCTGGCATCCTTCGCCGTGGTGATGTTCGCTTTCGGCGGCGTGGAGACGCTGGGAATTACGGCCGGTGAGGCTGCGGACCCCAAGAAGGTCATTCCCAAGGCCGTCAACACCGTCCCCGTCCGGGTGCTGCTGTTCTACGTCCTCACCCTGGGCGTCCTGATGAGCCTCTTCCCGTGGGACCAGGTGGGCACCAGCGGCAGTCCGTTCGTTCAGATTTTCAGCAGCCTGGGCATCCCGGCCGCGCCGCACATCCTCAACGCGGTGGTCATCACGGCCGCCCTCTCGGCCATCAACAGCGACATCTTCGGCGCCGGACGCATCCTCTTCGGACTCTCCAACCAGGGCCACGCGCCCGCCGCCTTCGGCAAGGTCTCCCGGCACGGCGTGCCGTGGATGACCGTGGTCATGATGGCGGGCATCCTGCTGGTGGGCGTGGTCCTCAACGCTGTCATTCCGGAGGATGTGTTCCTGGTGATTGCCTCGATCGCGACCTTCGCGACGGTCTGGGTTTGGGTCATGATCCTCGCGTCCCATGTGGCCATGAAGAGGGAGATCGCGCGGAAGGGCCTGCCGGCGTCGGAATTCCCGTCGCCGTGGTGGCCTGCCGCTTCCGTGCTCACCATTGCCTTCATGGCGCTGGTGATCGGCGTCCTGGGTGCCTTCGAGGACACCCGGATCGCCCTCTACGTTGGCGCGGCGTGGCTGGGGCTGCTGGTCCTGGCCTACCGCATGTGGATCAAGGGTGACGGACGACGGCGGGCCCACCTTGAGGATGAAACGTCGCCGCTGCCGGTGGTCTCCTTGGCCGGCCGAACCAACTAAGGCCAGGCTAGTCTCCCAGGCAAAAGCTAAAGGTGCCCGGTCCCCCAAAGAGGGCCGGGCACCTCGCGTTTCTGTCCTAGGCGGAAGCAGCGGCGGAGCGGACGGCCTGACCGAGCGACGTCGTCGGACGCCCGATCAGCCGGCGGAGATCGCCGGTGCTGACCAGGAGGTCGCCGCGGGCAATGCCCAGGTCCGAGTCCGCGAGGATCTCCGCGAAGGCGCCGGGCACGCCCACACCGGTGAGCACGCCAACGTATTCCTCCGCGGGCAGGTCGTTGTATGTAACGATCCTTCCGGTGGCAGTGCTGATCTCCGCCGCCAGGTCCGCCATGCTGAAAGCGTCGTCGCCGCCCAGTTCGTAGACCTTGCCGGCCTGGCCGCCGGCCACCAGGACTGCGGCGGCGGCGTGGGCGTAGTCCACCCGCGCGGCTGCGCTGACCTTCCCCTCCCCCGCGCTGCCGGCGAGCGCTCCCTGGGCGAGCGTTCCGGCCAACTGCTCCGTGTAGTTCTCCAGGTACCAGCCGTTGCGCAGCAACACGAAAGGCACGCCGGATCCGCGCAGCAGCGCCTCGGTTGCCTTGTGCTCATCGGCCAGCTTCATGGCCGTGGTGTCCGCGTTGGCGATGCTGGTGTAGGCCAGCAGCTCTACGCCCTCCGCCTTGGCGGCTTCAATGACGGTCCGGTGCTGCTGGACCCGCTGTCCCACTTCGCTGCCGGAGATGAGCAGCACCCGTTCGGCGCCCTTGAGGGTGGCTGCCACTGAGTCGGCGTCGGCGTAGTCCATAGGCTTCACCTGTACCCCGCGCTCCGCGAAGTCCGAAAGCTTTCCCACCGAACGGCCAGCTGCGACGATCTCCTCCGCGGGTACTCCCCGCTCCAGAAGGGCTTCCAGAACGTGCCGGCCCAACTGTCCAGTGGCGCCGGTAACAACAATGCTCACGATGATTCCTTTCGGTATTTGCTCTGCCGAAGGGCACAACCACTGCCCGCGGGCAGAACTTCCCCAAAGGCAGTACGCACTTCTAAGTAAGGTACTGACCTTTAGGTAAGCTGGGTGCATGAAAGCAGCCCCCCTGCCCTTGGCGTTTGACGACGGCGTGTTCCCGGCCGGGTGCCCCAGCCGCGTCGTACTGGACCACATCACCAGCAAATGGGGTGTCCTGATCCTGCTCGCGCTGTCCGAGGGCGAACAGCGGTGGAGCGACCTGCGACGGCGTGCGGAGGGCATCAGCGAAAAAATGCTGGCCCAGACGTTGAAGACACTCGAGCGTGACGGCCTGGTGAGCAGGAACGCGCAGCCCGTCATTCCGCCCAGGGTGGACTACAGCCTCACGGAACGGGGCTACGAGTTAAGCGCACTCCTGGTGCCGCTGGTGGCGTGGGCATTCGAGAACGCAGAGGAAATCGTCAACGGCGCCGGAGCAGGCAAGTAGCCCACTCCCGAAATTCGAGTACCTGTTACTGGTGGGACTGGTGTGATTAGCGCCTAGCGTAGGAATACGGTGGCGGCCGGAATGGGAGGACCATCCTCTGCTGGGAGCGTTCCGCCAACCAGCACCGTTAGCAGGCGGCGGGCGGCCGCTTGAAGGAGTTGGTCACGTGGTTAAGGACTACGCACAGGATCTTTCTGAGATGGGCCAGCCCGTCAGCCTCGGCACTGTCCTCGCGGCAGCCTGGGGCCGGACGCTGGCGGCCCTCGGACCCCGCTGCCCTTACCGGGTGGGAGACACGGTCATAGGCGACGACCCCTTCAGCGGCAGGCGCGAAGGGGTCGTCGTGTGGCAGGACCGCCGGTCGGTGGGAGTCAAGACCGCCCATGGCGTCTTCTTCTTTGACCACCGGCTGGTCAAGCCCCTGGACTAGCGTGACTAGCGTGCCAAGAAGCCTGCGCTAGCGTGCGGACCAGCCGCCGTCCATGGTGTAACTGGCACCGGTGACCATGCCGGCGTCGTTTGATGCCAACCACGCCACCAGGGACGCCACCTCATCCGGTTCCACCAGGCGCTTGATGGCGGATTCGGTGAGCATCACCTTGGACAGCACCTCGGATTCGGGGATGCCGTGCACCTGGGCCTGGTCCGCCAGCTGCTTCTCCACCAGCGGGGTGCGCACATATCCGGGGTTGATGCAGTTGGAGGTGACACCGTGCGGGCCCCCTTCAAGCGCAGTCACCTTGCTCAGCCCCTCCAGGCCGTGCTTGGCGGAGACGTAAGCGCTCTTGAAAGGGGAGGCGCGAATGCCGTGCACCGAGGACACATTGATGATGCGGCCGAAGTTGTTGGCATACATGTGCGGCAAGGCTGCCCGGATCAGCAGGAACGGCGCCTCCAGCATCAGGGCGATGATTCGGCGGAAGTCCCCGGGATCGAACTCCTGGATGGGGTTAATGCGCTGGATACCCGCGTTGTTGACCAGGATGTCGCAGTCCAGGCTCAGTGTGGCCAGCGCATCTGTGTCCAGCAGGTCAACGCCCCACGCGCTGCCGCCCACCTCGTCGGCGAGCGCCTCGGCAGCGGCGGCATCGACGTCGGCCACCACTACTTTCGCGCCGCGCGCCGAAAGTGCGCGCACGCAGGCTGCGCCGATTCCACTGGCACCACCGGTGACCAGGGCCTTGCGTCCATTCAACGTGTTGTCCATTCCAGTTCTCCTTTGTACACCCACGATTTAACCGCTTCAGGTACCCGGGGGGAGGCCCCGTCCCGGATACCTGAAGCCCGGCGCTCAGCGGCGTCCGGCGGTCAGCAGCCCTTCGCGGGCAGCATCTTCCTTGTCCACGTCCTCCAGCGCAACGCCCTTGGTTTCCTTCAGGCTCAGCACGGCCACCGCGGTGATGACACAGGCGACCACCAGGTAGATGGCGGTGGGCAGCCAGGACCCGGTGTCCTTGAGCCACTGGGTGGCCAGCAACGGCGCCAGTGAACCGGCGAAGATGGACGTGACCTGCGAGCCCAGGGACGCCCCGGAATACCGCATGCGGGTGGGGAACATTTCGGCCATGATGGCCGGCTGCCCGGCGTACATGAGGCCGTGCAGGATGAGGCCGATCGTCACGGCCAGGACGATGACCACGGCGTTGCGGGTATCGAACATGGGGAAAGCGAAGAACGGCCAGGTGGCTCCGAGGATGGCGCCGGCCAGGTAGACGGGCTTGCGGCCGATCCGGTCCGCCAGGCGGCCGTACTGCGGAATGATGGCGAAGTGGATGACGTGCGCGATCAGCAGTGCCAGCAGCAGCGATGACGTGTCGTACTTGTGCACGCTCTTGAGGTAGACAATCGAGAAGCTGACCACCAGGTAGTACATGATGTTTTCCGCGAACCGCAGGCCCATGGCCTGGAAGATGCCCTTGGGGTACTTGCGGAGCACTTCAAAGACGCCATAGCTGACGGCCTGTTCCTTTTCGACCAACTCCTTGGCCTCAAGGAAGATGCGCGACTCGCTGACGTTGGTCCGGATGTAGTAGCCCACGAAGACGATTACGGCGGAGAGCCAGAAGGCCACGCGCCAGCCCCAGCCGAGGAACGCCTCGCTGCTGAGGGTGGTGGACATGATGTACAGCACCAGGGTGGCCAGCAGGTTGCCCACAGGGACGGCGGCCTGCGGCCAGCTGGACCAGAAGGCCCGGGTCTTGTTCGGGCTCTGTTCGGCCACGAGGAGGACTGCTCCGCCCCATTCGCCGCCCAGTGCGAAGCCCTGGATAAAGCGCAGGGCCACCAGCAGCGCCGGGGCCAGGTATCCGATGTCGGCGAAACCGGGGAGGCAGCCCATCAGGAACGTGGACACACCGATGATGACGATGGTGAGCTGCAGCGTGGGCTTCCGGCCCAGCTTGTCGCCGATCTGGCCGAACACAATGCCGCCCAGCGGGCGGGCGATGAAGCCCACGGCATAGGTCAGGAAGGCCTGGATGATTCCGTCCAGGTCATTCCCCGTGGCGGGAAAGAAGTACTTGCCGAATACCAAAGTGGCGGCAGTGGCGTACAGGAAAAACTCGTACCATTCCACCACCGTGCCCACCATTGACGCGGCAACAACCCTCTTCAGTCCCGATTCCTTGGGTGCATGCCCGGCGTCGATTACCCGGCCTTGCTCAATGCTCATGGTTCTCCTCAGTGTCCACATTGACACGCGCTGTGATCTCCAGCACAAGTGACTCAGATGAGTATTGCTGCACAAAGAAGGCACTTCAATGGCCAAAACGGCACTAAGCGTGTGCACAATTGCAGATATGAACGCGAATCCCGAAGACCTGCTGGTCCTGCTTGCGGTGTCCCGCTCGGCAAAATTTACGACGGCGGCACAGGCTTTGGGGCTGAACCACACCACGGTCTCGCGCAGGATCGCCGCGCTGGAAAAGGCGCTCGGCGGCAGGGTCCTGTCCCGTGCCGCCGGCGCCTGGGAATTAACGGAGCTTGGCGAACAAGCGGTGCTGGCGGCGGAACAGGTGGAGGCGGTGCTGGGCACGCTGGGACCGACGGGCCAGGCACCCGACGCGATTGCCGGCGTCGTACGCATGACAGCGACGGACGGCTTCAGCGCCTATATTGCCGCCCCCGCCGTGGCGCGGCTGCGACGGGACCACCCCGGCCTCAGCGTGGAAGTGGTGACCATGACCCGCCGGGCTTTGCAACAGCGGTCCGGGCTGGACATCGAGGTGGTGGTGGGCGTTCCTCAGGTGCACCGGGCCGAGGCCATCCGGCTGGGCGACTACCGGCTCGGCATGTATGCCTCCCGCACCTACCTCGAAGAGCATGGAATGCCGGCCACCGTGGCCGAACTCAACCAGCACCCACTGGTCTACTTCGTGGACTCAATGCTGCAAGTGGACGACCTCGACGCGCCGCGCCGACTGGTCCCCGCCATGCGCGACGGCCTTACCTCCACCAACGTTTTCGTCCATGTGGAGGCCACCCGGGCCGGCGCGGGCGTGGGGTTCCTGCCGTGCTTCATGGCAGACCTCCACGACGACCTGGTCCGGCTGCTGCCCGACAAGATCGGCGAACTGCTCCCTTACTGGATGGTCCTGCGCCCGGACTCGCTGCGCCGTCCTGCCGTCGCTGCCGTCGTGCGCGCGCTCCAGGACCGGATGGCGGAGCACCGTGAAGCGCTCCTGGGGAAGCAGGAATCCTCATCGACTGCTGAGTAACTGCCGTTTTGACCGCTGAAAACGGCAGTTACGGAGCAATCGATGGGGGTGGGGCCGGGTCGTGGCGGACCGGTGCTCCGGCGGCGAACGCCCGGACCTGCGCATCGTCCCAAAGGTGCGCGGGGACGGCACCGCCCAGGAGCCGGCGGCGCAGCTGGGGGTCGTCGCCGAGAGGCACGTCGCTGCCGGCCATCACCATGTTCCCGTAGCGCCTGCCCTTGAGCATGGCGGGGTCGGCGATGATCACGGTGTGCTTGAAGGCTGCCGCGATGGTGGCGGCATCCTCCCTTGCGTTCTTGAGGTCGGGGGCATCGCCGGAGTTGGCCACGTACAGGCCGCCCGGCGCCAGGACCCGCTTGGCGTGGGCGGTGAACTCCGCCGTGGTCAGCGGGCGCGGGGTGTGGGCGCCGGCGAAGACGTCCCGGATGATGAAGTCACGGGTCTGGGCGGTGAGGGTTTCGGTCACGGCCCGGGCCTCCCCCACGCGGATGCGCAGCAAGGGCGCCTTGGGAAGGTCGAACCAGCCGCGCACGTACTCCGCCAGCTTCCCGTCCAGTTCCACCACTACCTGCCGGGCGTCCGGGTAGGCGGCGGAGAAGTAGCGCGCCATGGAGCAGGCGCCGCCGCCCAGATGCAGCCCCCGGAGTTTATGGCCGCCCGCGGCAGGGGAACCAGCAGGGGACGACGGCGGCCACCGGGACTCGATGAGCGCCGCCATCCACCGCATGTACTCGAAGTCCAGGAACAGCGGATCGGCCAGGTCGATGTGCGAGCTCATGACGCCGTTGATTTTCAGGAGCCAACCTGTGGAGTTGTCCTGGTCCGCCACCAGCTCGCAGTCGCCGGTGTCGATGTAGTAGACACCCTCCACCGGGCCAGTGGGGGCAACGCCCTTGGGCACCTCCACCACACCCGGCGCGGGGCGGCCCCGGCCGCCCGACTTTCCGCGTTTGCCCATTACCCGTGCCCCGCTTCAGTCATGCCTCAACCCTAGTTGACAGGGCTGGCTGCCCCCTTGCCGTCCCGGATCCGGTTCACCACTGCCGTGGTGGACCGTTCGGCTACGTAGTCCAGGATGGCCACCCGGCCCCCGTACTCCTCCACGGCCGGGGTCTCTTCCAGCATTTCGGGGGTGTAGTCCCCGCCCTTGGCGTACACCTCGGGGCGGAGCCTGCGGATCAGCGGGGTGGCCGTGGGGGTGTCGAACACCGTCACGTAATCGACGCAGCTAAGTGCCGCCACCACTGCTGCCCGGTCCACCCCGTTGTTGATGGGCCGGCCGGCGCCCTTGAGCCGGCGCACGGAGTCGTCGCTGTTCAGGGCCACCACCAGGACGTCGCCCAGTTGTTTGGCCTGGTTCAGGTAGCGGGTATGGCCGCTGTGCAGCACATCGAAGCAGCCGTTGGTCAGCACGATCCGCTGGCCCTGGGCCCGGTGCAGCTCCATCTGCCGCTCCAGCTCATCCGCGCTCAGCGCCGTGTCCGCGAAGGCCTCCAGGTACCGGCTGAGCTGGGCGGTGCTGCACACGGAGGTGCCGGGCTGGTGCACCACCACGTCGGCGGCCGACTGGGCCAGGTCCAGGCTGGCGGTCAGCGGCAGCCCGGCTGCCCGGGCCAACGTCAGGGCCGCCACAAAGGTATCGCCCGCCCCGGATGCCTGTTTCTCGGCTGCCGGACGCGCCCACGTGCGGTGCCGCACGCCGTCGGACGTCAACAGCACGGTGCCGTCCCGGTCCAGGGTGACCACCACGGCGCGCGCACCGGTTCCCCGCAGCAACGCGTCGGCCTCGGCGCCCACCGCGTCCACCCGTTCCTGGCCTTCCGGCAGTTTCTGGTCCAGCAGCTGCGCGGTCTCCTGCGCATTCGGGGTCACCAGGTCAGGCTGCAGGGCGGCCCACGGGCGGGGGTCATGCGCGTCCACCACCACGAGCGGACGGTCGGTTCCGGCCGTGCCGCTGCCCAGGACATCGGCAAGAGCCGTGCGGACGGGGTCCGCCACCACGCCGGTTCCGTAGTCGCACACCAGGACAGCATCCTGGCGTTCGACGGCGGCACGCACCGACGCAGTGAGCGCAGCGAGGGCGTCGGCGGGGACAGTTTTGGCTGAGTCGTCGAGGCGCAGCATCACCTGGCCCCCGCTGCTGATCCGGATCTTGGTGGTGGTGACCATGTCCGGGTGCGTGAGCAGGTGCTGGACATCGATGCCTGCGGCCGCAAGCTGCCCGCGCAGGTCCTCACCGGCGTCGTCGGCACCGATGATGCCGGCCACCGACACCTTCGCACCCAAGGCAGCCAGGTTCATGGCGGTGTTGGCCGCACCGCCCGGAACCGATTCGCGGGTCTGGATGTCCACCACCGGCGCCGGAGCTTCCCGGCACAGCCGTTCAATGCTGCCGCTCCACCAACCGTCCAGCATGACGTCGCCGATCACCAGGATCGAAGGCTGCTCCGCGGCCAGCCTGCCGGGCAGCCAGTCGGACAGTGCCCGCTGGGTGGAGAGATCGACGGGTTCCGGGGATGCGCTCATGGCAGATCCTGTTCCTCGGGGATGGAACCGGTTCGCGAGCCTGCGGGTGCCGGCGGAGCTTCGATGTGCACCACCTTGACCTGGGTGAACTCGTCCAGCAGCTCTGGCCCGTAGCCGAACCCGGCACCGCTTTCTCCGCGGGGCTGGGCAGCACCTCCGGGTGCGCCGCCAAACACTGCGTTGACCTTCACAGTTCCTACGGGCAGCGCGGCCACTGCCTGCTGGATGTGTGCGATGTTGCCGCTCAGGACTGTGGCGGCCAGGCCGTACTTGCCGCTGCAGGCCAGGCGCAGGCCGTCGTCGAACGTGTCCACCACCTGCACGGGGGCAACCGGACCGAACGTTTCCTCCGTCATCACCGGCATGTCCCCTGTGCAATCGAGCAGGACGGTGGCGGGGTAGAACGAACCCGGCCCGTCCGGCACGGCACCGCCCTCGACCGCCCGCGCGCCCTGCGCCAGGGCATCGGCAACGTGGGCGTGGACGGCGTCCCGCATGCGCAGGTCCACCAGCGGCGCTACGGTGCCGTTGCTGTTCCGGAGCGCCGCTTCTGCCTCCAGGGCGCTGCAGAATTCCTCGGCGATTTCGCGGTGGACATAGATCCGTTCCACCGAAGTGCAGATCTGCCCGCTGTTGGCGAACGCGCCGATCGCAGCCTGCCCGGCCGCCCACGACGGATCCACGTCGCGGTCCACCAGCAGGGGGTCGTTGCCACCGTTTTCCCTGATGACATGGGCGCCCGTGAGGGCTCCCGCCTGGGCTATCCGGGCACCGGAGGCGCTGGATCCAACATGGGCAATGACGTCCACTTCCGCCTGGGACAGGGCAGCACCCACCCCGGCCCCGCCGGAAATGGTCAGGAAGACGCCGGAGGGGAAGGCCGGGGCCAGGACCTCGCCCAGCGCCTCACCCAGGCGCGGGCAGCGTTCACTGGGTTTGTGGATCACCGCGTTGCCTGTGACCAGCGCGGCGCCGATCAGTCCGCAGGCTACGGCTACGGGGTCGTTCCACGGAGTCAGCAGGACTGCCACTCCGCGCGGTTCAGCAATGGTGTAGTCGGTGGCTGACCGGCTGCCGCGCAGGCTGTGGCCGCGCTGGACCGGGCCCAGTTCGGCATACTGCTCCAGGGTGGAGACACCGGCGGCGATGCCTGCCAGTGCCTCGGCTTCCGGCCGTCCGGTTTCGCTGGCGTTCAGGCCCGCGAGCTCCTGTGCAGCTGCTTCGAGGGCCTTGGCGGCGGCGCGGAGGGCTGCGCCGCGTTCGGCGGGAGCTGTTGCTGCCCAGCCGGGTGCAGCCCTGCGGGCCACGCTCACGGCATCGTTTACTGCGTCCGGTCCCGCTTCGGGAACTGTCCAAAGCACCTCTCCGGTTCGCGGGTCCTGGATGGTGACGCCGGCGCCCTGGGCTGTTTCGTTGCCTGCGGCTGTTTCGATGGCTGTGGTGGGCATGGTGTTCCTCCCGCCTTTCGGTGCTGGATGTGTTGCTGCTGGTGGTCCTGCTGTGGCCGCACCAGGCAGGTGCGGCCACAGCAGTGGTGCGGCCCGTTCCGGCTTAGGGCCAGGAGCCTTCTTCCTCGTGGCAGATCAGCATTTCGCGGACCTCGCAGCCGGTGGGCTGGTTGAGGGCGAACAGAATGGCCTGCGCAGTGTTGGCGGGGTCGTTGAGCCGGGAATCATCCTGCGGCTTGTACTGTTCCGTGCGGTCATCGAAGAAGCGCGTCTTCATGCCGCCGGGGATCATGGTGGTCACGCCGATTTCGCCACCGGTTTCCGCAGCGAGCGCGTGGCTGAAGCCCACAACGCCGAACTTGGAGGCGCAGTAGGCGGTGGCATCGGCCACGGCGCGCTTGCCCAGGGTTGAGGCGACGGTGACTACCCGGCCGTGGGTTTCCTTGAGGTAGGGCAGCGCCGCGCGCACAGTGGAAACGGTGCCCATCAGGTTGACCCCGATGACCTTTTCCCACTCGGTGGCTTCGACGTCGGCGAGCTTGCCGCAGCGGTCGATCCCCGCCGCCGTCACCACTGCGTCAAGGCCACCCAGGGTCTCTGCGGCTTCACGGACGGCGTGCTCCACGGCGGCGCGGTCCGCCACATCCACTTCAAACGCCTTCACGCCGGAGACGCTGCTGATGTCGCGGTCCAGGACGACCGGGGTGCCGCCTGAACGCAGGACGGCTTCGACGACGGCGGCCCCCAGTCCGGAGGCACCTCCCGTTACCAGGACGCGGCCGGGCGTGGTGGAGGCAGTTGCAGTTGGTTCTGCAGTCATGGTGTTCCTTTCAATGGGGAAATCAAGTTTGCGAAGTGGGCAGGATCAGCTGACCTTGGCGAGTGCGTCCGCCAGGCCTGTCGTGGAACGGGCGGGGTGGAAGGGGACGGTGAGGCAGCGTCCGCCCCAGCTTTCCACCAGGTCCGCCTCGGGGAGGCGGGCGCCTTTGTAGTCGCCGCCTTTGACCCAGATATCGGGACGGAGCCGGTCCAGCGCTGCCTCGGGGGTGTCCTCGTCGAAGACCATCACGGCGTCCACGCATTCCATGGCCAGGAGCAGTTCCGCCCTGTCGTGCTGGCCGATGATGGGACGCTCCGGCCCCTTGAGCCGCCGCACCGAGTCGTCGGAGTTCAGGCACACGATGAGGCAGTCCCCCAGTTCCCGGGCTGCCGCGAGGGACCGGATGTGGCCGGCGTGGATCAGGTCGAAGCAACCCCCCGTGGCCACCACTTTTCCGCCGCTTTCGCGAACCGAACGGGCCAGCAGCAGCGGCTCGGTGGTCCGGCGCCCCGGGGCCGGCGCGGGCCTGGGCTTACCGGCGGCAGCATCGGGTTCATCGGTCTCGGGCAATGCCGAGACGCCCCCTGCCGCCAGGAAATCCGCGGCGTCATGGACTGCCAGCGCGGCCGCTTCCGGCAGGTCGCGTCCGGCCAGGAGGTGCACTGCAAGGCTGGCCGCCAACCGGTCGCCGGCGCCGCAGGGGTCGCCGGCTTCCACCCGTGGCGCGGGAACGGCATGGGATGCGGCCTCTCCCTGCTGCAGCAGGACGGCCCCCTCCTCACCCTTCGTGACCAGGACGGCCTGGCTGCGCCAACGCTCCAGCAGGACCTCCGCTACGGCTGCTGCGGGGTCATCGGAGTCGGGAAGGCCGCCGGCTCCGGACTGCACTGCCCTGGTGGCTTCGGAAATGTTCGGAGTCACGACGGCGACGCCCGGCACGGGTTCCGGCCCGGAGGGGTGCGGATCCCAGATGATGGGCACAGTGCCGGCGAGCCGTGCGAGCACGCCGCGCAGCTGCGGGTTGGCCGCCAGTCCCCTGCCGTAATCGGCAACGATGACCACGCCGGCTTTCTCCACGGCACGGAGCATGGCGGGGCTGACGTCGGGGACCGGTGTCTTTTCGCAGCCCTGGTCGAAACGGACCACCGGATGGGAACCCGCCCGGACCCGGGTCTTGACCGGCGAGGGGTAGCCGCTGTTCCCCGCCACGAGCCGCACCCCGGCGAGCTGCGCACGCAGCTGGCTGCCGGCGTCGTCATCCCCCAGAACCGTCACCAGGGTGACTGGCCAGCCGTCCTGCGCCAGCATGCGCGCCACCAGGCCCGCACCGCCGGCACGGCGGCGGACACCCGAGACGTCCACCACGGGCACGGGGGCATCAGGGCTGAGCCGGGTTGCCTCACCGGAAAGGTCGACGTCGAGCATCACGTCGCCCAGCACAACGATCCTCATCGCCGGCCACCGTTTGCCGCCGCGGTGGTCAGGAATGGAGTGTGCCGGGCCACCTCGAGGTCAAAGGCACGGCACACGGCGTGCAGCGCGATCAGGTGCCCTTCCTGGGCATTGGCGTTCAAGGCGTCGACCATGACCGCCTCGTCGCAGGCCTCGGACAAGGGGTTGGGTCCGGAGCCGGTGAGCGCCCAGGTGGTCACGTTGAGGCGGGAGGCAGCTTCCGCGGCCCGCAGCAGGTTGGGGCTCTTGCCGCTGGTGGACAGCAGCATCAGCACGTCGCCCGAGCGGCCGTGCGCCCGCACCTGCCGGGCAAAGACGTCGTCGAACCCGTAATCGTTGGCGATCGCGGTGACGGCGGACGACTCGGCATGCAGGGAGATAGCGGAGAAGGGTACCCGTTCGGAGTCGAACCGCCCCACCAGCTCGGCGGTCAGGTGCTGCGCTTCCGCCGCCGAGCCGCCGTTTCCTGCCGCCAGGAGCCGCTGCCCGCGAAGCAGGCGCTGGGCCAGCTCAACACCCCAGGCGGCAAGCCTGCCGGACTGGCTGCGCAGCGATTCCAGGGCTGGAAGCACGTTGTCCAGGTGGGTGCGGACGGCGTCCGCGCTGGCGGGGTCCACGAACGTGGCTCCCGGGAGCACCGCAGGCAGCGCCGGCGGCACCATCAGTGTGCGGAGGTCTGCTTCCCGCAGGCTTGATTCACGCAGGGATGATTCGGCAGTCACAGTGCGGCTCCTTCCATCGGTACAACGCCGGCCGGAGCGCCCGCCTGGGCGCTTTTTTGGACGCCGGCCACGGCCAACTGGTAGGCCTTTTCGGTTTCCGCTGCCACCCGGTCCCAGGAGTAGCGGGTGCGGGCACGCCGCTCGCCGGCCTGGCCGAGCTTGGCCCTGAGGGTTGGATTTTCCAGCAGCAGCGACAGGGCCGACGCAATGGCCTCGGGGTCCTTGGGCGGCACGTGCAGGCCGGTGGCGTGGTCCACCACCGTGTCCCGGAGCCCGCCTACCGCGGCGGCCACCACGGGCACACCGCAGGCCATTGCCTCAAGCGGCACGATGCCGAAGGGCTCGTACCAGGGAGCGCAGACCACGGCGTCGGCGCTGCGGAAGATGCCGGGCATTTCAGTCCGCGAGACCTGGCCCTGCAGCGTTACCTGCCCGGATACGCCGAGCTCGGCGGCAAGATCCATGAGGCGGCGGATTTCGGGGTCGGCGTGCATCACGTTCGAGTCGCCGCCGCCGCCGACGATCAGGAGTTCAACGTCCTCGAATCCCGCAGCCTTGAGGTACGGGAGCGCGCGGATGACCAGGTCCACTCCCTTGCGCGGCACCAGCCGCCCCACCGACAGGATCCGGTAGCGGCGCTTCCGATCGGCCACCGGCCCCTCCGGCGAGAAGAAGCCCAGGTCCACACCGCAGGGGGCGATGGAGATCTTGCCGGTGGCGATGCCCATGGCCTTGAGCTCGAAAACCTCGTCCGAACAGGTGGCGATGATCCGGTCCGCCGAGCGTCCGACGCCCGGTTCCAGCCAGCGGCGTGCCTCCGGGCTGGTGTCCTCCGCGCCCTGGTGCCTGCGCTTGACGGTTCCCAGCGCGTGGAACGTCTGGAGCATTGGCACGCGGTAGCCGGTGTCCGGGCGGCGGGCTGCGTCCAGGGCAGCCAGGCCGGACATCCAGAAGTGTCCGTGCACCACGTCCGGCGGCCGCTGGCCCCAATCGCTGGCCACACCGTCGGCGAGTTCACCCATATAGGGCAGCAGTTCGTCCTTGGGCACGTGCCGGGCAGGCCCGGCGTCAACGTGCACCACCTCGAGGCGGCGTCCCACCCGCACCCTCCCGGGGAGCTTCGTTGCGTCCCTGCGGGTATAGACGGTGACGTGGTGGCCCCGATTGGCAAGGGCTTCCGACAGCGCGGCAACGTGCACGTTTTGCCCGCCGGCATCCACCCCGCCCAGTGCCGCCAGCGGACTGGCGTGCTCGGAAATCATGGCGATCTTCATGGGGTCTTCCTCTCCCGCGCCGGAACGAGGATCCGCTCGTCCGGACGTTCGTTGTCGGAGTGCCGGGGCCGGCTCCGCAGGTCTGCCAGGAGCTCATCCCAGCGGTCCTGGAACCTGCCCAGGCCGTAACGCTCCAGCGCCGCCTCACGGGCGGCAAGTCCCCGCCGTCGGGCCTCATCCGGATTGGCAACCAGCCGCGCCGCGCAACGGAGCAGCTCGTCGACGTCCGCGGAAACGATGCCGGCTTCCTGCGGCACCGCCCGGGGGGCCTCCGTGGCCGCAAGCACCACCACCGGCATGCCCAAATGCATGGCTTCCAGGAGGGACAAGCCCAGCGAGGTCCAGCGCATCGGATGGACGTAGACCCGGCAGCGGGCCAGTTCCCGGTGCAGGTCACGGGTTTTCAGGTCGCCCCGGGCCGTCAGCCGTGATGGGTCGATCCCGGTGGCTTCCGCGAGGCCGTCCGTCTTCATGCCGAACACCTGCAGCGGCGCCACGGAGGCGAAGCCGGGCAGCAGGTCCGTTCCAGTGACGCGGCCGCGGCGGACGGGCTCATTGATCACGACGCCCAGTTCGGGCAGCTCGCCGGTGTAGAGGTGCCCCGGGTCAGGGATACCGTGCTCGATCACGGTGGTGGGAGCGGAGCCGTTGTCCCAGGCCAGCCGGTTGAAATGGGTGACGTGCACAACGGGGATGCTTCTTTGGTCGGCAAGCGGGTGGCTGATGTTCGGGAAGTTGCCTTTGGGCGTGTTGTGTTCCACGAACACCGCCGGAAGGTCGACTCCCGGCATGCGGCCAAGCGTGCGGACCACTTCGTCGATCTCTTCGGGCCGTTGGAGGACGACGGCGTCCACCGAGTCGGCCTCGAGCGTCGCCAGGTCCACCTCCCGCACGGATTCCGGCCAATCCCTGCCGGCGCGGCCCAGTCCCCAGGCCCCACCCCCGGGCAGGACGGGGAGCAGGTACTCATGACGGCCGCGGACAAACGCGTCCGTCCAGGAACCGTGGACATGCCAGAGCAGGATTCTCATCTGTTGCGGGCCTTTCTACGGGTACTCACGTGGGTGCTGAAGGAGCTCACTCCGCTGATCAGGCGTTCCACCGCCGCCACCACTTCTTCGGGCGAAACGGAGTCGAGGCAAGGGTGGCCGGGGACCGGGCAAACCCGGGCGCGGGACATGCGGCAGGGGGCGTTCTGGTCCCCGAGGAGCTCCAGGGGCACGCCGTACGGCGCCCAGCGGATGGCCGGGACCACGGGGGAAAACAGGCACGCGACGGGTGTGCCCACCGCGGCCGCCAGGTGGGCCGGGCCGGTGTTGCCGCTGACCACGGCATCCGCGCCTGCCATGACGCCCGCCATGGTGGAAAGATCAGTGCGTCCGCCCAGGTCCAGGGCAGAAGGGCCGGCCACCGTTGCGGTCAGCGACTTTTCCGCCGGACCGCCAGTTACCACCACGCGGTACCCGGCACCCTGGAGGAGTTCGACGGCGGCGGCATGGTGCAGCGGAGGCCACGCCCTTGCGGGGACGGCCGCTCCGGGGTGCACCACGACATAGGGTTCGTCGCCTACCAGGCCGGTTACGTCAGGGACGGAGCCGACATGGAGTTTCCCGTCGTCTCCGGCCGGAAGCCGGAAGCCGGCAGCCTCGGCAATGCCCAGCGCCCGTTCCGCCTCCGGCTGGTCTTCGGGGAAGTCCTCGCCGGGCTTGAGGCGAACGTCCAGCAGTGAGCCTGCATAGTCGGTTGAGGCCCCCGTGATGCGCTCCACGCCGGCCAGCCGCAGCAGCAGCGCCAGCGGCAGCGGTGACTGGTGGAAGGACGTAAGGATGACAGCTTCGGTGATCCGGGAATTGCGGACGAATTCGATCAGCCGGTCGGCATGCGGGCCGGTCATCCTGGGCGCCGGGTTCATGATCCAGGGGCTGTCCCAGCTGTAAACCTCGGCGGCCCCAGGGAGCATCGCGGCAGCAGCTTCACCCTGCCGGCCGCACAGCATCACCACGTGGTTGGTGCTGCCGCCGTACTGTGCCCGCCCGTTGGCCACTGCCCGGACGGCGGGGCCGGCCAGCAGGACATCGCCCATGCTGTCCAGACGGGCCACCAGGACGCGCCCCATCAGGCGGTCCCCTGCAGCAGTCCGACGGCGGACGCAAGATCCGGGGCGACCAACCGCGCAGCGGCTACCTCTTCGGCACGCGTCACGGGGGTGGGGACCAGCACTCCGGTGGCTCCCGCTGCTTCGGCAGCGCCCACGTCCGCGCCGATGTCCCCGATCAGGGCGGCTTCGGATTCCGGGATCCCGAGTTTGCGGCAGGCGCTGTGCACCATCCCGGGGGCAGGTTTGCGGCAGTCGCAGCCGTCCTGTTCCGAATGCGGGCAGACCTCCCACACGTCGAACGGTCCCAGGAGTTCTTCCACGCGGGCATTGACCTTCGCCACGTCTTCGGCCGTGATCAGTCCGCGGGCAATTCCCGACTGGTTGCTGATCACGCCGGTGGCGATGCCGTCAGCCCGCAGGCGGTCCAGCACGGCTTTGGCGCCGGCCATGGGCCGTACTTTGCCGGGGTCCCCGTTGTAAGGCACATCGACCACCAGGGTCCCGTCCCGGTCGAACAGGACAGCCCGGAGCTTGGAGGTTTCAGAGCTTCCCATAACCAACCTGTTCCCTCCTGCTGCTGCTCCTAAACAGCGGCCCAGGCTTTTTCGGCCATCGAAGCTGGTTCTGACACCGGGTTGAACAGGCAAGATAGGGAGCGGGTCGCCGCAGCTGCTCCTTACAGGGCCCCCTTCAGCCTCTCCGCACAGGCCCGAACCGGCGCCTCTGAAGCCGCGTGCCGCCGTCGTAATTAGCTGCGCAGGCGTGAAAACTGCCGGGGGCGTCCTGAAGGGACTACTGCTGCGGAACTACTGCTACCGCGACTGTTGGTACGTGGACCGCTGCTACCTGGTCCGTGTGCCGCCAAGGCGACGGCCGGCTCCTGTGCGGACCATGCCCTGGTGCCCGGCGCTCCTGGCCTGGCGGAACGGCGCAACCGGGCTGCCCATATGGTCAGCCTGCCCCGCATGGGTCGAGGTTCCTTTGCCGGCCGCGTCCTCAGGCCGGGAGAACTGGGCGCTTGCCTCCAGGCGCCGCTGCAGTTCCACCAGCACCTTTGCAAGGCGGCGGGATACCTGCATCTGGGACATCCCCAACCGCTTTCCCAGCTGCACCTGTGTTTCCTCGCAGAAGTAACGGCGGTACAAAAGCTCGCGGTCCGAGTCGTCCAGGTCCTGCATGGCATCGCGAAGGCAGGCAAGCTCCTCAAGCCGCTCGAGCGGAGTTTCCGGGCATGCCAGCACTTCACCGATGGAGGGTGCGTCGGAGTTCGGATTTACCGCGTCGAGGGAGTCCGGGTGCATGCTGCTGGACGCCGAAATGGCTTCCTGCACATCAGCCGGATCAGTTCCCAACTCACCGGCCAACTCCGCAACGCTGGGGCTCCGGCCCAATGACTGGGTCAACTCAGGCTCCGCCCGGAACAGACGGGTCCTCAGGTCCTGGATGTGGCGAGGCGGGCGGACCACCCATGTGCGGTCGCGGAGGTACCTCTTGAGTTCCCCGGTGATAGTGGGGGCGGCATAGGCCGGGAAGCTTTCACCCTTGGCCTGGTCGAATCCGCGTGCCGCTTTCACCAGGCCCAGATAGGCCACCTGGTTCAGGTCAGCGCGTTCCCTACCGCGGGCTTCGAACCGCGCAGCAAGGGCTTCGGCGAGATCCAGGTAGCGCAGGACCAAGTCGTTTTCGAACGTCTCCCGCAGCCGTCCTGAGGTGGCGGGGGGACTTTGTTGTGGCGCCGGTTCCGGCTGTTGATGGTGGACAGGCGCAGCATCCACGGCAAATGCGGCAAAGGATTCGGGCATGAGTGTTGGTTTCCCTCGGTCTGGTTCCGAAAGCCTGCGGCAAGACTTAGAAGCAGCAAATCATAAGGTTGCTTATAAAACAATCCTTCTCCGCTGTAGGCTCAGGATGTAAGCGGCGACCGGACCAAACCGCCAAGGAGTTTTGCCATGCGCATCGCCATCACTGGAGCCAGCGGAAATGCCGGAACAGCACTGCTGCGCAACCTGCAGGGCCAACTGGCCCGGAAGCCCGGCAGCCTGCAGCTTGTGGGCATCAGCCGCAGGCTGCC
The DNA here is from genome assembly GCF_006715285.1 of Arthrobacter sp. SLBN-83. Taxonomy (NCBI): domain Bacteria; kingdom Bacillati; phylum Actinomycetota; class Actinomycetes; order Micrococcales; family Micrococcaceae; genus Arthrobacter; species Arthrobacter sp. SLBN-83. The sequence goes on from NZ_VFMX01000001.1 coordinate 929,582, forward strand.
CGACACTTCCCAGGAGCCCTACGTGGGCGTGCAGTGGCACACCCTGGACGTGGGCCTGGAGCAGGACAGGCCAGAGCTGGAAAAGGCCCTCCTGGGCGTCGACGCGGTGGTCCATCTAGCGTGGCAAATTCAGCCAAACCACAATTTGGACCTCCTGCACCGGACAAATGTCACCGGCACGAAGAACCTGCTGGAAGCCGCTGCCAAGGCGGGCGTGAAACAGGTTGTCTGCGCGTCCTCCGTGGGCGCCTACAGCAACTCTGCCAAGGAGCCGCGCAGGGACGAGTCCTGGCCGGCAACCGGAATGGCCGGCTCCCACTACAGCCGGCACAAAGCCGAGCAGGAAAAACTGCTGGATGAGTTCACTGCCGCTCATCCGGATATTTCGGTGGCCAGGCTCAGGCCGGGGCTCATTTTCCAGGGCCGGGCGGGAAGTGAGATTGGCAGGTACTTCCTGGGGCACGTCTTTCCGCGGCTCGTACCGAGGAAACCATGGCTTCCGCTGCTGCCGGCTCCGGACAACCTGGTTTTCCAGGCAGTCCATGCGGACGACGTTGCGGAGGCCTACTGGCGCGCGGTGGACCAGCGGGCCAGCGGCGCCTTCAACATTGCCGCAGAGCCCGTCCTGAACCCCCAGGAACTGGCCCGCATCCTCGGCGCAAGGAGAATTCTGCCCGTACCCATGCGGCTGCTCCACGCCATAGTCGACCTGACATGGCGGGCAAGGATCCAGCCCACCGATTCAGGCTGGGTGGAGATGGCCGCGGGCGCGCCCATCATGGACACCAGCCGGGCGCGGCGGATCCTGGGATGGGAACCACAGGTATCCTCCACTGACGCCGTCAAGGAACTCCTGGTGGGCATGGGAACGGGGGAAGGAGTAGCCCCTTCCCCCGTCCTCAAGCCGCGCAAGCCCTAGCTCCCGGCGGCAGCTCTCCCGCGGTTGATCCCCCCACCGGGACAGCCGGGATCCTAGATGCGCGGATTTCCTTCGCCCCGCGCCTCCTGCCCCATGGAGGTGTCCCCGCGGCCAGGCTGGCGCCCTCGCCCGGATTCGTCCTCGGGAAATTCCGTGTTCGCACCCGCAGCTGTCGCGTCACGGTGCGCGCCGTGGCCAGGCTCAGAGTCGGAATGCCCGATGCTCGAATGCCCGGCGTGCGTTTGGTCCGCGTTCCTTTCGTCGGCATTCACGTGGCCGGCGTCCTGATATCCGGCGTTTGCATGCCCACCGTCCACGTACCCCGCATCGCGGCCGGCAGGAGTGTCATGGCGCCGGTTGCGGTCCGCTCCGGCGTCGGGGTCGATCTCGTCCGCCTTGCGGGTATGGCTGGCAACGTCGCCGCGCAGGGACTGGGCTTCATGGCTGCGCTGTTCAGCTTCTTTTTGCAGCCGCGCCGCGTCAACCTTGGCCTGTTCGGCGTCGGCACGCGCCCGGATGGCTTTGGCCTCCCGTTCGCGGGCGTCGATCTCCATGTTCTCGGCTTCGCGCCGGATCTCCGCGGCCTTTTCCCGGTGCTCCTGGTCCCGCTTCTCCTGCATTGCTTTCCGGCGCCTTCCTCCGGCCAGAAGCAGCACCACGATGAGCACCACCACAACAACGGCAACTAACACCCATACCCATGGAGCTGTGTCCATTTTTCCCACCACTTTCCACTTCGTTGTGACCGGGCAGGCCATCGCCATTCCGGCTGACATTTTTGGAACGGTTATAACTCTCTTAGCAAGGGTACTTACCTTTTATTAGTAATCATGCTTATCATTTTACGGCCAGTATTGCTGGTTCTTGATTCAACAACCGGCCTTCTTGGAAAGAGAGCGAAGATGACAGAGAACCAATGGTCCGAGGATCCCGCTTACACCGCCCCTCCGGCCACTACAGGAATCCCTGGCGAGCGGGAGCCCGCCACCTTCCCGTCCACCACCGCTCCCCTGACCGGCGAGAGCCAGGCCGGCTACGCCCAAAGCTCTGATGCCCAGGCCGGTGATGCCTCTGGTTCATCCCGCAAGGATGCAGCCAAGGAAGAAGCAGCCGATGTAGCCCGGACTGCCAAGGGATCGGCGCAGGGAGTGGCGGAGACTGCCAAGAGTGAGGCCGCGAACGTGGCACATGAGGCAAAGGCCAACGCGCAGGACCTGCTGCACCAGGCCAAGTCGGGGCTGACCAGCCAGGCCGGCACGCAGCAGCAGAAGGCTGCCGAAGGCATGCGCAACATTTCCAGCCAGCTGCACAGCATGGCCAGCGCACCGGACCAGCAGGGCGTGGCAAGCGATTTGGTCCGGCAGGCGGCCGAGCGTACCTCCTCGGTGGCGTCCTGGTTGGAGAACCGCGAGCCCGGCGACCTCCTGAACGAAGTCACGCGCTTCGCCCGCAACCGTCCCGGCACCTTCCTGCTCCTCGCCGCAGGCGCCGGCGTCCTGGCCGGCCGCCTCACCCGCGGCCTCACCGCAGGCGCCCCGGAAGCCGCCACCTCTACCGGCACCAGTGGCGCAGGCCTGTCCGGCCAGTACTCCGGCACCACGTACGGCGACCAGTACAACCAGACCTATCCCGTTGCCGGCGGAACCGTTCCGCCACCGCCGGTCCAGCTCCCCGGCCCGGCCACCACCACGGCCGGTTATGACGGCGGCGCACCGGGCAGCAACTACGCCGAGACTGCCGGTCCGGCCAGTGGGCTCGACAGCCCGCAGCTGGTGGAGGAACCTTGGTCCGGAAACCAGCTGTCCGACGACCCGCTGCGTGACCGCGCGCTTGCTGACGATCCCATGGCGAACGATCCCCTCACCCAGGACCGCAGCCGGGGTGGCCAGACGGGTGGTCTGTGATGAGTAGCCAGATTCCTGAGCCGCCGCCCAGCGCGGCGCATGTGAAAGCGGACAACGCGTCCCTGGGCGATCTGCTCGGGGATGTCACCCGGGACCTGTCCACCCTGATGCGCCAGGAAGTGGAGCTGGCCAAGGCCGAACTCAAGCAATCCACCTCCCGGGCAGGCAAGGGCGCGGGCATGCTCGCCGGCGCCGGCGTGGGCGGACACTTCGTCCTGCTCTTCCTCTCCCTGGCCCTGATGTGGGCCCTGGGCGCCGTCATGGCCCTGGGCTGGGCCGCGCTGATCGTCGCCGTGATCTGGGCGATCATCGCCGCGATCCTGGCCTCGGTAGGCCGCAAGGAACTCAAGCAGATCAAGGGCCTGCCCCAGACAGGGGAAACCCTCTCAGAAATTCCCCCAACCCTAAAACCAGGTGAGGTAAACCGATGAGCGAAAACCCTGACGTCATCCGAGCAGACATCGAAGCCACCCGGGCACGCCTGGGCACCAACGTGGACGCCGTGGCCGACAAAGTCACCCCGTCCAACATCGTCCACCGCCAAACCGACAAAGTCCGCGATGCCGTGACCGGGGTGAAGGAGAAAATCATGGGAGCCGCAGACACCGCCACCACCAAAGTCCACGACACCGCCTCCACCGGCGCCGGGCACACCACCAACGCCATGCACTCGGCCGGGGACAGCCTCCACCAGGCAGGAGACACCGTCTCGGCCAAACTCTCCGACGCCGGCCAGGCCGTCTCCGCCGCCCCGGACCAGGTCAAAGCCAAGACCGCGGGCAACCCCCTCGCCGCGGGGCTCATCGCTTTCGGCGCCGGGCTGTTGGTCTCTTCCCTGATTCCGCCAAGCCAGAAAGAACGCGAAGCCGCGGACCAGCTCAAAACCGCAGCCCAGCCCCTGGCAGCCCAGGTCACCGACGCCGCTAAAACCGTCGCCCAGGACCTGAAGGAACCCGCCCAGGAAGCCATGGAAAACGTCAAGGCCACCGCCACCGACGCCGCCCAAAACGTCAAAACCGAAGGCCAACAAGCCGCCACCGACGTCAAAGACCGCGCCACCGACGCCAAAGACAACGTCCAAAACACCTAACCCGGCCGGTTACGGCACCGTAAAGGCAACAGCCCTGTCCAGCAGGCCGGCACCGCTTCCCGCGGGCCGGCCTGTTGGCTTCGCCCCTGATTGAGAGGACGCCCCATGGCCACTCACGACGATTCCGAAACCAGTACCGCGAAGGCGGGACAGGCCCCGGCCCCAGACGATCCACGAAAACCGAACAGCGTGCGGGACTTGGATGGCACGTCCTGGAAATACATCGCCAAGAAAACCTTCCGCGAGTTCACCAAGGACCAGTGCCCCGACCTCGCGGCAGGCCTGACGTATTACGCGGTCCTCTCACTGTTCCCGGCCCTGCTGGCTTTGGTTTCGGTGCTTGGACTCTTTGGCGACCCTCAAAAGACCACCAACGCCCTGCTTGAGATCGTGCGCGGCTTTGCTCCGGCGGAAACCGTGAACACCATCAGCGGCCCGGTGTCGGAACTGACCAGTGCGCCCGCGGCAGGATTTACCCTGGTCATCGGCCTCATTACCGCACTGTGGTCCGCATCCGGCTATGTAGGCGGCTTTGGCCGGGCCATGAACCGTATCTACGAGGTGGACGAGGGCCGTGGCTTCGTGAAGCTGCGGAGCACCTTGCTCGCCATCACCCTCCTTGCCGTGGTCATCGTGGCGCTTCTGGCCGGCATGCTGGTCCTCAGCGGCCCGGTTTCCGAGGCAGTGGGCGGACTGATCGGCCTGAGCGGTGCCTTCCTCATGGTCTGGAACATTGCCAAATGGCCGGTCATGATCATCCTGATCATCGCCATCATCGCCGTGCTCTACTACGCCACCCCCAACGTCAAGCAGCCCAAGTTCCGCTGGATGAGCATGGGTTCCGCAATCGCGCTGGTGGTGTTCCTGATCGCTTCGCTGGGTTTCGGCTTCTATGTGGGCAACTTCGGCAACTACAACAAGACCTACGGCGCCCTGGGCAGTGTGATCATCATGCTGCTGTGGCTCTGGATCCTGAACATGTCGCTTCTTTTCGGCGCCGAGTTCGATGCTGAGGTGGAGCGTGCCCGTGAGCTCCAGGCCGGCATCAAGGCAGAGGAAACCATCCAGTTGCCGCCCAGGGACACCAAGAAGAGCGAGAAACTGCAGAAACAGCTCGAGGACGACGTGAAGTACGGCCGCGAACTCCGGGAGAAGCACAGCGCGGAAAACGGCGGGGATGGCCAGCAAGCATCCGGTGGGAACCAGGACGGGCAGAACGGCCAACGGTCCGAGGAGAGCCACCGCGACAGGATCCGCGAGAAGGTGCAGCACCGTGCCGGCAACACAGAGTCCGACGGCGGTCCGCGGGGCGGAAGCGCCTAAGAGGACAGGTGCACGCCCCGGCTAAAGGGGCCAACAGAGGGACTAGGCAGGACCTTTAGGATGGAGGAAAATTCATCTTAAAGGTCCTGTTCAGTTTTCCCGGGTTTGCACCGAACCCGGGGCAAAGCGGGGTCGGCGGTGAGATGGCCTCTTCTGAGACCGAGGCCAGTCCCCCCAGTCGCCGTCGGCCCCCTCAAACTCCCTAGGTTTGGGGCCGCAGCCGGACAGATCCGACTGGACAAATCGCACGGAACTGCAATACTTTCTTGAATACCTCGCCGGGATCCTTTGGAGCCTGGCAGGTCCGCTGAAGCAGCCGGCGGCATCACGGTCAACCTTTTAATGAGCGGACATGCCTGCTACCCATTTTGAACAGTTTCTTGCCGAAGCAGTTGTCCCTGACAAGGAGCCCGGCCTGGGCTTGGGACGCGACGAGCTGTACGGCCTCTACACGAGTTGGTGCCTTCTGCAGAAGGCTGAACTCCAGCAGCCAGCCGCCCTTTGGGAGGCCATGCACGAAGCCGGAATCAATCCGGACAGCAATAACCTTTCCATGACGGGACCAGCCGCGGCTGACTACATCATTTCCAGCGCTCCTGATTTGGTGTGATGCGGAGATGATGGGTCTTCCAAAAGATTGACCCCTCGACCATAAAAGGGCTGTTGCCAATGGCAACAGCCCTTTTGCATGCCACCGATCCGTGCTTCCTGCTGTCACGGGCAAGGCTGCGCCAGCGCCAGGAGGTAGGCTGCAAAACCCTTCGGCGCGCGTCCTGCAGTTCTCCCCGATGTGAGGACGCGTGTTGTGTCTGTGGCAACAATGTCGGCGCCGCTGGCACGAAGCCGCTCCACCATGGCGCGGTCTTCATCGAAATCGACGCCAGGGAAACCCCCAGCGGCAAGGTAGGACGACGCGCGGACCCCGAGGTTGGCCCCATACACGTGCGGATGGTCCTCGGTGGGGGCATGGCGGGCATGCCATCGCGCCACGAGTTCGTGGTGCATACCGTGTGGATCCGGGTGTACGGTGCCAAGGACAACATCGCGTCCTGACGCGGCCAGTTCCAGCTGCCGGACCAACCAGTGTCCGGGGACCGACGAATCGGCGTCGGTATTCGCCACCCAAACCCACTGCATCGGATCGCCGGCAGCGACATTGTCATCGTGCGGAGGCGTACGCGCGTTTTCCAACGCTGCATTGACGCCGGCCCGCCGGCTCTTTCCGACGCTTCCAAAGCTGACGGGCAGGATGTGGAACCGTGGGTCCGCTTCAGCTGTTGCCGCGGCTATAGACGGCGACGCGTCAGTGCAGCTGTCCACGACAACCACCACCTGAACCTCCACGTCCGGACGTTCCGACTCAAGCAGGTCTGCGGCCCTGCCCACGGCGGCAAGTGCGTGCTTGAGGTGTTGCTCCTCGTTGTGCACTGGAATTACGACTGCCATGTGCTGGATGCTGCGTTGACCGAGGCCCCTGGATTCCGCTTCATCCCCAAGTGAGGCCGACAGCGTCACGCCGACACCTCCTGCCCGGGAGCCACAAAGACTTCCAGCACAAAGTCGCGTTCCTGGTAGAGCCCTGCCGTTCGCCAGCCCAGCCGCTGCCGGGCCAGCGCGTGGACTGTGTCGCCGTCGAGTTCCCACCCTTTGATTGGGTGCCGCCAGTGGCACAGGAGCAGGGTTCCCCCAGGTTGCAGGGAAGCCTCCACCCGGTCCCACAGCGTGGTTAGCTCTTCAGCCGCCAAGTAGTAGCCGACCTCGGAGACCACCACCAGGTCATAGTCCCCCTCCGGCCAGTCGCCGGGAAGGACGCGCTGCTCCAGATGGACGCCGGGCAAGCCCTCCAGCAACTGCCCGGCGTGCCGCAACGCAGACCCGCTGGCGTCCACAGCCAGCAGGCTGCGGCAGCGGGCTGCAAGCTCGGCCGTCAGGGTTCCGATGGAACACCCCACTTCCAGGCCGTTTTCGTAGGAAGGATCTGGAAGTGCAGCAAGGGTCAGCGCCCGTTTGCGGCGTTCATACCAGCTCCCGGTGTAGTTCCACGGATCTGCAGAGCCATCGTGGACTCCGTCAAAGACCGCCTCGGCATCACTGCTGGAGTACACCTCTTCGGAGGTAAGTGGCGCCGGTGTCCAGGCAAATACCTCGAAGCTGCGTGAGAAGTGCTCCACGAACTCGCTGCTGAGCAGTGTTTCGTCCCCGGGCAGCGGTGACAGCGGCTGCACCTGTGTTGCGTGCTGGGCCATGGCCCGCTGTTTGGCCCGGCGGGCAGGGTGGTCCAGGTGGAACCGGCCCCAGTCCCGCCACTCCCGGTCCTGGGTGGATGCCCAATGCCAGAACCAGATGGGGTATTCCAGCAGTGCGTGGCCGTCCTCCCGGGCAACCTTTGCTGCGACCGCGCCCAGCGCATCATGGTCGCCATGTCCGTCCGCGCGATATGGCGCCACGATGGCCAGCATGTCCGCATTACCGGACAGCCGCTGTGCAGCACCGCGGACAGCGCGGGTGATCGTTTCCGCGTGGCCGGCAAGCCCACGGTCCGGCAGGCCGACGAACGTCCAGTGATCCTTCAATCCGAGGACTGTGAGGGCTTCGGAAAACTCGGCCAGGCGGACCTGTGCCAGCTGTTCGGGACTGGTGGTGGGTGAATCCGGGTGCGACCCCTCCCCTGCGGTGCAGAGCAGGACTTCCACCTGGGCACCCAAAGCCACCAACGAGGCCATGAGGCCGCCGGCACCGAGTGTTTCGTCATCGGGATGTGCCGCCAGCACCACAAAGCGCATGTTGGCCAGTTCAGCCGGATCAAGCGGCAGCTCCGGCATGGTGGACAGGCCGCTGGCTGCCCATGCGGCCTCGCTGGTTCCTGTGTCCGTATGCGAAAAGGTCACCACGGGCAATCTCCTTTGAGCGCGAGCCGTCCCAGCTGGGCGTCATCGCGTGCGCCATGATGCTGGCGCACGTAAAGTGCCAGGTCCGCCATTCTCTTGGCGTACCGTTCGTCGAAGGCAAGCGGGCCTGGACCGCGGTTGGAGCCCACCAGGGTAAGGACGCGTTCGACGGCGGCAGCAACAGTTCCGCGGACCCGCTGGGCCTCGCTCCACGTGCTTTGGCCTGCCCCGCTCCCGAGCGTCCCGTCATCCATGCGGGCGGCAACCCGGGCAAGATACTGCAGGACGGCCGTAAGCGTGCGGTCCACTTCCCCCAGGGCGGCGAGCGACACCTGGTCAGGTTCCCGTCCTCCCTCCGCTCCCGCAGACAGGCCGGTGCGGAAATCCCGGGCCACGCCCACGGCTCCACCCAGCCAGCATGCAGCCACACCCATGCCGCCCCAGGCGAAGCCTGGCCGGCTGTGGTACCAGCCTGTTCCGCCAAGAGGCACGGCGGGGACATGTTCGAAGTGAACGCTTCCGCTGGGTATTTCCCGCAGCCCGCGCGCAATCCACTCCGGCTGCTCACATGTCACCCCTGGGTGGCGAAGGCTCACCGCGAAAGCCGCCCGGCCGCCGTCGTCCGTGTTGGCGGTAATGACGGCGGAGTCCAGGCTTCCCGCAAGGGAACACCACGGCTTGGTCCCGCTAATGACCGTCCCGGTGCCGGCGGAGCGCGCTTCAAGCCTGGTGCCGGGCGCCTCCGCTGCGAATACACCCCAAGCTTCGTCTCCGGCGCCCTCCGCTCCGGGGCGAATGTCCGGAAACGCCTGGGCGGACTGGGAAAGAATGGCGACGGCATCGAGGTGCGGCTCCAGGACGCGGGCCGCCGCCACATCGATGGCGGACACGGAAGCCAGGAGCTCCCACAGCACCACGGTCCGCCCTCCCCCGGGTTGCGGCCATGTCCGTCCGGCCTCAACAGCCAGCGACAGCAGGGCAGGGATGTCTCCGATGGCAGCGGAGACTGAATCGAGGGCCGAAAGCCAGGGGGACAGGTCGATGGGGGTAGAGCTGAGGAGCACAGGGGTGGGTGCCGCTTGCAAGAAGGTCCTCCATCGAAGATGGCCGGCAGGGCACCGGCCGCATCTCCACAGCTTACTTACTGTTTTCCGGAAGAATGCGGGCCAGCGCGAAGCCATCCCAGCCCTTGGAGCCGACGGTCTGGATGACAGTGGCGTCCAACCGTGGGTGGTCCCCGAGCAGCTTGAGCGCGTCGATGATTCCCGGGGCATTGACGGGATCGATGTCCGGGTCCAGGACCGCCCCTTCCCAGATGGTGTTGTCCAGGACCACCACGGCACCCGGCCTGCCGAGCCGCACCGCCCAGTCAAGGTAGCGGCTGTTGTTCTGCTTGTCCGCGTCAATGAAAATGAAGTCGAATGGCTCCCGTTCCTCTTCCTCGAGGGCAGCGAGCGTGTCCAGTGCGGGGCCAAGGCGGATCTCCACCCTTTCACCCAGGCCAGCGGCATCGATGTTCGCCCACGCCACCTCCGCGTGCTGGGGCAGGTATTCGCAGGTGACCAGGGTGCCGCTGCGTGGAAGTCCCCGCCCCATCCAGATGGTGCTGTAGCCGGCCAGCGTGCCGATCTCCAGGATCCGGTGCGCCCCGGACAGCTGGACCAAGAGTTTCAGGAGCTTTCCGGAGTTCGGTGCCACCTCGATAGGCGGCATTCCCGCGTCCGCAGCGGCGCGGATGGCTTGCTGGACCGCCGCGTCCGGATGCACCACGGCGCGGGACAGGAACTCCTCAGTGGCAATCCACTCCGGCCGGGGCTTGTGCTCGAACATGGGCACAGTTTGGCACGCGGCGTTGCGGCGGTCCAGATACTTTAGCCCCTCCAGACAGGCTTAGGGCTCCTGCGCCAGGGCGTTCTCCAGGCGGTCCACTTTCGCCGTCAACTCGCCGCTGTATCCAGGCCTGATGTCCGCCTTGATCACCAGCGATACGCGGCTTCCGTAGCGGCCCACGGCCTCGGTTGCGCGTTTTACGACGTCGAACACTTCGTCCCACTCGCCCTCGATGGTGGTGAACATGGAGTCCGTCTGGTTGGGGAGCCCCGACTCCCGGACGATCTTCACTGCGGCGGCGACGGCGTCGTGCACTGACGCATCGTTGGGCCGGGAGCCTTCGCTGGGAACGCCTGACGGAGCAACAGAAAATGCAAGCAACATGCCCCCAGTCTCCCATGCGGCTGCTGGCAGTTCGCCGCGAAAACCGGCTGCCTTCCGTCACATAAGGGCCTACCCCGGAGTAACCGTGTTGGCCGCAGGCTCCGTTGCTACCCTTTTGGGCATGAGCCTCGCAGTCGCCCGAAAGCCCCTCCGCGCAGACGCAGCGCGGAACGTGGACAAGATCATCACGGCGGCGCGCCAGTGCTTCCGCGAGTTCGGACCGGACGTGCCGCTCCAGACCATCGCCACCACCGCCGGTGTGGGCCCGGCCACCCTGTTCCGCAACTTCGCGGACAAGGAGGAACTGGTGCTTGCGGCGCTCAACCGGCAACTCCGGCTCACGGTGGACCCGGTTATGGACGGAGCGCTGGCCGATATCGATGCCGCAGCCGGGCTGCTGCGCGTCCTCGAAGCCCTGATGGCGGCGGCAAGCGACGACGCCAACCTGTTGTGCGCTGTGGCAGGGCGGCGTGAGCTCCTCCCCGGAATCACGGGGTCGCTCATGGACTCCATGGGCGTGCTGCTGGTTCGGGGCCAGGGCCAGGGAAGCCTTCGCACGGACATCTCCATGACGGACATGTTCCGGCTGCTGGCCATGCTGATCGGGGTGGTGGACACCATGGAACCCGGCTCGGACGCCTGGCGCCGGCCGCTGGCGCTTGTCGAGGACGCCATCCGCACCGTCCGTCCAACGCGCCCGCTTCCCGCGCTGGTGCCAGTTCCGGCTGCCGCGCCGAGCCTGTAGCAGGCCCAGCCCTGACAGGCCCAGCGCGCTGTTGGCGGGGTTCGTTGTTAGCGCCGGGAAGGTGCAATAGACTTCCACTTGGGGTTAGGCAGCCAGCCTCGGTACTTCCAGCGGGAGCGACCCATGCACATTGTGCCTATCCGCCGTTCGACGGCTGCACTGCAATGAATCACTCAAAGCTTCTCCACTACCTCACCGATCCCCGCGGGCCGGAGGAAGTCCTGCCTGCACTGACAGCCGGGGAACTCGTCGAACTGCTTGACGCCCTGTACCAGAACCTTGACACCCCTGAGCCAGAGTTCGGCGCGCAGGTTTGGTATGAGATGGGTGTGGAAGAAACGTGCCGCCGGGCAGTGTCGCCGGGCGGCACCGCCCACGGAGTGGCTTAGCCGACTGCTGCAGCCGGCAGCGCGTCGCTGCCGTCCGGCAGTTGTCCTGCAGTCCCCGCCGGCACACCTAACGAGCTGACTGCATACCTGCTGTGGGAGTTAGTTCCTACCCGTTGCTTTCAGGTTCGCCGTGGCGGGGCTGGCTTTGGTGATGCGTTGCAGGCTGCTCATCAGCATGCTGTTCATGACCCTGCTGTTCATGACCGGGGTGTTCATGGCCCGGGTACCCGTGTCCTTCATGCCCGTGGTGGTGCTCATGGAACTCGTTGGGAACGTGTTCCTTCGCTTCCATCAGGTGCTGCTGGAGTTTTTCTTCAGCATCCCGGCGCCTCCTTGCCGTGTCCCGCAACTCCCGGGTCGACTCCGAACCCCGGGGATCCAGGTAGGCAGCCCGCTGCTTTCCTGTCTGCTCAGCCGCCGGCACCCCGGCGCCCCGTTCTTCCCTGGCGTTCCTGCCGGTGTCCTCGGTGCCCTGGCCGTCCTGCGGCTCAACCGGCCGTGACTGTTCGTCCATCTCGATTCCTCCTTTGGTGGCCGCCTGGGTGTGGGCTGCCTCTCTTCCAGTGCACCACACATGGCACCCGGAAGGTGCCGGCGCTAGGCGCTGCCGGATTCTCCCCGCCTGCGCATCTCCTGATGCACCAAGGCCTGCAGTGCCGGTACGGGCGACGCCGGATCGATGTCGAGCGCCTCGCGCAGCCTTTGGGAAAGCATCTCCAGATCCTCTTCCGGAACGTCCGAAAGCCTGGAATAACGCCTAAAGAAGCGTTTGGCAGGCAGGCCTGCCCGTCGTCGCGCGTTTTTGTGACGGGGCTTGCCCGCTAAGCCCCCTGCAGGATGCAGCTGATTTTCCATGGTCGCCGTTCATAGGAATGCCATGGCCAACTGCATAAGCCGATCTCATAGTACAACCGGCACCTTGCAGTTGGAGTGACCTGGATCACTATCCGGCGCGATCGGCGCGCCGGTTAACTCCAGCCCAGGAACCTCAACAGGGCCGCTGTGCCGGCGCCGGCGATGACCACCACCAGGAAAGGAGCCCGGAGCGTCAAGGCGATTGCCGCCGCGGCAAGTGCACCAAGCCTCGCGTCAGCGGCAAGGCCCTGCCCTGACACCATCGCGTTCACCACGGTCAGCGACGCGAGCAGGCCTATGGTCATGGTGCCCGCGATGCGCGATGTGCGCGGATCCTCGAGGAATTTGGCGGGCACAAAGTACCCCACGATTTTCCAGGCGTAGGCAAGGGCGCAGGCAATCAGCAGCCAGATCCACAGGCTCATGTACCTGCCTCCGGATCCGCGCCGTCCGGGCGCTCCGCTCCCGGACGGGTGCCGGCGGCGTCCTGGTGGTGGCCGGGATGGTGTGTGTAAGGCTCGACGTCGGGCTCCAGGCCTTCGTCACGGCGGCCATGGCTGAACCACCCCACGAGTGCAGCCACTACGGCGGCAACAAGGATGGGCACGCCCGGCGGCACGAAGGGAACCGCCACGACGGTGGCCACGGCGCAAACGGCCGCGATGGCGATGGGCTCCCGGCCCCTTAGCCGGGGCCACAGCAAGGCAAGGAAGGCGGCGACGGCAGCCCCATCCAGCCCCCACTGTTTGGGATCGCCCAACCCGCTGCCGGCGAGCGCACCCACTGCCGTGAAGAGGTTCCACAGCACGTACACGCCAATTCCGGCTGTCCAGAAACCGCGGCGCTGCTCCGCAGGGTCCGTCTGGCCGGTGCTGGTGGCCGTGGATTCATCGATGGTCAGCTGGGCCCCGATGTATTTGCGCCATCCGGTGGGCCGCAGCAGCGCGTTCAGCTGCATCCCATAAATGCCGTTGCGCATGCCCAGGAGGGTGGCGGCGCTCATGGCCGCGATGCCCGATCCGCCGCCAGCCACAACGCCGATAAAGGCGAACTGCGATCCGCCGCTGAAGAGGAGCAGGCTCAAGGCCATCGTCTGCCAGAAGTTGAGCCCGGACGTCACCGCGAGCGCGCCGAAGGAGATCCCATACAGGCCGGTGGCGATGCTGATGGAGAGGCCCACCCTGACCGCCGGCGAGGCCAGCAGCTTCACGCCCGGCCTCCACGACGGTTCATGGGCAGGGACGGTTTGCGCAGGCTCCAGGCCCACAGGATGAGGGGTGCCTGCAGCGGCAGCCGCACGGTGTGGATTTTACGACGGCGGGGCGTACCGGCCGGCCCGCATGCCCGCACGAGCGCGTCCACATGCCCGGCCAGGAACGCGGTGAACATGGCAGTGAGGGCGGTGGCCGTGAGTTTTCGCGTGGGCGGCAGCAGGATTCCGACGGCGGCAGCCAGCTCCAGCAGGCCGCTCACGGCGATCCACTCGTCCCGGGACAGGAGCGCCAGCGGATGCTGCGCTGCGACGCCCTGGTCCCGGTTGCTACCGTCGCCGCTGCCCTGGTCCACGTTGCCATGCTCGCTGCCACCCTGGTTGGTGCCGGCCGCCGGATCCCGGCGGCACAGGTAGTCCGGAACTACCTCCCGGTAGAAGCCCGGATCCCGGAAATGCTTGCTTGCGCTGGCCAGCAGGAGGACTCCCATTGCAGCCGCAGACAGGTTCTGGACGGCTGGACCCTCAACGGACGGGCGCGAAAACGACGAGCGCGTAAAAGGCCGGCCCCGGGTGGACAGGCTGCGTATGGACGGGCTCCGAAAGGCGGGGCCGGGCCAGGGAAAAGACATGGAACCACTCAATCACAGCAACTGCGACGGTCTGAAACCGGCGGCTGCCACAAGGCGGTGACGGCAGAAAAGGCATTGTGCCGCTGTCACGCTGGGCATCTGTCGCACTGCGCACCTGTCACGCCCAGGCGAGCGGTGAGCCCCCATACGGCGGTGGTGGGAACGGGTAGTCCAGGGGCCGCCCGGCATCCGTCAGCGGAGGCCCAACGTAGCGGAGTTCGCCATAGGTGCTGCCCGTGGACCGATAGTCGGGGACGGGCACTTCTGAAGGACGTTCCGTGTTCCTGCCCAGCGAGAAGAGTTCTTCGGCAGTCCGGGCGAGGGACAGGTGCGCGGCGCCCCCGGTCCCGGCCTCCCGGCGTCGGCCCAACAGGTGGATGGCAGCCGCAGCGACACCATAGCCCGTGGCATGGTCCAGCGCCTGGACGGGCAAGGCACCCGGGAGCCATTCGCCGTCGTGGTTCTCCTTGCCGTAGACGTGCGCGATTCCGCACGCGGCCTGCACGATGCTGTCGAAGCCGCGCAGCCTGCTCCACGGACCGGCGCTCCCCCAGCTGTCCAGGGTGACCACCGCAAGCCCGGGGTACGAGGCCAACAGTTCCCGGGGGTTGAACCCCAAGCGGTCCAGGGCGCCGTGCCGGTAGCCGGCAACCACCACGTCCGCGCTGCCCAGGAGTTGCCGGAGCCGGTGCTGGTTATCCGGCAAACTGAGATCTGCCTCCGCACTGCGCTTGCCAAATGCTGTGTCCACGAACTGGTCTTCAATTTCGGGGAAGGCAGGCGGGTCGATCCGTAGGACATCTGCTCCCAGGGCCGCGAGCAGGCGGGTGGCAACTGGACCGGCGATCACCCGGGTCAGGTCCAGGACCCGCTTGCCTCCCAAGGGCAGAGCCTCCGACTGGCCGCTACCTGGTCCGGCGCTGTTTCCACCTGGACGTTCCTCCGCAAAGTCCCGCAGCCCCAACCCGGTCGTCGTCCTGTCCGCGAATTCGACGGCAACCCAGGGTCCTGACGCGGCAGCCTGCCCCATGTCCGAGGTAAGCCATTCCCTGCGCGTCCTGACAGCTGCGGCAATACCGCCGAGGTCCTGGATGGCTGTCTCGGCTTCCAGTGCGGCCATGGAGCGGAGCCGCCGCTGCGCCTGCTCTGGTGAGGTGGCGCCCAGTGCCTGCAGCAGCCGCTGCTCATGATGGGGGTAGTTGGCGTGGAGGCGGATCCAGCCGTCGCCGGTGCGGTGGAAGCCCGAGAGGGGCGCGAAGCCCTGCGGTTTGCGCCCGGCAATGCGCAGGTGGCCGAAAGAGTCGAATGCTGCTGCGGTAAGCGCAGGCGTAGTCCTGAACCGGCCGGGGGTACCGGCATACAGGTTGAGGGCAGCCGCCGCGGCCTCCACGGAGTGCAGTGCCAGGCCTTCGACGTCGAGCGGGCCGGCCCACCAGCGGCGCGGAGAGTACGTGACCGCAGCATCCACGCCAGGCCCTACTTTCCCTGTGGCGAGGCCATCCGGAGCTGGTCAAGGACACGGCCCGGAACGTTGGTGGTGATCTCCTGGATGCCCAGGTCCTGGCAGAGTGCCACATCCTCCGGCGAGTCCACTGTCCACACGCGGAAGCGCCGGCCCGATTCCAGCCAGCGGCGGACGGTGGCCGGGCGCTCCCGGACGTAGTCAATTCCGGGGCCGGCCATGCCCACTTCCCGGTCGTCCAGGATACGTTCCCCCTCCAGTTGGGTCGCCTTCATCAGGTTGGCGATGGCACCCCCGGTGAGTGGGCCCACACCCAGCCCGCCACGAATCTCGTGGATGGTGAGGTCGTCCACGAGCTGGCAGATGTATTGCGGCGGGACGGAAAGGAGCAGGTGCCGGACGGAATCGGGGTTGAAACTCATGAAGGTCACAGCCACGTTGTCCACCGTGGAGCTTTGCGGGTCCCAGCCCTCGCTGCGGAGCACCTCCAAAACCCGGTCCTCAAGTTTGAGCTGGTACGGGCTGGGGTGCTTGAGCTCGATGGCCAGCTTCATGGGCCTGCCCGCGCCGCGGAGGATGTCCAGAAGCTCCGGAAGCGTGAGGAGCTGCTCCGAGCGTGCCCCGTACGCTTCCGGGATGCGGACTCCCTTCCAAGAGGAGAAGTCCAGCTGCTGCAGCTCCCGCAGCGTCCGTTCCGCCACCGGACCGGTTCCGTCCGAGGTGCGGTCCAGGTTGGCGTCGTGCATGAGGACGACGTGCTGGTCCCGGGTCAGGTGGACATCGCACTCCACCCCGTCGGCGCCGTCGGCCAGGGCCTGCAAATAGGCGGCACGGGTGTGTTCGGCATAGGCGCCGCTTGAACCGCGGTGGGCAAAGACCAGCGGCCGCTGCGGCACTGACTCGTCAGTTGTCATGCTCACACGGTAGCCGACCGGCCCCCGCCTTCGGGGCTAGGCTTGGCACATGCAGGTGAACTCTGAGGCAACTACTGGGCCAACCACGCAGGAAGCACCCGCCGAACCGGCGCAGCAGGCGGGGTTGGGCACATTGGCGACAGGCGCCGTCGTACGCGGCCAGCTTGGTGCCGGTGACGCCGAAAAGGCGGCAGCGCTGCGGAAGATGAAGCTGCTGGCGCTGAGCCTGCTCATTGCCATGGCGGTGATTTTTATCTTCGCGTTTGCGCTGCAAAAGGACTACCCGTGGCTGCAGTACGTGCGCGCCGCCGCGGAAGGCGGCATGGTGGGTGCGCTGGCCGACTGGTTCGCCGTTACGGCCCTGTTTAAGTACCCCATGGGCATCAAGATTCCGCACACAGCCATCATTCCGCGGCGGAAGGACCAGATCGGCGCCTCCCTGGGCGAATTCGTGGAAACCAACTTCCTTTCCGAACAGGTGGTCCAGGACAAGCTGGCGAGCGTCAACATCGCCCGCCGGGCAGGTCAATGGCTTTCAGCACCCGCCGGCGCTGACCGGGTGGCCAAGGAGGGCGCAGCGGTGATCCGCGGCGCGTTCAAGGTGTTGAATGACGACGACGTCCAGGCCGTCATCGAGGGCATGGTGCGCAAGCACCTGCTCACTCCGCCGTGGGGACCTCCAGTGGGCAGGCTGGCGGAGCGGATCTTCCATGACGGGCACCACCACACGCTGGTGGACCTGCTGGTGGACCGTGCCGCTGACTGGGTGGACGACAACCACCAGACCGTGACCCGCCTGGTGTCCGACCGCTCCCCCACCTGGGTTCCGCAGTTCGTGGACGGGCTGGTGGGCGACAAGGTCTACCTCGAGATCCTCAAGTTCGTGCGCGCCGTCCAGGCGGACCCCAGGCACCAGGTGCGGCAGTCGATCGACAAGTACCTCAACGACCTGGCGCAGGACCTGCAGCATGATCCCGCGATGATCGCCCGTGCGGAGGACATCAAGGCCCAGGTGCTGGGCGATCCCGAGGTGCGCGAACTGGCGTCCCGGACCTGGGGCACCGTGAAGAACGCACTGTTGGGTGCCGTGGACGATCCGGACAGCGAGCTCACCATCAAGTTCAAGGCAGCGGTGCGCGATTTCGGGTCGCGGCTGGTGGACGATTCCGAGCTGGCAGGCAAGGTCAACGCCTGGATCGGCGACGCTGCAGGCTACCTGGTGCGGACCTACCGCTCAGACATCGCCGGGGTCATCACGGACACCGTGGCCCGCTGGGACGCCGAAGAGACCTCGCAGAAGATTGAACTCCAGGTGGGCAAGGATCTGCAGTTCATCCGCATCAACGGCACAGTGGTGGGGTCCCTTGCGGGGCTGGCGATTTTCACGGTGGCGCAGCTGATCTTTGGGTGATTTGGCCGCGGATTCATTGCGGCGCTGCGCAGGTTCCTTTTCGCGTCGAATAGTTGGGGCGCGAAAGGGAATCTTCGCGTCGAAAACGTACGACGGCGGCACGTCGGCTCGGTCAGTCCGGCACCATGCCCGCTAGGCGAAGGCCTCCAGCTCCACGCCTGCGGCCTCAATCCCAGCACGGATACGCGACGCCATCTCCAGTGCGCCAGGGCTGCCGCCCTGCAGGCGGAGGGAGTCCGGGCGAACCTTGACCACCGTCCCGTCCACGGCGACCACTTCCCCTTGCGTTGCCAGCCGGACGGCGCGCTCAACCACCACGTCGATGTCGTGCAGGACTGCGTCCTCTTCGGAAAGCGGCACCAGGCTGCCATCGGCGAGGTAGGCGCGGTCGGCGAAAGCCTCGATGAACACGGGGTGCCCCGCTTCTTTGGCCTGCTTGATCAGCTCGGAGCCCGGGAAGCCCAGGATGGGCAGGCCGGGGTCGTAGGCGTTCACTGCCGCAACCACGGCAGACGCCTGCTCGGCGTCGGAAATCAGTGCGTCGTACAGCGCTCCGTGCGCTTTAACGTAGTCCACGGAGGCACCCACAGCATGCGCGACGCCGTCGAGCGCCCCCAACTGGTACAGCACGTCGCCGAACAGCTCGTCGAAACCCATCCCCAGCGCGCGCTGCCCATAGCCCGCAAGGTCGCGGTAGCCGAGGTGGGCCCCCACGGTGACATCGAGCTCGTAGGCTGCGCGGCAGCTGTCCAGCATGGTGACGGGGTCGCCCGCGTGCAGGCCGCAGGCCACGTTGGCACTGGTGATCAGCTGGAACATGGCCGGGTCGCCTCCTGCCGTCCAGGAGCCGAATGATTGGCCTACGTCAGCGTTGAGATCCAAGAATGTTGCCTTCCAGCGTTAGGTGGTCCGGCCCGGCAGCTGCCGTCAGCTCCCCGGGAATGGTGTCCGGCATCGGCCCGAACGCCTCACGGGCATTCTTGGCCACCGCACGGCCCATCACGAGGTTACCGGCTCCACCCACAACGGCCCCTATGCCGAACGGGAGCGCCCTGCCGAACAGCGCAGTACCCTGCCGCTTGAGCAGGTTCTTGAGGAAGGCGTGCTGGATACGCTTCCGTACACTGCCGAAGCCCGGCCCCACCATCGACTTGGAGAGCACATTGCCCCAATTATTGGCGGCGCTGTTGCCGCTGCCGGAGGCCTGGCCACTCAGGGTTCCCAGCAGGGCTGTACCCTCCTCGCCGAGCATGATGGCCATGACCATGGTGCCGGCTTTCTCCGGGTTGGTGAGCCGGATGCCGTGAAGTTCGGCCAGCGAGGTTGCGTAGAGTGCCGTTGCTTCCAGGAAGCCCACTGTGGCGGCGGCGGACAGTCCCAGCGACGCTACAGTGCCAACACCGGGTACGACGGCGGTAGCGCCCACCACGGCGCCGCCACCGGCGACAGCGCGCAAGTAGTCGCGCTCTGCGATGTCCGCCAGCTGGGCTGCGGTGGCGCGCGGGTGCTTCTTTTGGAGCCGCCGGATGTATCCAACCACCAGCGGCCGCTGGATCTGAACCGCCTTCAGGAGCATGTTGTGGACGCCGGGCTTGGGTTTGCCGTCGGAATCGAACATGGTTCTGTGGGCGGTTTCCTGTGCGATACGAAGTGCGGGATTGCTGCGCCGGGCCATGGTCACCTTCATTCAATCGACCTGCAGCGGGAGGCTGCCGTGCTCTTTCCATCCTATGTGGATAAACACTAAGCATGCTTAACTTCCGCGCCCGGCACCCGCGGGCGGGCTGCTCTGCAGGCCGGACCCACCCTTGGATCCAACGCACCTGCCGGCAGCCCGCCGTCGGGCGTTACTTCCTGGCCTGCTCTACCTCTTGGGCGGACACCCCGGCAGCGCTTCGCCCGTTAGCCTCCGCGTCATTGCGGAGCTCGGCCCGAAAAACCTCGAAGCGGGCAAGGTGTGCGGGCCGGCGCCGCAAGACGGCCCAGGCCACGCCAAGGACAACGAACCAAATGGGTGTTACCAACAAGGCGATGAGGGTGTCCGGCTGGGTGGTCAGTGCCCAGAGGACGAAGGCGAAGAACGCGTAGACCACCCAGACCGCGGGGATGCCGCCGGGCATCTTGAAGTTCGACGCCGCGTGCAGTTGGGGGCGGCGGCGACGGAAGGAAATGTAGCTGGCCAGGATGATCGACCAGACGAAGATGAAGCAGACGGCGGAAACTGTGGTCACCATTTCAAAGGCCTTGCCAACGTCCTGGCCGGCGTACATGAGGACGACGCCGGAGAGCAGCAGGACGCAGGACAGGAACAGTGCGTTGCTGGGCACCTTCCTCGTGGACAGGCGGCTGAAGATGCCCGGCGCGTCGCCCTCCTGGGCAAGGCCGAAGACCATGCGGGACGTGGAGTAGATACCGGAATTGGCGGAGGACATGGCCGAGGTGAGGACCACCAGGTTGACCACGGTGGCCGCGGCGCCGAGGCCGGCCAGGGAGAACATGCCGATGAAGGGGCTGTGGCCGGCGGCGAACTGGGTCCACGGAGTGACGGCCATCAGGATGACCAGCGCGCCCACGTAGAACAGGAGTACGCGGACCGGGATGGCATTGATGGCCTTGGGCAGGGTCTTCTCCGGGTTCTTGGCCTCGGCGGCGGTGGTGCCCACCAGTTCAATGCCGACGAAGGCGAACACGGCGATCTGGAATCCGGCAACGAAGCCCATGAACTCGTTGGGGAAGAACCCGCCGTGGCTCCACAGGTTGGTGAAGCTGGCCGTGCCCGTGTCGGACTGGAAGCCGGTGAAGATCATGAAAAGGCCCACGATGATGAGCGCAGCGATGGCGACGATCTTGATGAGGGCGAACCAGAACTCGGTTTCGCCGAAGGCCTTGACCGTGGCGAGGTTCAGCACGAGCAGGATGCCAATGGTGGCCAGGCCCGGGATCCAGAGCGGCAGCGCCGGCCATAGTTCCTTGGAGTAGCCGGCGATGGCGATAACGTCCGCGATGCCGGTGATCACCCAGCAGAACCAGTATGTCCAGCCGGTGAAGAAGCCGGCCCACGGCCCCAGGAGGTCCGCCGCGAAGTCGCTGAAGGACTTGTAGTTCAGGTTGCTCAGCAGCAGTTCGCCCATGGCGCGCATGACGAAGAAAAGCATGAACCCGATGATCATGTACACGAAGATCACTGAAGGGCCGGCCGCGGAGATTGTCTTGCCGGAGCCCATGAAGAGGCCGGTGCCGATCGCGCCGCCGATGGCAATGAGCTGGATATGGCGGTTGGTCAGCTGCCGTTCCAGGTGGGGAGGTTCGCTGCGGACCGCCGTGCGCGCGCCGTTGCGCGCTGGTTCGCCGTTGGAAGTGGGGGGATGAATCGCCATGAGGAACTCCATCGATAAAGCGGCATTTTGGGTACCGCAAAAGATTTGGTTCCTCCCCGCTCTGTAGGGAACCTGAGAGTTTCCGCAGCCCAAGCCGCTTGCACCGTCGGTGAGCCAGGGCATGCCTGGCTGCTTTCCAGAGTTGCCTGTCCGCGGCGGTACGTGGGCCTGAGAGTTTCCTGGGGAGGGTTTGCTCCTACGGCGCCTGCTAAATGTACCCGGCAGGGCTCTCCCGCCGCAGGTCGAAGGCATGTTCAGTTGGACGCCGCGGCCTGTCGGGGGCCACGGCGGTCATGCAATGGGACAGGCGCCGCACAGTTGAGCCGCTCCGGATACGCTGAGCCAGCCGCAGGCAGCGCCAATCCCGGGGATTAGTGTGGTGTCCGTCACGATGCAATGTCAAACCCTTCCTGACACAAGCGGAGCAAGGCCCCGTCTTCTTCGGTTCTTTCGGGTGCTTCACGGGCCCGCGATTTGCCACCGCCCGCCATTCCCGATACCTTGTGAGCCGAATCACCCACATTTGAATAAGCCTTTCGAGCTGTGACGGGAGAGTCCTCCCGGCGAAAACACCGGGCAGGCGCCGTAGGAGCAAATCCTCCCCAGGAATCTCTCAGGCCCCCGTACCGTCATGGCGAGGCGACTCTGGAAAGCAACCCGGCTTTTGCCTGGTTCACCGACGGTGCAAGCGGCCCCTGCCAAGAGCAGGCAACGCGGAATCTCTCAGGTCCAATACAGAGCGGGGAGGAACCCATCCCACGCCGTGCCACCTTCGGCCGGCCAAAACTGGAGTTCCTCATGACGATTCAATCGCTTCCAACATCGTTTGTTGACCGCCACATCGGCGCGCGCCGCCAGGCCGACGTCGACACCATGCTCAAAGCCGTGGGCTACGACAGCGTGGACGGCCTGGTGGACGTTGCCGTCCCGGCCTCCATCCGGCAGGAAACCGCCCTGAAGCTGACCGACGCCCTCAGCGAAGTTGAAGTCCTGGCCGAATTGCGCCGCATCGCCGGCAAGAACAAGACCGCTGTCCAGATGATCGGCCAGGGGTACTACGACACGGTCACTCCGCCGGTCATTCGCCGCAACATCCTTGAGTCCCCGGCCTGGTACACGGCCTACACGCCCTACCAGCCCGAAATTTCCCAGGGTCGTCTCGAAGCCCTGCTGAACTTCCAGACCATGGTCCAGGACCTCACGGCACTCCCCGTGGCCAACGCCTCCCTGCTTGACGAGGCCACCGCGGTGGCCGAGGCCGTGCTCCTGATGCGGCGCGCCAACAAGGCCAAAGGCCAGAACGCAGACGCCAAGGACGGCAGGACTGTCCTGGACGCCGACTGCCTCCCCCAGACCATCGCCATCGTCAAGGGCCGCGCTGAGGCGCTGGGCTTCGATGTTGAAGTGGCTGATCTCGCCAAGGGCCTGCCGGAAGGAGCCATCAACGGCATCGTGCTGCAGCAGCCCGGAGTTTCCGGCCGGGTATGGGACCAGTCCGGGGTCATCAGCGCCGCCAAGGAGCGGGGTGCGCTCGTGACCGTCGCCGCGGACCTCCTGGCCCTCACGCTGATCACCCCTCCGGGTGAGCAGGGCGCAGACATTGCCGTCGGCTCCACCCAGCGCTTCGGCGTGCCGCTGTTCTTCGGCGGACCGCACGCCGCCTACATGGCCGTGCAGAAGGGGATGGAACGCTCGCTCCCCGGCCGGCTGGTGGGCGTCTCCAAGGACAACGCCGGCGCACCCGCCTACCGGTTGGCTTTGCAGACCCGCGAGCAGCACATCCGCCGCGAAAAGGCCACTTCCAACATCTGCACCGCCCAGGCGTTGCTGGCCATCGTGTCCTCCTTCTACGCGGTCTACCACGGCCCGGACGGACTAAAAGCGATCGCCGAGTCCGTGCATCACAAAACCAGGGTCCTGGCCACCGCCCTCACTTCCATGGGCCGTGAACTGGTCGCCGGCTCCTTCTTCGACACCCTCACCGTGCGCGTCCCGGGCAAGGCCGCCAAGGTCATCAACGCCGCCGAAGCACGCGGTATCAACCTGCGCTTTATCGACCAGGACACCGTTGGCGTCTCCATTGATGAGACGACGACGGCGGCAACGCTTTCCGCCGTCGCCGTCGCCTTTGGCGCGGGTCCGGTGGGGGACGCCAAGGGCTTCGAACTGCCGGGAACCGTACTGCGCACGTCCGGCTACCTGCAGCACCCGGTGTTCAATACGCACCGGTCCGAAACCCAGTTGGTGCGCTACATACGGAAGCTCTCGGACCGGGACCTGGCGCTGGACCGCACCATGATCCCGCTGGGTTCCTGCACCATGAAGCTGAACGCCACCGTTGAGATGGAAGCGATCTCCTGGCCGGAGTTCGCCTCCATCCACCCGTTCGCGCCCGATTCGCAGACGGCCGGTTGGCGGGAACTCATTTCCGGCCTGGAAACCGACCTGGCTGAGATCACCGGCTATGACCAGGTGTCCATCCAGCCCAACGCCGGATCCCAGGGCGAGCTCGCCGGCCTGCTGGCGATCCGCGGCTACCACCACTCCCGCGGTGACCAGCAGCGCAACGTCTGCCTGATTCCGGCCTCGGCCCACGGCACCAATGCCGCCTCGGCGGTCCTGGCCGGCATGAAGGTGGTGGTTGTAGCCACTGCATCGGACGGCACCATCGACCATGACGACCTCTACGCCAAGATCGAAGCGCACAAGGACGCCCTGTCCTGCATCATGATCACCTACCCGTCCACTCACGGCGTCTACGACGGCGACGTCCGCGAGGTTTGCGATGCAGTCCACTCCGCCGGCGGACAGGTGTACGTGGATGGGGCCAATCTGAACGCACTCGTTGGGCTGGCGCAGCCAGGCAAGTTCGGCGGCGACGTGTCCCACCTGAACCTGCACAAGACCTTCTGCATCCCGCACGGCGGCGGCGGACCGGGCGTCGGTCCCGTTGCGGCCAAGGCACACCTGGCGCCGTTCATGCCCGGTGACGCCAACAAGGCCGCCCATGAAGCTGGACATGGGGTGGCGATCTCGGCGTCCCGGTTCGGTTCCGCAGGCGTGCTGCCGATCTCCTGGGCGTACGTGAAACTGATGGGCGGCGAGGGCCTGACCGAGGCCACCAAGTCCGCGCTCCTGGCCGCCAACTACGTGGCCGCGAGGCTGAACGAGTTTTACCCGGTGCTCTATACGGGTGAAAGCGGTTTGGTGGCGCACGAGTGCATCCTTGACCTGCGCGAACTCACGGCCAGGACGGGCGTCACGGCCGAGGACGTGGCCAAGCGGCTGATCGACTTCGGCTTCCACGCCCCCACCCTGGCGTTCCCCGTGGCCGGCACCCTGATGGTGGAGCCCACCGAGTCCGAGGACCTGGCCGAGATCGACCGCTTCATCGACGCCATGATCACCATCCATGCCGAGATTGAGCAGGTAGCTGCCGGGGACTTCTCCCTGGAGGCATCTCCGGTGCGCAACGCACCCCACACCGCTGCCGCCGTCGTCAGCTCCGACTGGGGCCGCGCCTACCCGCGCGAGCAGGCCGCGTTCCCCGTGCCCTCGCTGCGGCAGGACAAGTACTTCCCGCCGGTGGGACGGATCGACGGTGCCGCCGGCGACCGGAACCTGATCTGCTCCTGCCCTCCCCTTGAAGACTTCGAAAACTAAGGACTCACCCAATGACTGAGAACTACACCGCTCTCTACGAGCAGCACAAGAAAGCCGGGGCCTCCTTCACGGACTTCGGTGGCTGGCAGATGCCGCTGAAGTACAGCTCCGAGCTGGCCGAACACCACGCGGTCCGCAAGGCTGCCGGCCTGTTCGACCTCTCCCACATGGGCGAGGTCTGGGTGACAGGCCCGGACGCTGCCGCGTTCCTGGACTACGCCCTGGCGGGCAAGCTGTCCGCGGTCGCCGTCGGAAAGGCCAAGTACTCGCTGATCTGCGACACCGACGGCGGCATCATTGACGACATCATTTCCTACCGCAGGGCGGACGACAAGTTCCTCGTAGTGCCGAATGCGGGCAACGCCAAGGTGGTGGCCGAGGCGTTGAAGGAACGTTCCGCGGGCTTCAACGTGGCCGTTGACGATGCCTCCGCGGAAACGTCGCTGATTGCTGTCCAGGGACCCGCGGCGGAAGCCATATTGCTGAACTTGGTTCCCGCGGAACAGCACGCGCTGGTGACGGAGCTGAAGTACTACGCTGCAGTCGAGGTGGAGATTGGCGGCCAGACGCTGCTGCTCGCCCGGACCGGATACACCGGCGAAGATGGGTTCGAAATTTACGTTCCCAACCTGGACGCGCCCGCGCTGTGGGAAGCACTGCTGGATGCCGGTGAAGGCCATGGCCTGGTTCCCGCCGGCCTGGCTGCCCGTGACTCGCTCCGGCTCGAAGCCGGCATGCCGCTCTACGGCAACGAGCTTTCCCGCCACGTGAACGCCTACGCCGCCGGGCTGGGACCCGTGGTGTCCCTGGCCAAGGAAAGCGACTTCGTGGGCAAGGAAGCCCTGGCCGCCATCAAGGCCGCCGGCGTCGGAGCCACCATTGGGCAGAAGCTCGTGGGCCTCAAGGGTGCCGGACGCCGCGCCGCCCGCGGCCACTACCCTGTCCTCAAGGACGGGACCCTCGTTGGCGAGGTGACCTCCGGCCAGCCCTCCCCCACCCTCGGCTACCCCATCGCCATGGCCTACGTCGACGTCGAATTCGCCGAACCCGGCACCCTCCTCGACGTAGACCTCCGCGGCAAGCCCGAACGCTTCGAAGTAGTGTCACTGCCGTTCTACCGCCGCCAAAAGTAGCGTCTACCGCTCCGTGGTCGCCTTTGCCCGGCGGCACCGACATCCTCCGCGGGCTCGGTCGCGAAGACGCCCGCTGGGCGGACGTGACGCTCCCTTAGACGCCCGCTTCCGGATGCCGGCCCCGCAGGGGCAAGGGTCGCTCACCGCTGACAACTCGACCTTTGGCGATTATCGACCCAGGTGACAGGGAAGGACGGGTGAGCGGATTCCGGAAGCGTGCGTCAAAGCGACGAAGGAGCAGCACGCGGAGGAATTCGGTCACCCGGCACCCAACCTGACCACAACCAAGTTTTCAAACGAATAGGAAAAATCATGAGCAAAGTTGTAGCTGAACTGAAGTACTCCGCAGAGCACGAGTGGGTCGCCGTTGATGGGTCCGGGCCTGCGGGGATTGGTATTTCTGCCGTGGCCGCCGATGCCCTGGGCGACATTGTGTACGTGGACCTGCCCGAGGTTGGCTCCATCGTGACCGCCGGCGAGACCTGTGGCGAAGTTGAATCCACCAAGTCCGTCTCCGACCTGTACGCGCCGGTCACCGGCGAGGTCATCGAGATCAACGACGGCGTGGTGACCGACCCCGCCCTGATCAACAGCGATCCCTACGGTGCCGGCTGGCTTTTCAAGGTGTCCGTTACTGAGGAAGGTCCCCTGATGTCGGCCGAGGAATACGCCGCAGCAAACGGCGGCGAACTGTGAGCGCGGCGGCCGAAACCGTGGCCTTCCAGCAGGTGGTCTCCCCCAGCCTGAACGCCGACCTGTCCGTCCTGGACCCTGAGGTCGCGGCAAAGATCGACGACGAACTGGGCCGCCAGCGCAACGGCCTGGAAATGATCGCCTCCGAAAACCACACTGCCGCAGCCGTCATGCAGGCGCAGGGCTCGGTACTGACCAACAAGTACGCCGAGGGCTACCCCGGCAAGCGCTACTACGGCGGCTGCGAGCACGTTGACGTGATTGAGCAGTTGGCGATCGACCGTGTGAAGGCCCTGTTCGGCGCCGCATTCGCCAATGTGCAGCCGCACTCCGGCGCGCAGGCCAACGCCTCGGTGATGCACGCGCTGATCAAGCCCGGCGACACCATCATGGGCCTGAACCTGGCCCACGGCGGCCACCTCACCCACGGCATGCGGATCAACTTCTCCGGCAAGCTGTACAACGTGGTCCCCTACCAGGTCCGCGAGGACACCTACACCATCGATATGGCTGAGGTGGAGCGGCTGGCGCAGGAGCACAAGCCGCAGCTGATCGTGGCTGGCTGGTCAGCCTACGCCCGGCAACTGGACTTCGCGGAGTTCCGCCGGATCGCCGATTCCGTTGGCGCCTACCTGATGGTGGACATGGCGCACTTCGCCGGGCTGGTGGCCGCGGGCCTGCACCCGTCGCCGGTCCCGCACGCCCATGTCACAACCTCCACCACGCACAAGACCCTTGCCGGTCCGCGCGGCGGCATCATCCTGTCCAACGACCCCGACGTTGCCAAGAAGATCAACTCCGCTGTGTTCCCGGGGCAGCAGGGCGGGCCGCTGGAGCACGTGATCGCCGGCAAGGCTGTGGCGTTCAAGATCGCCGCGTCCGAGGAGTTCCGTGAGCGGCAGGAGCGGGTCCTCGCCGGTGCCCGCGTCCTGGCCGAACGCCTGGTCCAGCCCGACGTCAGTGCCAAAGGCATCAGCGTGGTGTCCGGAGGCACGGACGTGCACCTGGTCCTGGTGGACCTGCGGAACTGCGAACTTAACGGCCAACAGGCCGAGGACCGGCTCGCGGCAATCGACATCACCGTCAACCGCAACGCCGTCCCCTTCGACCCCCGCCCACCCATGGTCACTTCCGGCCTGCGCATTGGCACCCCCGCCCTGGCCACCCGTGGCTTCGACGAGGACGCCTTCCGCGAGGTTGCGGACATCATCGCCGAGGCATTAATTGCCGACGCCGACGCGGACCTTTCCGGGCTGCGTCACCGCGTCGAAGAATTGGCAAAGGCCCACCCGCTCTACCCGGGGCTGTAGTCCCCTTCGGGACCGGCGGATCGGACATTTTCACGCGTGCTGCTCGTTCCTCGCTTTGACGCACGCTTCCGAAAAGTCCGGCTCCGCCGGCCCCTCGTGCGCACGTCGCCTTTGTGACGCACTGCCCACCGATTAAGTATCTTGTTAGGAACCTCTCGCATGGCTGTTGGCGTGTTCGACCTGTTTTCGATCGGTATTGGGCCTTCCTCTTCGCATACTGTGGGGCCGATGCGGGCTGCTGCTGTTTTTGCGGAGGAGTTGGTGGGATCCGGGGTGCTGGATGCTGTGGCTTCGTTGCGGGTGGATCTGTATGGGTCCCTCGCCGCGACGGGGCATGGCCACGGGACGATGACGGCGATCCTGTTGGGGTTGGAGGGGTTTCACCCCGAGCTGATCCTGCCGGATGAGGTGGAGGAGCGGCTGGCCTCGATCGCGGAGACCGGGACCCTGAACCTGGCTGCCGTGGTGGAGGGTTCCGGTGACGGGGTGGCCCTGCCGTACGGGGTGGGCGATATGGTGCTGCGTCCGTTGACGGTGCTGCCGCGGCACACGAACGGGATGGCCTTCACCGTGTCCGACGCGGAAGGAAATGTCCTGCATGCGGCGACGTTCTTCTCGGTCGGTGGCGGGTTCATCGTCCGGGAGGGTGAGGAGGACGCGGCCCAGCAGGAGCTGGACGCCTCGAAGGAGGAACTGCCGCTGCCGTTCCGGACCGCCGCGGAACTGCTCGAGCACTGCGCGGTGACCGGGCTGGGCATCGCGGACGTGATGCTCCTCAACGAAAAAGCCTCCCGGGATGAGGAGGAGATCCGGGAGGGCCTGCTGAACATCTGGTCCGTCATGGAAAACTGCGTGGCCACCTCATTGAAGCGGGACGGGGTGCTGCCGGGCGGGTTGAAGGTCCGCCGCCGGGCCCCGGACTGGTACGAACGGCTGAAAAAGGAATGCGCCAACGGCCTGGACGATCAGGACGCGGCGTGGGACGCGGGCCCGCACGATGCCCGGTATTGGCAGGAGTGGGTTAACTTGGTGGCGTTGGCGGTGAACGAGGAGAACGCTTCCGGCGGCCGGGTGGTCACCGCCCCCACGAACGGGGCGGCCGGGATCATTCCGGCGGTGCTGTACTACGCGCTGCACTTCGCCCCCGGCATGGACACCGCCACGCAACAGGACCGGGACGGTGTGGTGGTGCGGTTCCTGCTGGCCGCCGGCGCCGTCGGGGTGCTCTACAAGGAACAGGCCTCGATCTCCGGGGCCGAAGTCGGCTGCCAGGGCGAGGTGGGGTCCGCGTCCTCGATGGCCGCCGCCGGCCTGGCCGAGGTCATGGGCGGCACCCCGGCCCAGGTGGAGAACGCGGCCGAGATCGCGATGGAACACAACCTGGGCCTGACCTGCGACCCGATCGGCGGGCTGGTCCAGGTCCCCTGCATCGAACGGAACGCGATCGCCGCCGCCAAGGCGATCAACGCCGCGAAAATGGCGCTCTGGGGCGACGGCACCCACCGGGTCTCCCTGGACGAAGTCATCATCACCATGCGCGAAACCGGCAAAGACATGAGCGACAAATACAAGGAAACCGCCATGGGCGGCCTCGCCGTCAACGTCGTCGAATGCTGACACCCGGCTACAGCGCACCCAACCAACGGCAACACCACCAAACAAAGGAAATACCATCATGACCCTGGCACCTGAAGGCCGGAAGATGCTGCGGATCGAGCAGCGCAACGCTGCGGTCCCGGTGGAGCGCAAGCCGGAATGGATCAAGGCCAAGGTCCAGATGGGCCCGGAGTTCGTGGGCCTGAAGAACCTGGTGAAAAAGGAAGGCCTGCACACCGTCTGCGAGGAAGCCGGCTGCCCCAACATCTTCGAATGCTGGGAAGACAAGGAAGCCACCTTCCTGATCGGCGGTTCCGACTGCACCCGCCGCTGCGACTTCTGCCAGATCGACACCGGCAAACCCTCACCCCTGGACCGGTTCGAACCCACCAAGGTGGCCCGCTCCGTCCAGTCCATGCAGCTGCGCTACGCCACCGTCACCGGCGTGGCCCGCGACGACCTTGAAGACGAAGGCGTCTGGCTCTACGCCGAAACCGTCCGCAAGATCCACGAACTGAACCCCGGCACCGGCGTCGAACTGCTCATCCCCGACTTCTCCGGCAACCCCGGGCATATCAAGGCGATCTGCGACTCCAAACCCGAAGTCTTCGCGCACAACGTTGAAACCGTCCCCAGGATCTTCAAGCGCATCCGCCCCGCGTTCCGCTACGACCGCTCCCTGGACGTCATCACCCAGGGCCGCAACCACGGGATGGTCACCAAATCCAACCTCATCCTGGGCATGGGCGAAACCCGTCAGGAAATCAGCGAAGCCCTCCGCGACCTCCACCAGGCAGGCTGCGACCTGATCACCATCACCCAGTACCTCCGCCCCAGTGAACGGCACCTGCCCGTGGACCGCTGGGTCAAACCCCAGGAATTCGTCGACCTCCAGCACGAAGCCGAAGAAATCGGGTTCCTCGGCGTCATGTCCGGCCCCCTGGTCCGCTCCTCCTACCGCGCCGGCCGGCTCTGGGCCACCGCCATGCGCAAAAAAGGCCGCGACATCCCCGCCGAACTCGCCCACATCGCCGAAGGCATCCAGGACTCCGGCACCACCCGCCAGGAAGCCGCCACCCTCCTGGCAGGCTAAAACAGAGAAAAAGCGCGACGGCGGGAGGAGACTTGGGCGGGCAACACGCCCTGGTCTCCTCCCGCCGTCGGACGCGCCGCAGCCCGGCATAGTACCCGGCCTGGCAGCCCCGCCTCAGCTGTTCCCGCGCACCACCGGGATGCTCGCCGTCGGCAGTCCGCTGGGGAAGACCGTGGGCTCCGGCTCCACGACCGGTTCAAGCGGCACCTGCACGGGCCCTGCCCCCACCGTGAGGAGCCGGCCGCGGACATCCACCTCCAGCGGCTCACCCTCCTGCACCGTGAGGGTGATGGAACCGGCGGTGAGCCGGACCAGCAGCAGGCGGCCGCGGATCTTCAGGTGGAAGGCCAGTCCGTCCCAATCGGCGGGCAGGCGGGGATCGAAGTACGGCACCGGGCCCTGGTCGCGCATGCCGGCGAAACCGCACACCAGCGAACTCCACACTCCCCCGGTGGAGGCGATGTGGACGCCGTCGATGGTGTTGCCGTGGGTGTCGTCCAGGTCGATGAACGCAGCGTTGGTGAAGTGCTCCAGCGCTTCCTTCGAGTAGCCCACCTCTGCCGCCATAATCCCCTGCACACAGGCGGACAGCGTGGAGTCGCCGGTGGTGAGGGGATCGTAGAAGTCGAAGGCGCGCTGTTTTTCCTGGGCAGTGAAGTCCTGCCACTGCAGGAACATGGCCAGGACGGTGTCGGCCTGCTTCAGCACCTGGTGGCGGTAAATCACCAGGGGGTGGAAGTGCAGCAGCAACGGGTACTTTGACCGGGGAGTGGTCCAGTCCCAGGCCTCCAGGGTCATGAAGTCGTTGTCCTGCGAGTGGACCTGCATGCGCTCGTCGAACGGCAGGTTCATCCGGCTGGCCGCAGCCTCCCACAGCTGGCGCTCCTCCAGCGTGACGCCGGCGTGCTCAAGGGCGGCGGCCGCGCGCAGGTTGAAGCGTGCCATCACGTTCGTATAGAGATTGTCGTTCACCACTGCCGTGTACTCGTCCGGGCCGGTGACGCCGTGGATATGGAAGAGCCCGTCCTTTCCGAAGAAGCCAAGGGAGATCCACATCCGGGCGGTCTCGATCAGCAGCTCGGCGCCCATTCCGTCCCGGAACGCGGTGTCACCGGTGGCCCAGAGGTACCTGTTGGTGGCGAAGGCGATGGCTGCCGCGATGTGGAACTGGGCGGTGCCGGCAGCGTAATAGGCGCTGGCTTCCAGCCCGTTGATGGTGCGCCATGGGAACAGGGCACCATCAACGCTCAGCTCCTTGGCCCGGATCCTGGCTTCGGGAAGCATGCTGTGCCGGAATTCCAGGACCTGCCGGGCGCCGTCGGGATTGGTGTAGGTAAGGTACGGCAGCAGGTACACCTCCTGGTCCCAGAAGTAGTGGCCCTCGTAGCCGGACCCGGTCACGCCCTTGGCAGGAATGCCGGCAACATCCGCACGCGCGGTGGCCTGGGCCAGCTGGAACAGGTTCCACCGGATGGCCTGCTGCAGCCCGGGCAGGCCGCCCTCCACCACGATGTCGGAGGTGGCCCAGTAGCCGCGGAAGTGTTCCTCGCTCTCGGCAAAGATGTCGCTTACCGGCCGCAATGCCTCTTCCGCCACCGCGGCTGCATCGATGTCCGGGTCCTGGATGGTGCGGCCGGCGGCGTAGCTGACGCTCTTCTCCAGCCGGAACGGCTCGTCAGCGTCCACCGCAAGGACATACCGGACGCTGCTGTCGTCCTGGTCAACCACCGTCTCGAACGGCTGGTACCCGGGCGACGTCCAGTGGTCCACGGCGATGCCCACCCGCTGCTTGGACTCCGCCGCCTCCCAGGACAGGCGCAGGGAACCGTCACCACCGTCCAGCCGCAAGGGCAGCAGCACGCGCCCTGCGTGGCGGCCGGCGCGGCGGGGATCGTGCACGGAGTGGTCTTCCACCGGCTGGTCCTGGCGGTTGATCACGGACGAGGTGACGTCCAGGGAAACCTGCTGGTTCGTTGCCACCTCCAACGAAATGCCAAGGCCGCCACGGGATGCAAAGCCCACGGCCCGCCGCTCCGTGGTGGTCACGGTCGCACCGGACCTGCATTGCCAGGTGATGCGGCATTCATAGATTCCGGTACAAAAATCCACGGTCCGCCGGTAGTCCAGCACCTCGGACTCGGCCAGGCTGAGGCTTTCCCCATCCACCACTACCGTGAAGTTGTTGGCGTCCGGAATGTAGAGGATGCGCTGCCCGGTCCTGGCGAAGCCAAACGCGTTCTCGGCGTGCTTGATGTCCCAGATCTCGTGCAGCCCGTTGATGAAGCTTCCCGGCAGTTCGGCATCGGCCGCCGCCCAGTGCGCACCCCGGATTCCCAGGTGTCCGTTACCCAGTGCAAACAGGGTCTCAAGCGTTCCGGCGGCATGGGTCTCGTAGCGGGTTTCGACGAGCTGCCAGGGGGTGTCGGGGAACCGTTCGCGGTCCGCGGTGATCAATGCCATGGTCGGGGTCCTTTTGGCCTTGCTGTGCTGCCGGGCTGGCCGGCACGGAGTATTCGGGGGAAATGCTGTATCCGGATGGGTGCTGCTGGATGGGGGGATAGCCGGGTTGCCCGGGGGAAGGCAACACCGGTTATCGAGTGGGTTTAGGGGATGAGTTCCTGAAGGTCGTTGACCACAAGGGTGGCGCCGGCGTCCAGGAGCGTCTGCCGCCCGGCCCCACGGTCCACGCCAATGACGGAATGGAATGATCCCGCCTGCCCGGCCTGCACGCCGGACACCGCGTCTTCGACCACCACGCACTCTGAGCTGGACAGGTCCAGCAGCTTGGCGGCGTATTCGTACGTGGCCGGGTTTGGCTTGCCGGGCAGGCCTTGCTCCGCGGCCACCACCCCGTCCACCACGACCGCGAAGTGCCGGCTGAGTCCCGCGGCCTTCAGGACCGCGGGGGCGTTGCGGGAGGAGGAGACGACGGCGACCTTGAGTCCGCGGTCAAGCGCGGCTTGGAGGAAGCGGACAGAGCCTTGGAAAGGTTCGACGCCGGCGCTCACGATGTCATTGAAGACCGCGTTCTTCCGGTTGCCCAGGCCATGGACGGTGTCGTGGGCGGGATCGTCATCCAGCGGGCCCTCCGGCAGGGTGATCCCGCGTGAGGCCAGGAAGTCGCGTACCCCGTCAAAGCGCGGCTTGCCGTCGATGTGGTCGAAGTAGTCGCTTTCCCGGTAGCCGGAAACACCGGGCTGTGAGGCAAGGTAGCCGTCGAACAGTTCCTGCCAGGCCCGCTCATGCACGCTGGCTGTGGGCGTCAGCACCCCGTCCAGGTCGAACAGGATTGCCTTTGCGCCGGTCCAGGCGGCGGTATCAGCTGCAGTTTCTTGTGTCATCGGCGGTGCGGTGTCCTCTCGGTTTGTGGACAGCCGGCCCCGCCGGGCAGCCGAAAGGAGGTTCTGCCGCGCGGCGTGCGCGCAGCATCACTTCCTTGTCCGCCCACTGCAGGACCGATCATGGCCGTAGACGAGTGTAAGCGCTTGCAGTTTTCGCTGGCAACTGTTTTTTCTTACCCTTCGCCGCAGCGGATAATCAGTCAGCGCAGGACGTAATGCCGGAGGAAAGCGCTGACGTCCACCATCTCCGTCTTGGACATGGCATGCCCCATCCCCGGGTAGGTCCGGCTGGTCAACAACGTGTTCTGCTCCAGCCATTCGGCGGTGTAGGCGATGGCGTCCTCGTTGATGACCAGATCGGCCTTGTCCCGCCCCCAGAAGAAGGGCGGCTTGGCCTCGAAGGAATCCATGACCGAGAGGAGCTCGTTCTTGAGGACGAAGCCGGACAACCCCACAACGGCCTTGTAGTCCTCCGGGTGCAGCCGCAGGAGCGTGCTGGCCATGGCCATCCCCTGGGAATAGCCCATGAGGGTCACGCTGCTGTGCTGGTCCCTGACGGAGCTGATCCAGGCGCGGACAGAGTTGGCTGCGGAAATGACGTCGGCGAAGTCGTTCGCCAGGAAATAGTCCAGCAGGAACCAACCCCAGTGGTCGCCAATCGGCATCGGGGCGCGCACGGCGGCAAAGGTGAACTCCTGGGGCAGGTATTCGAAAAGGCGCACCATCCGCGACTCGTCCGTGCCGTAACCATGCATCATCACCAGCAACGGAGTGCCGGCGCGCTGGTCTTCAGGCTTGGACCACACAACTGTTTCCACCGCAACAGCCTAACGAGACATGCCGTCCGCGCGGCCGGGTCGTTGAATCCCGAATCACCGGGAGGTAGCGTGACGCTTGACAGACAGCAGGCTTAGCTTTTGGCAGTGACGCACCACCCTTCCGTAACGCCCTACCAGTGCCGCAGGATGCGGTTATAAGGAGCAAGTCATGAGAATCGGCTCGTCAATCTTCCTCATCGCCCTCGGCGCCATCCTTGCCTGGGCAGTGGCTCCCGGACTGATTCCGTTCGTGGACCAGCAACTGGTGGGCTACATCCTGATGGCTGTGGGCGTGATCGGACTGATTGCTTCCCTCATCCTCGCCTCCCCCGGCCGCAGCCGGCGCGTCAGCGAGTCCCGTTCCGTAATCGATCCCAGCACCGGCGAGCGCATCACCCGCCATGAAAGCCGCGACGGCGGGATCTAACCACCGGGCGGGATCGGGGACAGGGCCCCCGGAACCAAAGAAACCCCAAGAGCCGGGCTGGACCAAAGCGTCCAGCCCGGCTTTTTCGCGTCCCGCCCCAGCCAATTTCATCCAGATCCAAAGGCTTACAACCCTCCCAGGCCCGCCTTCGGAGCCAACAACTCCAACCCTGCACAGATTCGGATCTTGTTTCATGTTGGTTTCCATTGACAAACCAACAGAAGCAAAGATAAAGTCAAGTAACTCAACATCACAGTGATCCAAGTCACGAAAGCCACTACGCAACGGAGGGTATGTGTTCGCCGAGGAGCGCCAGCAGAAGATTGCCGAGCTTGTGGCCGGCAACGGCCGGGTCAGCGTGACCCTGCTGGCTGAGCGCTTCAGCATCACAACGGAAACGGTCCGCCGTGACCTTGCCGCGTTGGAAAACGCGGGCACCGTTCGGCGGGTCCACGGAGGCGCGGTGGCGGCCGACCGCTTCAGCACCACCGAAGAAAGCGTCACCGAGCGGGCCATCCAGCGCCCGGACCAAAAAGTCCGGATCGCCCAGGCCGCCCTGGACCTGATCCCCCGGAATTCACCTGCCAGTGTCCTCATGGACGGCGGCACCACCACCGAAGTGCTGGCAGACCTGCTGGCGCGGCGCACCGCCGTCGAACCTTCCGACGGAACCGGGCCGCAGCACGAACTGGTGGTTATCACCCACGCTGTGCCCATCGCCAGCAAGCTCTCCAACGTCCCCGGCGTCGCCCTGCAGATCCTGGGCGGCCGCGTCCGCGGACTCACCCAGGTGGCGGTGGGCCAGGCAACGGTGAATGCCGCTGCCCGGATCCGCCCGGACATCGCGTTCATCGGAACCAACGGCATCCACGCCACCTTTGGCGTCAGCACTCCCGATCCTGAAGAAGCCGCCGTCAAGGCGGCCTTCGTCCAGTCGGCCCGCCGCATTGTGGTGCTGGCCGACTCCTCCAAGCTGGACACGGAAACCCTGGTCCAGTTCGCCTCCCTGAAAGATCTGGACACCTTGATCACAGACAGTGAACCCGGACCTGAGCTCACGGCCGCCCTGGAAGAGGCCGGCGTTGATGTGGTGATCGCATGATCGTCACGTTCACGGCCAACCCAAGCCTCGACCGCACGGTGGCCCTCCCCGGGCCCCTGGCACGCGGCGAAGTGCAGCGCGCCGTCTCCGTCCGCCAGGAATCCGGCGGCAAGGGGGTCAACGTCTCCCGCGCCCTGGTGGCCTCCGGCCTCGAATCCCTCGCCGTCCTGCCAGGCGCGGACAGCGATCCGGTCCTGGCCGGCCTGCGCGAAAGTGCAGTGCCCTTCGTATCCCTTCCCATCGACGAGCCGCTGCGCACCAACGTGGCGCTCACCGAGCCCGGCGGCGTGACCACAAAGATCAACGAACCCGGGCCCCTCCTTGCCGCGGACCAGCAGGAAGCGCTCATCAAGCTGCTGCTGGAAAGCTCCCGCGTCGCCAGCTGGGTGGTCCTGGCCGGCTCGCTGCCGCCCGGATTCCCGGACAACTTCTACGCCACGGTGGCCCGACGAATCCGGGAGGCGGGCAACGGCAATTCGCCGCTGATCGCCGTCGACTCCTCCGGGACACCCCTCGCCGCTGCCCTGACCGACGCCGGAACCCCCGGCGACGGCACAGGAACCAGCGGAACAACCACAGGTTCCGGGAAGCCGGACCTCCTCAAGCCCAACGCCGAGGAACTGGCGGAACTGGCCGCAGCCGCCGGTTTTGCCCCGGCCTCCGGTGACGAGCTGGAAGCGGACCCGGCGGCTGCTGCTGCCGCCGCAGCCGCCGTCGTTCGTTCCGGTGTGGGTGCTGTGCTGGCAACTCTCGGTTCCAAGGGAGCTGTCCTCGTAACGGCCGACGGCGCGTGGCTGGCCACGCACCCGCCGGTCGCCGCGGTCAGCACGGTGGGTGCAGGCGACTCCGCACTTGCCGGCTACCTGCTTGCCCACGGCCGGGGCGCCGCCCCCGCCGACTGCCTTCGTCAGGCGGTGGCCCATGGTGCCGCCGCTGCCTCGCTGCCCGGATCCACTGTTCCGGCAGCAGACCAAACCACCCCGGATGCCGTAACCATCACGGCCCTTCGAAAGGATTGACAGTGACCCAGCTCATCACCACGGACCTGGTCGAGCTCGACCAGAACCTGGGCAACGCCCCCGAGACGGTGATCCGGCATCTGGCAAGCAAGGTAGCTGCCACCGGACGCGCGTCGGAAGTCGAAGGACTCTTCGCGGACGCCTTCGCCCGCGAACAGAAGACTGCCACGGGCATTCCCGGCGGCATCGCCATCCCGCACTGCCGCTCGGCCGCCGTCACGGTGCCCACCCTGGCCATGGCACGCCTGGACCCGAAGGTTGACTTCGGTGCCAAGGACGGCCCGGCCGACCTGGTGTTTTTCATCGCCGCTCCGGACGGAGCTGACCAGGAGCACCTGAAGCTGCTCTCCAAGCTGGCGCGGTCCCTCATCAAGAAGGACTTCACCGCTGCCCTCCGCAACGCCTCCTCACAGGCCGAAATCGTAGAGCTCGTGGACGGTGCCCTGGCCGACAAGCCCGCCGCCCACGCCGCTGCCGCCCCGGTTGACGCCGTGCCGGTTGGCGCCGGCGTTGGCGCTGCAGCAGGTTCATCCGTGGCCGGTGCGGCCGCCGGCGAGCCGACAACAGGTGCTGGCCGCGGGCCCAAGCGCCTCGTGGCTGTTACGGCCTGCCCCACCGGTATCGCACACACCTACATGGCTGCTGACTCCTTGGTGGCGGCCGCCCGTGAAGCGGGCGTCGACCTCCAAGTGGAGACCCAGGGATCCTCCGGCGCCAAGGCACTGGACCCCGCGGTCATCGCAGCCGCAGACGCCGTGATCTTCGCCGTTGACGTGGATGTGCGCGGCAAGGAGCGGTTCGCCGGCAAGCCGGTCATCAACGCACCGGTTAAGCGTGGCATCGACGAACCGGACAAGATGGTCCAGGAGGCCCTCGCAGCAGCTGACAACCCCAACGCCCGCCGCGTTCCGCACTTCGGAGCGGAGGAGCAGGCAGAGCAC
Organism: Arthrobacter sp. SLBN-83; assembly: GCF_006715285.1. NCBI lineage: Bacteria > Bacillati > Actinomycetota > Actinomycetes > Micrococcales > Micrococcaceae > Arthrobacter > Arthrobacter sp. SLBN-83. The sequence goes on from NZ_VFMX01000001.1 coordinate 968,051, forward strand.
GAGGCAGAGGAAAAGGGCGAGCACATTGGGCAGAAGCTCAAGAAGGCCCTGCTCACCGGCGTCTCCTACATGATTCCGTTCGTGGCAGGCGGCGGCCTGCTCATCGCCCTGGGCTTCCTCATGGGCGGCTACCTGATCACCAAGTACGCGGACACGATCGTGGTCCAGAACAGCCTGTTCAACCTGCCCACCCAGTTCCCGGACAACGCCTGGGGACCGCTGGGGGCCTACCTCGGCGCCGTGCTGTTCAAGATCGGTGCACTGTCACTGGGCTTCCTTGTCCCTGCGCTGGCCGGTTACATCGCCTACGCCATCGCTGACCGTCCGGGCATCGCCCCCGGCTTCGTTGCCGGTGCCGTAGCCGGATTCATGGGTGCGGGCTTCCTTGGCGGCATTGTTGGCGGCCTGCTGGCCGGCTACATTGCCCACGTGGTGGGCCGCCTGCAGGTGGCCCGCTGGCTGCGCGGCCTGATGCCCGTGGTGATCATCCCGCTGCTGGCGTCGCTGGTCGCTTCCGGCCTGATGTTTGTGATCCTTGGCGGCCCGATCGTCGCGATCACCAACGGACTGAACAGCTGGCTCTCCGGACTCACGGGTGCCGGTGCCATTGCCCTCGGCGTGATCCTCGGCCTCATGATGTGCTTCGACCTCGGCGGCCCGGTCAACAAGGTTGCCTACTCCTTCGCCGTCGCCGGCCTGGGCGCTGCAACCATCGACAACCAGGCCCCGTGGCAGATCATGGCAGCGGTCATGGCGTCGGGCATGGTTCCGCCGCTGGCTATGGCCCTGGCCTCCACCGTGCTGAACAAGAAGCTCTTCAGCTTGGCCGAGCAGGAAAACGGCAAGGCAGCCTGGCTGCTGGGTGCATCCTTCATCTCCGAAGGCGCCATCCCGTTCGCCGCGGCCGACCCGCTGCGCGTCATCCCCGCCAGCATGCTGGGCGGTGCGGTGACCGGCGCCATCTCGATGGCTGCCGGCGTCGGCTCCAAGGCACCGCACGGCGGCCTGTTCGTCTTCTTCGCCATCGACAACTTCCTGATGTTCGTCATCTCGATCGCCGTCGGCACAGTGATCACGGCCCTGTCGGTGATCGCCCTGAAGCGCTGGGCAGTCAAGAAGACCGTTGATACGGTTGAACCGGTTCCCGTAACCGTCTGAGCCGGCTTAGCCACACACCTCACCGGCCGCTGAACCCTCAGCACGCCGAAAGACAAAGGAGCAAGAATGCCAGAACGCACCGCAACCGTTGCCAGCCGCGTGGGCCTGCACGCCCGCCCCGCCGCTATCTTTGCCGAGGCTGCCGGAGAGTTCGACCTGGACATCACCATCGCCCGTGAAGGCGAGCCGGCAGACGAAGCCATGGACGCTGCCAGCATCCTGTCCCTCATGAGCCTGGGCGCTTCGCACGGTGACGTGGTGGTTCTCCGCGCCGAAGGTGCCGGCGCAGACGATGCGCTGGACCGGTTGGTGCAGATTCTGGAAACGGACCACGACGCCGAGTAGCAGCAACGCTGCCCCAAGGCACAAAACCGGCGGCCGCCGTCGGGCTTCCCATGATGGAACGCCCGACGGCGGCCGCTTGGTTTTAAGCGCCCCGGCCCACCTGGGTGCAGGGAAGTCAGCCGCGCTCGGCGAGCGCCTTCACGTCCGCCAGGAGTTTGTCCCACATGCCCTTGGAGTGTGCGGCGGCTTCCTCGGTGGGGTTGTTGTCCTGCGCCAGCGACAGGCGGGTGGCGCCTCCCTGGTCCTCGAGCCTCCATTCGAGGGTGTGGTAGTTCTCCGGCTTGTCCTCCTGGCCGGACAGGGGGCTGAAGTGGGTATGCACCAGTTTCCGCCCCGGTTCGACCTGGAGGATCCGGCCCTTGTCCTGGTACGCCTTCCCGTCCCATTCGCCCTGCCACGTGATGAGGCTGCCAACGCTCCAGTCCGTCTCCAGGGTGGTCCCGAACATGAACTCCTTTACGGCGGCGGGATTCGTGATCACGCCCCAGACGTGTTCGGCAGGTGCATTGATGGTGATGACGGAGGTTGCCACGTGGTTTTCCGTCATGGCTCACGCCTTCTTTGCCGTGAAGAGCAGGTATTCCCATTCCATCTGGAACGGGGAGTCGCCGTGGGCGTCACCAAAGGAGTCAGCCAGATCGGTGAGGGCTTTGTCCAGCGCTTTGACCTTGTCAGGCTGTTCCGCGAGCGACTTGTAAACGGAGATCATGGGGCCGTAGTGGGACTTGAAGTACCTGACGAAATCCGCGGGCTGGTGGAAGCTTTTCACGGCCAGGTTCTGCTTGCGGGTATGGACGTCCGTGATCCTTTCCCCGAGCAGTTCGCGGACGTGGTCCTCACTCCCCCACAGCGGCGCAGGCTGCGCGCCGGGCGGGGGCGGCGGTGCGAAGGGCTTCATGGCGGCAAGCATCCGGCCCACGAATCCTTCCGGCGTCCAGCACAGCAACCCGATGGAGCCACCCGGTTTGCAGACCCTGAGCAATTCGTCCGCGGCCGCCTGGTGGTGCGGCGCGAACATCACTCCGATGCAGGACATGACAGCGTCGAACTCGGCATCGCCGAAAGGCAGGGCCTCGGCATCACCTTCCTGCCAGTCCAGGGTGACCCCGCGGTTTGCGGCTTCCCGCCGCCCTGCTTCAAACAGCTCGGGGGTGAGGTCGCTGGCCACTACCTTGGCACCCATCATTGCTGCAGGGATGGCAGCGTTGCCGGTTCCTGCCGCCACGTCCAGGACGCGCTGGCGCGGCCTGATGCCGCTGGCCTCCACCAGGACGGCGCCCAGTTCCAGGAGCATCTCGTCCGCGAGGGCGGGGTAGTCCCCGGACGCCCACATGGCCCGGTGCTTCTTTTTGAGCTCCCGGTCCGCCTCCACTGCATCGGTCTGCTGGCTCATGCCCGTGCCCCTCTACGTGTCCGGTCCGAATGGCTGACAGCACGCTGTTGACACAGCGGAGGCTGTGATGCGACTCATTGTGGACGCGATGGAGGCGCCTGTAAAGGCAGGACTGCAGGCTTAGCGGGCAGGCTAACCGATCAGGCGGGCTTGCGTGTCCTGGTCTTGGCGGCCGGCTTGGCCGCGGTCTTTGTTCCGCTGGATTTGGTGTCCGCTGATTTGGTTCCCGTGGATTTGGATGCGGGTGATTTAGCGGCAGCAGCCTTGGTGGCGGTGGATTTGGCGGCAGTCGATTTCGCGGACGACTTGGCGGCCGGCTTTGCATCGTCCGTGCCGGTCTTCGCAGCCGTCTTCGAGGCCGCCCCGGTGCCGGACGCCTTGTTGCCGGAGGCCTTGTTGCCGGAGGCTCTGCGGGCGGGCTTGGCTGGCTCGGCTTCCCCGTCCCCGGTGTCCGCTTCGCCTTCGGAACTTCCGCCGGCGGAGGCGCCCTCCCCGCCGCCGCGTTTCCTGTCCAGGCTCCGTTTGAGGGCCTCCATGAGGTCGATGACTTCGCCCTTGCCGCCTTCGCCGGCCTCGACGCCGAAGGTCTCCTCGGTGTCCAGCGATTCTCCCTGCTCGAGCTTCGCGTCGATGAGCTGGCGCAGCTGCACCTGGTACTCATCAGTGAAGGATTCAGGTTCGAAGTCGGCAGCCATGGACTCCACCAGCGCCGCGGACATGTCCCGCTCCTGGGCGGAAATCCTGATGTCGGCTTCCAGGGACGGGAAGTTGGCCTCCCGCACCTCATCGGGCCACAGGAGGGACTGGAGCACCAGCACGTCGTCCTTGATCCGCAACGCACCCAGCCGGGTCTTTTCCCGCAAGGCGAACTGGACGATTGCCACCCGGTCCGTGTCCTCCAGCGCCCGGCGCAGCAGCACGTAGGCCTTGGGCGACTTGGAGTCGGGCTCCAGGTAGTAGCTTTTCTCGAACATCATGGGTTCGAGCTGCTCGGACGGGACGAACTGCACCACTTCGATCTCGTGGCTGTTCTCCGCGGGAATGGACTTGAGCTCATCCTTGGACAGCACCACGGTACGGCCGTCCTCGTCGAAGGCCTTCTCGATGTCCGAGTAGTCCACCACCTCGCCGCACACCTCGCACCGGCGCTGGTAACGGATCCTGCCGCCGTCGGCATTGTGAACCTGGTGCAGACTGATGTCATGATCCTCAGTGGCGCTGTAGACCTTCACGGGCACGTTGACCAGGCCGAACGCGATGGCACCTTTCCAGATGGCTCTCATTCCTACAGTCAACATCAGAGCAGGCCGGAGGTGAAGCCCCATGGCTGGTAGCAGGGAGCGTGTCCGGGTGGCGGGGCGGGAACTGACCCTCACCAACCTGGACAAAATCATCTATCCGGAGACCGGCACCACCAAGGCGGACGTGCTGGCCTACTACGCCGCGGTGGCCCACGTCCTGATTCCTGCGGCAGCCAACCGCCCGGCCACCCGCAAGCGGTGGGTCAACGGGGTGGGCACGGCGGACAAGCCCGGCGAAGTGTTCTTCCAAAAGGAGCTGGAGGATTCAGCCCCGGGATGGCTGCCGCGGGCGGCGATCACGCACAAAGACCGGACCATCCACTATCCACTGGTGAATGACGCCGCAACCCTGACCTGGTTTGGCCAGATCAACTCGCTGGAGGTCCACGTGCCGCAGTGGCGGGTGGACTCGCACGGCAACCAGCTGAATCCGGACCGCCTGGTGCTGGACCTGGACCCGGGCGACGGAGCCGGCCTGCAGGAGTGCCGCGAGGTGGCCCTCCTGGCCCGCGCCATCCTGCAGGACGTGGGCCTGGATCCGGTGCCGGTGACCAGCGGCAGCAAGGGCATCCACCTCTACGCCGCACTGGACGGGAGCCAGACGTCCGAACAGATTTCCGCGTTCGCCCGGGAACTGGCCCGCGCACTCGAGGCCGACCACCCGGACCTCGCAGTCAGCGACATGAAGAAGTCGCTGCGCAAAGGCAAGGTACTGGTGGACTGGAGCCAGAACAACGCGGCGAAAACCACCATCGTCCCCTACTCACTCCGGGGCAGGCCCACGCCCCTGGTGGCTGCACCGCGGACATGGCGGGAGATCGACTCGCCCAACCTGAAGCACCTCGACTACCAGGAGGTGCTGCGGAGGGTGCGGGACGGGAAGGACCCGTTTGCCGCCGTCGTCCAGGCCGCAGGTGGCGGGGCAGGCAGCGGGGCAAGCGCGGCGGACACCCAGGAGGACGCGGACGACGGCGATCCCCGCCTGGGCAAGTACCGCTCCATGCGCGATCCCAAGGCCACGCCCGAGCCCTTCGCAGGCCTCCCCGCGGGCGGCAACAGCTTTGTCATCCAGGAGCACCACGCCAGCCGGCTGCACTGGGACCTCCGGCTGGAACATGAGGGTGTCCTGGCCTCCTGGGCCCTGCCCAAGGGCGTCCCCGAGTCCGGCGGCAAGAACCACCTGGCCGTCCAGACCGAGGACCACCCGATGGATTACCTGACCTTCCACGGGACCATCCCCAAGGGGGAGTATGGCGCGGGCGTCATGACCATTTGGGACACGGGCACCTACGAACTGCATAAGTGGATCAACGGCAGGGAAGTCATCGTCACGCTGACCGGCTCGGAGGACGGCGGGCTGGGCGGCACCAGGAAGATTGCGCTGATCCACACCGGACGGGGCCAGGGCAGGGACGCCGAGGGGCAATGGCTCATCCACCTGATGGACCAGGAACAGCCAGGCGGACGACGGCGGCACGCGGCTCCGGCGGCGCAGGCTGAAGAGCCGGAAAAGGACGACGACGCTGGGCTGCCCGGGCGAGAGGCCACGCCTCAAGTGCCGGCAGAGTCTGGCGCCAACGCTACTTCGACCGGCGCCGGTCCGGACCCGCTGGAATACCAGCCCATGATGGCGACGTCCGGCACCACCGCGGACCTGCAGGGCAGCTCATGGCAGTACGAGCTCAAGTGGGACGGTGTCCGGGCCATCCTGGTGGCGGACCGGGAGAAAATACGCATCTTCTCGCGCAACGGCAACGACGTCAGCCGCACCTACCCGGAGTTCACGGACCGCTCATGCTGGCCGGAGCAGCCCTTCGTGGCGGACGGCGAGATCATCGCCGTCGGGCCCGGTGGACGGCCCGACTTCGGCCTGCTGCAGGGCCGGATGAAGCTCACCCGGGCCGCCGACGTCGCCAGGGCCCGCACTGCCATCCCGGTCCAGCTGATGCTGTTCGACCTCCTCTTCGAGGACGGCAAGGATCTCAGGCGCCTGCCGCTCAGCAAGCGGCGGCAGCGGCTCGAGGAGTTTTTTGAGCCGTCGGACTGTCCGGTGGACCTGTCCATGGTGCTGGCGAAGTCCGTTGAACTCCTCATGGAAAGCGCGCAGGAGCTTGGGCTTGAAGGCGTGATGGCCAAGCGGACCGACAGCCGGTATGTCAGCGGCCAGCGGACGCGGACATGGATCAAACTCAAGACGGAGCAGACCCAGGAAGTGGTGGTTGGCGGCTGGCGACCGGGAAAGGGCGGCCGCCAGGACACCGTGGGATCGCTGCTGGTGGGGATTCCCGACGGCGACAAACTGCAGTACGTGGGCCGCGTCGGCTCGGGCTTCAGCACCCGTGAACTCACGGAGCTGCGGCAGAAAGTGGAGCGGCTGGGCCGGAAGAGCTCGCCGTTCCACGAGGTCCCCCGGCCCGATTCCGCGGACGCGCACTGGGTGGCACCGGAACTGGTGGGCGAAGTGACCTACAGCGAATGGACCGGACCGGGCAGGCTCCGGCATCCACGGTGGCGGGGCTGGCGCGTGGACAAGGACCCGGCGGACGTGGTCCGGGAAGGCTGAGGCAAGTCCGGCGGGAACGCGGTTTTCGACGCGCCCACGGGTCCGCGACGCACAAATTACCTGGCGCGCCCATATTCCGGGGGCGCCAGGTAATTTCAGTGTCGATTCTGCATGCGCATGTCGCGAGGCGCAGGCTCCCCTTTGCTACGAGGAGTGCGGCATCTGCGGCCTGCCGGTGCGGTGGACCGCCGTCACGGCTGCTTCATGTCCCGTCCGGCCATGGCCAGCAGTCCGGTCCTTGGGATGGCGGCGCTTTCCCAGGCCGTCCGGCCACCCGCCCTGCTGCGCCAGGGGCACGCCGCCGACTGCTGCGGGGCCGGGGGCCACCGGAACATCCATTGCGGCCGCGAGATGGTCCGCCACCTCCGGCTTGATGTGGAACTGGTTGGACTCTTCACCCATTGTGGTTCTTCCCTTCTTCCCTCGTTCTTCCTTGAAACGAAACGCCAATCAAAGCGCCCGGGCGCGCGCAGATTACTGCCCGGAAAGAAGTGTGTTCATCGCTCTACCATAGGCACCCCCGAGGCGCCTGTGAACCCCCTCCGGGAACGGTGGTTGCTGTCACTTTTGCGGCCGGTTTCCCGGAAGTTGGCGGGTTCAGGCGGAGCAATTTGGAAAATTTTTGGTAACGGTGCCTTTCATCAGCCTGCTTCCCAGTGATAGCGCGGGAAAAGCCGGGGCAAAAAATCTCCGGAACAGGCCCGGAACGGGCTCAAAAGAGCGCACTCTACGCTATGAAACCGAACGTGCGCCAGCAGAATCCCGTAAAATTGAAGGCCTGCCCAGAGCGGGGCAGCTACAAGTCGCAAGCAAATGACCTCCACAGGAGTTGCCCAAATGCCCACAGACCGAAGCAGGAACGACTCTTCCACAGGCGCCACAAGTGCCCGCGGAACCAACCCCGCAGCCGCCACGGCTGCCAAGAAGCCCAGGCTGCTGCCACGCCGCCGCCTCAAGGAATCCGACGTCAACGTGGTTGACCAGCCGATGCTCAAAAAAGCGCTGGGCGGAACCATCGTGGGAAACACCATGGAGTGGTACGACGTAGGTGTCTTCGGCTACCTCATCACCACCATGGGGCCCGTTTTCCTCCCCGAGTCCGACCCCACCACGCAGACGCTGTTCCTCCTTGGAACCTTTGCCGCCACCTTCATCGCCCGCCCGCTCGGTGGCGTGATCTTCGGCTGGCTCGGCGACAAGATGGGCCGCCAGAAGATCCTGGCCACCACGCTGATGATCATGGCCGCCAGCACATTCCTCGTCGGCGTCCTGCCCGGATACGCGCAGATCGGCCTGTGGGCTGCTGCACTGCTGGTGCTCCTCAAGGTCATCCAGGGCTTCTCCACCGGCGGTGAGTACGCCGGTGCCACCACGTTCGTCAGCGAATATGCAGCTGACAAGCGCCGCGGCTTCTTCGCCAGCTTCCTGGACCTGGGCAGCTATCTGGGCTTCGCCATTGGCGCCGCCCTGGTCTCCGTCCTGCAGCTGACCCTCGGCCAGGACACCATGGAAGCCTGGGGTTGGCGCATCCCCTTCCTGGTGGCCGGTCCGCTGGGCCTGATCGCCGTCTACTTCCGAAGCAAGATCGAGGAATCGCCCCAGTTCCAGGCCACCCTCGATGCCCAGGAGGAGCACGCCAAGAACGCCTCCCATGGTGAGACCGCACAGGCCAAGGGACCCGTGGGGATCATCAAGGCCTACTGGCGCCCCATCATCGTCGCCATGGTCGTGGTGGCCGCCGCCAACACGGCGGGTTACGCATTGACCTCCTACATGCCCACGTACCTGACGGAGTCAAAGGGCTACGACGAGGTGCATGGCACGCTGCTGACCATTCCCGTCCTGGTGGTCATGAGCCTCTGCATCCCGCTGACCGGCAAGCTGTCCGACCGGATCGGCCGCCGTCCCGTACTCTGGATCGGCGCCATCAGCACGGTAGTCCTGGCCATCCCGGCCTTCATGCTGATCGGTATTGGACAGGTCTGGTCCACCCTGGCCGGACTGGCCCTGATCGCCTTCCCGGTCACCTTCTATGTGGCCAACCTGGCCTCGGCCCTGCCGGCCCAGTTCCCCACGTCCAGCCGCTACGGCGCCATGGGCATCGCCTACAACTTCGCTGTGGCCATCTTTGGCGGCACCACCCCGTTCATCGTGGCGGCGCTGATCAGCGCCACGGGCAACGACATGATGCCCGCGTACTACCTGATGGCCACGTCCCTGGTGGGTGCGATTGCCATCTACTTCCTGAAGGAATCGGCCAACCGCCCGCTGCCCGGATCGATGCCGAGCGTTGACTCCGCGGCGGAGGCAAAGGAACTGGTGGCCACCCAGGACGAGAACCCGCTGATCAACCTGGACGAACTGCCGTTCGACACCCACGACGGCAACGATCCCCAGGCACACCGCGGGGTCCCGGCCGGCGCCTAGTTCCAGCCGGGACACAGTTCCAGCCGGGACACAGTTCCAGCCGGCTGCCGGGCATTCTTGTAGCCCACGCTCACTGGCCCGTCCCGCGTGCTTCCTTGGGGGAAGCATGCGGGGCGGGCCTTTGCGTGCCTGCCGGATTTCCGAATATGACCGGCCTCAATGGAACTCTGCCCCAGGCCGGTGATACGTTCCCAAGGGTCCGCGGGCCGCGGGCCGCCATAAATGTCGCACAACCAAACAGGACAGGTCAGGTACATGAAGCGCGTAGTGGAACAGGTCCGCGCGCTCCACCGGCTGGAACCGGCCACCGGCGACCACCTTGCCGCACTCCGCGTGGCACTCAGCGTCGCCGTACCCTCGCTGCTCCTGCTGGTCCTGGGCCGCACCGACCTCATGATCTACGCCGTGTTCGGGGCCCTCACCGGCATGTACGGCAGGTCTGAACCGCACCAGCTGCGGCTCCGCCACCAGGGACAGGGCGCCTTGGTGCTGCTCAGCGGCGTCGCAGTGGGGGTGACGCTGTCCATCAACCACATCCATTCGTGGTGGCTGGTGGCCGTGGAAGCAATCCTTGCAGGCGTTGGTTCGGTCTACGCTGACCGGGTACGCCTGAAACCGAACGGTCCCTTCTTCGGAATCCTTGCCCTTGGCGCCTGCGCTTCCGTTCCCACCGTTGTGCCCTGGTACGCCGCCATGTTCATCGCTTGCGCATCGTCGGTGTTCTCCATTTTGATCGGCTTTAGCGGCTGGGTGCGGCGGAGGTCCTGGGAACCGGGCGCAACCAGGAACGTGCCATCCCGTTCATCGGCCCGGCGGCGGGAACTATCCGTCCACGCTGCCCGGTACGTGCTGGCGGTGGGTGCCGCGGGAACGGCGGGCGTCATCAGCGGTACCGGCCATCCGCACTGGGCCATGGCAGCAGCGGCAGTACCGCTCGCCGGCGCAGACCTGCCCAGCAGCGTCCGGCGGGGCGTCCACCGCGTCGTGGGGACGCTCGTGGGGCTGGCGGTCACCGCCGTCGTCCTCCTGCCGGAGCCCTGGGCACTGGCCGGCCTCTACCCCGCACTCCAAGAGCCGGCGCACCGGGCGGCCGTGCTGGCCCTGCTGGTGATCCTCTTCCAGTTCGCCACCGAGCTGTTCATGACCAGGCACTATGGCCTTGCCATGGTCTGGTTCACACCTGTCATCCTGCTGATGACCCAGCTGGCCTCGCCCATCGAGCCGCGGGTCCTGATCCTTGAGCGCGCGGTGGAGACGCTGGTGGGCGCACTGCTGGGGATCCTGGTAGTGGTAACTGTCCGCCGGCCCGGCTCCCGCAGCGGACATACCCTACCGGAATCTAATGGCGGCTCTGCGCCCCTACTTCGGCTTCCGGGCCGGTCCGGCCATTAGGCGCGCCGGAGCGACCTTGGCCACTGCGGCCACCGCCTTGTAACGCTTGGACGGGATGGAGACTGCCTTGCCGCGCTCGTTGTCCGCCAGGCCTTCGCTGACCACCCGTTCGGCGCGCAGCCAAGTCCAGGACGGGGCCACCGACTTGTCCATCCCCATCCGGTCGTGGAACTCCGTGTGGGTGAAGCCGGGGCAGACGGCCGTGACCTTGATGCCACGCTTGCGGTAGGCGAGGTTGGCCCACCGGCTGAAACTCACCAGCCAGGCCTTCGCCGCCGAATAGGTGCCGCGGGGCAGGAACGCGGCCACGCTGGCCACGTTGATGATCCTGCCCTCCCCGCGCTCCAACATGCCCCGCAACGCTGCGTGGGTGAGCAGCATGGACGTTTCCGCGTGCAGCTTCAGGTGCTTCTTCTCCTCCGCGGGATGGTTGTCCTCAAAGTTGTGCAACAGGCCGATGCCGGCATTGTTCACCAGGATCCCCACCGGCCGCGTTGCATCCTCGAGGCGTTCGACGACGGCCGCCACGTCGTCGTCCTGCGTCAGGTCAGCGGGAAGCACCTCAGCCGTGATGCCGTACTGCCGGCGGAAGTCTTCCGCTGTTTCTGCCAGCCGGGACGCGTTGCGCGCCACCAGGACCAAGTCATGCCCCTGGGCCGCAAGCTGCTTGGCAAATTCATGGCCGAGCCCTGCGCTGGCTCCGGTGACAAGTGCTGTTGTTCGGGTGCTGGATGGCGTCATGCTGCAAGCCTAGCCAGCAAGGCGGCAGGATGGGACCGCCCTGCCTGCACCAGGTATAGATACGGCAAAAGCAGCGCCAGGGACCCAGTTGGGAGTGCGTGTGGCAGGACGGCCCCGCCCGGGGAAGCTACGCTGGAACCGCCGGCGGCCGGCCAGGCTGCCGTGAAGGGGGAAACATGGACCAGCAACCATCCGCGGCACTCGGGTTCCGCGAAGTGGACCGGGACGGAAACCCGGTACCGCCTGAATCCGAAGGTGTGGAATACGCCAGGACATGGCACGCGCCCAACCCGTTCATCGTGGTGCTGTGGCTGCTGGCTGCAGGCCTGATTGCCGGCGGAGCGGGGGCACTGTTGAGCGGACCCGTGGTCACAGGGCCGTCATCGGGCGGGATCCCGCTCGCGTACATCGTTTACACCTTTGCCCCGCAGGTGGTTGTTGCCGGTTTTGCCACCGTGGTTTTCCTGCTTTTCTGGCATGCCTGGCAGTGGCAACGCCGCCGCGGATGAGCCCGATTTCCCAGCTGTAACTTGTGCAACATTTAGTAAGCATGCTTTGCTTGTGGGGATAAATGAACCTCCGCAAGCAGTTCGCGGCGGGGTTGCCGATGTTGGCGGCTCCGTGAAAGAAGCCCAGGGAAGAACATAATGACCACCGCAATGGAAGACCAGTTGGCAGCGTTTGGGGAGCGCACTGAGGCAGCTGGAAATGTCTTGACCGCTACCGTACCCGTGGATGCAGGGTTGCTGTTGACCCTGAACTCGCGCATGCATTGCCGCACGCCGATGCAGCGCGTCGACCACGACGAACTGCCGGTCCGGCAGCCCGTGTACGTTGACGGAAACTCCGTCGTTGCCCTTCGGCCGGGATCCGTCCCGGAGAGTGTGGTCACCTACCGCTGCGCCTGCGGCTTCACGATCGATGACCCGGGAACCGCCATGACGGTCAGCGGCCAGGCCCTAGCCAGCTAACCGGTCCCTGCTTGACCCTCCAGGCCCCCGCCAGCTGATAGCCGGCGGGGGCCTTGCCAGCTGGCCAGACCGGGTAACCAGGACCCGCAGCCAGCCAAGACACCCACAAACCGGGACCCGCAGCTGCCCGTGTGCGCGTAACCTGGACCCGGGGGTTATTTCCCCGCAGGCACCCTGGCTGCCTCCACGGCCCGGCGCGTGTCCGCCAGGACCAGGTCCGCGTTGATGGCCTCTGCCGCGCGAAGCCCGGCGGCGGCTGCGGTGATGACCTGCGCTGAAACATCCGTGGCGTTGCCCGCAGCCCACACGCCCGGGCAGGATGTGCGGCCGCTTTCATCCGTCTCCAGCCGTGTTCCCGGACCTTCCTGGAGCGCGGCCGGCTCCAGTCCCAAGCGTTCGAGCATGTTGGCCTTGCTCACGGCGGCGGGGCTGACCACCAGAACGTCCAGGGCCACTGTGACGCCGGAGTCCAGGATGGCCCCAGTGAGCCGGTCGTCGGTGACATCCAACTCCCGGACCTTTCCCTCCACCACCTGAACGGAACGGGCTGCGAGCTGTTCCGCCTGGCCTGCGCTAAGTTCCAGGGCGTCGTTGAGCAGGATGGTCACGTCTGCACTCCATTGCCGGAATGTCAGGGCCTGCAGGACGGAGTGGGGATCCGCTGCCAGGACGCCGATCTTTTGGTTCCGGATTTCCCATCCGTGGCAGTACGGGCAGTACAGCACATCCCGGCCCCAGCGGTCGGCCACCCCGGGAAGGTCCGGCAGCTCATCCACGATTCCAGTAGCAATTAGCAGGCGACGGACAGTAACAGTGGAACCATCGTCCATAGCCAGGATGAACTGGTCTTCTTCACGACTGGCCGACCGGACGAAGCCCGAAGCCGTCGTCCCCCCATACCGGGTCAGCTCCTCCCGGCCGGCGGCAATCAAGTCCCGCGGACTCATTCCCTCCCGGCTGAGGAATCCGTGGACGCTCTCCGCCCCAAGGTTCCGCTGTTCGCCGGCGTCGATCACCACCACCGAGCGCAGTGCCCGCGCCAGGGCAATCCCGGCACTCAGCCCCGCCGGTCCCCCACCGATAACTGCAACATCGAATACTTGGTCCTGGTTCTCCGCCATCTGTAAGCAGTACCCGGGGTGGCCCGGGGATTAACGCTTCAGGGACAAGCGGCTTCGGGGCTCACGGCTCAGCAAAAAGCGAAGGCGCGGGACAGGACGCCGTCAGCCTGCCCACTCAGCGGTCCGGCCAGTCAACGAACTGTTCGTAGCCTTCGTGCTTGCGGAGGTAGCCGGAAATGAACGGGCAGTGCGGGATGATGCGCTTGCCGGTGGCCACCACATCGTCCAGCGCGAAGTGCGCCAAAACTTTTCCCAGGCCCTTGCCTTCGAATTCCTGCCCGGTCTCCGTGTGGGTGAAGTCGATGTGCCCGGGAAGGTCGCGGAAAAACGCCTGCACCGCAAGCCTGCCATCCACCAGGAGTTCGTACCGGTGCTGGGCGTCGTTGCGCCGCAGCGAGACGTTGGCGGTGAACTTGTCCTCCGCGGACGCGGTGTTCTCGGTCATGGTTCGACAGTGGCACTACTTCACCCCGCTGGCAATGCCCCTTCTCCCCCTCTTCCTCTTCCGCCGGTCACCCAACGGAACGCCACCCAGCAAGAGAGTGGCCACAAAGAAGCAGACGGCGCCGGCTGCGAGCAGTCCCAGTGACAGTCCGTTAAGGGCGGCGTCCGCAACGGGGATGAAGACCACCACGACGCCGGCCCCCGCCAAGGCGGGCCGGCAGCGGAAGGCGTGCATCGCCGTCGTCCGTTCCTCCAAGTGGCCAAAGGCCGCCACCACCGGCAGGAGCAGGAGGACCAGCACAAGGACCACCAGGGGCCGCGACCACCACCATGCGGCCGTGCCGGAACCGGGTTTGGGGATCGGGGCCAGGAGCAGCAGCCCGGACATAGCCGCCAGGAGCGGCAGGTGCCACAGGTACACCGTCAGGGACCTCGCCCCGGCGAGTGTCAGCAGCCGGCTGATCCAGCCCACTTGGGCCAGCGGTGCCAGGAGCGGGCGCGCCAGTTCCATCACGGCCAACTGCGCGACGCCCAGGATCACCAGGGTCAGGTTGGGTGGGTTGAGGTTGACCAGCATGTTTCCCCGATACAGCCCCAGCCCGGTCACGAGTCCCAGCAGCAGGTGTGCCGCCACGGCCACGCCCAGCAGCCCCGAGGGGGAAAGGCGGGAAAAGTAGCCGTCGGCGGCCAGGAACCCCAGTTGCTGAACCGCGCACCACACGAAGACCAAGTTGACGTTGGCAAGGTCAGGCAGTGCGCCCCGGAGGCAGTCCACGGCAACCACCAGCCCGGTGAGCAGGCCGAGGGTGAGCCAGGGGGCACGGGCGTGCAGCGCCGCCAAAGCCGGAATGTTCAGCTGCGCCGCGAGGTACGCGGCCAGGAACCATAGGGGCATGGCTGCGCCGGTGGCCATGAGCTGGACCACCTGCTGGTCAACTCCCAGCGCGCCGGCCACGGAAAGGCCTGCCACCATGGATGCCAGCAGCGCGGTGGCCGGGCGGACCAGGCGCAGGAGCCGGGCGCGGATGAACTGGGCCGCCGTGCCGCCGCCTGCCTTGAGCCGGCGCCAGGACTGCAGCCCAGTGATGCCGCCGGTGACGAAAAACAAGGGCATGACCATGAAGATCCAGATGACCGGCTCGAACCAGTGCTGATCACCCAGGGTATTTTCCGTGGTCACAGTGCCGTCCGGGTGCAGGACGGGGCTGACCATCATGGAGTGCCCCACCACCACCAGCGCCAGGCAGATGAAGCGGACAAGGTCGATGGCCGGATCACGGTTCGCCGTGTCCGGCACGGAATCTGACTCCCGCCTGCCGCTGTTGCCCACGGGTCCTACAAGTGCTCGAGGCTGCCCACGGCACTATTGTGCCCCCGTTCCAGGCAGGGTTTAAGGACCATAGGGCCCGGGATGACCTACAGCAGTACTGCCAGCAGGCCCAGGACGACGGCGAGCAGCGGCGTGGTGCCCTGAGTTACGGCGGCGCGGAGGTACTTGCGCCCGGTCAGGGCCAGGACGGCCGCGGCCAGCAGCATGGACCCGCAGCAACTGAAGACAAGGGTCCAGCCTGCCACGGACTGCGCCGACGCCGGGGCGCTGAACGCCACGAGCCCCACCCCAATGAATGCCCCGAGCGCCAGGAACAGGTTGTAGAAGCCTTGGTTGTACGCCAGCGGCTTGGTGGTCTCCGCGTCTGACTGGGACGCGATGCCAAAGCGCTTCCAGGTTGGCGGCCGGGTCCAGGTCAGCGACTCCATGGTGAAGATGAAGACATGCAGCGCGCCGGCAAGGAAGGCAAAAAACAGGGAGGCCAGGATCATTGCTCGATCCTAGCCTCCTGTTGGAGCCGTGATTCCCGCCTGGAGGGCACGGGCCCCAAGGGCAACAAGGAGGCCAGGACCGGCTGCTTGATCCTGGCCTCCCGCTTGGGGAAGATTCGGCTACCGTGCCAGCGTGGCCAGTGTGGTGACGGCAAAGCCCTTGGCCGACTCGTTCCAGAGAGCCAGGAGGCCCTGCAGGTTCTCGCCGTCCGCACGGTGCCCGGGAAGCTGGTCCTGGAGGGTGGCCAGCACGCCGGTCCGCAGCTCCGTGTTGAAGTTGACCTTGCCGACGTTCATGACGGCAGCCTTGACCAGCTCCTCCGCCGGTATTCCGGAGGCGCCGTGCAGTACCAGCGGAATGTGGATCCGCGCCGCGATGTCCTGCAGCACGTCCCAGCGCAGCTTCGGCTCACCTTTGTATTTGCCGTGGACGTTGCCCACCGCGACGGCCAGCAGCTCCGCGCCGGTGCGGGAGACAAAGTCCTCCACCTGCGCGGAGTCCGTCAGGCCAGCCACGTCGACGCCGGACTGGTCTGCTCCGAAGGCACGGTCCTCGTCCCCTGCCAGGCCGCCCAGTTCGGCTTCGAGCACCACCTCGGCACCCAGCCGCGCACGGGCGGCCTGGACCAGCGCAATGTTGTCCTCATAGGGAAGGGACGAACCGTCGGCCAGGACGGAATCCGCCCCCGCCTGGACGGCGTCGGCCATGACCTGGAGGTCGGAGGCGTGGTCGAGCTGCACCGCGACCGGCACCGCAGCAGCATCGGCCAGGCCGCGCAACGCCGTGATGAGGCGGAGGCCGTTGGCGGTGGCGGCGGTCTTGGGTGCCACCAGCAGGATCACGCCCCTGCCGGATTCTTCCGCGGCACCCACAACAGCCAGCGCTGTGGTGAAGTCGTAGCAAGTGAAGGCGGGAACTGCGGAACCCTGCTGCAGGGCGGAGGTGACCAGGTGGTCCAGTCGGGTATGCATCAGGCGCCCAGCCCTCCCACCAGGATCCAGGCGACGAAGGTCAGCAGCAAGCCGGCCACGCCCAGGATGGTGGTCAGGACGGTCCAGGTCTTCAGGCCATCGGACACGGTCAGGCCGTAGTACCGCACCACCACCCAGAACCCGGCGTCGGTCACGTGGGACAGGCCCAGGGCGCCGAAGCCGATGGCGATCACGATCACGGCGATCTGCGCCGGGCTGTAGCCGCCGCCGCTGACCGCCGCGGACAGCAGGCCGGTGGTGGTGACGATGGCCACGGTGGCCGAACCCTGGGCCGCGCGCAGGGCCAGCGAGATGATGAAGCCGAGCAGCAGCAGCGGCACGCCCAGGGTGTCCAGGGTCTTGGAGAGGGCGCCGCCGATGCCGGAGACCTGCAGCACATTGCCGAACACGCCGCCGGCCGCCACCACCATCAGGATGGAGGCGATGGGAGGCAGGGAACCTTCGAAGATTTCGCCGGTTTCCCTGAAGGACCAGCCGCGGCGGACGGCCAGCAGGAAGAAGGACAACGCCACGGCCACGAGCAGGGCCAGGAAGGGGTTTCCGACGAACGACGCGAGGCCGTACAGGGGGTCCGACTTGGGGATGACGAGCGTGCCGACGGTACCCAGCAGGATCTGCACGATGGGTGCCGCGATCAGGAAGATGATCAGGCCCGGCCGCGGCGGGGCGATGGCGGCGGCGCCGGGTCCGTCGTGGCCCACCTTGACCAGTGACTTGGAGCCGAATTCCTCCACCTGGGTCTTCACGGCCGGCAGGAGTTCGTAGTCCTTGCGGTTCATGATGGACGCCACCCAGTAGGACAGGAAGCCCAGGGGAACGCAGATCAGCAGCGAGATCAGGGCGATGAGTCCGATGTCCGCGCCAAGCACGCCCGCGCCCGCCACGATGCCGGGGTGCGGCGGGACTGCCACGTGGATGGAAAGCATGATGCCGGCCATGGGAAGACCGAACTTGACCGGGTGAACCTTGGCGATCTTGGCGAAGGCGTACACGATGGGCACCAGCACGATGATGCCCACCTCGAAGAAGACCGGGATGGCCACCAGGAAGCCGACGGCGGTCAGCGCCACAGCGACCCGGCGGGCGCCGAGCTTGCGGGTGAAGTGGTCGGCCAGCGACTGGACGCCGCCGGAAACTTCGATCATGCGGCCCAGGACTGCGCCCAGTGCGATCAGGATGGCTACCTTGCCCATGGTGCTGCCAACGCCGCTGGAGACCACGGTGAAGATGTCCTGCAGCGGGATGGTTGCGGCCACGGCCACCAGGATGCTGACGGTGAGCAGGGCCACGAAGGCCTGGATCTTGAAGCGGATGATCATCACCAGCAGGATGGCGATGCCTGCTGCTGCGATGGTGAGCAGCAGCGGGGTGCCCAGCTCAACGGCAGGCTTGATGGCCGGGGCATCGGCCGCCCGCTGTATCAGCGGGTTGATCAGGTGGTTCACGGGGAGGTGTCTCCTTTGGCCTGCCGGCCTGGGGGCAGGCGGCAGCACGGAATGGCGGGGTGGGGATAAACGCTGCGGGACTGCGCCGGCAACGCTGGGAGGTACGACGACGGCGGAGGGGGGACCGCCGTCGTCGTACCTTTTTGCCGCAAGGGCAGGAGGATGGCTTGGTTGGCGCGCTGGCTTACTTGGTGCGCTTGGTGGGGGCGACCACCTTGATGACCGCGGAGTCGTCGGCGGCGGCGAGGCCCTGGGCCTGGCCCAGCAGGTAGAGCTGCTCGGCGGCGGCGGCGACGGGGGCTGCCAGGCCGGCGGCGCGTGCGGCCTTGCCTACGATGCCCATGTCCTTGACGAAGATGTCCAGGCGGGACAGGACCTCGGCGCCCTCCTCGTTGTAGGCCTCCAGGATGCGGGGGCCGCGGTTGGACAGCATGAAGGAGCCGGCGGCGCCCGCTTCCAGGGCGGCAAGGGTCTTGGCCTGGTCCAGTCCCAGCGCGTCGGCCAGGGCCAGGGCCTCGGCAGCGGCGGCGATGTGGACGCCGCACAGGAGCTGGTTGACGGTCTTCAGGGCCTGGCCGTCGCCGGGGTTGTCGCCCACCACGGTGAGCGTGGAGGCCAGCAGTTCCAGGGCGGGGGCTGCCTTTTCGCGGGCCTCGGGGGAAGCGCCCACGACGATCAGCAGGTCGCCTTCGCCGGCGCGCTTGGGACCGCCGGACAGCGGGGCGTCCACCAGGTCCACGCCGTATTCGGCCAGCTTGGCCACCGTGGCGGGGATGGCGTCAGTGCCCACCGTGCTGCCGAGAATGACGACGGCGCCCGGCTCCAGCACGGAGGCCACGCCGTTTTCGCCGAAGAGGACCTCGTTGAGCTGCTCACCGTTGCGGACGGCCAGGAGTACCGCGTTGGCACCCTTGGCGGCGTCGCGGGCCGTGGTGAAGGTGGTGATGCCGGCTTCTTCAGCGAGCTTGAGGCGCGCCTCGGCGATGTCGAAGCCGTGGACGGTGAGCTGGGAAGCCAGTCGGGTGGCCATGGGCAGGCCCATGGCGCCGAGGCCCAGGACGGTGACGGTGTAGTTGCTGGTCATGGTGTTTCTCCGTTGAATTCTTGCGCTGTCGAAAATCAGAACTTGGTGCTGAGCTTGCGGGTGACCTGGGCCAGGGAGTCGTCATCGCCCACGTTGCCGGCGAAGACAATGTAGGGGATGCCCTTGGCAGGTCCGTCCACGGGCTCCCACAGGCTGACGATGCCGGGCAGCATGGGGCCGCGGACGATTGCGTGCCTGATTTCCAGGCCGTGGGCTGCCACGTCCGAGGAGGTGATGCCGCCCTTGGCGATGACGAACCGGGGCGGGAAGGTCTTCAGGGTCCGGTTGACCACGTCCACGACGGCGGCGGAGACCGTCCGCGCGATCCGCAGGCTTTCGGCGGGGTCATCGGTCTTAATGAGCAGGCGGCTGGTGTGGACGATGACGTCGCCGGCGCGAAGGGCCTCGACGACGGCTTCCACGGTCTGGTCCAAGTGCGCCTTGGCTTCGGTTTCCTCAGCGAGGAGCTTTTCGACGTCGATCTCGATAATGCGCGCGGAGCCGTGTTCCGCGGTGAGGACGTTGAGCTGGCGCGTGGTGAGGCCAACGTGCGATCCCACCACAATCAGGCCACCGGCCTCCGATGGGGTGTTGCCGGCGTACGCTTCTTCGGCGGTCAGCGCGGCGCGGACTTCCTGGCCGATACGGCCGCGGACGAACGGCGGGCCGACGCGGTACAGGAGCTTCTTGCCGCGGCGTTCGGCTTCTTCCAGGCCCAGGGCCAGGGCGCGGAGGTCGTTCTCGGTGACGATGTCCGCCACGATCGGAGTGGAGTCCGTTGCGGGCTCGATGGCGTCGGCGATGGCCTTGGCGGAAATCGCCGGGTCCTGCGCGGAGGAACCGGCGCGGATGATGTTCAGGTCCAGGACGATCACGGAGTCCGCGGGGAACCGGCCCTGGGACTTCTCCGCGATGTAGTCAGCCATCACCGAGGTGCTGAAGCCGAACGATGCGTCCTTGGCGAACTCGGTTTCGGACACCGGAACCAGGATGCCTTCAGTGCCGCGCATGTAGTGGACGCCGCCGACGGTGAGCCGCCCGGCATCGGGGAACGCCGGAACCAGCACGACGCCGTCGGTCTTCTCCCCGCTGACCTCGACGACCGTGGCCGCAATGACGTCCGGTTCCAGCGGGTAGTGGCCGCGAAGGGTGGAGTCGCTCCGGCTGACGAAGCCCACGCGGATGGCGGCATCACTGGCTGCGGCGAGTGCATTGCGGACCACTTCCTCATTGCGGGCTGCCGCTTCTGCAGGATCGAGGCTGCGTGTGTTGGTCAGGACGTAAACAGCCGGCTTGCCCTGACTAAAGGCCCAATCGAAGTCCTGGACCTCCCACCGGGTGAGCACCGGCAGGTCTGCCACGGACTGCGTTCCGGTGGGGTCGTCGTCGAGCACTACCAGGACGCGGGGAACCTCCGCGTTGGAAGCGGCCAGCGCGGAGGCAACCAGCCCAGCGGGGATCTCGAGGTCTGCCGGATAGGCGGCCAGAACGTCTGCTTCATGCGTCACAGTGCACTCCGTTGTGTAGCGATCCGGGTAGGCGGATCCAGATGTAAAGGTAACTGTAAGATGTCTGACATCTTGCATTTGACTGTTAGTGTGGCACACGGCATACGGACGCGCAAGTACACTTGTCTGACATATCCGCCGCGGAAGCCGGAAGCAGGAATCGGGGGCAACATGGCAAGGAAGTCGCTGGTTGGCGTGGTGGCCGACGAACTGCTGGACCGCATCATCGAAGGCGAGTTCCCGCCCGGCTCCACCGTCCCCGGGGAGCACGAACTCAGCGCCCGCCACGAGGTCAGCCGCATGACGGTCCGTGAAGCGATGAAGACGCTGCAGGCGCAACGCATCCTGAGCGTGGAGCGCGGACGCGGCACGTTCGTCAATCCCCTCAGCAGCTGGGCCTCGCTGGAAGCCGTCCTGCGCGCAGCGTCCGAGGGCAAGAACGACGCCGATGCCTCCATCCAGCTCATCGAGCTCCGCCGCATGCTCGAAACCGGAGCCTGCGAGCTTGCCGCCGGACGAATCGCGGAAGAAGACATCGCCTCCCTCTTCAACTACATTTCGGCGATGAAGGCCGCCCACAGCATCAATGACGTGGGCGCGTTCGTGGAAGCAGACCTTGCGTTCCACGACGTCATCCTGCGAGCCTCCGGCAACGTGTTTGTGTCTGTCCTGTTTGAGCCGCTGCACCGGGTCCTGGAGAAGCGCAGGGCCGAGACCTCAGCCGTTCCTGAAATCCAGGAGCACGCCATCGGCCATCATCAGAATATTGCCGAAGCCCTGCAGTCCCGTGACGCAGTCCGGTCCCGCCAGGCCATGGACGACCACATGCAGCAGACCCTCGATGACCTGAAGCATCTGGTATTGGAAACCAAGTAGTCCCCCCGCTCATGCGAAAGCGGCTCCCCTAATTGCCGTTGGCCCTGTTCAACGCTCCAGCAGTCCTACTAGGCTTCAGGGACGGCCCGCAACCGGGAGCATCGACGATCACGAGGAGCGAAGTTGTCCAACCACACGTACAGCATTTCTGAAATTGTCGGCACCTCCACCGAAGGCGTGGACGACGCCGTCCGCAACGGTATTGCCAAGGCGTCCCAGACCCTGCGGAACCTCGACTGGTTCGAAGTCAAGGAGGTCCGCGGCCACCTGGAGGACGGGAAGGTTGCGGACTGGCAGGTCACCATCAAGATCGGCTTCCGCTTGGAAGAGCACTGATATAAAGCAACAGGCCCGCAGCCAACATGTCCTGGATGTTGTTGGCTGCGGGCCTGTTTTGCTTTAAGGGCGTCCTAGTTTGCGGTGCCCGGGCTGCGCCGGCGCCACACCGTGGGAACGCCGTCGAACGCGGGGAAAACGTGGCCCTCGAAGAATGACAGAACCGTATGGGGGTCAAGATCGGGGCTCCACAGGCCGGAGGCAGGGCAGTGCGAACCGGTGGCGATGGAGGCGGCGCCGGCGGATGCCTGGCGTTCCTTCAGCAGGGCGATGCGTTTCATCGTTGAGACCATCCTGGGGTGACGAAAAACTGGGCGGGAAATCACGTACTCCCATCCTAGGAAAGGGGGTGAGCCGGACCAATGGGCGGCTGGCCAGAATCCGCCCCTCCTGATGGACGAACGTACAGTTGCATCCCGCCCTGACCTGCGGATCAGCCCAGCTCGCCGCTTTCCGCCACGATGGCAGCGTCCCCTTCCACATCAGTGTCCGGGCCCACACCCAAGCTGCCCAGCAGGGCCAGGGCGTCCGAGGACGGCGATCCGGGCCGCGCGGAATACACCCGAAGGGTCTGGTCGGGGTCCTCCGGCAGGACAAGGTTTTCAAAGTTCAGTTCCAGGTCCCCCACGGCGGGGTGATGCAGCCGGACGGTTCCGGCAGCCCGGGTTGCCACCCGGTGCCCTGCCCACCACTGGCGGAAGTGTTCACTGTGGACCGCCAGCTCACCCACCAGGTGGTTCGCCTGGGGATCGTTGGGGTGCCGGCCCACATCCAGGCGAAGCGATCCGGCGGCTTCGGCCGCCACCGTCTTCCAGTCCCTGAAGAGTTCGCGGGCGGCGGGGTCAAGAATGGTCCACCGGGTGAGGTTCCGCTCGGCGGGCGGCAGCGACGGGAAATCGGTGAACAGCAGGAATGCCATCCTGTTTCCGGCCAGGACATCGTTGCGCCGCCCCAGAACCAGCGCGGGCACGTCGCCAACCGCGTCAAGGAGTTGGCGCAGCGCCGGCCGGACACCCTGGGCCGCACCGGCACCGGGCTCGCGGGGAGCACTGGCGCAGTTTTCAAGCAGGTCCAGCATGTGCGCGTGCTCGCTGCTGTCCAGGCGCAGCGCCCGGGCCACCGCGTCCAGGACCGTGCGGGACGGGTGGATATTGCGGCCCTGCTCCAGACGGACGTAGTAATCGGTGCTGACGCCGGCCAGCCGCGCCACTTCCTCCCGGCGCAGTCCGGGGACCCTGCGGGCGCCCGTGCTGGGACCTGTCCCGGCGACTTCCGGACTCAACCGGGACCGCATGGCTTTGAGGAATTTTCCGAACTCGGCGCTTTGACCCATGCAGACCATTCTGCCTGCGTTGGGTGCCCTGCTCTACAACGAAGGTAGGACTGGCAGTCCTAGGAAAAACAGGAACAGCTTTGCCTGCTGACTTGGTGGCGGAAAGTGCATAGGCTCAGGAGTGAGCCGGTGGAAACCGCTTTCTGATCTGTCGAGCAGCCGGCACCGATTTTCCAGCACACCATCTTCCAGCCACACCTCCCACAGAAGGAGCACACCCATGTCAGAGCTGACACTCAACAATGGCGTCACCATCCCGCAGCTTGGCTTCGGCGTTTTCCAGGTCCCGCCGGAAGACACCCAACGGACCGTGGAGGACGCCCTGGAAGCGGGCTATCGCCACATCGACACCGCTGCGGCCTACCGCAACGAAGCAGGAGTAGGGGCGGCACTGGCCGCCACCGGCATCGCCCGCGAGGAAATCTTCGTTACCACCAAGCTCCGCAACGGCGAGCAGGGCCGGGCCCAGGAAGCATTCCAGAACAGCCGCAAGGCGCTGGGCCTGGACTTCGTCGACCTCTACCTCATCCACTGGCCGGTCCCGTCGCAAGGGCTCTTCGTGCAGGCTTGGAAGGAGATGGAGCGGCTGTACGAGAACAAGGAAATCCGCGCCATCGGTGTCTCCAACTTCCTCTCGGACCACCTGGACACCCTGCTGGAGTCTGCGGAAACCGTGCCGGCCGTCAACCAGATCGAGCTCCACCCCAGCTACCAGCAGGCAGAACTGGCCGCCAAGTGCCGCGGCCTGGGCATTGCCGTCGAGGCCTACAGCCCGCTGGGACAGGGCGGGGACCTCAACGGGAACGCCGTCACTGAAATCGCTGCTGCGCACAACGCCAGCAAGGCGCAGGTGGTGCTCGCCTGGCACCTTGCCAACGGAAACATCGTCATTCCCAAGTCGGCCAACCCGGACCGCATCCGCGAGAACTTTGCGGCGTCGTCCCTGACCCTGTCCCAGGATGAACTGGCCGCCATCACGGCGCTGGAGTCGGGCGCCCGCATTGGTTCCGATCCCGCCGTCGCCTCCTTCACGCAAATGTAGGGTCCCGCAGGCTCAACTTTCCCTGCAGGCTCCCCCACCGAAAGGATTTTCCATGCAGTACACCCATCTGGGCCGCTCCGGCCTGAAAGTTTCCCGCCTCTGCCTGGGCACCATGAATTTTGGGCCGCAAACGGAGGAAGCGGACGCCCACAGCATTATGGACTCAGCCCACGAGGCCGGAATCAACTTCTTCGACACTGCCAACGTGTACGGTGGCGTCGACCACCGCGGCTGGACCGAGGAAATCATCGGGCGCTGGTTTGCCAAGGGCGGCGAGCGCCGCGAGCACACCGTCCTGGCCACCAAGCTCTACGGCACCATGACGGACCGTCCCAACGAGTCCAAGCTGTCCGCACTGAATATCCGCCGGGCGCTGGACGCTAGCCTCAAGCGCCTGCAGACCGACTACATCGACGTGTACCAGTTCCACCACATCGACCGCGACACCCCGTGGGACGAAATCTGGCAGGCCATCGAGGTTGCCGTGCAGCAGGGGAAGATCCTGTACTCGGGCAGCAGCAACTTTGCCGGCTGGCATATTGCCCAGGCACAGGAAGCGGCGCGCCGCCGGAACTACAACGGCCTGGTCAGCGAGCAGTCCATCTACAACCTGTTCCGCCGCGAGCTCGAGCTTGAGGTCATCCCGGCGGCGCAGCAGTACGGCTTGGGCCTGATCCCCTGGTCTCCGCTGCAGGGCGGGCTGCTGGGCGGAGTGCTGAAGAAGGAACGCGAGGGCGTGCGGCGCACCGAAGGACGGGCCGCCGAAACGCTGAAGAAGCACCAGGACCAGATCCGCCAGTACGAGGACTTTGCGGACGAGCTGGGCCACGAACCCGGGGACGTCGCCCTGGCCTGGCTCCTGCACCAGCCCGCGGTCACCGCTCCGATCGTTGGCCCCCGCACCAAGGAACAGCTGGATGCCGCCATCCGCGCCCTGGACGTTTCGCTCGACGAAGACGCCCTCAAGCGCCTGGACGACATCTTCCCGGGACACCGCACGGCACCGGAAGACTACGCGTGGTAACCCCACTTGCGGCCGATACCGTGGCGCCGAGGAGCATCCTCTTTATCGGCGGCACCGGGGTCATCAGCGCGGCGGCGGCAGAACGCGCCGTCGCGCTGGGCCACCGGCTCACCATCCTGAACCGGGGCCAGTCCACCCGACCCATCCCGGAGGGCACAGAGGTGCTGCACGCTGACGTCCGCGATGCAGCAGCCGTGCGGGAGGCGCTGGGCAGCAGGGAGTTCGACGCCGTCGCGGACTTCATCTCCTACACCCCGGACCAGGCGCAGACCAGCATGGAGTTGTTCCGGGAACGGACCGGGCAGTATGTCTTCATCAGCTCCGCCTCCGCGTACCAGAAGCCGCCCACCAGGCTGCCCATCCGGGAGTCCACACCCCTGAAAAACCCTTTCTGGCAGTACTCCCGAAACAAGATTGCGTGCGAGGAGTTGCTGTTCCGGGCGTACCGTGAGGACGACTTTCCGTTGACTGTGATCCGGCCGTCGCACACCTACGACCGCACCAAGATCGCCATGGTGGGCGGCTGGACGGACATCCACCGCATGCGCAACGGACTGCCGGTCATGGTCCACGGCGACGGTACCTCGCTGTGGACCCTGACGCACAGCAAGGATTTTGCGAAGGCGTTCGTCGGACTGCTCGGAAGGCCGCAGGCGGTGGGCGAGAGCTACACCATCACCTCGGACGAGTACCTGCCCTGGAACCAGATCTACCAACTGTTCGCCCGGGCAGCGGGTGTCCGGGAACCCGAACTGGTGCATGTGGCATCCGAAACCATCGCCGCCCATGACGAGGAACTGGGTTCCAACCTCCTGGGCGACCGGTCCCACTCGGTGGTCTTTGACAACACCAAGATCAAATTGCTGGTGCCGGACTACACTGCCACCATCCCGTTCGCGGACGGCGCCCGGGAGATTGTTGAGTGGTACGACAGCCACCCGGAACTGCAGCAGGTGGACGAGGCCTACATGCAGCTCTCCGACAAGCTGACCGGCTGGGCACGCCAGGGAGCCTGAGCCCGCGTCCACCGACGCTACTGCCCTGCCTCCCTCCGGCGGCAGGGCAGTTGCGCAGGGGCGGTTGTGCTACATTTCGGCGCATGACTCCGCCCCCTTCCCGCCAGCCCGACGACGGGCACCCCGCCGATGGACCCGTCGCGGCAGCCATCGGGCTCCTGGCGAAGCAGGGCTTCGATGCAACGTCCGTCGAGGAGCTCGCAGAGGCATCGGGAATGAGCCGCAGCACCTTCTTCCGCAGGTTTGGGTCCAAGGAGGACGTGGTCTTCGCTGACCATGAGCGGATCCTGCGCCAGGTCAATGACCGGCTGGCCGAATCAAGGCTTGAGCCGCTCGCCACCGTTGCCGATGCGGCCATGCTGGTCTTTGAGCACCACCTGCGGAACCCGGCAACGTCCCGGGCCCGGTACGGACTCCTGCAGGCAGTCCCGGCCCTTCGCGACCGGGAGCTGGTCACGTCCCACCGTTATGAGCGCGCATTCCTCCAGTTCCTCAATGACGCGCTGCCCGGAAAGGGCCAACACGAGTACAAGGCCGTCGCCTTCGCCGCGGCCGTGGTGGCCGTGCACAACGCCTTCCTCCGCCAGTGGCTGCGCACCACACCCAAGGCCGGGGACACCGCCGCGGCAGACCGGAAAAGGGCGACCGCCCTGGCCGCTGAACTCCAGGCCCTGGCGGAAACGTTCCGGCCTGCGCTCTTCGGTTCCCCAGCCCCCTCCCAACCTGCCCCGACCGTCGTCGTGACCGTCCTTCCCGGCCCTGCAGACAGGGAAGCAATCGCCCAGGCAGTCCGGGACGCCCTCCCCTAGCATCCCCGCCCCCTTTGAAACGCAGTTTCTTGACGTGGAACTGCGTTTCATTGCATTCTTAGTCTGTGTGGTGCAAGCCACACGGACCGGCAGCCCGGCCGCCGCTGAACCAAAAGGATGCAGATACATGACGACGACGTCCCCCACCCGCGTGCCCCACCGCACCGAAAGTCCCACCAGCTTTCCTGCCGGCACTGTGGAACCGGACTACCTCCTCACCGAGGCGCTGGGCACGGACCCGGCATCCGTCCTGGCAGGCATCGGCGACGAGGACCGGGCCTACTGGGACCGCGCCCGCAACTTTGTCCAGGATGAGGTCCTCCCTGTCATCGATGGCTACTGGGAACGCGGCGAGTACCCGCTGCACCTTCTCCGGCGCCTCGGCGAACTGGACCTGCTGCGCGACGGCGTACCGGTGGAGGGTTGCGCGCCCATGAGCAGCATGGCCGCCGGACTGGTGAACATGGAGGTCAGCCGGGGCGACGGCTCCGTGGCAACGATGATCGCGGTCCAGGGCGGCCTGGCCCTGCGGTCCGTCGCGGAATGCGGCTCCCCGGAGCAGAAGGAGCGCTGGCTCCCGTTGATCGCAGGCGGCGCCGAATACGCAGCCTTCGCCCTCACCGAGCCCACCCACGGCTCCGACTCGGTCGCCCTCGAGACCACGGCCACCCGCACCGACGGCGGCTTCCTGCTCAACGGTGAAAAGAAGTGGATCGGCAACGGCTCCGTGGGCGGAGTCAGCATCGTGTGGGCCAGGGGCGAGGACGGCCAGGTCCACGGCTACCTGGTTCCACAGGACTCCCCCGGGTACACCGCCACCAAAATCGAAGGCAAGCTGGCCCTCCGCGCCATCTGGCAGGCCCACATCCGGCTTGAGGACGTCTTCGTCCCGGAAGAAAACGTCCTGCCGGGCGCCCGCACCTTCAAGGACACAGCCCGCGTCCTGCTGGCGACCCGCCTCGGCGTGGCTTGGTCCGCCGTCGGGCATGCCACCGCCTGCTACGAGACGGCCGTCCAGTACGCCAAGCAGCGCAAGCAGTTCGGGCGGCCCCTCGCGGCCTCCCAGATCGTGCAGGAACGGCTGGCCCGGATGCTCAGCGAACTGGCCACCATGCAGCTGATGGTGGTGCAAATGACCCGGCTCGATGAAGCCGGGACGCTCACCCCCGAGCAGGCGTCGCTGGCCAAGTACACCTGCACCCGCACCGCGCGCGGCATCGCTTCGAACGCGCGCGACCTGCTGGGCGGCAACGGCATCCTGCTGGAAAACCGCGTGGCCCGGCACCTCGCCGACATCGAGGCCATCCACACCTACGAAGGCACCGAGACCATGCAGGCCCTCATCATCGGCCGCGGCATCACCGGCACCTCGGCCTTCGCGTAACCCCGCCCAACACCTCCGAAAGGAACGTTCTTGAACCAGAACGCCAACATCCCCGTCATCCTGGGCGGCGCCCGCACCCCGTTCGGACGGTTCCGCGGCGGCCTCACGCCCTTCTCTTCCAGCGACCTCGGCGCCCACGCGATCCGGGCCGCCCTGGAACGGACCGGAGTGGCACCGGAGCAGATCGGCGCCGTCATCGTGGGGCAGGTCATCCAGGCCGGTGCCGGCCAGGGCCCCGCCCGGCAGGCCAGCCTGGCCGCGGGGATCGGTTGGGACGTCCCCACTATCACCATCAACAAGCTTTGCCTGTCCGGGCTGACCGCCGTCATCGACGCCGCCCGCATGATCCGCACCGGGGAGGCCGACTTCATCGTCGCCGCCGGCCAGGAGTCCATGACCAACGCACCGCACCTGGTCCCCGGGCTCCGCGCCGGCGTCGTCATCGGTGACGCCCCCATGCTGGACTCCCTCAACCATGACGGACTTCAGGACCCGGTCAGCGGCAAGCTGATGGGTGAGGCCACAGACGACGGGAACACCGAACGCGGCATCACCCGTGAGGAGCAGGACGCCGTAGCGGCCCGGTCCCACCAGCGCGCCCAAGCCGCCCGCGCTGCCGGGGTGCTGGCGGAGGAGATCGCGCCCATCCAGGTGCCGCAGCGCAAGGGGCCCGCCCTCACCCTTGAGCACGACGAGGGCATCCGCCCGGAAACCACGGCCGAGTCCCTCGCGCAGCTGCGTCCGGCATTCTCCAAGGCGGACACCGCCACCATTACCGCCGGTTCGTCGTCGCCCCTTTCCGACGGCGCCGCCGCCCTGGTCATTGCCAACAAGGCGGCAGCCGAGGCCGCAGGCCTGGAATGGATCGCCGAGATCGGCGCCCACGGCCAGACTGCCGGACCTGACGGATCCCTGCACTCCCAGCCCGCCCGGGCCATCGAGCACGCGCTCAAGGTCCAGGGACTCACCGTCCAGGAACTGGACCTGGTGGAAATCAACGAAGCGTTCGCCTCCGTCCTCATCCAATCCGCCAACGACCTCGGCATTGATACCGGGGCCGTGAACGCCGAAGGTGGTGCCATCGCCCTGGGCCACCCTGTGGGAGCATCGGGGGCTCGCCTGGTGCTGCACCAGGCGCTGGCCCTGAAGCGCCGCGGCGGCGGCACCGGCGTCGTGGCCCTCTGTGGCGGCGGCGGCCAGGGCGACGCCCTGATCCTCTCAGCGTGACCCACCCCAACGAAGAAGCAGGCCATGACCAACACCAACTCCGCTGACGGCTTCGCCACCATCTCGGTGGCAGCCGTGCTGGCTGAATCAGCCAAAAGGACTCCGGACAACATCGCGCTGGTAGTCGGCGAGGACCAGGTCAGCTACGGTGACCTCTGGCGCCAGACCCGCGGCTATGCCGGCGCACTGCGGGCGCGCGGGATCGGTCCGGGAGACGCCGTCGCCGTCCTGATCCCCAACGTCCCTGACTTCGCCCGGGTGTACTACGCCATCCTGTCGCTCGGTGCCGTTGTGGTGCCCGTGCATGCCCTGCTCAAGGCCCGCGAAATCGAGTACGTCCTGCAGGACAGCGGCGCCAAACTGCTGATCTGCGCCGCACCGCTGCTGGGCGAGGGTGCGGCGGGTGCCACGGCCAGCGGAATCGACGTGGTGACCGTGATGGCTTCCGACGACGGCGGGTTCCCCCGGCTGGAAGCGGAAGCTGCGGCGGCGGAACCGATCCAGACGTACGAACCGTGCCGCCCCTCGGACACGGCCACCATCCTTTACACGTCAGGCACCACCGGCAAACCGAAAGGCGCGCTTGGCACCCACTTTGCCTTGGTGGAACAGACCAGCACCCTGCTGACCAGCGTGATGGATTTCCGGCCCGGCGACGTCCTGTTCGGCGGGCTGCCGCTCTTCCACACCTTCGGCCAGACCGTGGTGCTCAACACGGGGCTGCGCGCCGGCGCCACCATCGTCCTGATGCCGCGGTTCACGGGCCCGGACGCCCTGAAGCTGCTGGCCAAACACAACGTCAACATCTTCATCGGCGTGCCCACCATGTACGTGGCGCTCCTGGAAGCCGCCAAGACCGTACCCGACCGGCCCGCTGCCCTGCGGTACGGCATTTCCGGCGGCGCGGCGCTTCCGCTGGCCGTCCTGGACAAGTTCCGCGACGTCTACGGGGTGGAGATCCACGAAGGCTATGGCCTGACGGAGACCTCGCCGGTTGCCGCCTTCAACCACGTGGGTACCGCGCCCCGGCCGGGCACCATCGGCGTCCCGATCTGGGGCGTTGACATCGAAATCGCCCGGCCCGAGGTGGTGGACAGCATTGAGCTGCTTCCCAACGGCGAATTGGGCGAGCTGGTCATTCGCGGCCACCTGCTGATGAAGGGCTACCTCAACCGGCCTGAG
This sequence comes from Arthrobacter sp. SLBN-83, assembly GCF_006715285.1. NCBI lineage: Bacteria > Bacillati > Actinomycetota > Actinomycetes > Micrococcales > Micrococcaceae > Arthrobacter > Arthrobacter sp. SLBN-83. The sequence continues at coordinate 998,987 of NZ_VFMX01000001.1, forward strand.
GCAACGGCGGAGGCCGTAGTGGACGGCTGGTTCCGCAGCGGGGACCTTGGAACAAAGGACGACGACGGCTACCTCACCATCGTGGACCGCAAGAAGGACATGATTATCCGGAACGGCTACAACGTCTACCCCCGGGAGGTGGAGGAGATCCTCCTGACGCACCCCGCCGTGGTCAGTGCTGCTGTGTACGGGATTCCGGATGACGTGCACGGACAGGAAGTCGCGGCAGCCATCGTGCTGGACGCCGGAGCCAGCGTGACCGAAGCGGAGTTGGTCGACTTTGCCAGCGCGCAGCTGGCCGCTTACAAGTACCCGCGGGTGGTCCGGATCCTCTCGGAACTCCCCCTGGGGCCCAGCGGAAAGATCCTTAAGCGCAAGCTGGCCGAAGACCCGGCGTAGGTTTCGTCTGGACTAAAAAAACTTGGCGAGGCCGGGCACCACGCCCTGAGTCAGCCTGTGTCAGGGGGCCCGCTGCAACCGCAGCGGGCCCCTGACGATTTACAACGTTCTAAATACTCTTTTGCGGCCAGGAAAACAAGGCTTCCCTTGCCCCCACCCCCACCGCTAGATTGCTGGGGAAGCGTTTTCCGGTCTCAAAATTGAAAGGATTCACCGATGAATCCCCGCACCCTTCCCCTTCGCCTGCTCTCCGTTGGAGCAGCCGGCCTGGCACTGACGCTGAGCTGTGTCGCAGCCCCGGCCTCCGCCGTCGGGCCCTCCCCCAAGCCCGGAATCCCAGGCGTCCAACTGGACCATCTGGACCGCGGCCTGGTAGCCGCCGCCACCTCCGAGGGCGTGTTCCTCAGCTGGCGGTTGCTGGGCAACGAGGCAACCGGCTCCTCCCCCACCGGCTTAACCGGCACCGACTTCAACGTCTACCGGGACGGCCAGAAACTGGCCACCGTCACGGACAGCACCAACTTCCTGGACCCGGCTGGACGCGCAGGATCGTCCTACCAGGTGCGGGCCGTCGTCGGGGGCGTTGAGGTTGACCGGAGCGCCGGCACCACGCCGTGGGGCAGCAACTTCAAGGACGTCCCGCTCAGGAAGCCGGCCGACGGCGTCACCCCGGCCGGCCAGCCCTACACCTACTCCGCCAACGACACCTCCGTGGGGGACGTGGACGGCGACGGGCAGTATGAGTTCATCGTCAAATGGGACCCGAACAACTCCAAGGACGTCTCGCAGGTGGGCTACACGGGCAACACCTACGTCGACACCTACAAGGCCGACGGGACGCTCCTCAGCCGCATCGACCTGGGCGTCAACATCCGATCGGGCGCGCACTACACCCAACTGCTGGTGAACGACTTCGACGGCGACGGCCGGGCAGAGATGATGATGAAGACGGCCCCGGGGACCAAGAGCACCAGCTTCAACGCAGACGGCAGCGTGGCGGCCAGCTCGTTCATCTCCCTGCTCCAGTCCGATATCAACGCCGGGTACTCCAACACCGATGACTACCGCATGAGCGCCGCGGATTACTACCAGCACATGGTGAAAACCTTCCAGGGCTGGACGGAGCACCCTGAGGTCAAGGCGGGCCACTGGCCGGCCACGCTGGAGGAAGCATTCGGAATCGCGCCCCAGTACAAGTACCCGCTTTCCCAGGCTGATGCGGAAAAGCTCACCGACTACTTCATGGACGTCTACGCCCCGGCCCGCAGTGCACGCAACAATCTGCGTGCATTTGAGGGCTTCATCGTGTCCGGACCGGAGTACCTGACGGTGTTCGAAGGCGCCACGGGCAAGGAATTGAAGACGGTGGCATACACCCCGGGACGGACGGACGATGGCCTGATGTGGGGCGACTATGCCATGGCGCGGATAGAGCCAGGGAACCGCGTGGACCGGTTCCTGGCCGGCGTCGCTTACCTGGACGGCAAGAAGCCGGCGGCGGTCTTCGCCCGCGGCTACTACACCCGCACCACCATCGCCACCTATACCTGGGACGGCTCCAACCTTTCACCAGTCTGGAACGTGGACTCGGGCTGGACGCCCATGACCAACCCGTTCAACGACTCCCCGCACGGCCGCGACGGAACAGACCCTACGTATGGGAAGCTCACCACGCAGGGCTTCCACTCCCTGAGCGCCTCAGACGTAGACGGTGACGGCAAGCAGGAGATTGTGTACGGGTCGGCAACGCTCGACGACGACGGCTCGGTTCTGTACACGTCCTTCGACACCCTGCCGACAGGCAGTGCCGCTCCCGGCGAAGAGGCGCGGCTGGGCCACGGCGACGCCATGCATGTCACCGACATCGATCCCAACCGGCCCGGAAAGGAAATCTTCACCGTCCACGAAGGAGCGGCATACGCCCCTTACGGCTACGCCATGCGGGATGCCGCCACTGGTGAGGTGCTGTTCGGCGCGTACTCCGGCAAGGACACCGGGCGCGGCATGATCGGCGATGTGGATCCGGCTGTTCCCGGCATTGAGAACTGGGCCATCGGCATGCAGTCCGCGGACGGCCGGAAGCTTTCCAGCAGCGCACCGGGAACCAACATGAGCATCAAGTGGGCTGCGGACATGACCACGCAGATCATCAACGGCTCGGGCGACCAGACACCCACCATTGATGACTGGAAGCGCGGGCGGCTGCTCACGGCGGACGGCACCCGGACCAACAACAGCACCAAGGGCACCCCAAGCCTGGTGGCCGACATCCTGGGCGACTGGCGAGAGGAGATGGTGGTCCGGACGGCTGACAGCTCCGCCCTCCGCATCTACCTGAGCACCGAAGTGACCAACCACAAGCTCTACACGCTCATGCACGATCCGCAGTACCGGGCCGAGGTTGCCCGGCAGAACACGGCGTACAACCAGCCTGCTTACACCGACTTCTACTTCGCGTCCGACATGAAGTTCAGCAGCGTCCCGCTGCGTGCTGCCTGGCTTCCGGGCAGCATCAAGGCCCTGCAGGACATCCTCACGGACCTGGTGGAGTCAGGGGACGTTTCCGGACCGGTGGCCAGCCAGCTTGGCGTCAGCATCCAGCAGGCCGCACAGGCGGTCCAGGACGGCGATCCGGCCAAGGCGGGGCAGGCAGTGCAGCGGTTCGTGGACTTCCTTGCCCAGCAGAAGAAGCCGGACACGGTGTCAGGTACGGCCCGGGTATCGCTGGAGTACAACGCCGGCAATATCCTGCGGGCATTCTCGAATAGCGGGCATTGAGAGCCGGAACGGGCGATAGAGGGGAGACTGATGGCATGACACTTGCACCGCTCATCGAACTCAATGACGGCAACAGGATTCCACAGCTGGGGCTTGGCACGTGGCCGCTGGACGACGAACAGGTGGCAGCCGCCGTCGTACAAGCCGTGGAAGCCGGGTACCGGCACATCGATACCGCCGTGAAGTACGGCAACGAACGGGGTGTTGGCAACGGCATCCGCGCCAGCGGCGTGGACCGCAGCGAGCTGTTCATCACCACCAAGCTGGACGGCGAATTCCAGGGCCACGACCGCGCTGTGGCCGGCCTGGAGGGATCGCTAAAGCGTCTGGGGCTTGATTATGTCGACCTACTGCTGATCCACTGGCCGCTCCCCGGCCGGGACCAGTACGTTTCCACCTGGCAGACGTTTGAACGGCTGCAGGCCGAGGGGAAGGTGCGGTCCATCGGGGTGTCCAACTTCAAGCCCGCCCACCTTGAGCGGCTGATGGCCGAGACTGATGTGGTGCCGGCAGTGAACCAAATCCAGCTCAGCCCGGCAATCACCCGGACCGCTGAGCGCGAATTCCATGCCCGGCATGGGATAGTTACTGAGTCCTACAGTCCGCTGGGCGGCTCGGGAGCAGGTTTACTGAGCGCTCCTGTCCTTTCCCAACTGGCTGAAAAGCATGGAAAAACACCTGGCCAACTGGTCCTCCGGTGGCACATACAAAACGGATTGGTAACGATTCCCAAGTCGGCTTCCCCGGAGCGTATGGCGGAGAACCTGGACGTGTTCGATTTCGCCCTGGACCCGCAGGATCTAGCGGAACTTTCGGTCCTGGACGAGGGCCCCGGAGCGGGCAACGACTCGGACAAAACGGGGCACTAAAGTTGGCCTGAACAGCACTTTTTTCCTAAAACGGGGTTGGCAAACAGATAGTAAGCATGATTACTATTGAGCCAGAAGGACGAAGTGCCTCCCGAACATGGGGGCCTCCTTTACTTAGGAAGAGAGCGACAAATGGGATTTATTGCATTTCTGATTCTCGGACTTATCGCCGGCGCGATTGCCAAGGCAATCCTTCCGGGACGTCAGGGTGGCGGCTGGATCATCACCATGGTGCTGGGCGTCGTAGGCGCACTGCTCGGTGGCTGGATCGGCGGCGCCCTGTTCGGCGGCGGACTGCAGGAGTTCTTCTCGCTGCAGACCTGGCTGCTGGCGATTGTTGGCTCGCTGATCGTTCTTGCGATCTACGGCATGGTCACTAAGCGCGGCGCACGCGGCTAATAACCGCGCACGCCAGGAAGCCGGCCTGGGGACACCATCCCCGGGCCGGCTTTCACTTTCTCCAGCCGGGGTATCACCGCCCTCGGCCAGGATTGACAACCTTCTCGGAGAGCAGGAGTTCATCGTGAAAAACAAGCTTCTTTTGGGTGTAGGCGTTGCCGTCGGCTATGTCCTCGGCTCGCGGTCAGGCCGTGCTGCTTACGACAAGCTGAAGGCCCGCGCGGCCGGCATCTGGGACAGCAAGCCGGTACAGGACAAGGTTTCCGTAGCTACGGAGGCCATCAAGGAAAAGGCGCCTGAAGTGGCGGACCAGCTGGGCGAAGCCGCGCGCAGGGCAGGGACCGTGCTTGGTTCTGCCGTGCACCGGGATGGCTCGTCCAACGGCGGCCAGTCTTCCGCAGCGGCCGGCACTTCCCCCGGCACCGCCACTGGTACCTCTACAACCAGCGCGGGCGGCCTTGGCGAAGACCACATCCCCGCACACAGCACCCACCCGGAAACCACCAACCTTGGTACCTCCGATGGGAGCGGCGCAAAGTCCTGATACCTGCTTCATTACGCGGTCACTGCCGCGTGACATGGGACTAAGCGGGCTTTGTGCTACAACTGAATCGCCTTGCCGGCCGTCGCGATCCTTGGGGGACGCGGCGGCCGGCAGTGTTTAAACGGTGGTTTCCGTAGCCTCCCCGGGTTTTCCACATAGGGGTTTTGGGGTCTCTTGATTGTCAGTGGTGGCTGGCAGAGTGGGGTTATGGAGGCCATTGGGGAAGATCTTGGGAGGGCGTACGACGCCGGCAGTTGGCTGCCGCGCCCGGCCCGGCTTCACCCGGTCCCCAGTGAGGATCCTTTGGCAGGTCCTTTGCAGGCATCGGCCTCGGGGCCCGGTGGGCAGGACGTGTTGGATGGGCTGGCCGCACAGCTGGCGGCCGCCGCCCTGGCCGCCCCGGACCTGCTGGCAACCGCCAGCCATGCCGAAGCCGCTGATTACGCCGCCCGGATCGAGGGCCTCGCCCGCTCCATGGAATACCTCCAACTCCTGGCCGCGGGGGCCGTGGACCGGACCCGCACCCAAGCCATCAACGACGCCGCCACAGCCAAAACCCGCCCAGCCCGAACCCGCCCAGGCGGGTCCACGGGCTGGATCACCGGCTGGGACGCCAACGGCATCGAAACCCTCAACACCACCCCCAGCACCGACGCCTTGGACCAAACCAGCACAGCGTGTGCAACCGGGACTTTTACCGGGACCGGCGCCCTGGACCACACCAGCACAGCGTGCGCGACCGGGACTTCTACCGGGACCGGCGCGGTGAGCGAGACCGACCGCAACTGGCCCGGCCCACCCTCCACACGAGGCCTGCCGCGCCCCGTGGTGTCCCCGGGCGATGATGGGTGCCGGAACAGCGCCGAGTTCCTCCGCCTACGCCTGCAGATCCCCATCCGCGAAGCCCGCCGCCGCCTCACCCTCGCCCACCACGTCCTGCCCGCCACCACCATCACCGGCGAACCACTCCCACCCACCAGGCCACACCTCGCCGCCGCCCTCACCCCCACACCCCCGACCACTGTTGAAGGTGCCACCACCGAAAACGCCCACCCGGCGGTGTCCTCGCATGCGGCGACGATCATCACCGCCACCCTGGACCGGCTCCAACACCACACCACCGAAGAGACCCTCGACCGGATCGAGCACCACCTCACCACAACCGCCACCACCACCGACCCCGACTTCCTCACCCGCCTGGCCCAACGCTGGATGGACACCATCGACGCCGACGGCACCGAACCCACCGAAGAAGCCCTCCGCCACACCCAAGGCGCCTTCATCCGCAAACCCCGCCACGGCCTGCACCGCGTCGAAATCTTCGCCACCAGCGACCAATACGAACACCTCCTCACCGTCATGAACACCGCCACCAACCCCCGCACCACCACCCCCAACACCGGCATGTGCACGGCCACTGGCACTGCAGAGGGGTCGGGCACGGGCGGCGGCACCGGCAGCGGCGGCGGCAGCGGAGGGACAGGTACCGGCACCGGAGACAGCACACCGGCAGGCAACGCCACCGAGCACACCGCCCTGCCGGACCTGGACCGGCGCACCCGCGCCCAAAAACAACTCGACGGCCTCGTCACCGCCGCCAAAGCCGCCCTCACCACCAACACCCTGCCCACCACCGGCGGCAACCGACCCCAAATCATCGCCACCATCCACTACCAAGACCTCTTCCCTCACACCCCCGGCACCACATCCGGGAAAACAGAACCAGGATCAGAGGCCCGAACGCACTCACAAGCGGAACCGGAAACGGCCCCGGAAGCCCAGACAGGGACCTCCACCGGGACCGGAGCATTCATGTTCTCCGGCCCCGTCGCCGCCACCACCCTGCGCAAAACCGCCTGCGACGCCGACATCATCCCCGCCCTCCTGGGCACCCGCGGCGAAATCCTCGACCTCGGCCGCAAAACCCGGCTCTTCACCCCCGCCCAACGCCTGGCCCTCACCGCCCGAGACCAAGGCTGCGCCTTCCCCAACTGCACCATCCCCGCCCCCTGGTGCGAAGCCCACCACATCACCTACTGGTCACACGGCGGACCCACCACCACCAACAACGGCGTCCTGCTCTGCAGCCACCACCACCACCTCATCCACAAAGAACAATGGACCATCACCACCACCCACGACACACCCACCTTCATCCCCCCACCCCACCTCGACCCCAACCAAACACCCCAACAAAACCACTACTTCAAACCACCCCCACCACCCCACCCACGGGAATGAAACCCGGGTTGCCCGCGAGCCGTCGACAGCTAATCAGCGGTTTGTGCGGCTGGACCATGCCGTTGATAAGCAGCCGTTCGTGCTCCACGGTGGGTGTTGTCGCCGGAGGCTGTGTCCCGGTATAGAGGGTTATCCGTCCTGGAGGATCGATACCGATGGCCGGTGTGAGAAGTTGGTTGTCCGCCCACCTGGGCCTAACCGGTTGTCCGTCTCGGGCAGAACCGCAAAACGGAAAGCGGATGGCGCTTGGTTTTGGACGGTCCCAGTCCGCGGGCTGAGCTCGAAAGGCGGGGAGCTAATGCCGTCCGTAAGAGCGGGTTTCTGTCTGGGGCCTGAGCTGGAGCGGAGGGGACTCTAACGCCGCATACTCTCGGCCACGAGGCGCCCTACGACCACAGTCCCATCCAGTTCCTCCGAACGAACTGTTCGTACGGCAAACCCGGCTGCTGCCAGGATTTCGGAGGTGCCGGCTGCCTGCCGCTCACTGGTTTCGATAAGCAGATGGCCCTCCGAAGCCAGCCACTGAATCCCACCAACAGCAATCCGACGGTGAAAGTCCAGGCCATCAGGACCGCCGTCGAGTGACACCGCAGGTTCATAAAGGCGCGCTTCCGGCGGCATGGTACGGATGGCTTCCGTGGGCACATATGGAGCATTGACAGTCAGCACTTGGACCCCGCCATTCAGTGCAAATGGAAGAGCCTCGAACAGGTCGCCCGCATGGACATGACCGCCCAGAGGTTCAAGATTCGCGCGGGCACACCGTACGGCCGCAGGTTCAATATCCGCCGCATGCAAATCCGCCCGCGGGGACTGGCGAAGGACGGCCACCCCCACCGCACCCGAACCACAGCAGAGGTCCACCACAATGGGGGGTGCCGCCAAGGCGTCGTGCCGCAACAATGCCACGGCCTCGGCGACCAACAGTTCCGTGCGGCGACGCGGCACAAAGACGCCAGGCTCAACCAGGACCCGGCCGCCGGCGAACTCTGCCCAGCCCAGGATGTGTTCGAGGGGAACACCCTCCATGCGGCGCCGGACATTCCGCCGGAGTTCCGTGGGGCTACAGGTTTCAGCCAACAGGAGCCGGGCTTCATCTTCGGCGAAAACGCAGCCGGCAGACCGCAACAGGGAGACGATACGCCCGTAGGAGGGCGATTCGGGCTGGCCGTGAACCGCCTGCGATCCAGAATGCAGCAAAGCAGCGCCTTTCGGTGAGCCGACGGGCACCCCCACGGCCGCTAAGCCCAACTCCCGGAACGGCGCGGCGAGGGGGAACCCGATACTGATAGAGCCGAAATTGCACCCACCGCCTTCTGCCGTTGCCGGAAATCCCATGCTAATCGGCGGCCCGGTGCTCCGGAATAGCAGCAGCTGTTGGCAGGATGGGACCATGACCACCGGCGGAGCCAACAACAACGCAGCCAGCAACCTTCTCTGGATCGGCACCTACACCCCCGACGGCGGCGGCCGGGCCCAAGGCATTGGCGCTGTCCGCGCCCATCAGGACGGAAGCCTCGAATGGTTGGGAACGGCAGTCGAGGCCCAGTCGCCGTCGTTCGTGGCCGTCCATCCCATACTGCCCGTGGTGTATGCGGCCGCCGAACAGCGCAAGAAGGTTCAGGCATACCGTCGTCTGGGGGACTTTGGCCTGGAAGTCCAGGGGGAAGCAGAGCCTGCGGGCGACGCCACCTGCCACGTTGCCGTCGATCCGGGCGGCCGCTTCGTCACCGCGACGTGCTGGGGTGACGGGCAGGTCCTCCTCTACGAGTTGGATGCCGACGGCGGAATGACCGGACGGCTTTCCGCCGCACCGTCGGTGGATCCCCACGGCAGCCTTTCTCCCGACAACCCCCGGCAGAGCCGTGCCCACGCCAGCCTGATGCTCAGCGACGGCCGCGTCATGACCACGGACTTGGGCCACGACACCCTGCGCATCTGGAACTACGAGCCGGGAACCGGACTGGTAGCCGACCACGAGGTGGTCCTCCCCTACGGCAGCGGCCCGCGACACTTGGTGGAGCACCCTTCCGGCAGCGTGTTCATCGTGTCTGAATACTCCGTGGAGGTCTTCGTGGTGCGTTCCGAAGCGGGTACCTATGAACTGGTCTTCCGGGGACCCGCAACGGCGGGCGGAAGCCAGGAAGGCGACTCCGCCGCCGAAATCTGCCTTGGCCCGCAGGGCAGCTTCGCGTATGCCGGCGTCAGGGGCTCGAACATCATCAGTGTCCTGGAAGTGGCAGCGGGCGGCACCGAACTGATCCCCGTCAAGGACATAGACAGCGGCGGGGACTGGCCTCGGCACCACTTGGTCCGGGGAAACTTGCTGCACGTGGCCCACGAACGGTCGGACAACATCGCCACCTTCGAGTTGGATCCTGTCACGGGGCTCCCAGGCCCGCTGCTGCATAACCTGCCCACCCCATCGCCCACGGCCCTGGTGCCTGCAACTATGCCTGCGCCTGCAACCTAGAACAGCGGGCTGCCCGAGCGGAATGGACCTTACCTAAACACTGGAGTAATCCAGTGCAAGCGCTTACAGTTGTGACTCGGTTCACAGAACAGCATGCTGTCCTCCGAACCCTCCTGCCGCATCCCCATGTCAACGGCAAGCCTGTATAGCAGCGCTGCTTCCCAGGAAGGTCTCACACTTGTTATTCCGCACCCCTCCCGGCGCGCCCCCACGCGCCCCACTGCCGGCAAAGCCCGCAGGAACACAACCCGCCCCCGGCCGCCGAACCGTCGGCCGCACCACCGCCGTCCGATCGGCAGCCGGCCTCCTGGCGGCCGCCGTCGCCCTCTCCGCTGCAGTCCTCCCGGCCCATGCCGCGCCGGGTCCGAACAACCCTGGCCCCAACAGCCCTGGTTCCAACGGCACCAGCACCGGTACAAAAGGCAACGGGTCCGGGTCCGCCCTACACTCACTCCGCGGGGCGGTTACTGACGAGAACTTCTACTTCGTCATGGCGGACAGGTTCAGCAACGGCAGCACCGCCAACGACCAGGGCGGGCTTGGCCCCGACCCCATGGTGTCCGGTTTCGATCCGACGAAAAAAGGCTTCTACAACGGCGGCGACCTGGCCGGCCTGCGCAGCAAGATCGACTACATCCAGGGGCTGGGCACCACGTCCATCTGGCTCACACCCAGCTTCAAGAACAAGGCCGTCCAGCCTGAGGACAAATCGGCCGGCTACCACGGCTACTGGGTTACCGACTTCACTCAGATCGATCCGCACCTTGGCACCAATGACGAGCTCAAGGGTCTCATTGACGAGGCCCATGCCCGCGGCATGAAAGTGTACTTCGACATCATCACCAACCACACCGCGGACGTCATCGGTTACCAGGAAGGCGACCGCAAGGGCTACGTGTCCAAGGACGCAGTCCCCTATAAGACGGCCTCCGGCGAAGCATTCGACGACCGTGACTACGCAGGTACCGGAACCTTCCCAAAGCTGGACGCGAACACCTCCTTCCCCTACAAGCCAGTCCTTGCCCCGGGAGAAGAAAACCTCAAGGTTCCGGCCTGGCTGAACGACCCCACGCTCTACCACAACCGCGGCGACACCACCTTCACGGGTGAGGACTCCATGTACGGGGACTTCTACGGCCTGGACGATCTCTTCACCGAGAACCCCAAAGTGGTCCACGGCATGGAGGACATCTACAAGTCCTGGATCGGCGACTTCGGCGTGGACGGCTTCCGCATCGACACCATGAAGCACGTCAACAACGAGTTCTGGCAGGAATTCGGCCCCAACGTCCTCAGCTACGCCAAGGAACACGGCAAGGACGAGTTCTTCATGTTCGGCGAGGTCTTCGACACCAGCAAGAGCTTCACCTCCCAGTTCACCACCCGCAACAAGATGCAGGCCGTCCTGGACTTCCCCTTCCAGGACGCCGCCCGCAACTTCGCCTCCAAGAGCCAGGACGCCAAGGCGCTGCAGGCCTTCTTCGCCGGGGATGACTGGTACACCGACGCCGACTCCAACGTCTACGAGCTGCCCACCTTCCTGGGCAACCACGACATGGGCCGCATCGGCAGCTTCATCGCGCAGGACAACCCTGCCGCTACCGACGCCGAGAAGGTGGCCCGGGACGAACTGGCCCACGAGTTGATGTACTTCTCGCGCGGCAATCCGGTGGTCTACTACGGCGATGAACAGGGCTTCACCGGCCCGGGCGGTGACCAGGATGCGCGTCAGACCCTCTTCGCCAGCAAGGTGCCGGACTACCTTGACGACGACCTGCTGGGCACGGACGCCACCCACGCCACCGACAACTTCAACCCGGACCACCCGCTCTACGCCAAGATCAGGGAACTGGCTGCCCTCACCAAGGAGCACCCTGCACTGCGGAACGGCGCCCACCAGCACCGCTACGCCTCCGACGGGCCCGGCATCTACGCCTTTTCGCGCACCGACGCGCAGGACCAGCGTGAATACGTGGTGGCCCTGAACAACAGCGCGCAGCCGCAGACGGCCCAGGTCCCCACCTACATCGCCAAGCGCAGCTACACCCGCATCTATGGCCAGGGCGCAGACGAAGTGAAAACTTCAGACGACGCCAAACTGACGGTCACCGTACCGCCGCTCTCCGCCGTCGTCTACGAATCCTCCGGCCGGATTCCGCACTCCAAGGCAGCCCCCGCCGTCGCCCTTCAGCAGCCAGCCGCCGCCCAGGGTGACAACGGACGCATCAACGTGACGGCCGACGTCGACGGTACTTCGTTCTACGAGGTCACCTTTGAAGCAAGGACGGCAGGCGGACAGTGGCAGCAGATCGGCACCGACGACACCGCGCCGTACCAGGTGTTCCACGACGTGGCGGCGCTGGACGCAGGCGCCCCGCTGGAGTACCGCGCCACCGTGCTGGACAACGGCGGGCACACTGCCACCAGCCAGAGCCGATCGGCAAGTGTCCCGGCGCCCGTCCTGACCCTGCAGAAGCCTGCCGAGGGCAGCAGCGTGGAAGGCAAGGTGGAGCTGAGCGCCACCGCCGATCCGGAGAAGGCCAGCCACGTGGTGTCCTTCGAGCGCAGCGTCAACGGCGGGGACTGGACGGCAGTGGGCAGCGACTCGTCGTCGCCCGTGTACACGGCAACCGATGACGTATCGGGGCTCGCCGACGGCACCAAAGTCCAATACCGGGCTGCCATGACGGGTGCCGGCTTCAGCGTCACCAGCGAAACCAGGACCGTCACGGTAGGCCAGGCGCCACAGCCTGACTCAGTGACTGTTGCCGGCTCGCTCAACCAAGCAATGGGGTGCAGCGCCCAATGGGACCCGGCCTGCGCGCAGGCGAAGATGGTGTTGGACCCGGCGGACCGGATCTGGCGGCTGACCGTTGACCTGCCGGCCGGGAAGTATGAGTACAAGGCGGCGCTCAACGGCGGCTGGGACGAGAACTACGGCGCGGATGGCCAGCTCAACGGCCAGAACATCGTGCTGGATCATCCAGGCGGGCGGGTCACCTTCCGCTACGACAACAGCACGCACGTGCTCAGCGCTGTGTATGCGTCGGAGCAACCGGGCGCGGTGGCGGCAGCGGGAAGCATGGACAGCGAGCTGGGCTGCGCCTCGGACTGGGAGCCGTCCTGCGCCCAGGCGCAGCTGGTGCTGGACCCTGCGGACCTGGTGTGGAAGCTGACGGTGCCTGACCTTCCGGCTGGAAGCTACGAGTTCAAGGCCGCGCTGAACAAGTCGTGGGATGTAAGCTACGGGGCCGGCGGGGCATCCCCGGGCGCCAACATCGTCTTTGAGCACGACGGCGGCCCGGTCACCTTCAGGTACGACCACTTCACGCACGTAATCACCGCGGGCCAGGGTTAGCCCCGGAAACAAAACCCGTGGCCCCGCCGCTTCCAGGAGCGGCGGGGCCACGGTTTTTTCATGTCCGGTTAGGAGCGGTGCCAATTATTGGCGGTGCATTGCTCCCTCCACCGCCGCGAGCAGGGAATTGAACCGTTTGTTGCCGGGAAGGTCATCCAGGTAGACCGGCCTTCCGTCCGGGCCGCCGAGCGGAACCTGCCAGTTGGGGTACAGCTCCTCCGTGGTGCCGGGTTGGTTCTGGACGCGCCGCTCCCCCACCGCGTCGACCAGGGCCACCCCGAGGAGCACCGATGGTGCCTGGGCGAGCAGGAGGTGCAGCGCCTCGATGGTGTGTTCCTCGGTTGCCTGCCCGGACGCACTCCCGGGAGCGCCCTCGGAAAGGTAACCGCGCTCCCGCAGCAGGGCGAACATCTTCTCCAGCGAAGCATTGTGCTCCGCCCGTTCTTCGGATTCGGAGCGTTCCAGCAGCCCCAGCCTGCTCCGCAGCCCCACGTGGTCCCCGGCAAGGTAGCCGGCCGTGGGCGGGAGGTCGTGGGTGTTCACGCTGGCGAGTGCCTGCGTACGGTACTTTTCCGGCGCAAGGGGTGAATCGCCGTCGTACTCAAACCACAGGATGGACGTGCCCAGGATGCCGCGGGCCGCAAGGTAATCACGAACCCACGGTTCGAAGGTGCCCAAGTCCTCGCCGATCACCACCGCGCCGGCCCGGTGCGCCTCCAGCGCGAGGATTCCGATCAGGGCCTCGTGGTCATAGCGGACATAGGCCCCGTCCCCCGGAGCATTCCCCATGGGGATCCACCACAGCCGGAACAGGCCCAGGATGTGGTCCACTCGGATGCCGCCGGCGTGCCGCAGCACGTTGGCCAGCATGTTGCGGAACGGCTGGTAGCCGGCCTCCGCCAGCCGCGTGGGGTGCCACGGCGGCTGGCCCCAGTCCTGGCCCTGCTGGTTGTACATGTCCGGCGGGGCGCCCACGCTGGTGTTCGGGGCCAGCACGCCGCGCAGCGTCCAGGCATCGGCGCTGCTGTGGTCCACGCCGACGGCGAGGTCGTGCACCACGCCGAGGCGCATTCCGGATCTCAGCGCGGTGCGCTGGGCGTTCTCCAACTGCTCATCGCAGATCCACTGCAGCCAGCGGTGGAACCCGATGCGGTCCGCAAGCTTCTCCCGGAGCGCCTCCGCCTCCGGTGTGCCGATGGCGTACGCCGGGTCCTTCCAGAGCGGGTCGCCCGGCGCAAGATCCTCACGGATAGCGGACCAGAGCGCAAAATCCTCCAGCCCCTTGCCGGACAGGCGGCAGAACTCATCGAAGGCGGCCTGCCGGGCAGGTGATCGGCGCGTGTGGTAGAGCATCTCCAGCGCCTGCAGCTTCGCCGCGTACACGGCATCCCGGTCCAGCCGGGCACCTTCCTTGTTCAGCCCTGCCACTTCCTCGTGGAGCTTTTCCAGCGCCGCACGTTTCCGCGGCCGCAGGTATGCCAGCTCAGGAATGGCTTCGATGCGGATGTACAGCGGGTTGAAGAACCTGCGGGTGGACGGCGAGTAGGGCGAGGGCTGGATGGGCGGAACCGGCTCCGCCGCATGGAGCGGGTTGACCAGTACGTAGTCGGCGCCGCGCGCCCCGCTGATCGCGGCCAGGTCTGCGAGGTCGGCAAAGTCACCGATGCCCCAAGACCGTTTTGAGCGGACGGAATACAACTGCGTGGCCAGGCCCCAGCCGCGGCGCTCCTCCAGCGGCTTGGCAGTGGCCAGCCGCGCGGGCGTCACCACCAGGGTTGCGGTGGAAGTGGCATCCTCCGACTCCGCGTGCAGGGTGTGCCAGCCCAACGGCAGGTCCTCGGGAAGGGAGAACGTGGCACGTCCGATGGAAACGCCGTCGACCTCGCGGGGCTGGACCCAAACGTCCTGCTGGAGGGCCTCCCGGGACCCTGCGCCCCCTTCAAGGGTGATGGTCAGGCGGGTAGTTGCCCCGTCCCGGACGTGAACCGGAACCTGCGCGGGTTCGCCCTGTTTGATGACGACGGCGGGCGGCAGCATCCGCCGCCAGGGCGCAAGATCCGCCTCGGCCAGGGCAGCCTCGATGTGCCGGTTGGTGTGGGCGTCAACGCCCAGGGCGGCGAGCACCTTGATCAACGTCGATTCTGCAACGGAGTGGGGAAGCCCATCCCACCCTTGGAAGGACGTACCGACGCCGTGGGCGTCAGCCAGTTGCTGCAGCAGGTGCGGATCCACGGGTTCAGGGGCAGCGGCGGGAGGGTCAGCGGGCATAGCTGGCCGTGGTGCGTGCTGCTGGTCTGAAGCCGTCATGGGTGTCCGCCTCGTCTGTGATGGTCCCGGAACTTACAGTGCTGCTGTTGTTGTACCCGGGCAGTGACACCCCATGCACAACCGTTGGTTCAGATTATTGCAGGGCAGCTCAGAGGCGAAACCCGGAAGGTACACAGGCGGGTCGGGACAGGTGCACGGTTTTACGGATCGAAGTGCGTACTCACAGCGCCGTCGCTCACGCGGCCAATGATTTCACCGGCCAGGTCCCGCAGCTTCTGGTTCCGGTGGCTGGACGCTTTGGTGAGCAGGGCCATGGCCTCCTCCTGGGAACACCGGTTCTGCGCCATGATCACCCCGCACGCCATGTCGATGGTGGTGCGGCTTGCCATGGCGGCCTTGAGGTCATCGGCCAGGTTCTGGGCGTCCGCGATCCGCAGCGCCAACCGCAGTGCCCGGCCGGCCAGGTCCGCGAACCCTTCAGCCCGGTGGACGACACCGGGGGTGAACACATCGGGCTCCGCTGCGAAGAAGTTCAGGGCGGCCGCCTGGTGTTCATCGAGGGCGAGCGGAACGCCCAGCGCGCTGCGGCAGCCGTTCTGGGCCAGCACCTCCTGGTAAGCGGGCCAGCGCGTATCGGTGTGGACGTCGGACAGGACCATCGGCTTCATGGCGTCCAGTGACGCGATGCAGGGACCGTTCCCCAGCGCCTGCTCCAGCTTGTCCAGCACGGCTGCGCGTTCACTGCTGCCGGCAATGGTGGCAGTGCGTTTGCGGCGGCGGAGCGTCACCCCGCACTCGATGAACACACCGGCGGCATCGCTGAGCGTGGCAGCGGCAACGGTCGAGAGCTCGGTCAGGAAGTCGGCCACGTTGCTGCTGCCAATGATGAGGTCGTGCAGTTGGACGAACTCATCGCCAGTTCCAGGGGTGCTCATGCCTCAATATAGGCGCTCTTCCCACCGGTTGCGCGCCATAAAACGTCATTCCCGCTGCCCGCGTTACTCCCTGCGACGAAAAGCGAAGGACTAAGGCTGGATTCTGCGGCGGCCTGCTGAATCTGTGTAGCCTCGTGACGACCCAAGGCATGGCAACCAAATGGAGGAGACCACGGATGAGCCTCAGCGAACTGCGGGTGTTCGGCAGGTCGGGCACTCCTATCAGTCCCCTCACCCTTGGCACCATGAACTTCGGCGAGGGAACCGGCTCCCAGGGCGCCCCCACCGGCGCGGAGGAGAGCATCCGCATCATCCATGCCGCCCTGGATGCCGGCATCACCGCGATCGACACAGCGGACGTCTACTCGCAGGGCGAGTCCGAGCAGGTGGTGGGCCGGGCGCTCCGCGGCCGCCGGGACGATGTCTTCCTGGCCACCAAGTTCCATGGCCAGATGAGCCCCAATCCGGCGCACTCGGGCAACTCCCGGCGCTGGATCACCCAGGCCGTGGAGGGGAGCCTGCGGCGGCTCCAGACAGACCGGATCGACCTCTACCAGGCACACCGGCCGGACTACAACACCGACGTCCTGGAAACCATCACCACTCTCAACGACCTGATTCGCCAAGGCAAGATCCTCTACTACGGCACCTCGGTGTTCACGCCCGCACAGCTTGTCGAGGCCCAGTGGCTGGCCACCACCAACCACCTGATCCCGCCGCTGGGCAACCAGGTTCCGTATTCCATGCTGGTCCGCGGCAACGAGCGGGACGTCCTGCCCATTGCCCAGCAGTACGGGCTGGGGGTTCTTGCTTACGGCCCGCTGGCAGGTGGCTGGTTGTCCGGCAGCTTCGTCCTGGAATCGGGCAAGCCGCCCACCAGGGTGCACACGCTGCCGGGCCGGTACGACATCTCCGGGCCCTCCAGCGAGCGGAAACTGCTTGCCGCGGACTCGTTGGCCCGCCTGGCGGACAAACTGGAACTGTCCCTGGTGGACCTGGCCGTGGGCTTTGCCCTGACCCACCCCGCCATCAGCAGCGTGATCATCGGCCCGCGCAGCGAGGAACACCTTTCCGCCTATCTCCGCGCCGCGGACGTCCGGCTGGGCGAGTCCGTCCTTGACGCCATCGACGACCTGGTGCCGCCCGGCACCAACTTCGTGGAGCGGGACGCGGGCGCCATTGTTCCGTCCATCGAGTTTGCGGAATTACGACGGCGGTAGCCGGCTTTCCGGGACCGTATCCAAGGTGGGGAAAACCTTGGAAGCCGCACGCCGCCGTCGTACCTGACCTAAGCCCACCCCCACCCCCTGCCTATGATGGCCGGGATGGAAACGCTGTTCACGGTAGGTCACGGCACCTCCTCCCAGGCGGACTTCACGGCGCTGCTGAGGAGCGCGGGGGTGACGTCGCTGGTGGATGTGCGGATTGGGCCGGGCAGCCGCAAGCATCCGCACTTCGGCAAGGACCTGATGGCGGAGTGGCTGCCCGACGCGGGCATCGGTTACCGGTGGGAGAAACGGCTGGGCGGGTTCCGGAAGCTGCCCCCGGATTCCCCTGACACGGCCCTCCGCAATGAGTCGTTCCGCGCGTATGCAGGCTATATGCGCACGGGGGACTTCCTGGCCGCCGCAGCCGAACTCGTTGCCGGCTCCCAGGCAGTGCGGACCGCGATCATGTGCAGCGAAACCCTGTGGTGGCGCTGCCACCGCCGTCTCATCTCCGACCACTGCCTCCTGCTGGCCGGCCAGCCCGTTGAGCACCTGATGCCGCCCGGCAAGGCGGTGCCGCACGTTCCCACCAAGGGCGTGCGGGTACTGGGCCATGAACTGCGCTATGACGTGGCCGGGTGACACCGGCGCGGCGGCCCGGCCATAGGAGCGCCGTCGCTATTGACTAACCGGTAGAACGCTCCTACGGTCGATAGCGATACCGCCTCCCAGGGAAGCAGGGGCCCACCATGCCAATGTCCGATGAGGAGCGACGCCTGCTCAAGGAGCTGGAACTGGGACTGATCGCGGATGATCCCCACCTGGCCATGGAACTGTTGTCCGGTTATCCCGCGCGCCGTTTCCCCTCAGGCCTGCTCCCGGGAATGGCAGCGGCCCTGATCGGCGTCGTGCTCATCCTTGCCGGGGCAGGGCTACCGGCACCCGGAGCGGTGGTGCTGGGAATTCTGCTGCTGAGGCTGGGCGCCTGCCTGCTGCTGGGCCCCACTGTGCTGGCCCGCAGCGCCGGACGCCAGCCCACCGGCTAGAGCGTTGACGGAGCGCCCGCCGGTGCCGGGCAGGGCCTTTTCGGCCGCGGCGTAAGGATGAACAGGCTGGCCAGTACGACGGCGGCGCCTAGCCAGCCAAGTGCCGGAAGCCGTTCGCCCACCACAAGCACCGCCAGGACGGCAGCCACGACCGTCTCGAGCAGGGAAATGCTGGTGGCCGTGCTCGCCCCGACCCGGGCCAGACCCCAACCGAACAGGAGATACCCGGCGAACATCGGGACTGCGGCCATGTAGGCGCCCACGCCGACGCTGCGCCAGGACTCCAGCAGCGCAGCGCCGGTCAGCGTGAGGACCGGCATCAGGAGGAGCCCGCCCAGACCGAAGACCGCCCCCATGGCGGCCCTGGCGGTGAGCCCCTGGCCCGTCAGCCGGTGCGCTGCCCAGGAATACAGTGCATAGGTGGTTCCGGCCAGCAGCCCCAGGAGGATCCCCGCCGTCGGGGTCCATGGATCGGCGCCTGGACCTGCGGCAGCGGGCTCGTGTCCGGAAAGCGACAGCAAGGCGGCTCCGCCCACTCCAAGCAGGGCCCCCGTAATCCATTGCCGGCTCAAGGGTCTCCGGTCCTCGAAACGTTCAATAAGGGCCGCCGCCACCGGGGCCGAGCCAATGGAGACAACGGTTCCCACCGCCACCCCGGCCAGGTGCATGGAGCTGTAGAACGCCAAGGGGTAGACGGCCACCGCCACGGCGCCCAGCGAAACCAACCGCCACCGCTCAAGCAGGCTGCCGGACTGGATCCTGATGTGCCGTGCAGCGTACAGGCTCTGCAGCAGTCCGCCGAAGCCCATCGCCACCGCGCCGATAGCCAGCGGGTTCACGCCGGGGGCGAAGGTGGCGGCGGTTCCGGTGGTGCCCCAGAGGATCGATGCGGCCACCACCGCCAAGGCACCCCGGAGTTGGGCCTTCGGATAATTTCGCACGCTGCTCACAGGGCGTCCAGCAGCTGCCCGGCGATGAGCCGTGCCTCCTGCAGCGGTACGTCCGTACCTTCCAGGCCGGCCCTGGCCATGGCGCCTTCGAGCAGGAATGCCAGATGCGCAGCGATTCCCGGCGCCCGTTCCTTCTGCCCGGGCAGCAGGGTACCCAGATGTTCCGCGAGGAGTTCCTGCACCTCCTCCTTGTGGCGGCGCACCGCGGCCCTGCCTGGATCCCCGGCGGGCAGCTCCGCCGCAGCGTTGAGGAGTCCGCAGCCCCGGAACCCGTGCTGGTACGCGAAGTTGGCGTGGTCCAGGTAGGCATCGAAGACCGCCAGGACCTGTTCACGCGCAGTGCCGGCCGTTTCCAGCCTCTTACGGTAAAGCCCAAGCCATTCTTCGTGCCGGGCTTCGAGATAAGCCGCCACTAGGTCTGCCTTGGAGCTGAAGTTGTTGTAGAGGCTCTTCCTGGCCACGCCCGCTTCGGTGGTGATGGCATCGATTCCGGTGGCGGCGACGCCGTTTGCGTAGAAGAGGCGCGCAGCCGCCTCCAGCAGCAGCTCGCGGGCGGGCGGTCGGGCTTGAGTCGAGGCGGTTCCCGCCGTACCGGCAGCAGGCATGGGTACTCCTTGAGCTAGCAGTAGGTAGACCAGTCTACCTACTTTACCTTCGAGCCGGGAACGCCATCACCGCAGGGTCCTTGACACTCATGGGCAGGAGTTCTAAATTCAAGATATTCAGTTTTAGAACGAGGTCCCGATGCTGCATTCCAACTACCCCTTGAATGGAACCTTGGCCCTGCTTCCCGCCAGTTGGGCGGCATGAGATGGACTGGCAGGGATGGGGACTTTTCGGGCTCCTGGCCACCGCAGTCCTGACGATCATCATGATTGCCGCCCAAATGGCCGGCCTGACGCGGCTGGACCTGCCGCTGGTGCTTGGCACCCTGGTGACGCCCGATCCGGACCGTGCCCGTGTTGCCGGCTTCTTCATCCACCTTGGTGCGGGCCAGGTGTTTGCCCTCGGCTACGCCGGAGCGTTCGCCCTCCTTGGCAGGGCTGCCTGGTGGACCGGCGCACTGCTGGGCCTGCTGCACGTGGCGGTGGTGCTTACGGTCATCCTTCCGCTGCTGCCCGGCGTGCACCCCAGGATGGCCTCCACCCGCGCAGGCCTGTCCACCACCGCCGTGCTCGAGCCGCCGGGACTGCTCGGTCTGAACTATGGCATCCAGACCCCGGCCGTGGCCATCGTGGCGCATGTAGCGTACGGGGCCGTCCTGGGACTCCTGCTAAGGGCTCTGTGAAGTGAGCGCCATGAGCCTTGTATCCGGGCGGAAGCGCCGCACGACCGCAACAGAGCGGCCAAAGCCGCAGGCCGGCGTCGGCCCCTCCCCCGCCGCACGCTGGCAGCCGTCCGCCATTGCCGACTACGGGATGGTCGGTGATACCCGGACAGCGGCCCTGGTATCGTCTGCCGGATCTGTGGATTGGATGTGTGCGCCTGCGTTCGACGGCGAGCCAATCTTCGGCGCCCTGCTGGGCGGCTGGGAAGCGGGCCAGTTTGTTGCCGGACCGGCCGGGCCGGCGCGCCTGCTGAACCGCCGCTACCGCGGGCACACCGCAACGCTTGAAACAAGCTGGTCCTCGGGCAGAGGCGTGTTGACGTTGACCGAAGCGATGGTGGCTGAGGTATCCGGCGCGCTCTTGCCCACCACGCTCCTGGTCCGGCGGCTCACGGCGCACTCAAGCCCGGTAGCCGCCGTCGTCCGCTTTGCTCCGCGCTTGGGCGAAACGCACCGCATGCCGCGGATCAGCCGGCGGGCGCGGGACCTGGTGGGCGAATGGGGACCGTTGGCCGTGTCGCTGGGCTCCAGCGAAGGCTGCCCGCTCCCGGATGGCGACGAACAGGAACTCGTGGTGCATCCCGGGCACCCGGTGACGCTTGTCCTGGCCGTCGCCTACGGCGAGCCCCTGATCCACGTGGACCCGGAAGCCGCCTGGCAACTGCTGCTCGATGACGAACGGCAATGGGAAGCCTGGGCGGAGGAAGTGGACGCCGGTCTCCCGTTCCGCGAACAGGTACTGCGGAGCCTGCTGACGCTGCGGCTCCTCACCTACTCACCGTCGGGCGCTCCGGTCGCGGCGCCCACCACCTCCCTGCCGGAAAATCCGGGCGGGATCCGGAACTGGGACTACCGGTTCGCGTGGCCGCGGGACGCGAGTATTGGTGTGGCCGCGTTCCTGCAGGTGGGCAAGGCGGACGTGGCCCTTGGCTTTTTTGGGTGGCTGCTGCACGCCAGCCGGCTGCAGCGGCCACGGCTTCCCGCACTGCTGACGCTGTCCGGCCGGGCCGTTCCCCGCGAGCGCGAATTGCGGGGCTGGCCGGGCTATTCCGGGAGCACACCGGTGCGGACCGGCAACGGTGCAGCCGGGCAGCACCAACTCGACGGTTACGGCTGGGTGCTGGACGCTGCCTGGGTGCTGGTGCAGGGTGGCCACCGGCTGTACTCGGAGACGTGGCGTGCCATGCGCGGGTTCGCGGACCTGGTGGCAGGATCCTGGTCCGCCCCCGACGCCGGGATTTGGGAAATCCGCGATGACGCTGCCCATCATGTCCATTCCAAGCTCATGGCCTGGCTCGCGCTGGACCGGGCCCTGCGCATTGGTGCCACCCATCGCCTGGCAGCGAGGCAGCGGCGCCGGTGGGAGTCCTCCCGCGACCGGCTCGGGGCGGATATCCGAAGCCGGGGCTTCGATCCGGTCCGGGGTATCTACACCCGCACTTATGGATCGGCGGACCTGGACGCCGCCCTGCTGGTCCTTCCGCTGGTTGGACTTGAGGAGCCACGCGCCGAGGCAGTCCGCCGGACCGTTGACGCGATCCGGGACCAGCTGGGTGCCGGCGGTCCCCTTCTCTACAGGTACCCGCCCGGGCAGGATGGACTGGAGGGCGGCGAGGGCGCCTTCCTGCCCTGTTCATTCTGGCTGGTCCAGGCGCTGGCCCTGACCGGCAGGAGGGAAGAAGCGGAGAAGACGTTCCGCGCGCTGCTGGACCTGGCCTCCCCGCTGGGGCTCTTCAGCGAGGAGCTGGACCCGGCCACCGGCGCCTTCCTTGGCAACTATCCCCAGGCCCTCACCCATGCCGCAATGGTCCAGGCCGCGCTGGCCCTGCGCCAGGCTGGCGACCCGACGTCGGAAGTGCTTGGAAAATCCTCACGGAAATCCGGCCGAAGCCACGGGAATTAGTTGCCTGCGTCCTGCGTTGTCGATCTGTTCAGAACAATCTGGGCACCGAATCCTGACAGGAGAACACACCACATGTCAGTTGACTACGACGCTCCGCGGGTGACTCCCGAGGAAGAGCCGAACGTCGCCCTGGAGGAGCTGAAGTCCGATAAGTCCGGCCGCCGGGAAGCTGCTCCCGACATGGACGAAACGGACCTCGCGGACAGCTTTGAGCTGCCCGGCGCAGACCTCTCCAACGAGGAACTCCTCATCCAGGTGGTCCCGGTGCAGGCAGACGAATTCACCTGTATGTCCTGCTTCCTGGTCCACCACCGCAGCCAGTTGGCGCGGGAGAAGGACGGCAAGAAGTACTGCAAGGAATGTGAGGGCTAGCAGGGGGACGAAGACCGGCCACGGAGGGGTTCAACTATTGGAATTCCCACCCGCGGCCGGCGCGATCTTCCCGCTTGGAGTTTGCTAGCTGACCAGGACCTGCGTGGCGGATTCCTTCAGCTTGCCGTTGGCCCACTTCATCTGGCGGATGGTCTGGGGGTGGCACTTCTCGGCCAAGGCGAGGAGGTCCTTGTCCTTCTTCCCTTGGGCTGCCTGGGCCAGCAGTTCCCAGTCCGCCGACACCCCGCAGGCCTTCAGGTAGAGCTCCCGCAGATCACGCAGCAGCAGCATGCCGGTTTCGGGGCGCCGGCCCACCATCTCGCTGCCCTTTTCGCGAATGGTTTCCATCAGTCCCATTTCGCCGCGCGGTTCAGGATCCAGGTCCAGGCCGTAGTTCTTGCCCATGGCCGCGATGTCCCGCACATGCTGCTGGGACCAGCGCGCAAGGTCCCGGGCCAGGTGGTAGATCTCGTGGTCCACCTTGTGCCGCTCCGAGATGGTCAGCAGGTGGTGCGCCAGGTCGTTTTCGGAGCGGTGCATTTCCTCAAGTACAAGCCCGAATTTCATCGTGCTCCTCCTGCCATCTCCGGAGCCTCGTCGGCCATCGCGGACGGAATGCCCTTCGTCGCGGCCCCTTCGGGAAAGCCGCCCACCGGAGCCGAGGCTGTGGTGGTGGGCGCCAATGACGGACCCTCGCCGGCGGAAACCCTGGTGATGCGCGCCGCGGCCGTCTTGAAAATAGGCTGCTTGGACGCGGCATCCCAGTCGGTAATGGTCAGCTCGTTCGCGGCCCGCCCTGCCCCGTCCGGCTGATGGCCGCCGTCGGTGTCCCAATAGCCGTAATGGAAGGGCAGGAACAGCACCCCGCTCCGGATGCCGCTGATCCGCACCTTGGCACGGACGGAACCGCGGGGTGTCTCCACCTCCGCAAGGTCGCCCTCGGCAATCCCGTAAGCGCCGGCGTCGTCCGCTGACAACTCAACCCAAACATCAGGCGCGGCTGCCTGCAGCTCCGGCGCCCTGCCCGTCTTGGTGCGGGTGTGGAACTGGTAGAGCGTGCGGCCGGTGATGAGCTGGAGCGGAAAATCCTGGCTGGGCAGCTCGTGCGGCGGCATGTACTCGGCGGCCTTAATGATGGCTTTGCCCTCCGGATTGAGGGCCTTGTACTCGGACGGGTCTACGGGCGCGCCGGTGATGAGGTCGCGGCCGTAGGTTTCGCAGTACTCCGGGTGCGCCCAGAACTTCCCGTCGGCATAGATCCGCTCCGTGCCGTCCGGGTTCTCCTCGTTGCACGGCCACTGGATGCCCGAGCCGCCGCGCAGCTTTTCATAGGTGATGCCCGTGTAGTCGCAGGGCCGCCCGCGGGTGCATTCCTTCCAGGCCTCAAACGCGGACTCGGGATCGTGCCATTTGATCAGCGGCTGCCCGTCCTTGTCCTGCAGGCCCATTCGGTGGGCGTAGTCGATGAAGATGTCCAGGTCGGGCCGGGCCTCCCCGGGCGGGTCCACGGCCTTCTCCGAAAGGTGGACGGTGCGGTCCACGTTGGTGAAGGTTCCCGTCTTCTCACCCCACGTGGCTGCGGGGAGCACCACGTCCGCGAGCTGGGCGGTCTCGGACAGGAAGATGTCCTGCACCACCAGGAACAGCCGCTCCTGCTGCAGGATGCCGCGGATACGCGCCAGCTCGGGCAGCGAGACCGCCGGGTTGGTGCCGCTGACCCACAGCATCCGGATGGAGCCGTCCTCGGCGTACCGCATCATCTGCATGACGTGCGTGGGCGGAGAGTAGTGCGGGATGGACATGGGGTCGATGTTCCAGACGCGTGCGAGGTCCTTGATGTGCGCATCGTTGGACCAGTTCCGGAAGGCGGCCAGGTCGCCGTCGGCCCCGCATTCCCGGGTGTTCTCCGCCGTGGGCTGGCCGTTCATTTGCAGGATGCCGCACCCGGGTTTGCCCAGCATGCCGCGGATGATGTTGACGTTGTTGACCTGGACGGCGGCGGCCGTGGCCTGGTTGGACTGGTAGAAGCCCTGCAGCACCGTGGAGAGCAGCCGCTCGGCGTGGCCGATGATGCTGGCCGCCTCGGTGATCTGCTCCGCCGGGACACCGCAGATTTCCGCAACGAGGGCCGGCGGGTAGTTCTTGACCTCTTTTTCGAGCTCGGAGAACCCCACCGTGTGCGCCTGGATGTACTCCTGGTCCACCCAGCCGTTGGAGATGATCTCGTGCAGGATGCCGTTCATCAGGGCCACGTTGGTGCCGGGCCTTGGGGCCAGGTGCAGCGTGGCGGCCCTGGCCACGGGTGTCATGCGGGGGTCCACGCAGATGATCTTGGGCGGGTTGGGTCCGGCGAGGCGGTCCAGCATCCTGGTCCACAGGACGGTCTGGGTCTCCGCCACGTTGTGCCCGTAGAGGGCGATGACGTCCGCGTGGTCAACGTCGGTGTAGGAGCCGGGTTGCCCGTCGCAGCCGAACGATTCCTTCAGAGCCTCACCGGCGGTGGCCGTGCAGAGCCTGGTGTTGCCGTCCACGTGGTTGGTGCCGATCCCGCCGTGCGCAATCGCGCCCAGGGTGTAGTACTCCTCCGAAAAAAGCTGCCCGGTGGTGTAGAAGCCCAGGGCACTGGGTCCCTGCTCCGCGAGCAACGCCTTGGAGCGGTCCACGATGCGCTGCATGGCCGTGTCCCAGTCCGTCTCCACCAGTTTGCCGCCCTCGCGGATGAGGGGTTTGGTCAGCCGGTCCGGCGATGCGTTCGCCTGCCACCCGTACAGGTCCTTCGGGCCCAGCCGGCCGTGGTTGACCCGGTCCACGGCGCGCCCGCGCACCCCGACGATCCGGTTGTCCTTGACGGCGATATCCATGGCGTCGCCATTTGAGTGGAGGAGCGACGCCGTCTGGACCCACCGGTCCACATCCTCCGGGGCCACCCCCTCGGCCAGGTGCGTGTCCACCCTGACCGGCCAATCACCGCCGCTGCCGTACGGCGTCCTTGTCCCCCATGGTTCAGCTATTCGGTCAATCCGAGTCATCTGTCCATCTCCTGTCCGGAACCGGCGGGCAGCGTCGAAACGACGTTGTCCCTACCGGTTCCTGTACCCAGGAGGGGCCGCTGGTAACAGGGGTTTTTGTGCCGCCGGGGAGAGGCGGTGCTGGTCAGGCCCGCTTGGCCGGCGACGGCGCATCGGCCGGCTTGTCCTGCAGCGGACGCCGGGCCAGCCAGGCAGCCACGATGGCACCGGAAACGTTGTGCCACAGCGAGAAGACGGCGGACGGAAGCGCTGCCAGCGGGGTGAAGTGGGCCGTAGCCAGGGTGGCGGCCAGGCCGGAGTTCTGCATGCCCACCTCGAAGGCGAGGGCGCGGCGGGCCTTGTCGTCCAGGCGGCCCAGCTTGCCGGCCAGGTAGCCCAGCCCCAGTCCGAAGCCGTTGTGCAGCACCACAGCGAGGAACACGATGGCCCCGGCGCTGATGATCTTGCTGGCGCTGCCGGCCACCACGATGGCCACGATCAGGGAGATTACGACGGCGGACGCCCACGGCAGTGCCGGCAGCACCTTCGCGACGAGCTTCTTGAGGAACAACCGGGCAAGGAGGCCGGCGATCACCGGCAGCAGCACGGTCTTGACGATGTCCCCCACCATGCCGGCGGCGTCGATCTGGAGGTAGGAACCGGCCAGGAACAGGACCAGCAGCGGGGTGACAATCGGGGCGATCAGGGTGGAGACGGAGGCCACCGCAACGGACAGGGCAACGTCGCCCTTGGCCAGGAAGGCCATGACGTTGGAGGCGGTTCCGGAAGGCGCGCATCCCACCAGGATGACGCCGACGGCCAGCTCCGGCTCAAGGTTGAGGGCCCCGGCGATCAGCCAGCCCGCGCCGGGCATGATGATGTAGTGCGCCACGATTCCCAGGGCCACGGCCCACGGGCGTTTGGCCACGGCGGCGAAGTCAGGCGGCGTGAGGGTCAGGCCCATGCAGAACATGATGATGCCCAGCAGGTAGGGCACGCTGGGCGCGATGGGTTTGAAGACTCCGGGGAGCAGGAAGCCGATGATGCCTGCAGCCACCACCAGGATGGGGAACACCGTCACGGCGATGCGGGCGATCCTGCTTTCCGCTTCGAGCGCAGGGTTGGTGGGTGTCCCGTCCGGGGAATTCTGGGGTTTAGTTGCCTCAAGCATCCAATCATGGTGGCACCGGCTGGTATGGCTCCGCCAATTGATGACCGTGAACGGTAACAACGGCGGAACCATACGCGGCCTGAACTGCGGCGCTACGGCAGTCAGAGCTGTTTGCGGAGCTCCATTTTCCGGATCTTGCCGCTGGCCGTGCGGGGCATGTCCGCCACCACCACCAGCGACTTGGGAATCTTGTAGCGCGCCAGCCGGCCGTCGAGGAAGCTGCGCAGCTCCTCCGCTGTCAGTGATTCGCCCTCGCGCAGGGTCACGATGGCCTGCGGGACCTCGCCCCATTTGTCATCCGGGACCCCGATCACGGCCACGCTGCCCACGGCACTGTGCTCGGAGATGACGGCTTCCACCTCGGCCGGGTAGATGTTTTCCCCGCCGGAGATGATCATGTCCTTGAGCCGGTCCGAGACGAACAGGAAGCCTTCCTGGTCCCGGTAACCCATGTCGCCCGAGCGGAACCAGGAATCGTCAGCGTAGCTGCCGGCGGTGGCTTCTGGCCGGTTCCAGTACTCCTTGATCACGTTGGGGCCGGAGATCTGGATCTCACCCACCTCCCCCTGGGCCACCACGCCGCCCATGGGATCAACGATCCGGACATCAGTGAAGAAGTGGGGCAGTCCTGCCGAGCCGGC
Organism: Arthrobacter sp. SLBN-83; assembly: GCF_006715285.1. Lineage (NCBI taxonomy): Bacteria > Bacillati > Actinomycetota > Actinomycetes > Micrococcales > Micrococcaceae > Arthrobacter > Arthrobacter sp. SLBN-83. The sequence continues at coordinate 1,026,877 of NZ_VFMX01000001.1, forward strand.
CTTGTCCCGGGACCGCTCCACGGGCAGCATGGTGACGCCGGGGGCGGTTTCGGTCATGCCGTAGCAGCTGGTGAAGCCGATGCCGCGGTCCTCGTACGCGTCCAGGACCCGCCGGGGAATGGCCGATCCGCCGCAGGTCAGCTTGTCCAGCGAGCCGAGGTCCGCCGCCGCCCAGCCCGGATGCTCGCAGAGCAGCTGGAACGTGGTGGGCACCCCGTTGAGGGAGGTGACCTTGTGCTCCTGGATCAGTTCCAGGGCCTTGGCGGGATCGAACTTGGCTTCAAGGACCACGGTGGCGCCCTTCAGGAGCATCGGGAGCAGGCCCATGTCCAGGGACGCCACATGGAACAGCGGTGAGATCATCAGCGCCACGTCGTTGCGGTTGACGTCCACGTCCACGATGGTGTTGATGCAGTTCCAGGTGATGTTCCCATGGGTCAGCAACGCACCCTTGGGTTTGCCCGTGGTCCCGGAGGTATAGAGGATCATCGCCGCGTCGTCATGGCTCACCGGCACGTCCGGATGGTCCGGCGCTGCCGCCTGCAGTGCCTCCTCGTAGCTTTCAGGCACGGCTTGGCGTTCGACGGCGGACGGCGTGGCGGCTGCGGAAGGTTCCGTCCCGCCGTCGGGCGCTATGACGAGGCGGTGGGTCACCGCAGTCTCCTGCACGGCGGCGGAGGCTTGCGCCTCAAGGGCGCCGGCGTTGACCATGAGCCTGGCACCGGAGTCCTGCAGCTGGAACTGGAGTTCCGGCGGTGCGAGTCGGGTGTTGAGCGGCACGAAGATGGCGCCCAGGAGGCCGCAGGCGAAGAACGTCTCCACGAAGGAAGGATGGTTCTCCCCCAGGTAAGCCACCCGGTCTCCCTTCGCCACTCCCCTGTCCCGGAGGGCGTTGGCCAAACGGTCGGCCCGTTCGGCGAGCTCTTCGTAGCTCAGGGTGCTGATTCCGGACACGAGGGCCGTCTTGGCGCCTGATTTCCGGCGGCGCCGGTGCAGCCAGGAACCAACTCCGTTGTTGTCCAATGGTTCTCCTAACGGACCGTGGTGAGGTCGTTGTTCTTAGATTCGCGCGTCAGGGCGATGAAGACAATCGAGACGAGTGCCATGACGGACAGGAACACCACCACCGGGAGGATGTTCTGCCCCGAATCCTTGTAGAGGCCCGCAATGATGCCGGGGGTGAAGCCTGCACCGATAAGGGTGGCCAGTTGGTAGCCCACCGCCGCGCCGGTGTAGCGGGAGGTTGTGCCGAACTGTTCGGAGACGAACGCTGCCAGGGGTCCGTACAGGGATGAGTGCAGGATCAGCGCCACGGTGAAGGCCAGGAAGACCATGCCCACGTTGCCGGAGCCGAGCATGCCGAACATCGGGAAGAGGTAGGCGATGAACAGGGCCAGGCCGGCAATCATCACCGGGCGGCGGCCGAACCGGTCAGACAGGCGGCCGCCCAAGAGGACGAACACGATGGAGATGGCCGAGGCGCCGGCGAAGGCGTAGAGCACCCCCTGCTGTGGTGCTCCCTTGGAGACGGCGTAGGTGACCGAGAAGGTGGGCAGCACTACCTGCAGGCCGAACCCGGCGGCGCCGGCGAACATGATCATGATCAGCGCCCTGGGCCGGCGCAGCACGTCCAGCAGCGGAATCTTGCGCTTGGCGCCCTGCGCAGTTTCTTTGGCCACGGCCTCGGCGAAGATGGGGCTTTCGGAGACTCGCAGGCGGACGAACATGCCCACGATCAAGAGCACGAAGGACAGCAGGAACGGCACGCGCCAGCCCCAAGCCAGGAAAGCGTCCTGCGGCAGGGCCGAGAAGGCTCCCATCACCAGGGTGCCCAGCACGGCGCCGGTAGGGGCACCGGCATTGACGAACGACGCCGCGAAGCCACGCCGCTTGGGGTCCGAGTGCTCCAGCGCCATGAGCGCGGCCCCGCCCCATTCGCCGCCCACGGCGATGCCCTGGCAGACCCGCAGGAGCACCAGGATGACAGCGCCCCAAGGTCCGATCACGCTGGAACCGGGGATCAGGCCAATGAGGGTGGACGCGATGCCCATCATCGCCATGGAGATAATCAACATCCCCTTGCGGCCCACCTTGTCGCCGAAGTGGCCAAAGATCATCCCGCCCAGCGGCCTGGCCACGTATCCGGCAGCGAAGGTGGCATACGCGGCCACCACACCCACCCATTCATCGGTGCCGGCGAAGAAGACTTTGGGGAAGGCTACCGCTGCGGCCGTGGCGTAGAGCAGGAAGTCGTAGAACTCGATGGTGCTGCCCAGATAGCTGGACAGGATGACCGTGCGCGCTTCCTTGCGCTTGGCGGCCGTGCCCGCGGGTGCGAGCGTGGTGTGTCCGGACATGGCTGTTCCTAAAGACGGAGGAATGTGGGGTTTTGGGGTTGCCTGGGAAGGCGGCGCCGCAGGGGTACCGCCGTGTTGGTGAGGACTGTGGTGGTGCCGGCTACAGAAAGTAGCGGGCCTACGTGGGGAGGCGGCCTATTTGTAGAACCGCGCCAGGAACTCGGCCACGACGGCCGGGCGTTCCTGGCCTTCGATCTCGATAGTGGCGTTGACCTTGATCTGGGCGCCGCCCCTGACCTCGGTCACCTCCGCGATGGTGGCCTGCATACGGACCTTCGAGCCCACCGTCACCGGGGAGGTGAAGCGGACCTTGTCCAGGCCGTAGTTGACCTTGGTGGTGACGCCCTCGACGTCGAACAGCTCACCCCAGAACGGGATGATCAGGGAGAGCGTGAGGAAGCCGTGGGCGATGGGGGCACCGAACGGGCCGTCCTTGGCGCGCTCGGGGTCGGTGTGGATCCACTGGTGGTCATCGGTGGCGTCCGCGAAGAGGTTGATCTGCTCCTGGGTGATCTGGCGGTAGTCGGTGGTGCCGAGGTCCTTGCCGGACAGGGTGAGCAGGGTGTCGAAATCGACGACGAGATTGGGCATCGTTGCCTCCTGGTGTGGTTGATTTGGGTGCTTGTTTTGTTGTTGCTGCGTTCAGCGGGTGAAGGCGCTCTCGCCGGTGAGGGCGCGGCCGATGATGAGGGCGTTGATCTCGTGGGTTCCCTCGTAGGAGTAGACGGCCTCCGCGTCGGCGTGGAAGCGCGCCACGTCGGCGGCGAGGGTAATGCCGTTGCCGCCCACCACTTCGCGGGCCAGGGCTACGGTGTCGCGCATGAACAGGGACGTCTGCATCTTGGCCAGGGCGGAGTCCTGGTCCCGGTAGGTGCCCTTGGCCTGCTGTTCGGTGAGCCGGACCACCAGGGACAGGCTGGCCGTGACGTTGCCCAGCATGCGGGCCAGTTTTTCCTGGACCAGCTGGAAGGACCCGAGGGTCCGCCCGAACTGCCGGCGCTCGTTCACGTATGCGAGGGCCGCCTCGAAGGCGCCGGCGGCGACGCCCGTGGCGATCCAGGCCACGTCCGACCGCATGGCGCGGAGCATCGCGCCGACATCCTTGAACGAGTTCACGTTGTGCAGCCGCATTGAGTCGGGGACGCGGACGCCTTTGAGGGTGATGTGGGCGTTCTGCATCATCCGCAGCGAGGTCTTGCCCTGGATCTTTTCCAGGGTGACGCCGTGGGCGGTGCGGTCCACCAGGAAGGCCTTGACCTGCCCGTCCGCGGTGTCCCGGGCGAAGACGGCCAGGACGTCTGCGGTGGCGGCGCCGCCGATCCAGCGCTTGGTGCCGTCCAGGACCCAGCTTCCGTCGGCCTCGCGCCTGGCCGTGGTGGAGAGCCCGCCGGCGATGTCCGATCCGGACTCGGGTTCGGTCAGCGAGAACACGCCTTTGAGCGAGAAGTCGATGACCTTGGGCATCCATTCGGCCTGCTGTTCCGCCGAGGCACCAACGCGGATGGCTGTCCGGAACAGGCCGGCCTGGGCGGTGTACCAGGTGGCCAGCGAGGCGTCCGTACGGGCAAGCTCGAAGATCCGGAAGCCCTGGTAGATGCCGCGGGCCGGAGCGTGTCCTGCACCCGCGGCGCCAGTGAGGTCGGCAGGTTCCATCAGGTCCAGGTCGATCAGCGGCCGGGCGAGCTGCTCCGGAAACTCCCCGCGCTCCCAGTACTCGGCCAGGAGGGGTCTGGCTTCCGCATCCAGGAAGCTCCGCAGCCGGGACAGGACCCGGCGCTCGTCGGGCGTGAGGAGGGACTCGGCGTCGTACCAGTCTGCTGCTTCGTAGAGCCGGGCACCCAGGCCGGCCTCCGCCGTCGTCAGCGTGCCCATCTCAGGCACCCAGCCCGAGGAGGCGGACCGCGTTGTCCTTGAGGATCTTGGGCCGGACCTCGTCCTTCAGCGGCAGGTCCGCGAAGGCGCCCAGCCACTTTTGCGGTGTGATCAGCGGGAAGTCGGTGCCGAACAGCACCTTGTCCTGCAGGTAGGAGTTGGAGGCCTTGACCAGGGACTCGGGGAAGTATTTGGGCGACCAGCCGGAGAGGTCGATGAACACGTTGGCCTTATGGGTGGCGATGGAATTGGCCTCGTCCTGCCATGGCACCGAGGGGTGGGCCATGATGATCTGCAGGCCCGGGAAGTCAGCGGCCACCGCATCCAGCAGCAGCGGGTTGGAGTAGGCCAGCTTGATGCCATAACCGCCTGGCAGCCCGGCACCCATCCCGTTCTGGCCGGTGTGGAAGATGGCCGGCAACCCCAGTTCCTGCAGCGTCTCCCACAGGGGGTAGAAGCGCTCGTTGGAGGGGTCGAAGCCCTGCAGCGAGGGGTGGAACTTGAAGCCGCGGGCACCGAGCTCGATGGCCTGGTGCTTGGCACCGGCAACGGCGTCCTCGCCGGTGCGCGGATCAACGCTGCCGAACGGGATCAGGACGTCATTGTTCCGGGCGCAGCCGGCGATGAGTTCGGGGATGCTGTTGGGCTCGTGCTTGAGTTGGGTGCGGGCGTCCACGGTGAAAACGACGGCGGCCATGTTCAGTTCGCGGTAGATGTCCGCGATCCGGTCCAGGGACGGGGTGCGGTCCTCGGCCTTGAAGTACTTGGCCGAGGCTTCGGTCAGCTCCTCCGGCAGGGAGCCGTGGCCGCAGCTGTCCACCTCGAGGTGGACGTGCATATCGATGGCGTCGAGTTTTGTCGGATCGATGCCCAGTTCGTAGCGGTCGGCCATGGTCAGCGGGCCTCGGCGGGCTGTGCGGGCTTCAGGTCCTCCGGCAGCGGGAGGAATTCCTCGCCGTAGGTCTGGAGGGTTTCGGCGGTGAACAGCTTCGCCGCGTTTTCCTGCAGCGCCTCGTAGCTCCAGCCGCCCTCGTGGTACTCGGTGGTGGCGGCCTCGGGGTGGGTCCACACCTGGAGCCGGTCACCGCCGGCACCGATGGCCTGGCCGGTGATGTTGGCTGCCTCGTCGGAGGCGAGGAAGGCAACCAGCCCGGAGACGTCGTCGGCCGTTCCAAAGCCCAGGTCATGGCGGAAGAAGGACGGCATGGCCTCACCGCGCTCGTCCGCCTCCACGGCCTTCTGGAAGTAGGGCACGGTCTTGGTCATGGCGGTGGCGGCCACGGGGATGACGCTGTTGACCGTTACGCCGGCCTTCTTCATTTCCAGCGCCCAAGTGCGGACCATGCCCACGATGCCGGCCTTGGCGGCGGCGTAGTTGGTCTGGCCGAAGTTGCCGCGCTGGCCGGTGGGTGAACCGATGGTGATGATGCGGCCCTGGATGTTGTGTTCCTTGAAGTAGGCGTAGGCCTCGCGGACGCAGGTGAAGGTGCCTTTGAGGTGGACGTTGATCACCAGGTCAAAGTCCTCGTCCGTCATCTTCAGCAGGGACTTGTCGCGAAGGATGCCGGCGTTGGTGACGAGGATGTCGAGCCGGCCGAAGGTGTCCACGGCACCTGCCACCAGGGCCTTGGCTGCGTCGGTGGTGCCCACCGGGACCACCACTGCGGTGGCGCGGCCGCCGTCGGCTTCAATCTGCGCGACGGCCTGCGCTGCGGTGTCGGCGTTCACGTCATTGATGACGACGGCGGCACCCTGGCGGGCCAGTTCCCTTGCGTAAGCAAGGCCGAGGCCCTGCCCACTGCCGGTGACGATTGCGACCTTGCCGTTCAAGCCCATGGACCTGCTCCTTTGCATGCGCCGGCCGAAGCCGGTGGGGTGATCCCACTGCGGTGTGAGATCCTTGTTGAAATCAATGAAATTACGGATCATTGAAAAAGTCAACGATTGTTTTTTACACCGGAGTTGTGATGGCCACCTTGGGCACCGAAGTTCAGACCCCCCGCCTTGCGGCAGCCAGGATCGGCAGTGATGTGGGCCTGCTGCTCGCCAAGCTGCACGCCGCCGGCTCGGTACTGAACAACAAGGCACTGGCGGACTTCGGCCTGAGGGAACGCTCCTTCTCCGTCCTGACGCTGGCCTGCAGCGGGCTGGAGCCGACACAGAGGGAGCTGGCGGACTTCCTCAGCCTGGATCCCAGTCAGGTGGTCAACCTGGTGGACGACCTTGAGCACCGCGGGCTGGTGGAACGGGCGCAGGGCAAGCAGGACCGGCGCGCCAAGATCATCGTGTCCACCGCGGAGGGACGCCGGATGCATGGCAAGGCCCGCGCGGCCATGGATGAGGCAGAACTGGGCCAGCTGGCCATGCTTTCAGCGGAGGAGTCCGGCGAACTAAAGCGGCTGCTCCGCAAGGCGCTGTGGGGCGCTGCGGAGTAGGCGGGCTGGATTTCGGGGCCTTTACGAGCCGTCAGGCTGGCCTTGAGCAGGTAAACATGACGGTCCGGATGCGTCGCTCGGAGAGGTTGGCCACCTGGTTGGCCGTCATCTGGGCGAAGCTGTCGCCGAGGAAAGTTGCGAAGGTCACCGGCGGCGGCCCTTCGCGCTGAATTTTGTCACGCATGTGCTGGAACCAGGCAAGGCTTTCGTCCGAGGAGTCGGCCTCCGAGATGACGTCGAAGCCTGCAGACGGCAGGAGCTCGCGCATGTCTTCCAGGGTTGCGGGAAAACTTGTTGAGGAGTCTGCCGCCCAAGGCACCGGGTAGTGCACCTCGCCGCCTTCACCCTGCAGGACGTCGTAAACCACAAACCTGCCGCCCGGCCGCAGCACCCGGAAGGCTTCTTCATACAGCGCGGGCTTGTCCGGAATGTTCATCGCCACGTGGACGGTCATCACGGCATCCACAGACTCGTCCGGAAGGCCGGTGGCTGTAGCGTCCCCGACGTGGAAGCGGGTGCGGCCGGACAAACCTGTCCACTCCGAGAGCGCCGTGGCCACCTGGCAGAACTCGGGTGTGAGGTCCACCCCCGTCACCGAGCACCCGGTCACCTCGGCGAGCGTCCGTGCGGGACCGCCCAATCCGCTGCCGAGGTCAAGCACATGGGAATCAGCATTGAGGGCTAGTGCCTCGATGATTTCCAGCGTGGCCCTGCGGCCACGGATATGGAATTCGTCGACAGCAGCGAGGTCGGGCGGCCGCAGCGCTGTGCGGTCCACACCTGCCGCATCCAGGGCAGAACTGATGGCCGCCAACAGCTGACCGGGGCCGGTGTAAAAGGCCGAAACCTCATTCATGGCGCCATCCTCACACCGGCTGACGGCGGGGTCAACGGGAAGCCCCTGACAGTGGCGGATTGCTTACTGGTGGTGGCGGGTTTTACCAGTCGTGGACGGTGCCGTCGACGAGGCGGTTGTAGGGCAGGTAGGCCTGCTGGTAGGGGTAGGCTGCGGCGGCTTCTTCGTTGAATTCGACCCCGATGCCGGGCTTGTCGCCCGGGTGCAGGTAGCCGTCCACGAACGTCATGGACTGCTCAAAGACCTCGTTGGTCTTCACCGAGTGCTGCATGTACTCCTGAATCCCGTAGTTATGGATCGCCAACCCCACATGCAACTGCGCCGCGAACCCCACCGGCGAAATATCCGTCGGCCCATGGAACCCGGACTTGATCTGGTACTGCGCCGCGAAATCCATCACCTTCTTCAACGGCGAAATCCCACCAAAATGCGTCGACGCGGCACGAACATAATCAATCAGCTGTTCCTTGATCAACGTCTGGTAATCCCACACCGTATTAAAGACCTCCCCGATCGCCAACGGCGTCGTGGTGTGCTGCCGCACCAGGCGCAACCCCTCCTGGTTCTCCGCCGGCGTGCAGTCCTCCAACCAAAACAAGTCATACGGCTCCAACGCCTTGCCCAGCTTCGCCGCCTGGATCGGCGTCATCCGGTGATGCCCGTCATGCAACAACGGCAGCTCCGGACCAAACTCATTCCGCACCGCCTCAAACACCGACGGCAAATGCCGCAAATACGCGCGGGTGTCCCAGTCCTCCTCCACCGGGAAAGCACCCCGCCCGGCCGGCTCATAGTCATACCGCTCCCCCGACGCCTGAGCCTGCGCCGCCACCCCATAGAGTGCCTTGATCCCCGGCACCGCCGTCTGGATCCGGATCGACTTGTACCCCAACTCCAGATGCTCCCGCACCGAATCAAACAACGACTCAATATCAGCACCCGAGGCATGCCCGTACGCCCGCAACCCGTTCCGCGACGCACCCCCCAGCAACTGATACACCGGGAGCCCGGCGATCTTGCCCTTGATATCCCAAAGAGCCATATCCACCGCAGCAATCGCCGCCATCGTCACCGGACCCCGACGCCAATACGAAGACCGGTACAGGAACTGCCACGTATCCTCAATCCGGTGAGCATCCTTCCCGATCAACAACTGCGCCACATGCTCCTTCAAATACGCGGCAACAGCCAACTCACGCCCATTCAACGTGGCATCACCAATACCCGTCACCCCGTCCTCCGTCGTAATCCGGAGCGTCACAAAATTCCGGGACGGACTGGTCACAAACACATCAGCGGCAATGATCTTCATGGCTGGCTTTCGGGTCGGGTTGGTCGGTATTGGGAAAGCAGGTTGGTGGGCAAATTTCAGCGCACGGTGCTGCCCCTGGCGGCGTCGAGCAGGGCCAGTTCGTCCCGGCGGGGCAGCCCTTCCCAGTCGCCGCGGGTGCTGACGGCGAAGGCGCCGGCCAGGGTGCCGCGCCTAAGGCGTTCGGGAACGCCCTCGCCGTCGAGCAGGCCGGAAAGGTAACCGGCGGTGAACGCGTCTCCTGCGCCGACGGTGTCCACGCAGGTCACGGCAAGGGCTGGTGCTTCCAGGTGTCCATCAGCCGTGTAGACGGCGGCACCGGCAGCACCGCGCTTCACCACCACTTCGCGAACCCCCGCTTCCAGCAGCCGCTGGGCATTGCAGGCTTCGCCGTCGGCAGGGGTCTCGTCGCCGGCCCCGGCATCGCCAAGGTGCCCTGCGGCCCCGCTTCCCGCCTGGGATGGGGCAATCAGGTCCAGTTCGTCGTCGGACGCTATGACGATGGTGGCGTGCCGCGCCAGGGGACCAAGCACGGCCCTCGCCTGGTCCCGGGACCACAGCTTGCTGCGGTAGTTCACATCCAAGGAAACGACAATGCATTCGCTGGCAGCGCGTTCGGCGGCATACTCCACCGCGTCCCGCGCCTCGGCGCTGAGTGCAGGCGTGATGCCGGTGAGGTGCATGATCCGGGCGCCACAATCAAGCGCGGCAGCCACGTGATCACGTGCGACGGTGGCCCCGGCCGAACCGGCACGGTAGTAGAAGGCCCTGCTGAGGTCTGCGGTGCGCTGTTCCAGGAACATCACCCCGGTGCTGCGGTCTGGATGCAGGGTGTGATGCAACCGGACGCCCTCGCCCCGCAGTTGCTTCACGATGAACTCGCCCTGCGGATCCGCGCCCACCGAACCGGCCCAAGCAGAGGTGTGGCCCAGGCGTGCGACACCGATGGCCACGTTGGATTCCGCACCGGCTACCTGCATGTTCAGGGCTCCGCCGTTCGCCAGGGGGCCGGCGGACCGCAGTGAAACCATGGATTCGCCGAAAGTCAGCAGATCCACCGGTGCCGGGCTGTCCGGAGCGGAACCGGCACCAGCAGTCATGAGCCGGTACCGGTCCTGGCTGCGAATTCGGCGGCAAGGCCCAGGAAGCTGCGCGCGCGGTCCCGCATTTCCGTCAGGTCCCCACCTGACGCTGACGTGCCGAACAGGGGCCCGCCCAGTCCAACGGCGATGGCGCCGGCTTCCCAGTAACCGGTGGCTTCACTGAGCCCAACGCCGCCCACTGCGATAAACGGGATCTCCGGGAAGGGATCCCGCACGGCCTTCAGGTAGCCGGGCCCGCCGATGGACGCCGGGAACAGCTTGATGGCAGTGGCGCCGCGTTCCATCGCCTCGTAAGCCTCGCTGGGCGTCAGCGCCCCGGCCAGGACCGGGATGCCGGCGGCAGCTGCCTCACTGATCGAGGGTGCCAGGGAGGGAGTAACGATGAACTGGCCGCCGGCTGCGGTGACACGTTCGACGTCGGCCTCGCTGAGGACGGTGCCGGCGCCCACCAGGCAGCCGGCCGGGGCAGCCGCGCGGACCTCGCGGATGGCCTCCAGCGCGTTGGGCGTGGTGAGGGCAATCTCCACGTACTGGAAACCCTCCTCCATTGCCGCCAGCGCGGCCTTGGCGGCAGCACCGCCGTCGTTCCCGCGGACAATGCCGACAAGGCGGGCCTGCCGGATGCCGGCCAGCAGGCTGGCAGGGGTAACGGCTGGATTCTGGGATGTCATAGGGTTCACCATTCTGCGAAGGATCCGTCGGGGTGGCGCCACACCGGACCGCGCCAGGCGTGGCCGCGCTTGTCCGCTGCCCGGACCACGGCTTCATCGATTTCGATGCCCAACCCGGGTCCGGTGAGCCGTTCGATGTGGCCGTTCACGAACTTGAAGGGGGTCTTGTCCACCACGTAGTCGAGGACTTCGGCGCCCTGGTTGTAGTGGATGCCGATGCTTTGCTCCTGGATGAGGAAGTTGGGCGTGGCAAAACCGACCTGGAGGCAGGCGGCGAGCGCCAGAGGTCCAAGCGGGCAATGCGGTGCCAGCTGGACTTCGTAGACCTCGGCCAGGGCGGCGATCTTGCGGACCTCGGTGATGCCGCCGGCGTGCGAGAGGTCCGGCTGCGCCACGGCAATACCGGCCTGCAGGGCGGGCAGGAACTCCTGCCGGTTGTACAGCCGCTCCCCTGTGGACACCGGTGTGGTGGTGGAGGAGGTGAATTCCCGCAGCAGGTGGGTGTTCTCCGGGACCACCGGCTCTTCGAGGAAGAAGGGCCGGAAAGGCTCCAGCAGGGGTGCCACCCGTTTGGCGTTGGCCAGGCTGAAGCGGCCGTGGAAGTCCACGGCCACGTCCCGGTGGTCGCCCAGGACCTGGCGGGCCGCGGCAACACGGCGGATGACGCCGTCGATCTCCGCCACCGAGGCCACCGGGCTCATCCGGCCGCTGGCGTTCATTTTCACGGCCGTGAGGCCCACCTCCAGCTGGGCGCTGATCTGGTCGGCCACCTCATTCGGTTCGTCACCGCCCACCCAGCCGTACATCCGGATCCGGTCGCGGACGTGGCCGCCCAGGAGCTGGTGCACGGGGGTGTTGAAGTGCTTGCCGGCGATGTCCCAGAGGGCCTGGTCCAGGCCGGAAACGGCGCTGGCCAGGATGGGTCCGCCCCGGTAGAAGGACCCCTTGGTCATCACCTGCCAGTGGTCTTCGATCCGGAGGGCGTCCCTGCCAATGAGCAGTTCCGAGAGTTGCTCGACGGCGGTGCGCACAGTTTCGCTGCGGCCCTCGCAGGTTGCCTCACCCCACCCCACGATGCCGCTTTCGGTCTCCACCCGGACAAAGAGCCAGCGGGGCGGGACCAGGAATGTTTCGATCCGGCTGATGACGGTCACGCGGCGGTTCCTAACCCTTGGTTGCGCCGGCCGTCAGGCCGGAGACGATGTACTTCTGCGTGAAGAGCGCGATGATCATGATGGGGATGGTCACGACTGTCGCCGCGGCCATCAGCCCGCCCCAGTCGATGCTGGCGTAGGAGACGAAGTCGAAGATCGCCACCGGCAGCGTCTTGGTCTTGGCACCGGAGAGCACCAGCGCGAACATGAAGTTGTTCCACGAGAAGATGAAGGACAGGATGCCGGCGGTGGCGATGCCGGACACCGCCAGCGGAAGCGTGATCAGCCGGAACGCCCCGATCGGCGTAAGGCCGTCCACCTCTGCCGACTCCTCCAGCTCAAGCGGCAGGGAATCGAAGTAGCTCATCATGATGTACACGATCAGCGGGAGGGCCACGAACATGTGGCTGAGGATCAGCACCTCGAACTTGCCCACCATCCGCAGGTTGGAGAAGACGTAGTACCAGGGAACCAGGAGTGAGACGCCCGGGATGACGCGGGCCATCAGGACCACCAGCGCGGAGCGGTGCATGGTGAACCGGCTCATCGCGTAGGCAGCCGGGACGCCCAGGACGATCGACAGCGCAGTGGAGACGAAAGCCACCCAGAAGCTGTTGACCACAAAGACGAAGTAGTTGTTGCGCTGCAGCACGTTGGCGTAGTTCTCGAAAGTGGGCGAGAAGATGAAGGCCTTGGCGGTGTCGTAGATGTCCACGTTGGTCTTCAGCGACGCCAGGAGCATCCAGAACAGCGGGGCCAGCAGGAAGAGCACCACCAGGACCAGCGCCACCACGCGGAACACTTTGTAGGCGCGGGTGCCCAGGGGCTTGCGGCGGCGGCGGGGCCGGTTGTCCGCGGTGGTGGCGGCGGAGTCTGTCATGACGGTCATTTGCTTACCGCTTTCTTGCGCATGGTGAGCAGCCACATGGAACCGATGATGATCATGAAGAACAGGATCAGCACCGCCGAGGAGAGCCCGTACTGGTTGTAGTCGAAGCTCAGTCCGTAGGCGTAGACGTTCAGCGTTTCCACTTCGTGGAACGAGCCGCCGCCCTTGCCTTTGGTGGCGTAAAGGATGTCGAAGGTCTTCAGGGCGTCGATGCCGCGCAGCAGGATGGCCACGATCACGGTGGGCATCATGAGGGGCAGGGTGATGAAGAAGAACCGCTGGAAGGCGTTGGCGCCGTCCACGCGGGCGGCCTCGTCCGGTTCATCGGACAGCGAGGTCAGGCCGGCCAGCAGGATCAGGACCACCATGGGGGTCCACTGCCAGACGTCCATGAAGATGGTGGTGCCCAGGGCGGTGTCCTGGCCGGACAGCCACGGCTGGGGCGGGATGCCCACCATGCCCAGGAGCTGGTTGACGAAGCCGATGTTGGGATCGAAGATCAGCCGCCACATCATGCCGACGGCCACGGGGGTGGCCACCAGCGGCAGCAGGATGGCCACGCGGACCCACTTTTCACCCCGGAACGGCCGCCACAAGAGCAGCGCGATGCCCATGCCCAGCACCACTTCGAAGGCCAGCGCGACGCCGGTGAAGGCCAGGGTGCGGCCCACGGCGGGCCAGAAACGCTCGGTGTCGCTGAGGACCGTGAGGTAGTTCTGGAGCCCGATGAATTCCGTGGCGGCCCGGACGGAGCCCTGGGAGTCGGTGAGGCTCAGGTACAGGGTCCAGGCCAGTGGGAAGACGATCAGGACGCCGACGAAGATCATGGCCGGTGCCGCAAACAACCACTTGCGGTGCCGGTTGGCCCAGGCGGAAAAGCTCCCCCGGGCTCCGGAGGGGCCGCCGGCCCGGCGGGTGCGGGCACTGCGGGGAGGGTTCAATACAGACATGGTTCACCTAAGGAGTTCGGGGGTGAAGCGGGCCGCGCCGGGACGGCCCTGGGGCCGTCCCGGCGGGATGGGTGGGCGCGGTGCGCGCCTGGCGTCCTACTTCTTTTCGCTGTCCAGGAAGGTCTGGAAGGCAGTCTGGGCGTCGTTTGCCGCGGCGGCGGAGTCAGCGCCGGTGATGGTGGCAACGATCGGAGCGCCCACGATTTCGCGGGCCTTGCCTACGGTGACCACCTCGGGACGGTCATGGCCCACGCCGTTCTTGGCACTGGCGGCAATCGCGTCGGCGAGGTCCTTGGGGTAGGTGGAGGTTCCGTCAGGGTTGGCCCAGACGGAAGTGCGGGGTCCCGGGACGCCGGCCTTCTGGGCTTCCAGCGTGCGCTCCTTGCTGGTGGCCCACTGGATGAACTTCCAGGCGTTCTCCTGGTTGCTGGAGTTCTGGTTCACGCCCAAAGCCCAGGAGGGGATGTTGTACGGCTTGGAACCGGCAGGGCCTGCGGGAAGCGCGGCGAAGCCAACCTTGTCCGCAACCTTGGACTTTGCGGGGTCGGTGGCGTTCTTGTAGAGCGAATCCGCCTCGGTGTAGAAAGCAGCGCCGCCCTGGGTGAAGATGGCCATCGCCTCCGGCCAGCTCATGTCCGTGCTGACGTTGGCGGGGCCGTAGTTCTTGATCAGGCCACCGTAGAAGGAGTAGGCCTTCTTGGCGGCATCGGTGTTGACGGAGGCCTTGCCGCTGGAGTCGACGAAGTCGCCGCCGAAGCTGTACAGGAAGCTGGAGAACTGGGTGACAGCGGCGGACTTGCCGGTGCGGGCTACGAAGCCTGCGGTGTCCGGGGAGGATGCCTTGATGGCCTTGGCCGCGGCTTCCAGTTCGTCCATGGTCTTGGGCACCTGGAGCCCGGCGGCCTGCAGCAGGTCCTTGCGGTAGTACAGGACTTCGCGTTCGGTGATGATCGGGACACCAACCACCTTGCCGTCAACGGTGGTGGCCTTGACCGGGCCTTCCTGGTAGTCCTTCCAATCCCAGCTCGAGTCGGAGGAGACGTTCTTGGTCAGGTCCGCCAGGTAGCCGTTCTTGGCGAATGCCTTGCCTTCCTGGAGGGGACGGTACATCATGACGTCGATCTCGTCGCTGCCTGCGTTGAGCTTGACGTTGTACTGGTCCGACAGCTGGTCTTCACCCAACTGGGTGAGCTCGACCTTGAGTCCACTGGACTTCTCGAACTCAGGGATGGCTGCCTTGATGCCATCGGTCCAGACGTGGTTGGCGAGGGTGACGCGGACCGTGCCGGACTGCTTGGCCTGGTCGCTGCCGCCTCCGCCGCCGCTGCAGGCTGTCAGCCCCAGCGACATCGCTGCGGCAACTGCCGCGTACTTCACAATTGAACGCCGCTTCATTACGACTTCCTTTGCCTTCAGGGCCCGCAGCTCCGCGGACCGGTTACAAACGCCTCTTTACGTCTGTTGTGTTCAGCGAGCATAAACAAATAAGGCAGACATATACAAGAGCTTGCCGGGTCCCCATATGATTTATTCATGACCATCCCAAAGGCGGCGTTGTCCCCGGACCTGCATTCATCGCTGGTCGAGAACCTGGGGCTCGCCATTGCCGAGGGAACGCTGGCGCCGAATTCCATCCTGCGGCTGGATGAGTTGGAGGCTCGGCACAAGGTGTCCCGCTCCGTGATCCGGGAGGCCACCCGCGTCCTGTCCTCCATGGGAATGCTTGAGTCCCGGCGCCGTCTGGGGACAGTAGTCCAGCCGGAGGCAAGCTGGAACCTCTACGACCCCCAAGTGATCCGGTGGCGGCTGGCATCGGCCAAGCGGCTGGAGCAGCTGCGGGCCTTGAACGAACTGCGCGGCGCCATCGAGCCGCAGGCTGCCCGCCTGGCCGCTGAACGGGCGTCCCTGGATGAGGCCAGCGATCTTGTTTCCATGGCCGCCCGGCTGTGGGCGGCCGGGCAACGGGGGGACCAGGACGAATTCCTGCGCCTGGACATCGAATTCCATGCCGCGGTGCTCAACGCTTCCGGCAACCTGATGTTTTCGCAGCTTCATAAGCTCGTGGCTGAAGTGCTGGCAGGGCGCACCCAGCATGGCTTGATGCCCCATCTTCCGGATCACGAGGCACTCCAGATGCACGTGGACGTAGCCAGCGCCATCCAACACCGCGACGCCGGCGCCGCCCACGCCGCCATGAGCAGGATCGTGGAGCAGTCCACGGAAGAGATGGGCGATATCTGGTCCAGCAGCCACCCGGGCGGAGAACCTGCCGGGAAGCAGTGAAAATCAGGCCCCTCGCGGAAGGAATCGGGTCAGTACTCGGAGAGCTTGAAACCCCACCGCCCTCTTGGCGCCCTCCTCAATAAATGTTGAGTCCTAGTCGGATTCCGGTTCCCGGATCACCAGCACCGGGCAGTGCGCGTGGTGGATGGTCTGGTGGGACACGGAGCCGAGGAGCATTCCGGTGAACCCGCCGTGGCCGCGCGAACCGACGGCAACGAGGTCAGCGTCGCGGGAAGCATCGATGAGTGCCGACGCCGGATTCCCTTCCACGACCCGCCCGGAAATGGTCACACCCCGGTCCTTCACACGTTCGAGTTCCGCTTCAAGAATGGCCTGTGCGTCCTTCTCGAAGATGTCGTAGTCCCAGGCCGTGCCCATGGCGTCGCTGACGTAAGGAAAGCTCCAGGCCGTCAACGCCTGGACCTCACCCTTGCGCAGCTTGGATTCCTCTATGGCCCAGTCCATCGCCGCCTTGGACTGGTCGGATCCGTCCACTCCCACGACGATCCTGAAACTTCCGTTGCCGGCCACGACTCCCCTTTTCCTGTTGTACTGGTGCTGCCGGAACTAGCCCTGGTCCGCCGTCGTGCTCTGTGCGGGGACAGCCACCGTGGAGTGCTCCGTCTTGGCGGCCTGGTGTGGATTTCCTGCTTCCCTGGCGCAGTGGAGGCAGCAATAGATGCCGGCTTCGCTTTCAACGGGGTGGCCCAAAATCCGGCAGCCGCAGTGCTCGCAGGCGGGCGCCATCATATGGATGGCGCATTCGAAGCTGTCGAACGTGCCGGTTTGGTTGCCCATGCTGACGGTGAACATCCGGCCCTCGCTGCTGCCGCAGACATCACATGCGCCCATGGTCCGTGCCTCCTGTTGTAGTCACCTGCTCCAGACACTCAAGTTGACTGCTTTCCCGGGTGCCTGCCTAGGGGCAAAAGTCCTTGGCACAGGGACGTGCTGCACCCGGGGCGAAGGCAGCTAGATGTGCCTGAGGTAGCGCTCAGGCGAGCCCAGGAAGTTCCGCCAGTTGGCAACGAGCTCCAGCTCCTCCCAGGACCGCCGGCGCAGGCCCCAGGGTCCCACTTCAAGAATGGTGGCACCGGGAAGGGCGGCCAGCAGAGGGGAATGGGTGGACAGCACCACTTGGGATTTACCGTCGGCCACCAGTTCCTTCAGGACCGACAGCAGACTGAGGCAACCGGAAAAGGACAGGGCGGATTCCGGCTCATCCAGGAGCCACAGGCCCGGGCCATGGAACCTGTCAGCGGTCAACTGCAGGAAGGACTCGCCATGCGACATGTCATGGAACGGGATGTCAGGAAGGGAAGTGCTGGGGTTCTTTTCCAGGTAGGTGTAGAACCCATGCATGGTTTCCGCGCGGAGGAAGTAGCCGCGGCGCGTCGCACCGGCGTTGCGGACCAGCTGTAGGTGGTTCCCCAGGACTGATTCGGTGGGCCGGGTAACATGCCGGGCACCAGTTGAGCCGCCTTCAGGAGACAAACCGTAGGCGAGCGCTATGGCTTCCACCAGCGTGGATTTACCCGAGCCGTTTTCGCCTACCAGGACCGTGGCAGGTCCCAGGTCGAGCCCCTGTTCAAGGACCTGGGCCACCGGCGGCAGGTCGGCCGGCCACCGTGAGCGGTCGAGGACGTTTCCAGGGTCCTCTGCCAGCCGCCGGATCGGGTATGTGCGCAGAGGCATGGAGCCATTCTTGCAGCAAATTTTTTCTGAACCATTCCCATCCGCCGGCCGGACCGTTACGAATTCCGGGCGTAGTAGTGCAACCAAAGCTAGGACGGGACGATGGATGCCGTGGACCAGCAGGCCCTGACCGGTGCCGTTATCAAGGAGCACCAGCTGGATTTGGCGCAACTGTGGCTGGAGTTTGTTGGCCTGGGCGGGGATGCCTCCGAACAGCTCATCCGGGATTACTGCGCCGGCGAAGCCACCCTTTCGCCGAAGGAGCGCGACGCTCTGGCGCAGGCAGTCAACGAGCATTGTTCTGCCGAGGGCCTGCCGCTGCGGGCTCCCTTCAGCAGCTCCGCTCTTTTCCTTCCGCAGCCGGATCGGAAGAACCCGGGTCGGCATGACCCGGATCGGAAAGACCCCTACTCGTCGAAGTAGGTGAAGGTATCTGCCACCCCGGCAACCGACGCGACCACCGCGGCCGCAACCTCGCGGAGCTTCATGTTCCGGCTGTTGGACGCGTCCTTCAGCAGCTTGAAGGCAGCCGCCTGGCTGCACCTGTTCTGCGCCATGATGGCGCCCGTGGCCAGATCGATGACCGTGCGCGTCTGCATGGCGGCGCTCATGCCGTCCCTGGTTTCCTCCAGCTTCAGCATGCGCAGGGCGAGTGTGAGCCCCTTGGACGCCTGCCGTACAAAGGTCTCGGCAACGTTGATTTTGTCAGTTGTGTCAACAGGCGCGGTGCAGTAGAACGTCATCATGCCCCGGGCATCCCCTTCCAGCGCTGCGGGGATGCTTAGCACCGAAAGGAAACCGTGCCTCCGCACTGCCCGGACGTACTCCGGCCAACGCTGCTCCCGCCGCAGGTCCGCCACCAACACGGTACTGCCGGTCCGCATCGCCAGCAGGCCCGGGCCGTCACCATGGTGGGACTCCAACGGGCTCAGCAGCGCTCCATCGGCCCTGCTGCCGGCAGTTGCTGCGGGTTTCTTGGGCCGCAGCACCGTGATTTCACAGCAGCATTCATGGTTCAGCGGAGCCAGCCTGGATGCGGCATACTCGGCCAGGTCCCGAAGGAATGCCTCAACCTCAGGGTTCTGCAGGAACGATTCCTGGAGATGCAGGGCAACGTCTGCGAAGTCCTCGCCTTCAGGGACGCCGGCCTTGAGCACGGGTCATACCTCCCGGACAGTAGTTAAAAGCCACACGATGTGGGCGCCCACTGCCGAACGGTGATGACAGCCTACCTGTGGTGAGGCCGTAATCTGGCATCCATGACGCGCCTTTCCACCCCGAGCGGTTTGGTCCACGGCAGCTCCCTGGAAACTGACGGAACCACCATCCAAAGGTTCCTGGGCATCCCGTACGCGGGGCCGCCGTCGGGCGCCAACCGCTTCCGGCCGCCGGTCCCACTGGTGCCGTGGCAAGGGGTGCGGGACTGCACCGCTCCCGGCCCCGCGGCGCCCCAGAACCCCGAATCCCCCGCTCCCCCGGGCGCCACGCCGCGCAGCTGGAGCGAGGACGGGTGCCTCAACCTGAACATCTGGACGCCGGGGACGGACGGTCCGGGCAGGCCGGTGATGGTTTGGATTCATGGCGGCGCCTACCTTTTGGGCGCCAACAGCGACGGGATGTACGACGGCGGCAGGCTCGCCGCTGCGTCGGGCGCAGTGCTGGTGTCCATCAACTACCGCCTGGGCGCCCTGGGTTTCCTCCACCTGGCAGAGCTGCTGGGTCCCGGCTACGAGGACTCCTCCAACCTGGCCCTGCTGGACCAGCTGGAGGCCCTGCGCTGGGTGCGCCGCAACATCAGCGCCTTCGGGGGCGACCCGGACAACGTGACCGTTTTCGGTGAGTCCGCAGGCGCTGCAGCAATCGGCACCTTGCTGGGCATGCCGGCGTCGGAAGGACTGTTCCGCCGGGCCATCATGCAGAGTGGGACTGCCGAACGGTACCGGCAGCCGGAGGAATCGGCGCGTCTCAGTGCCGTGTTCCTTGAACTCTGCGGCCTGGACCGCGGCTCAGCCACAGAGTTGTTGAGCCTCCCGGTGGAGCGGCTGCTTGAGGCCCAGGCCGCTTTGGAACGGCGCATTGCCGCTGAATCCTATGCCGTTCCGCTGCCGTTCCAACCCACTGTGGGCACTCCATCGCTGCCGGTGCCGCCGCTAAACAGCGTGCGCAACGGGGTCAACGCGGGGGTGGACCTGCTGATCGGAACCAACCTCAACGAAGGGTCCTTCGCCGTGGAGATGCGTCCGCCCGCTTCGGGCGACCCGGACTACCCGGACCGTGCCGCCGTGGTGCTGGCAGGAGCGGGAGTTCCGGCGGAACAGGCGCCGGGCTACACAGAGGCGCTGACCCGGGTGCTGTCCCGGGAGCCGTCCGGAAAGGAACTCCTTGAGGCCGCCATCGCCGATTCTGTGTACCGGCAGCCGAGCAACCGGCTGCTTGACGCGAGGCTGCTGGGCGCCCACCCGCGTGCCGCCGGCAAAAACTTCGCCTACCTGTTTACCTGGCGCAGCCCCGCCATGGGCGGGAAGCTTGGCGCCTGCCACGCCCTGGACATACCTTTCGTCTTCCGGCACCTGGACATCCCCGAGGCCGCCTTCCTCACCCGGGGCAAGGCCCCGCAGTCCCTCAGCGATGCCATGAGCGGCTCCTGGGCGTCCTTTGCGCACACGGGAACGCCAGACGGGGCGGGACTTGGCTGGACGGAGTACGGGCAGGAGCGCAGCACCATGGTGCTCGACGCCGAACCCCGCCTGGAAGCCGACCCCCGGCGGGAAATCAGGGAGTTCTTCGGAGCAGTCAGTCCGCTGCCAGAGCGTTGAGGGTGTCCCGGATCCCGTTAAGCGCGGGGTCGCGGAGGGAATTGAAGGCAGGTTTCAGGAGCGGCTGGATGATCTTCGCCGGGCCGTTGATGCTGAATTCGGCGGTGTATTTCACCACCGAGCCGGTGCCGCTGGGGCTGACGTCTACCGAGTCGAAGGCCGTGACGGTCTTATTCTCTCCGCGCAGCTTGATGTGGTTTTCCGTCAGCTCAATGACTTCGTATTCCAGGGACTGGCGCTTTCCCCGGAACTCGGACTCTGCGTGGTAGCGGTGCCCCACAGCCACCGGTCCCGGGGTGAGCTTGTCCATGACAGGGCTGTTGGGGTCCCACTTGCTGGTGTTCTCAAACTCACTCATGAAGGCAAAGGCCTTCTCCGCGGACAGGTTTGTTTCCACACTTCCGGTGACTGTGATCATCGTCCCAGTGTAGGAGCACCATGCAACTGGTCGGCAGCCATTTTGTAGCACAGCGTGCCGTCCAACGCCTGCGGCCTGATCCAAGCCTCGTAGCCTTCGGCGGCGGTGAACAGGGCCCGGCCACCGGACGCGTCGGCGGCGAGCCACAGGGCGGCCGGGACCGGCATGGCGTCATCAACCACACCGGCCCGGACAACCTCGGCGTCCTTCCGGATCTCCACGGGTACACCGATCAGCCGGTTCCAGGCGTGATGCGGATAGGGCTTCATGGCAGGTCCCCTGGCGCTTCCGGCTAGCAGGACTCGAAGTCGGTGAGGACCTTTACCTTGGCTGCGGACGCCGACGCAGGGTCGAACGTGTACCCGATCCATTCCTTGGCCAGGCGGCGGGCCAGCTCGATGCCCACCACGCGCTGCCCCATGGTCAGCACCTGGCAGTCATTGGACAGGATGGACCGCTCCACGGAAAAGGAGTCGTGCGCGGCGGTGGCGCGGATGCCCTCCACCTTGTTCGCGGCGATGGCCACCCCGATTCCCGTGCCGCAGAACAGGATGGCGCGGTCAGCTTTGCCGTCCCGGATCATTTCGCCGGCAGCAATGCCCACATAGGGGTAGGGCCTGGTGAAGTCGTCCGGCGCGTCGGTCCGGTTGACCCCGATATCGGTGACCTCGGAGACGCGGGGATCGTTGCGCAGGTCGGCCAGGACTTTGTCCTTGTAATCAACGCCGGCTTCGTCCGAGCCGACGATGAGCCGCAACCCCATGGTGGTTCCTTCCGTCGTCATTACTTCGCTCCTGCCCGGGCAGCGGTTGTGCTGGTGGTGAAGTGCGGCCCCATCACGGCGAACACCATGGCCAGGGAGGTGGCACCGGGGTCCGGCGTGCCCAGGCTCTTCTCGGCCAGCGGGCGGGCGCGGCCCTTCAAAGGCAGCAGGTCGCGGGTTGCCTCGGCCGCGGCAGCAGCTTCCCGAGCCGCTTCCTGCCAGGCCTGGCCCGTGTCCGCCCCGCCGGCCACAGCGCCGCCGAACGTGGATGCGAAGGGCAGCAGTGCATCCACCATGGTCTTATCACCGATTTCGGCCTTGCCCAGCTGGATGATGCGGTCCGCAAACGCGGTGACTGCGGCCGCGAGGACCGCAGCTTCCGGCGCGGCGGAGTTTCCTACCGTCTCACCGAAGGCTCGAA
Source organism: Arthrobacter sp. SLBN-83 (assembly GCF_006715285.1). Taxonomy (NCBI): domain Bacteria; kingdom Bacillati; phylum Actinomycetota; class Actinomycetes; order Micrococcales; family Micrococcaceae; genus Arthrobacter; species Arthrobacter sp. SLBN-83. The sequence goes on from NZ_VFMX01000001.1 coordinate 1,048,869, forward strand.
GCCCGGCACCCCACAGCACCCCGGAGGTTCCGCCGGCCTTGTCCGCCCAGGCGTCCCCCGCGGCTGCGAGCACGTCGCCTGCCCCGGCGCCCCGGCCGAAAGCATCGGACGCCGCCGCAGCCGCGGCATCCACCCCGCGGACCATGCCGCGCCCGTGGTCGCCGTCGCCGGCAATGGCATCCATCCGGCCCAGCCGTTCCTCGGCCTCATGCAGCGACGCCTGCGCTGCCCCGAGGGCCGCAACGCAGGCCGGGGCGTACTCCCGGGAGGCATCCGTAGCGACGAACGCCGCAGCGGAGGCGCCGGCGTCGTACGTTTCCTCCCTGGCGGAAGTTCCCGCCTGGCTGGCCGCTGCACCGCGGCGGTAGGCGGGAGTTTCAGCCGGAGCGGTCCACAGCGGCTCCAGTTCCTCATCCAGCCACGTAATGGTCAGCGAGACGCCGGCCATGTCCAGGCTGGTGACCAGTTCGCCTACCTCGGGCATCACCAGCGTGTAGCCGGCGGCACGGAGCAGCGGCGCCACGGTCCCCCAAAGGACGAACAGTTCTTCGTGTTTCGTGGAGCCGAGCCCGTTGAGGATGACGGCGATCCGTTTGCCGGCGCTGGCCGGGCTCTCGGAGAGCACGCGGGCCACCAGTTCCTGGCCCAGTTCCTTCGCCGAAGGCAGGTCCGTGTCATGCAGGCCGGGTTCACCATGGATGCCAAGGCCCAGGCCCATCTGCCCTTCCGGAAGCGTGAACAGCGGGGCGTCGGCGCCCGGGAAGGTGCAGCCGGCAAAGGCGCTGCCGATGGTGCGGGTCAGATCGTTGGCCTTGCGGCCCAGGCGGACCACCTCGGCCAGCGAGTCGCCGCGCTCCGCCGCAGCACCCATCACCTTGAAGATCGTGAAGTCACCGGCGATGCCCCGGCGCTTGGCGGATTCCGACGGCGGTGCGCTGGCGATGTCGTCCGTCACCAGGACGTTCTCCACGGCAATGCCCTCGGCGGCCAGGCGCTCGCTGGCCATGCCGAAGTTCATCACATCGCCGGCGTAGTTGCCGTAGGTGAACACGACGCCGGCGCCGGACTCGGCAGCCTTGGCCACAGAGTAGGCCTGCTGCGCGGACGGCGAGGTGAAGATGTTTCCCACTACGGCGCCGTCGGCGAAGCCGTTCCCGATCAGTCCGGCGAACGCCGGGTAGTGGCCGGAACCGCCGCCCACCAGGACGGCAACCTTGGGCTGTGCCGGGCGGTAGCGGCGGACGGCGCCGCCGGAAACCTGCCGGACCAGGCCGGAGTGTACGTCGCAGAAACCTGCAAGGGCTTCCTCGGCGAACTCTGAGGGATCGTTGAAGATTTTGGTCATGGTGGGTTCTCCGGCGTGCGCGGTGGGGGTCGGTGGTGGGCTGTTGGGGCGGACTGCTAGTGGATGTGGCTGCCGCCGTTGATGTCGATGGTGGTGCCGGTGAGGTAGGCCGAGTCCTCCGAGGAAAGGAAGGTGATCACGGAGGCCACTTCCTCGGTGGTGGCGTTGCGGCCCAGCGGGATGCCGGCGTTGATGGCGGCTTCCTGCTCCTCGGTGCTGCCCACGCGGATGTTGGTGTCCACGGCGCCGGGGGTGATGGCGTTGACGGTGACGCCGGTTTCGCCGATTTCCCGGGCCAGTGCCTTGGTGAAGCCGAGGATGGCTGCCTTGGCGGCGGAGTAGGGGACCTTGCCGAAGACGCCGCCGCCGCGCTGGGCGGAGACGGAGGACATGTTCACGATGCGGCCCCAGCCGTTGGCGATCATGTCCGGCAGGAATGCCTTGGTCACCAGGTAGGTGCCGGTGGCGTTGACGTCCATGACCTTGTGCCACAGCTCCAGGGTGGTCTCCAGGAACGGGATGGGCGAGGTAATGCCGGCAATGTTGGCCAGGGCGCCGACGGGCGGCAGGTTTCCGGCAGCAACCTCGGCGGCGACGGCGGCCTGGGCTGCCGTGACCGAGGCTTCATTGGCGACGTCGATCTCGTGGCCGAAGGCGGGAACGTTGAACTCGTTGCCGATTTCAGCGGCGACCTTGGCGGACTTCTCGCCGTCGAGGTCCAGAATCACGATGCCCCAGCCTTCGCGGGCGTAGCGGCGGGCGGTGGTGATGCCGATGCCGCGGTCCGAGGTTGCTCCGGTGAGGACGGCAGTGCGCTGGATGGTGGTCATGGTGGTGCTCCTTGAATTGTTTTGGTGGATCGATTGCTCCGTAACGGCCCTCATGAGGCGTCAAAACGGCAGTTAGGGAGCATTCGATGGTTGGAGAAGGTCGGTGATGAAGCTTGCTGCCTTGGCGGCGGCAGCGGGGCGTTCGTCGTTGGTGACGTCCCGGGTTTCCAGTTCGAGGGAGAAGTGGCCGGTGTAGCCGTCCGCGGCGAGCCGCTTGAGGCCGCCGGCGAAGTCGGCGTCCCCGTTGCCGATGCTGAGGTTGATGTTCCCCGGCACGGCGTCCCGCAGGTGGACGTGGCTGATTCGGCCGGCGTGCCGGTCCAAGTAGGCCTGGATGTCCTCGCCGGCAGCCACGATATGGCTGAAGTCCATGACGATTCCCACGCCGGATCCTGCCAGCCGGTCGGCCAGCAGTCCTGCGCGTTCCAGGTTCCAGCAGAACCGGAGGAAGTGCAGTGATTCGGTCCAGAGTTCGACGCCGAACTCCGCGGCCCGCTGTCCGGCGCCGGTAAGCTGGGCGGCAACGAGGTCCAGGTCTTCCTCGACGCTTCGCACCGGGGTGTGGTCCAGGGCACCGCACGGCAGCACCAATGCCTTGGCGCCGATGTTGGCTGTCAGGGTGAGCAGGGCGTCGAGGTGGCGCTCCCGCGCAGCCCGGCCCTCGGCGTCGAGCACTTTGTTGAGGTCCCCCACGTCGCCGTTCACGGAGCGGACCCGCAGGCCCGACGCATTGACCTCGGCGGAGACAGCGTCCACCGCGGCCGCGTTCAGCTCGTAGGGCACGTGGTCGCAAACGCCTGGGAGGGCGCCCAAGTCGATCTCTTCGAAGCCCAGTTCCTTCATGGCGCGCAGGGCCCTACCGAGATCCTGGTGCCGGAAGCTGATGGATGAGCACCCGAGTCTGGAATGGAACATCATTGATCCTCTGGTTCGTGCAGCTTTAGTGATGGGCACCACAGTACATTCGTTAACTGTCAACAGTCAACTATCGAAGTCGACTGTTGACAGTGCCAATGATCTGGGTCACACTGGGACGTACCAATTGTTAACAGTCGACAGCGGTTACCTCCTCAGCCGCTTTTCGAAAGGGAACCACCATGAGCAAAGATGCTCTGACTATGCGCGGCCCGGTCCACGGCACCAAGGACGCCCGGCGAGTTGCCATCGGATCCGGCGTGGGGGCCGTGATTGAGACGTATGACTTCATCGGCTTCGGCACCGCTGCCGCACTGTATTTCGGCACTGCATTCTTCCCCGGAAGCGATCCGGTCACCGGCACGCTCGCTTCCTTCGCCACCTTGGGCGTCGGCTTCGCCGCCCGCCCCCTCGGCGGCATCATCGGCGGCCACCTCGGTGACAAGGTGGGCCGCAAGCCCGTCCTGGTCGCCTCCCTGATCCTGATGGGCCTGGCCACCTTCGCCATCGGCCTGCTGCCCACTTACGCGGCCGTCGGACTGCTCGCCCCGGCGCTGCTGGTGTTTGTCCGCATCGTCCAGGGCCTGGCCTTCGGCGCTGAGTGGGGCGGCGCCATCCTGATGAGCTACGAGCACGCCCCTTGGAAGGCCAAGGGCAAGTTCACGGGCATCGTCCAGGCCGGCTTCCCGGTGGGCTTGCTGCTGGCCAACCTGACCTTCCTGTTCAGCGTCCAGCTGGGCGGCGAACTCGCTTGGCGCATCCCCTTCCTGGCCAGCATCGTGCTGGTGATCGTGGGGCTGATCATCCGTTCCAAGGTCCCCGAGTCCCCCGTCTTCGATGAGGTCAAGGACAGCGGCACCATCGTCAAGGCCCCCATCGTGGAGGTCATCAAGACCGACTGGCGCAACATCGTCAAGGGCATCGGCTTGCGCATCGCCGAGACCGCCGGCTACGCCGTCTCCATCACCTACATGATTTCCTACATCAACAGCCAGCACCTTGCGGACAAGACCCAGACGCTGATCGCCCTCTGCATCGCCTCGGCCATCGGCATCTTCGCCACCCAGGCCTGGGGTGCACTCACCGACCGCATCGGCCGCCGCCCCCTGTACGTCTGGTCCACAGCGTTCGCAGCCCTGTTCGCCATACCCATGTTCCTGCTGGTCAACACCGGCCTGTTCATTGCGATCATCCTCACCATCGTGATCTCCTACGCGGTCTGCCAGAACTCGCTGGCCGGCGCGCAGGGCGCCTGGTTCCCCGAGCTCTTCCAGGCCAAGACCCGCGCCTCCGGCGCCAGCCTCGCCTACCAGATCTCCGCCATGGTTTCCGGCTTCACCCCCTTCATCACCACCCTGCTGTTCGTCAGCTTCGGCTGGATGGGCCCGGCACTGCTCTTCGGCGCCTATGCCCTGATCGGCCTGTGGGCCGCCGTCGCCACCCGGGAAACCTGGGGCAAGCGGGAGCGCGAACTGGCTGACGAAGCCACCAAAAGCACCCCCAACACCGTCAACGCCTGAATGACAGCCACGTACGCAACGAACACGGAGCAAGCAATGCCTACAGATACCGTCCAGGACGCCGCCCCGCAGGGCCAGACACTGCAGACAGCGGTGACACCTGACCGGGTGGAGAAGATCAGCGCCGTCGCGTACCGGATCCGGCACCACGCCCTGAACATGGGCGAGGTGCAGGGCCAGGGGTACGTGGGCCAGGCTTTGGGCGCGGCGGACATGCTCGCCACAGTGTACGGGGACCAGCTGCGGTTCCGTCCCGAGGACCCGCACTGGGAGGCCCGCGACCGGTTCCTGCTCTCCACGGGGCACTACGCCATCGGCCACTACGCCGCCCTCGCCGAGGCCGGGGTGGTCCCGGTGGAGGAACTGGAAACCTACGGCTCGGACGACTCGCGGCTGCCCATGTCCGGCATGTCCACCTACACCCCCGGCATGGAAATCTCCGGCGGTTCCCTGGGCCACGGCCTAACCATTGCCGTCGGCATGGCGCTGGGCCTGCGCTACCAAGGCTCGGACGCCCGGGTGTTCAACTTCCTCTCCGACGGCGAACTCGACGAGGGCTCCACCTGGGAGGCCGCCATGGGCGCGCACCACCACCAGCTGGGCAACCTCACAGCCATGGTGGACATCAACGCCCTGCAGGCTGACGGCAAGACGGACACCGTCCTGCGCACCGAACCGGTGACGGAGAAGTGGGAATCCTTCGGCTGGTACACCCAGCGCGTGGACGGCAACGACGTCGGCGCCCTGCTCGCAGCGTTCGACAACGCAGCCGCCCAGGCCGCCGCCGTCGGACGTCCCTCCGTGATCCTGTGCGACACCAAGGTGGGCCGCGGCGTTCCGCTGCTGGAAGACCGCGAAAAGGCGCACTTCATGCGCATCGAAGAACACGAATGGCAGATCTGCCGCGAGCAGCTCACCGCCGGATACGAAGGAAAGGCTTCAGCATGAGCACCACCACCGAGGCCCCGGACACTGCAGCAGCGGCCAAGCCCAAGCTGAAGACCTCGGCGATGATCGCATCGTTCGCCGATCCCGGCCAGAAGACCTCCAACGCACCGTTCGGGCACGCCCTGGTCAAGACCGCACAGGAGAACGACAAGATCGTGGGCCTGACCGCGGACCTGGGCAAGTACACGGACATGCACATCTTCGCCAAGGCCTTCCCGGAACGGTTCTTCCAGATGGGCATGGCCGAGCAGTTGCTCTTCGGCGCCGCTGCCGGCCTGGCCGAGTCCGGGCTGGTGCCGTTCGCGTCCACCTACTCCGTGTTCGCCGCCCGCCGGGCCTACGACTTCCTCTGCCTGGATGCAGCCGAACCGAACCTGAACGTCAACATCGTGGGCGGCCTGCCCGGCCTGACCACCGGCTACGGTCCCAGCCACCAGGCCACCGAGGACATGGCGATCTTCCGCGGCATGCCCAACCTGACCATCGTGGATCCCTGTGACTCGGTGGACATTGAACAGGCTGTCCCGCAGCTTGCCGCATCGGAAGGCCCCACCTACCTGCGGCTGCTGCGCGGCAACGTGCCCACGGTCCTGGACGAGTACGACTACACGTTTGAACTCGGCAAGGCCAAGGTCCTGCGCGGTGGCAACGACGTGGTGTTCATTTCCTCCGGCCTGATGACCATGCGCGCCCTGCAGGCAGCCAAGGCTTTGGAGGCACACAACGTGGACGTCGCCGTCGTGCACACCCCCACCATCAAGCCGTTCGACGCCGAAACGGTCCTCAAGGAAATCAACACGGACCGCCTTGCCGTCACCCTGGAAAACCACACCGTGGTGGGCGGTCTGTTCGAAACCGTCGCCTCCGCCGTCGTCACCGCCGGCGTGGGCAAACGCGTTGTACCGGTCGCACTGCCGGACCAGTTCCTGGACGCGGGCGCCCTGCCCACGCTGCACGACCGCTACGGCCTGGCCGTGGACCGCATCGTGGCCAAGGTCCTCGCCGAACTCGGCTAAGGCACCAAGAATGCAGAAAGCACGGCACTGGCCCTAAGCCGGCGCCGTGCTTTCTGCCGTAATATCGAAACCACTACCGACTGTAAACAGTCGACTACTGACATTGAGGACAGAAGCCATGGCCGGACTCACCGCCCCGCTGCTGGGACTGGAAAAGAAAAGCCTGCGCGAGCAGGCACTCTCCGCGCTGCGCACCGCCATTACCAGCGGCGAATTGGAGCCCGGCCGCCACCTGGTTGAAACCGAACTGTCCGAAATGCTCCAGATCAGCCGTGGCACCCTGCGCGAAGCCCTCCGCCAGTTGGAGCAGGAAGGCCTGCTGTCCGCCGGACCCCGCGGCCGCCTTTCCGTCCGCCACCTGGACGAAAAGGAAATCCGGGACATCTACGCCGTCCGGGCCGCCCTGGAATCCCTCGCCGCCCGGACCCTGTGCGAACTCCCGGACCGGCAGCACGTCACCGAGTCGCTGCACAAAGCGGTCGACGCCATGTCCGACGCCGCCAGCGGAAGCCTGGAGGAACGGATCGAGTCCGACCTCGAGTTCCACCGCACCCTCTGCCGGCTTACCGGCAACGAAACCCTCCTGCACTCCTGGGAATCACTGGAGGGCTCCATCCGCATGTCCATCATGTTCGCTGGCTTGGAAAAAGGCGTCAGCAACATGAGCGTGGACCGGCACAAGGACATCGTGGCCGCCATCGACACCGGCGACGCCACCCTTGCCCGCAAGACCATCCTGGAACACATGGACACTGCCGCCGCCAATCTGGTGGCGTAACCCCTTCCCACCTGCCCTTTTGGGAATCCCAGCGCGCTCCCGCCCGTTAACTTACTGAGCGGTAAATAGCCGCAGCGTTTAACGAGGGATGGTATGACCGCAAAGTTTGTGTCAGTCGAGGACGACGCCGGGAAGGTCACCCGGTATGCCCGCCATGACAACGGCGGCGGGCTCATTGCCCCGGGGGCAAGGGTGGCGGACAGCGCCCGCATCGGCCCCATGACCTATATCGAACATGGCGCCCAGGTGGGTCCCGGTTGCCGGATCGGCCACGGCAGCTGGATCGACCGCGACGCCACCATCGGGGACCGGACGGTGATCGGCGACGGGGTGCGGATCGGCCGGGGTACGGTCATCGGCAACCGGGTGCATATTGGCAGCCACTCGAGGATCGGCTCCAGCGTGCTCATCGAGCACGGTGTCCACCTGGACAGCGACAGCACAGTGCCCAACGGCAGCGAGGTCCTCGCCGGGGCGCACTCCCGCCTGGCACCGGCAAAGCACCGGCAGCACCGCAAGCCCAAGAGCGGGATGGCTGCCTAGCCCTGCGGAACAGTGCTTCCGCGCACCACGAGTTCCGCCGGATAGATAACCGGCTCCAACTGCTCCCCGGTGTTCTCAATGGCGCGGATTAAGAGCTGCCCTGCATTTTTGGCGATGTCCACCATTGGATGGGCCACCGTCGTGAGTTCCACGCCGTTCGGGGCCTGGATGGCATGATTGTCGAAGCCCACAACGGCCACGTCCTCCGGCACGCCCCTGCCCGCACCGCGGACGGCATCGACCACTCCCAGCGCCATGAGGTCCGACGCGGCGAACACGCCGTCCAGCCCAGGTGCCTGGCCGAAAAGTCTGCGTGCGGCCTCGGCGCCGCCCGCCGTCGTGAAATCCCCGTGGACGATCGGTCCCGGCTCCAGCCCCGCCTCCTTGAGTCCCTGGAGCCACCCGTCCAGGCGGTCGACGGCGGCCGTCATGTCCCTGGGGCCAGCAACAGTTCCGAGGTGGGTACGGCCGATGCCGGCAAGGTGCCGCGCCGCCAACCGCCCGCCCTCGAAGTTGTCCAGATCCACAAACGGAAGTTCCGACTTCCTGTCCCACGGCCGGCCAATGAAGACGGTAGGCAGCCCGGCGGAACCCAGGGTTTCCACCCAGCCGTCTTCGCGGTGGTGAGACACCACGATAGCGCCGTCCACATGGCCTCCGCGCAGGTAGCGAAGGGTCCGTGAAGAATCGTCGCCTGCCCGAGACATCAACAGCACCAGCTGCATGTCGGTATCACGGAGGGATTGGTTGACGCCAGTGACCACGGCAGCAAAGTAGGGATCCATCATCACCCTGGCATCCGGTTCCGGGATGACCAGCGCCACGGAACCTGCGCGCCGGGTGACCAGGCTGCGAGCTGCGCGGTTGGGGGTGTAGCCCAATTCCGCGATGGCAGCGTCGACGGCGGCCTGGGCCGCGGGGCTCACCCTGGACCCACCGTTGATGGCCCGGGAGGCAGTGGACCGGGAAACTCCAGCGGCCCTGGCCAGGTCCTCGAGCGTTGGGAGCGGCCGCCCCTCCCTGGCCGGCGCAGCTGGAGTGGTCTTTCGGTTCACTCAACAGACATTACGACACGACCGTATCGTAGCGCTTCCGTCAACCCTTGCCGGGCCACGAGGGCGATGCTACTCTTCCCCGGGTGGGAGCGCTCCCACCAATGATCCCAGTTACCAACTGCAGCTGACGGGGTCGTCCAGCCCACCGAATGACAGGACCAGCAATGCCGCTAGCCCCTTGCCCTGATCCATCCCAACCCTCACCGGCAGGCCGCCGGCACAGCCGCGGTGTCGTCGCCGCCAGCGCCGCCCTTCTCATTGGGCTTTTCGCCGCAGGCGGGACAGTCCCGGCCCAGGCCGCGCCGTCAGTGCCGTCTGCAGCCCCGGCACGGCAGGCGCCCGTTCAGGCACCGGCGTCCCCGGAAGCTCCGCCCCAGTCGCCACAGAACCCGTTCGGGCCCAATGTCTACGTCTTCGATCCCAGCATGCCGGTGGCGCAGATCCAGGCCACGGTGGACTCCATCGCTGCCCAGCAGGTAGACGACGAAATGGGAACCAAGCGTTACTCCCTGCTGTTTAAGCCCGGCACCTACGGCACTCCCGCAGAACCCCTCATTGTCCAAGTGGGCTACTCCACCGAGGTGGCAGGGCTGGGCGCGGCGCCTACCGACGTCACCATCAACGGGCACGTGGACGTCTATAACCGGTGCCTGACTGCGGACAACTGCATCGCCCTCAACAACTTCTGGCGGTCCCTGTCCAACCTCACCATCAATGTCACCGGGCTCGAGGGCTGCCGCAGTTCGGCGAATTTCTGGGCAGCGTCACAGGCCTCCCCCATGCGCCGGGTCAACATCACCGGGGGCAACCTCTCCCTCATGGACTACTGCACTGCGGGCCCGCAGTACGCCAGTGGCGGATTCATCGCGGATTCGAAGAAGGGGGCGATCATCAACGGCTCCCAGCAGCAGTACCTGGTGCGCGACAGCAGCATAGGAAGCTGGTCCAACGGAGTATGGAACCAGGTGTTCTCCGGCGTGAACGGGGCACCGGAGGACTCCTTTCCGAACCCGCCCTACACCACGCTGGCCAACACCCCCATCAGCCGCGAGAAGCCGTACCTGACGCTGGATGCGGGCGGCCAGTACAGCGTCTTTGTTCCGGCCGTCCGCCAGAACTCCGCGGGGACCACGTGGGAAAACGGACCCACCGCGGGCCGCAGCATCCCCCTCAACGACTTCTACATCGCAACGCCCGGCGATTCAGTCCAAACCATTAACTCGCAGCTCGCCAAGGGGAAGAACCTGCTCCTTACCCCCGGGGTTTACGACGTTGACCGCAGCATCGAGGTCAAGCGGGCCAACACCGTGGTGCTTGGGCTGGGCATGACCACCCTGACGGCCGTCAACGGAGCGGTTCCCCTGACGGTGGCTGATGTTCCCGGGGTTGATATCGCTGCGGTCACAGTGGACGCCGGCGAGGTGAACTCCCCTGCCCTGATGCGCCTCGGCAAGGCAATTCCCGGCGAAGGAAGTGGACCGGCCAACTCTGCCGTCCACAGCGATCCTGCAAACCCCACAACACTCCATGACGTGTTCTTCCGCATTGGAGGCCCGCACGTGGGCAAGGCCTCCGTCAGCCTGGAAGTCAACAGCGACAATGTGCTCCTGGACCACATCTGGGCCTGGCGTGCCGACCACGGCAACGGAGTGGGCTGGACAACCAATACCGGCCGGAATGGCGTGATCGTCAACGGCAACAATGTCACTGCCACGGGCCTCTTTGTGGAGCATTACCAGGAGTACAACGTCATCTGGAACGGGGAGAACGGCAAAACGGTCTTCTTCCAGAACGAACTTCCGTACGACGCCCCGAACCAGGCAGCATGGCAGCACGACGGGATCCTGGGCTGGGCGGGCTACAAGGTCGCAGAGTCCGTGAAAACCCACGAACTGTGGGGCGGCGGCAGCTACGTGTACAACAACGTGGACCCCACCATCCACGCCACCCGCGGTTTTGAGGTGCCGGTGACGCCGGGCGTGAAGCTGCACAGCCTGCTGACGGTCAACCTTGGCGCCGGGACACTGGACCACGTTGTCAACGACACGGGGGCGCCCGTCTCGACGGACGCCGTCGGAGTTCCGAGCTACGTGGCCGATTTCGGCTAGCCGGTAGCACGACACAACGGGTAGGGCGCGGCGCCGGTCAGTGAAACCGGCGCCGCGCCCTGCCTTCACTCCGCAGATCCGGCACCAGTTGTCCGGCATTCACGTTTCCTCCGAAGTACGGCCGCACCCCAGACGGCCAGAAGCAGCGCCACGAGCAGGAGGCCGGCGTGGCCGAGGTCCACCGATCCAAGCCATGCCGTAACGGGATCATCCAGGGCGAAGGCGGCGTGGACGAAGCCGCCCAGGGTGATGACGGCAATGAACAGCGCCGAGACGGCGGAGATCCCCGTGACCAGCGCGTTGAAGCCCAGCGTCCGTTGCGGGTCATTCAGTGCCGAGCGGTACATCCGCATCATGGCCATACCGTTCAGGGAATCGCACAAGGTCATCGCGGCCGCGAAGGCCAACGGCAGCGCGAGCAGGGCGAAGGGCGGCACCCCTGCCAGCGAGGCCGCCGTTGTCATCATCAGCAGCCCGATGGTGGTGGCCGTATCGAAGCCCAGGCCAAAGAGGAAGCCGATCACGTAGATGTTCCGCGGCCGCCGCACCCTGGCCAGCGGCCGGGCGAGGAGCCGCGCCACCAGCCCCTGCGGCTCCAGGTCCCGGGGATCTACTGCGGCGCCGTGCCGGGCGCGGCGGTAGGCCCGCGCCGAGCGTGCGAAAGCGGAGCCGTTGAACAGGCCCATGGCCAGCAGGAACAGCCCGGACACCCCGCTGCCGATCAGGCCGAGCACCAGGTTTCCGGCGCTTCCGTCCTGCATGAACTCCCCCACCATGGCCGCGCCGGCGATTACCAGCACGCCCGCCAGGGTCACCACCGAGCTGTGCCCCAGGCTGAAGGCGAATCCGACGCTCACCGGATCCTGCCGCTGCGCCACGAACTTGCGGGTGGAGTTGTCGATCGCCGCCAGATGGTCCCAGTCGTAGCTGTGCTTCACGCCCGCCAGGTAGGCGGTGAGCACCAGTCCCCAGGTCAGCGCTTGCCCGCCGGCGTTGAGGGTCCCGGCAAGCAAGAGTGCGACGGCGGCAGCATGCAGCGCGGCCACCGCACCGAAGGTGAAGGCCAAGCGGGTCCGGAGCGGCAGGGCGTCCCGGTCCCGGTAGAGGGCGGTGATGGTGGTCAGTGCCGTCATCAGTGCTTCCTCAGGTCCAGGGGACCCTGGCCGAACCAGCGTTCCCGGAGGAGGTTGGCACAGGCACCGAGGAGCCGGTTGAGTTCCCCGGTGCTGTTGGACAGGGCCCGCAGCACCAGTCCGGTGGTTCCCCCGACCGTGCGGGTCAGGGAGAGGCCGGTCCGGGCGTCAAACGGCTGGGTCAACTGGTGCAGTTCGTCGGCGAGCGCCTGGTCCACTCGCGGATCCACCACCACCAACGAGCCCAGGTGGCTAAAACCCTCCAGGAACCCGAGCCCCGTGACATCGTTCAGCGGCGGCCGAATCAACAGGTTGTCCAGCGCCAGCAGTTCGGCGCCGCCCTCAGTCTCCACGCGGATCTCGTTCCGCAGCCGGACCTCCTCGTAGCGGAACGCGGCCCCGTCCGGCGACCAGCCGGGCGTCACCACCTCGGCCATAACCAGCGACGACGACGGCCGCAAAGTCACGAAGGTCCGTTGCCGGTAGCTGGCCTCCCGGTAGGAGATGAGCTGGTCCGGCATCGACTCCAGCCGGGCCCCCTCCCCCAACCGGACAGTCATCCGCTGCTCAGCAAAAGACCCGGGAGTCCGGTACACCTTAGTGGCGGACTGAGTGGTCAACAGCAGGGAAGCAGAGTCACCAACTTCAACATCAATCAGGAAGAGATCCGCCCCAAGATAAGCCCCGCCAGGATTCACAACGACATAACAAACCTGCCCGGAGTCATCGAGGTAGTGAGGCCGGAGCACCCGAAGCGCCCCCTCATGGAACTGTCGTGATGCCACTGACCGACCGCCGCGCACTGTGATGCCCAGCTCCAGTCGTCCTCGCACTGGGCGATCAGCGGTCGCGGATGAAGGGGGCCGCGGCGTGGCGGGCACCGCGAAGCGGGCACGGCCCCCTTCATCCGCGGGCGCCGCCCAAGGTGAGTCGACGACGGAACTGTTGGACGTCATGCCAGGTCGAGCATCAGGACGTCGTGCCGGATCCATTCGATGACGGCGTCGAGTCCCTCGTCGGTTTTGAGGTTCGTGAAGCAGAAGGGCTTGTTGCCGCGGAACTCCTTGGAATCGCGCTCCATGACGGCGAGGTCTGCGCCGACGTGCGGAGCCAGGTCGGTTTTGTTGATGATGAAAAGGTCCGACTTGATCATGCCTTGGCCCGCTTTGCGGGGGATCTTCTCGCCCTGTGCCACATCGATGATGTAGATGGAGAAGTCGACCAGTTCGGGACTGAAGGTGGCGGAGAGGTTGTCGCCGCCGGATTCGACGAAGATGACCTGGAGGTCGGGATGCCGGGCTTTGAGTTCCTCAATGGCGGCAGTGTTCATCGAGGTGTCTTCGCGGATGGCGGTATGCGGGCAGCCGCCGGTTTCGACGCCGATGATCCGGTCCACGGGAAGGATGCCGTTGGCGGCGAGGATTTTGGCGTCCTCGATGGTGTAGATGTCGTTGGTGATGGCGGCCATGGAGATGCCGCCGCTCATGTGCCGGGTGAGCCGTTCCACGAGCTGGGTTTTGCCGGCGCCGACGGGCCCGCCGATGCCGATTTTGATGGGTTCAGTCATGGTGTTCCTCCTGTGAAGCGGTAAGCACGGTTAGCTCATGAACATCCGGGCACGCTGGCGTTCGTGCCGCATTTGCGAAATTTCGAGTCCGGGGCTGACGGCGCCGAGGTCGTCCGGCGTGAGGCGCGCGATCGCCTCGATGGCGGCAGCGACGTCGTCGTGCGCTTTCCGCAGCACCCGTTGCCCGGCGTTCTGGCCGAGGGGGATGGCGCGGACGGCGTTTTGAGTGAGGGACGTGACGGTGGCGAAGAGGTAGGCGGCGAGCGCCTCCTGCAGCGGCACGCCCAGGGAGCGGGCGACGACGGCGAACGCCAGCGGCTGGTGCCCGGAAGCCCGGCCGGTGGCCACCAGGTCCCGGTACAGTTCCAGCGCAGGCGAGGGAAACACCTCCCCACCAATTTCGAGCAGCCGAGTCCCCATCTTGAGGGAGGCCTCCCGAACCTGCCGAGGCAAGAGAGAAGCAGAGAGGAGAGAGTCCAGCTCCCCAAGATCAACGCCCTCATACAAAAGCCGAACAGCAAGCCCATCCGAGTAAGTCAGCGACTGAGAGATGAAAGCAGAGAGCCAGATTCCAAAGGACCCTTCATCAAAAACGACCCCACCGTCGACATAAGTTTCGAAACCCAAGGAGTGAGCAAAAGCCCCAGTAGGCAAAGCGGAATCGACCAATTGCTGTAGCGCCAACTGATACTCACCCACTGAAGTACCGCCCAAGGTGACGAACGCAAGCGACGCGAGGGATATGGGGCCGCGGCGTGGCGGGCACCGCGAAGCGGGCACGGCCCCATATCCCTCGCGGCGTCCCAAGCCGGGGAAAGGGGAGGTACTTAGTGCGAGTGTTCAGCATGGCGGAAAGGCACAGGGAGGACGCGTTCCTGGCGGGTGTAAGGCACACCGGCATGGATGAGGTAGTCCTCGACGGTGTGGTCGTAGGCGCACACCATGACTTCGGCTCCGTATTCACTCTCCACGTCAAAAAACTGTGCCTGGAGGTGCCGGTTGCCGAGGGAATGTGCGGTGACGCCCATTTCGGTGATGGTCCTGGGAGCGATGACCAGGACGTCGGTGGGCAGGACGGAGACGACGATCATGTTGGTATCGGCGACGTGCAGGATGTCGCCGTCGCGGAGGTCCCCTGAGCCGGCGGGGAGGCGGATTCCGATTTCCTTGCCGTGGTCCGTGGTGGCGCGCTGGATGCGTTTGACCAGCTGGGCGCTGGGCATCACGACTTTCTCGCGGTGCAGGCCGGCGTAGGCGGCGAGGTCTGTGTCCGGCAGGTCGTGGAGGTTGCCGAGGACTCGTTCGATGATCACGTGGTTACTTTCTGGATGTGACTAGAAGAGGAAGTAGCGCTGAGCCATGGGGAGCACATCGGACGGCTCGCAGGTGACGTCCTCGCCGTCGACGGTCACTTGGTAGGTTTCCGGGTCCACCTGGATGTCCGGGGTGGCGTCGTTGTACTTGAGGTCGGCTTTGGTGAGGTTCCGGATGCCGGAAACGGGCCGGATGACCTTCTGGAGTCCGAGCTCCTCCGGTACCCCGGCGTCGATCGCGGCTTTGGACAGGAAGGTGATGGAGGACTGCTGCACGGCCGTGCCGAAGGTGGCGAACATCGGGCGCATGGTCCGCGGCTGCGGCGTGGGGATGGACCCGTTGGAGTCCCCCATCAGCGCATACGCGATCTGGCCGCCCTTGAGCACCTGTTCGGGTTTGACGCCGAAGAACGCCGGGTCCCAAAGGACAAGGTCGGCGAACTTGCCTTCCTCCACGGAGCCGACGGAGTCTGCGATGCCCTGGGCCAGGGCAGGGTTGATGGTGTATTTGGCCACGTAACGCTTGAGCCGGAAGTTGTCGCTCTCCGCACTCCCGTGCGTTCCGCCGTCGTGGTCCTCAAGGATCCCGCGCTGCTTCTTCATCTTGTCCGCCACCTGCCAGGTGCGGGTGATGACCTCGCCCACCCGGCCCATGGCCTGGGAGTCGGAGGAGGTGATGGAGAAGATGCCCAGGTCCTGCAGGACGTCCTCGGCGGCAATGGTTTCGGCGCGGATGCGGGAATCGGCGAAGGCCACATCCTCCGGAATGTCCGGGTTGAGGTGGTGGCACACCATCAGCATGTCCAGGTGCTCGTCGATGGTGTTGCGCGTGTACGGCAGGGTGGGGTTGGTGGACGCCGGCAGGACGTTGGGCATGCCCGCGATCTTGATGATGTCCGGTGCATGGCCGCCGCCGGCGCCTTCGGTGTGGAAGGTGTGGATCACGCGGCCGTCGATGGCCCGGATGGTGTCCTCCACGAACCCGCACTCGTTCAGGGTGTCCGTATGGATGGCCACCTGGACGTCGTACTCGTCGGCGACGGTGAGCGAGGTGTCGATCGAAGAGGTGGTGGCACCCCAGTCCTCATGGACTTTCAGCCCGATGGCGCCGGCGCGGATCTGCTCGGCGAGGGGTTCGACGGCGGATGCATGGCCTTTGCCGAACAGGCCGATGTTCATGGGGAACGCCTCGGCGGCCTGCAGCATCCGCTGGATGTGCCACTTCCCCGGGGTCACGGTGGTGGCTTTGGTGCCTTCAGCGGGGCCGGTGCCGCCGCCGATCATGGTGGTCACACCGCTGGCCAGCGCCGTGGGGATCTGGTCCGGTGAAATGAAATGGATGTGGGTGTCGATGCCGCCGGCCGTGAGGATTTTCCGTTCCCCGGCGATGATTTCCGTGCTGGCGCCGATGATGATGTCCACGCCGTCGGTGATCTGAGGGTTTCCGGCCTTGCCGATCCGGAAGATATGCCCGTCCTTTAGGGCGATGTCCGCCTTGTAAATGCCGGTGTAGTCCAGGATGACGGCGTTGGTGATCACGGTGTCCGGGATGTCCTCATCCCGGATGGCCTGGCCGTTCTGGCCCATGCCGTCCCGGATCACCTTGCCGCCGCCGAACACCACTTCCTCGCCGTAGGCGGTGAGGTCCTTTTCGATCTCCAGGAACAGTTCGGTGTCAGCCAGGCGGATTTTGTCCCCGGCGGTCGGTCCGTAGAGGTCGGCGTATTGCCGGCGCGAAATCTCGAAGCTCACTTGGCGTCCCCTTCCGTGCCCGGCCCGCCCGGGCGGCTGCCGCCGTCGAGCTTTCCGTTGACTGCGTTGCTGAGGCCGAAGACCTCCCGGCGGCCGGCCAGCTCGATGAGCCGGACCGTCCGTGAATCCCCCGGCTCGAACCGGGCAGCCGTCCCGGCCGGAATGTCCAGGCGCCGGCCGTAGGCAGCTTTACGGTCAAAGTCCAGGGCCGCGTTGGCCTCGGCGAAGTGGTAGTGGGAACCCACCTGCACGGGCCGGTCGCCGGTGTTGGTCACGGCGACCTCGACTGCCGCCCTGCCCGCATTCGCGGTGATGGGCTCCGGCCGGAGGACATACTCGCCTGGAATCATTGCCGCGCTCCTTAGCGGATGGGGTTGTGGACGGTGACCAGCTTGGTGCCGTCGGGGAAGGTGGCCTCGATCTGGACGTCGTGGATCATCTCCGGCACGCCTTCCATCACGTCCTCCCGGGTGAGCAGCGTGGTGCCGTAGCTCATGAGCTCCGCCACGCTGCGGCCGTCGCGGGCCCCTTCGATCAGCTCATAGCTGATGATGGCCACAGCCTCGGGGTAATTGAGCTTGAGGCCGCGGGACTGCCGCCGGCGGGCGAGGTCGGCGGCCACCACGATCAGGAGCTTCTCCTGCTCACGCGGCATCAGATGCATGGGGTTCCCTTCGACGGCCTGGGGCGTGCTGCCAGCGTAAGCCCGGCACGTTTCCGCCAGGTTTCGGAAGCATCAGCAAATGCTGTGTGCAGGCCTACTGGGCATCGCTGAGCCGGCCGAGGATCTCATCGCTTGACTGGATGGGCTGGCGGTAGGTGGTGGAAAGGATGCGGAGCATGTCGGCGGCGTCCTGGTCGGCTTCGGAGGCCATGGCGTCCTTTGCGTAGGTGACCCGGATGTTGTGGGCGAACGCGTCCGCGGCGGTCTGGGCAATGCAGTTATGGGTGGAGACGCCGGCGAGCACCACTTCCTCGGCGCCCCAGTTTCGCAGCCGCGCCAGCAGGTTGGTGCCCACGAAGCCGCTGTCCCTCGTCTTGTTCAATTGGGGCAGGTCCTCCTTCAGGAGCCCTGGCACCGACTGGGCCTGTTCGCTGCCGCGGAAGATAAACCCCTGGTCGTCGTCGAGCATGCTCAGGGTCCAGGTGGACTTGTCCCGCTCGTGTTCGGTGCCCACCAGGAGCGCGTTGTGTCCGGCTGCCTTGAACCCTTCGATCAGCCGGTTACACTCACTGACCACCCGCTCCTGCTGCGCGGCCAGTTCGGGTGTTTCGAAGAATGCGTTCTGCATGTCGATGACCAGGAGGGCAATCATGTGGGCACCTTTCCTCGTTGAGCGGGTTTTACGGAGAGGTACCCGCCAGCGGCGCACGCGAAACTCCTGGCTGGAGGTGGGGGCCAGGTGCCGGGGAAGTTAGGGGGCGGACTCCCGGACCTTCAACTCGAATCCGGCCTCCACGTGCACGCCCTGTTCCGACGTCTCGCGGCCGGCGATCCGGTCCAGCAGCAGGCCGATGGAGCGTTCGGCGATCTCGTCCATGCCCGGCGAGACGGTGGTCAGGGACGGGGACGCGAATCGGGCCTCGTCGATGTCGTCGAAGCCGGCCACCGCTACATCCTGCGGCACCTTGACGCCGCGGATCAGCAGTTGGTGCATGGCACCGAGTGCCAGGACGTCGTTAAGTCCGAAGACGGCGTCGAACTCCACCCCGGACTCCAGCAGGCCCGCCACCGCTGCGGCACCGGTATCGCGCCGCCACTCGGCGGAGGCGATCAGCGCGGGGTCGAACGGAACGCCTGCCTCCTCCAACGCCTTCCGGTAGCCGTTCAGGCGCAGGCCGGCCGTCCCGGCAGACTCCCCCGTGTTGGCACCAACAACGGCAATACGACGGCGGCCGCCGGCCAGCAGGTGCCTGGTCAGCGCCGCCGCGGCTTCCTCGTTCTTCATGGTCACCAGGTCAAAGCGGGGATCCAGGATGTGCTCGCCGAGCATCACCACGGGCTTGTTGCCCGCCCGCGCGGCAATGGCATCCGCGTCCACCACCAGTGGAGTGAACAGCAGCCCGTCGGTGAGCTGGCGGAAGGTCCCCTGGAGGGCGCCAAGTTCAGCGGAGGCTTCGGCGTCGGACTGCTCCACCATCACCCGGTAGCCGTGGCGGGCCGCAGCCTTCATCAGCTTGGACGCCAGCTCGGCATAGTAGGGGGCGGACAGGTCGGACAGGACCAGGCCCAGCATGGACGTCTTGCCGGACCGCAGGCTGCGGGCGGTGAGATTGGCTTCGTAGCCCAGCTCCGCGATGGCATCCTGCACGCGCTGCTTGGTGGCGGGCCGGATGAATTCGTAGTCGTTCAGGACGTTGGAAACCGTCTTGAGGGAAACCCCTGCAGCCCTCGCAACGTCGTTCATGGTGACTGCCATTAACGTTCTTTTCCTGCCTTCGCCGCAGCCTTGGCGGCCTGCTTGCTGGCGCGGACCTTGGCCAGGGACTCCGGGTCCACGATGTCCGCCACCGATAGGTAGGAGCCGTCCTCGCCGTAGTGGCCGGCCGCTTCCCGCCACCCCGGCGCCTCGAGGCCGCGCTGCTTGCCCAACAGGGCCAGGAAGATCTTGGCCTTCTGCTCCCCGAACCCGGGCAGGGCCTTGAGCCTGCGCAGCACCTCGGCACCGTCCGGTGATCCCTTGGTCCAGATGGCTGCGGCATCGCCGTCCCACTCGCTCTGGACTGCTTCGGCGAGCGCCTGCACCCGCGCCGCCATGGAGCCCGGGAAGCGGTGGACCGCTGGGCGTTCCTTGAATACCTCCACGAACGCGGCGGGATCGTGGGCGGCAATGGCCCCGGGTTCCAGCGACCCGAGCCGGGTCCGGATCTTCTCCGGCCCCGCGAAGGCTGATTCCATGGTGACCTGCTGGTCCAGCAGCATGCCGGTCAGCAGGGCGAAGGCGTCCTCACTCAACAACTTGTCCGCGGCGGGATCCCCCGTGATGTGCAGTTCCATGCCGTCCATCCTCCCACCTGCGGCCCGCCGTCGTCATAAGGACGCCCCCGCCTTCCCACCCGGCCGGGTCAGGCGTTGACGGCCAGCCGGATCATGGACCAGGACACGGCCGGAAGCTCGGCGGTGAGCCGGCCGCCGTCGACCTTCACGGTTCCGTTTTCGGACGGCAGGACGGACGTTGAATCGTCGGCGCTGGCCTGCCAGTACGGGTCCTTGTTGGCGTAGGTCACGGCTTCCACCACGCGCACGTTGCCCAGCGAGGCCACGGCGGCGTCCAGGTTCAGTGCCTGGCCGGCCGAGCGGTTGACCGCGAACACCACGGCCTCGCCCTTGTCCGCGTCATAGGTGGCGACGGCGGACAGGGCCGCGATGTCGGCGGTCTTGCCGCCGCTGACCAGCGGGGATTCGACGGCGAGCTGCAGCACGGTGCCGGAGGCGTGGCGGGAGGTCAGGGCGAAGGGGTGGAAGGTGGTCTGCTTCCAGGACCGGCCGCCCGGCTCGGTCATGATGGGCGCGATGACGTTCACCAGCTGTGCCAGGCTGGCGGAGTGGACGCGGTCCGTGTTCCGGAGCAGCGTGACCAACAGGTCCCCCACCACCACGGCGTCGGCAACCGTGTAGGTGTCCTCGAGCAGCACAGGGGCCACCGGCCAGTCCTTGCCGGTGGGCACCTTGGATTCGTCGCGGCTCATGTGCCAGACGTTCCACTCGTCGAATGAGATGTTCACCTGCTTGGCGGACTTCTTCACCGACTTCACATGGTCGATGTGGCTCACGAGGTCGCGGATGAAAACGTCCATCTTGTGTCCGGCGGCGAGGTGCTCCTGCAGGTCGCCAAAGTCCTCGAAGTACTGGTGGGCGGAGATCAGGTCCACCAGTTCGTAGGTTTCGGACAGCACCACGCGCTCCCACTCACCGAACGTGGGCATGGTGGGCCCGGAGCTGCCACACGCCACAAGCTCCAGGTCCGGCTCCATCATGCGCATTCCGCGGGCGGTGTCGGCAGCGAGCCTGCCGTACTCCACGGCGTTCTTGTGGCCGATCTGCCACGGGCCGTCCATCTCGTTGCCCAGGCACCACATCTTGATGCCGTAGCCATCGGCGGCCCCGTTGGCGCGGCGCTGCCCGGAAAGTGCGGTGCCGCCGTCGATGTTGCAGTATTCCAGGAGGTCCAGCGCCTCCTGGGTACCGCGGGTGCCCAGGTTGACGGCCATCATGGGTTCCACGCCCGCCTTGGCGGACCACTTGGCAAACTCGTCCACGCCCACGGTGTTGGGGTCGGTGGAGTGCCAGGCGAGATCCAGCCGCACGGGGCGCTGGTCCACCGGGCCCACACCGTCCTCCCAGCGGTAGCCGGAGACAAAGTTTCCGCCCGGGTAACGGACGGTGGACACGCCCAGTTCGCGGGTCAGCGCCAGGACGTCCTTGCGGAAGCCGTCCTCGTCGGCGTCCGGGTGGTCCGGCTCGAAGATGCCGGTGTACACACACCGGCCAAGGTGTTCCACGAAGGCACCGAAAGTACGACGGCGGACGGGCCCCACAGTGAAGGAGGGGTCAAGGGTAATTTTTGCTGCAACGGGTTCTGGCTGGGTCACGAAGGCATCCTCGGCTTGTTTTTTACAACGTTATAGAAGACATTGTTGAGGTTGCCTCTTCATGCGTCAAGGGATGCACCAAACTATTCCCGCTTGGGGATTCCGCCGGTTGCGGGAACGGAAGGCGGACTGACCTGCGGCGGGACCCCGATCGGCCCCGCGGCCCCTGGCCTCCAAGTACTACCTAATCGAAAAGACAGGTACCAGCTACGCGTTCACGGGAGACCGGAGGGCAATTAGGTTTCTTTACCAGAGACAAGACCTGTTCTGGTTCTCGGTACTTGGCTCACTAGGGGGTGTGAGACTGGCAATGCACGCACGACACGTAGGCCCAGGCTTCCCGGTCCACAGGACGCGGGTAATAGGCGGGGCCGGCGACGAGGAGTCCTTCGAGACCAAGGACTCTCCCCCAGCCGTCGCCGGCCCTCTTGCCCCTTCGGACACGCGAAGGGGCCGCACAGCCCTGTTGAAGGCCAGCCATGACCAGGGCACCCCCACAAACCCAGGCCTCCTGCTGGACCTGGTCAACGGCGCACAGACCCTGACCGATTCCCTGGATCTGCTGGTGGCAGTCTCTGCCGGGCATGTGGCCAGGACGGCCAACCTGGACGTTGGCTGCGGCCTGGTGCTGCGCCAGCCGAAGCGGAGCCCTGCCATCACCGGCACCTCGGGGGAAGTTGTCCGACTGCTGGACTGGGAACGGGAGATGGCCGAGGGGCCGGTGACCGATGTGTTGTCCGGCGGCCACCCCGTAGCGGTCCTCCAGAGGAATGGCGACTTCCGGTGGCGGCAATATTCCACCCAGCTGCAGTCAGCCGGGTTCGGCAGCGCCCTTGCGGTGCGGCTCCGCCTTGATGCGGACATTCCGGCTGACGACGGGATCCCCGGCAACACTGAACTGGGCCAGTCCACTGCCGCGCTCGCCTTCTTTGCGCAGGACGCGAAGGCCTTCCCGCTCCAGGCCATCGCGGAAGCACGCACCTTCGCCGCCCTGGCAACCAGGAGCCTGCAGATGGCCATCAACCTGCATACCGCCCGTTCGCTGGCCACCGACCTCCGGTCGGCCCTGGACAGCCGCACGTCCATCAATGTGGCCTGTGGAGTGATCATGGCCCAGAACAGGTGCTCCTACCAGGAGGCGTTTTCCATCCTGGCCAAGGCATCCAGCCACCGGAACATCAAGGTGCGCAAGGTGGCCGAGGACATCCTTGAGCGCCTGCCCGAAGGCACACCGCACTCACACTTCGGCCGCTAGCCACCCCCTGACCACCGCCGCAGGCCACCCCTGCCTGCCTCCTTGGTTCACTCCTGCCGGAATGGGTAGGGAACAATGAGGTCCAGCAGCGGAAGGGCAGGCGGATGGAGAGCACGCAGGCGGCCGTCCCGCGCACCCGCGGGAGCGCCCTTACCTGCCTGGCAGGTCCCCTGGCCACCGCCCTGGGTCTGGCCGGGCATGTTGCCGGCGGAGGCGCGTCACCCGCCGTCGTCATCGTCGTTGCGCTGGCGGCCCTGCTGGGCCTGGGCGCGGTGCTCCTCGAACGTCTGGCGCCCCCGCAGCTGCCGGGCTGGGCTGTCCTGGCGGCATCCGCCGTCGCCCAGCAACTGCTGCACCTTGCCTTCTCAGCTTTCTCAACCGCCAGCGCCGTCCCTTTGCCGGGCCACGACCACGGCGCCGGGAGCGCTCCGGGCGTGCCGTCGTCGTCGGCCGCTGCTCCGGCAGTGCACTCACTCCACCTGATGCTGTACCTGCACGCGGGGGCTGCGCTGGGAGCCGCTGCCGTTGTTGCCCAGTGGAGCAAGGTCTCCGCGTGGGTCCGGGCACGCATCAGGACGTAAGGGTGCCCCTGGCGATGCTCACGGTGGAGTGGGCCGGGTTCCCGTCCATGGGCTCGTCCGACACATCCACCACCGGGTACTGCGACAAGTCAAGGCCGGCGGGCACCTGGAACGTTCCCGACGTGGAGTTCATGACGCCAAGGCTGACCAGCTTGGAGAGGTCCGGGGCGATCAGCCACACCTCCTGGTAGCCCTTGGCTTCATCCTTGTCCAGGCTGACCTCCAGGCTGCGTGAACCGTCGGCAGCGGACACCACCTTGGCTGATCCGGCGGCGGAATGCTGGGCCAACGGGGTCAGTTGGGCCTCGGCAAGTTCCCGGGGCTGGGGCGGGCGGTTCACGGCCCAGACCGCACCCGCAACCACCAGGACAGCAGCAGCGGCCGTCGCCAGCCACGCACCGGGGCGCTGCCACCAGGCGCCCTTCATTCGGGCACCTTCTGGCCGGGCACCTTCTGGCCGGGCAGGCATGGGAACAACGTTCGACGGCGCCGCGTCCCCGGGTGCCGCCGTGGCGGCAGGCGTTGCCCCGCCTTCCTTGGGTGGTCCCGCAGCCAGCGGGTCCTCCCGGACAGACTCCCCCAATCCAAGTTCCTGGTGGATTCCCGCCCAGACCTGGGGCCCGGGGACGGACAGGCGGCTGGTATCCGGCGTCGTCTTCACTGCCTCCACCGTGCGGCGCAGGGCGGCGTAGTCGGCGGCGCACTGGGGGCAGGCCAGGAGGTGTTCGCGGCCTGCCGGGTCCTCCCAGTCGTCGTACAGCGCCAGGAGGCTCAACTGGTCCGGATCAAGATGCGGCATGGTCTACCTCCAATCTGCTTCTCAGGTGCGTCAGGCTGCGCCGGATGTGGCTCTTGACGGTACCAAGGGGCAGGTCCAGTTTCCGCGAGATCTGTTCGTGCGTCAGGTCCTCATAGAAGGCAAGCTTCATGATGGAACCCTGGGGCTCGCCGAGCCTGTCCAGTTCGCCGTCCAGGAGCAGCCGGTCCGCAAGGGTTTCCGCCGCCTCAGTTCCCGCCCCGGGATCCGCAGCGAGGCCGGCCCCGGCAGCAGCATGCGCCTTGCGTGCTTCGCGGGCCGATGACTGCTGCGCATCGGTTATTGCGTTCCTTGTGATCCCCACGATCCATGCCGGAAGCCTCGCCACCTGCGGGTTGAAGGTGCTCCGCGACCGCCACACCCGGATGAAGACCTCCTGCGTCACATCGTCCGCTGCGGCCCGGTCGGCCAGCGACCGGAGGGCCAGGGTATGCACCAGGGGCGCGAACTCGCGATAGGCCGCTGCCAGCGCATGCTCATCGCCGGACAGGAAGGAGGCGGTCAGCCCGTCGTCCCATCCTTGGGCGGCGCGGCCGGGGAGCGTCACGGGCGCCTCCCTCCCGGCTTCGGCGACGAGATACATTGCGGGCCACCGCTTATCCAGGAAGTGGTTCATCCGGGGACTGGTTCATTCAGGGACTGCGGTGACAATGACATTGTCGCTGTAGTCCATCCGCGCGTCCAGCCATCTGCCGCCGCAGGTTACCAGCTTGAGTTCGTGCGGTCCTGAGCGGCGGAACACGGAGGCGCCGTCGAACCTGTCCTTGGCCATCAGCTCCACGCCCACAACCCGGTAGGTAACGGCCGGGGCACCTTCCCGCCCCACCCTGATAACGGTTCCCGCCGCGAGCGACTTCAGCGCCGAGAACGGCGCGCGGTCCGAGGTGGTGTCGATGTGTCCGGCGATGACGGCCGTACCTTCGGCAGCCCCCGCGGCCGCGCCGTACTTGTACCAGGCGGCACGGTCGAACACGTCTGGAATTTCCATCGCACCCCCGGCTGACACTCCCCCGGGCACCACGGGCATGTCGATGGCCGTCCCGGCCACAGTAATCGAGGTGGGAGGCGGGGCGGCAGCGGCGGCCGGCAGGGTTGCCGGCCGGACCGGGATGGCCGCTGGCGGCGCAGCAGCAGGGGTGGAAGAGGCAGCGTCAACGGCAGCTGCGGGGGGCTCCGGGGTGCTGGGCGGAGCGGGCACAGCCGAAGCCACCACAGGAGCCGGCGACTGCCCGGAAGTGGTGGGGTCCCCGGCGCCGCAGCCGGAAAGAACCAGCGCAGCGGCGGCCAGCACTGCTGCCCCGGCACTAAAGGAATGCCGGCGGCGCTGGGCGCCTGCCCTCGTCGTACCTGTCTTCACGCCTGCCGCCTCCTGGAAACGTCGTGCATCGAACAACTGGAAGGACCGGGGCAGGGGCCCGTCCGCGGGTGTGCGGCCGGGCCCCTGCCTTTTATGGTCCTGCGAAGGGAGCGTTAGAGCTGCGCGCGGCGGGCGCGGACCACGCGGCTTACGCCCACCGCCCCGGCCAGCAATGCCACGGCTGCCAGGCCGAATCCGGCGGTGGTGGCAGCGGAGCCCACCCCGGCGGAATCAGCGGAACCATTAAGGGCACCTGGCACGGAGGCCGGGGCCGAGTGCAGGCCGTCGATGGTCTGCACAGCGAGCTTCAGGTTCTGGTCCGCCAGGCTGCCCCAGGCGTAGACGATGGTGTGCGTCCCTTCCGCCACAGCTACGTCCGCCGGGCCGATCACCGGGGTGGTGGTGCCGGCGGCGGCAACTGCAGCCGGGACTGTGCCGGGATCGAGGGTCAGGGTTTGCTCGTTCGGGTTGGCCAGGTTGGTGACGACGGCGGTGCCGCCCGCCAGGACATCGACGGCGGGTGCAGCGGCGGCGTGCCGGACGGTCAGTTTGCCCTTGCCGGCCGGGATCTGGGACACGTCATTGGTGAAGAGGCTGGCGGTGGGCTTGCCGTCCGCGCCCAGGTGGGCAGCAGCGGTGTAGTTTCCGTTGGCGGCCAGGTTGACGCTGACCGGGCCAATGGCCGGTGCGGACGCGTCGGCGGCGTCGGCTGCCGTGATGGCGATGTCGTAGGTGCCGGCCGGAAGCGCCAGTGGCCCGGCAAGGGCTCCCGGGGCGAAATCATCGAGCGTGCGTTCGCCGTTGACCCAGACGTCCACGGTCAGTCCGGGGACCCCGTGCAGGACGGAAAGCTGGGCATCCCCGTCGGCTGCGCTGGCGGGACCCGCCAGAGCGATTGCCGCTGCAATGGCTGCTGCACCGGCACCTGCGGTGAAGATTGTGTTGCGCATGTCCATCTCCTTGAACGGCCCGGCTCCCGGGCATTTTGTGCTGACACCCCTACTACCGGCGGAGCCCCGGATTTGGATGCAGATTCATGGAGATTTTTTTGGCGGCTTGGCTCCTAGGCGGATTCCGGCGGAGCGGTGCTGGCGCGGAGGACCAGTTCCGGCGGGACCACGGTGGAGCTGACCGGGGCGCCGGACTCGATTTCCTCGAGCATGATGTCCATGCAGCGGCGGCCCAGCTCCTCGAAGTCTTGGCGGACGGTGGTCAGCGGGGGCGTGAAGTACCCTGCCTCCGGCTGGTCGTCGAAGCCCACCACGGAGACGTCGTCGGGCACTTTGACCCCAGCCTCGGTGAAGGCGCGCAGCAGGCCCAGTGCCATCTGGTCGTTGCCCACAAAAATGGCCGTCGCTGCGCGTCCGGACGCCAGCTCGCGGCCAATCGAGTAGCCGCTGCCGGCACTCCAGTCGCCTTCCACCAGCAGGGACTCATCCAGCCCCGCGTCCCGGAGCGCGGCGCGCCAGCCCTCCGCGCGCTCGGCGCCGTCGGTCCAGTCCGGCGGGCCCGCGATGTGCCCGATCTGCCGGTGGCCTTCCTTGATGAGATGTTCGACGGCGAGCCTGGCGCCCGCGCGCTGGTCCACCATCGCGCCGCTCACCGAAGCACTGCCGGCCGAGCCCACAGCCACCACGGGCACCGGGAGGTTCATCTGTTCCAGCACGGCCAGGGTTTGCGAGTGCGGCACCAACACGGCGATGCCGTCCACGGCCTGGTCCATGAAGTGGCCGACAGCATCGGAGATGGCGTCCTTGCTGACTTCCCGAAGGGCGGCGATGCTGACAAAGTAGCCAGCGTTCCGGGCGGCATTTTCAACGCCCACCAGGGTGTTGGCCGGGCCGTACTGCGAGAGCTCGCTGGCCAGTACGCCGATGGTCTGCGAGCGCCGCGTGACAAGGCTCCGGGCAGCGGTATTGCGCCGGTACCCCAGTTCCGCGATGGCCGCTTCCACTTTTTCCCGGGTCGCCTTGCTGACGT
The DNA here is from genome assembly GCF_006715285.1 of Arthrobacter sp. SLBN-83. Taxonomy (NCBI): domain Bacteria; kingdom Bacillati; phylum Actinomycetota; class Actinomycetes; order Micrococcales; family Micrococcaceae; genus Arthrobacter; species Arthrobacter sp. SLBN-83. Next base: position 1,076,275 of record NZ_VFMX01000001.1, read on the forward strand.
TGGGGTGGTTGTTCACCACGCGGGACACGGTCTGGTGGGAGACCCCGGCGATTTTGGCCACGTCTTCCAGGCGCGGCATCCGGCCCTTGCTGATTTTTGCCATGTGCCTATTGTGCCTGCTGCGGCCCCTGCGGCTGCCTGTGTTGCGCGATGCAAATCATGGCCCTGCTGATGGTGGATGAATGCTTGCGCTGTCCCGTCGGGATGGGAAGGATGAAGGCCATCCGCGTCTGCAACGAAGGAGCCGGCCCAATGACCAAGTACCTGATCTCGTTTCCCAGCGGCGTGATGGACATCCCCGACGGCGGCCTGCAGGAGGTTGCCGACGCCGCCCATGCGGTGGTGCAGGAGGCAAAGGACACCGGCGTCTGGGTGTTCGGCGGCGGCATCGACGAGAGCGTCCGGCCGGTTATGGTCGACGGCGGCGGAACCGTCACGGAAGGCACCTACCCGCAGACGGCGCAGCTGGAAGGGGGCTACACAGTGCTGGAGCTGCCCAGCTATGACGCTGCGCTGCACTGGGCCGCGAAGATCGCCGCCGCCTGCCGCTGCGCCCAGGAAGTGCGGGCGTTCCAGTACGACCCCGCCAGCTGAACGCTGAACCCGGCCGCCTGGACCTGGAGTAATAGTGGAACTGCAGTATCCGTTCACGGGTGCCTGGCTGGTGCAGAACTCCCCCGCGGACCGGGTCCCCAGCCATGGGACGCGGCTTTTGGGCACGAGCTACGCCATCGACTTCACGCCGGTGGACCGGAACGGGCGTTCTGCGCGGTTCACCCTGGCGTCGCTGGTCCGGCCGGAGCCGCCGGAGCACTTCGCCGGTTTCGGCAGGGCAGTCCAGGCGCCGGTGTCCGGTCTGGTGTGCGCCGCCCACGATGGCGAGACTGACCATGCCGCCTTCCGCGGCCTCCCTTCAATCGGCTATGCCGCCACCCAGGCCAGGCGTGTCCGGGAAGGGTGGCTGGGCCTGGCCGGCAACCACGTGATGATCGAGAGCGCGGGCTTGTTCGTCTCGCTGTGCCATCTCAAGCGGGGAAGCGTCCGGGTCCGGCCGGGGCAATGGGTTGAGTGCGGCGAAGTGCTGGGAGCGTGCGGCAACTCCGGCAACAGCACCGAACCGCACCTGCACGTGCAGGCCATGGACGGCCCCGATCCGGAACAGGCTTCCGCGGTTCCCATCACGTTTCCCGGCGGGCTGCCCAGGAACGGGACCGTACTGGCACTTTAAGGGCCGCCTGTGCAAAGGCTGTCCGCCCAAGGAGCCGTCTTCTTGACCCTGCCTCCCTGAAGCGGAAAGACCCCCACGTCCTTGACACGATCCGTGAGGGTCTTTCCTTTAGCTGCTCCGCACATTGGGGGGACGTGCGTTCCTGCTTCCCTAAAAGTAGTAGGGCAAATGCTACTTTTCCAGTCGACACCCCGGCGGGATGGGGCACTGCACAGGGGGTTTGATTGGTTCAAGGTCCTAAGACACCGGCAGGCCAGCGGCTGCATGCCGCTGACCTGCGTAAATGGTGGGCCCTGTGGGGCTCGAACCCACGACCCACGGATTAAAAGTCCGATGCTCTACCAACTGAGCTAAAGGCCCCTGCCAGCCAGCCAAACACGTTGTGTCCGCCCGTCCGGCCCAATCCATTTCTGGACGTTAATACTCTAACCCATGGTTCCGGCGTCTTTCGCACCTGTTCCGGGAGCCGCCGTCGTGCGCCTGAAGCGACTGGTGAAGGCCCTTTTGCCCGGAACGGGACGATCGCAAACGTGCTCGATTTCCACTGCGGCACAGGAGTAGCGTGGGGGCATGAGCGAGCAAGCAGGGACCAGTCCGTACGGCGGCAGCAACCGGCACCACAAGCCCAAGCCTTTCGCACCGATGGACTTCGAGCCCTTCGCCGGCGGCGCTGATCCCGCACGCGTATCCGAGGCCGCCCACCTCGCCGCCCAGGCCCTGGTCCGCCACGGCCGCGACAGCGACGACCCCCAAATCACCGAACGCCTGGTGCGGCTCGCCGACGAACAGGGCCTGGACGCCATTGCCGAAATGTGGGCCGAAAGCCCCGCGCGTTCCCTTCCCGGCGCGCTCTGGCGCCTCTACGCCCTCCGCGCCGCCACCGTCCAGGACCCGGAGCGCATCTCCGTGTACTTCCGTGCCGGCAGGGACACCGCCCAGGTCTCCAATGTGGTGGCCGGGGCCGCCGAGCCGCCGGGCGCTGACGAAATGCGCACCATGGCCGATGCCATCCTCTCCGGCGCATTCGACGGCGATTTCGACGTGGCGCTGGAACGTTCCGCCGCCTTCTGCCGCGTGGTGGCGCTCGGCCAGGCCACCCTCGCAGACGGTGCCGAGCATGCCAACGAGGCACATGCCAGCAAGCTGACGCGGAACTCGCACCAACTGGTGAAGACCGCCGAGGACCTGGAACACGCCGCCAACGCGTGGCGCCTGGGCGAGCTGGACTGAGTCCTCTTTTCCGGCGGCCTTTGCCCGAAACCCGGATTTTCCGGCAGGCACCGGGCCCCCGCTGTCAAGATTGACTTGGGCCGGGTGAAGTAGAAGACTGAAACCGGTGCCGAGCCGCGAAACCCCCGGGCTTCAACAATTAGCCGCCTAGAGCGGCCTACCGCCGAGAGGCGTATCCGGTTCGGCACCATTTTTCTGCCCTCATCCAGGTGGCCGATTCAGAGGGTGCTGCTACGGGCCGGTAGAGTAAGCGACAGTTGCCCGCCGGCGTCAAGTCACACCGCAGCAACCCCGCCTTGATAAGTCCCCGGAGACCGGTAAATACGTGAAGCTGCGCCTTTTTCCCCAGGAGCCCGCAGGGCTGAAGCTGCTCTCGCAGATGGCACAACAGATCGTGCTGGCCAGTGCCACCCTGGCCGAGATCCTTGGCGTACCCGCGGACGAGCACGCCAAGCTCGTGGAGGACATGCACAACATCGAGGCCAAGTCCGCCGAACTGCATTTCGCCCTGCTGACCCACATGCGCAGCAGCTTTGTGAATCCCCTCCCCCGCGAAGACATGTATGCGCTGTCCCGGTACCTAAACGAGGCCATGGAGAAGATGGATGCCGCCGCGGAGCTGGTGGCCCTGTACAAGCTGGACCGCCTGCCCAAGCGTGCCGCCGACCAGCTCGAGATCATCAGCCGGCAGGCCGAACTGACCGTGGACGCAATGCGCAGGCTCAATGACCTGGATGACCTCGAGGACTATTGGATCGAGATCCTCCGCCTCGCCAAACGGGCCGAGCGGACCCATCGCGTCTGGGTGGCGGACATGATCGCGGACATGAAGTGGGCCCAGTACTCCCGCAACCGGGACATCGCCAACCAGTTGGTGGAGGTCACCAAGGACATGCGGCGGGTGGCCACCCAGGTAGGCAGCATCATCGTCAAGGAATCCTGAGGTGGCAGCGGTCATCTTCGGCGCGGTGGTCCTGCTGGCCGCGGCGTTTGCCTTCCTGAACGGCTTCCGCGATGCATCCACCTCCGTTGCCTTGGCCGTGCGGAACCGTGCCCTCACCCCCAGCGTCGGCGTGCTCCTTGCCGCGTTCTTCAACTTTGTCGGGGCCCTCCTGAGCGCCCTGCTGGCCGTCGCCGCAAGCCAGACCTGGATCAACCTTCCCAGCGGCGCCGACGGCCTCACCATCCTGGTGGCCGGGCTGGCCAGCGCCTGCGCCTGGGGGCTGCTGATGTGGTGGCGCGGCATTCCGGCCTCATCCACCCATGCCCTGGTGGGCGGCCTTGCCGGCGCGGGCCTTGCCAGCTTGGCGATCGGCGGACCGGGAGTGGCCGGCGTGGACCAGTCCCTGCTGTTCCAGGTGGTCCTGCCGCTGGTGCTGTCTCCCCTGGTGGCCTACAGCGGCTCCTTCCTCCTGGTGTATCCGGCCACGTGGGTGGCCCGCTACACCCAGCCCAACGTGGTGAACCAGCGCTTCCGCCGGGGCCAGGCTGTTGCCGCCGGTGCAGTGGCCTTCGGCCACGGCCTGCAGGACGGGCAACGCGTCAGCGCCGTGCTGCTGCTGGCCCTCCTGGCGGCAGGCTATTCCGACGGCGGGATCCCCACCTGGGTGGCAGCACTCTCCGCCGTCATGATGACGGCCGGAACACTTTTTGGCGGCTGGCGGATCTCGCAAACCATCGGCTACAAGATCACCAGGATCGATCCCCTCCGCGGCTCCGTGGCCCAGACCTTCAGCGCGCTGATGCTCTTTGTGGGCGCCATCGGGCTGCACTGGCCGCTGTCCACCACCCACACCGTCACCGCTGGAGCCCTGGGAGCCGGCGAAAACCAGCACTTCTCCGTGACCAACCGGAAGCTGGTCATCCGGATCCTGTGGCTCTGGGCCCTGACTCCCCTGGTTACCTGCGCCCTGGCCTTCGTGCTGGCCCTGGCGCTCTCCCCCATCTCCGTCTAGGCGGGGTTGGCGCAGGCTCCGGCTCCCCTGTACAGGGAATCCGCCGTGACGTACATTCGAAAGTGCGCCCCCGGTCGATGGTGCCGGGGAGCGGCGTCCGCGCCGTGTGCAGGGCTGCGGATGAGCGCCGCTGCAGCAACACGGCGGCTTGGATGCACCACGCGGAAATGAGCACGCGTCATGTCTTTCCAGTATTCCCGGCGCCCCCTGCCACAGCCCCGGCAGCCCCAGTGCGAGGCCTGTGGAACCGAGCACCAGCTGACCATCCACGCCATCACGGCCATCGGCGCCGCGGGTGGGGACCTGGTGACGGTCTCCTACACCTGCAACGACTGCAACCTGTTCCAGGAACACACCGCCTACGCTACCGACGTCGCCGCTGCGCTGAACCAGGTCCGGTGGATGGCCAAGGTGGTCATCTTCGGGGACGACTACATCCACTGCGGTTTTCCCATGGAGGAGGCCGAGTTCGAAGTTGAGCGGCTCTGCTACCGCAGCAGCAGGACCGGCCGCAGCCTCAACGCGGTGTCCCTGCCCACCCGGGTGCTGCGCTGCCACTGCGGGTTCCAGCTGGAAGTCCCGGAGTGACAGCGCCGACAGGCTGTACGGGCCTGCGCAGTGACAGTCGGGCTCGCTGCGCAGGGGCAGCCCGTTCGCAATGAGTCGCGGTTTCGGCGCGAGGTTTTGCCGAGGGAGCTTAGCTCTTGGCTAGAGCTTGATGGCCGCCGGGCCGCCCGGCGCGGCCAGAAGGACGGCTGCAAGCTCTTCCGGCGTCAGGTTCGCGGCTGAACAGAGCTCATCCTGCGCAATTCCAGCAGTGGAAGCTGCCCGGACTGCCTGCCGCAGGGACTCCTGGGCATTGTCCAGTTCCCACTGCATGCTTTCTACGAGCGAACTGGCCCGCCAGACAACGGAGAGGACGTCCTCCTCCTCGGCAGCGACGGCAAGGTGGGGTTCGAGTTCCGGGGCCAAGGGCCCGGCCGCGAGGGGTCCGGCCAAGCCGGCCGCAGCGGCAAAACCCTCCGCCGGCAGGACGGGGTCAGGCAGTACGGAATCCGGGAACCCGAGATCGGGCAGGACCGCGTCCTGTACCGTTGCGCCTGCGTCCACCGCCGGTACGGAAACCGTAAGCTGGGGGCCCAGAGGGCTGCTCGCCGTCTGCGTCATGGCAAAACTCCTTAAGCTGGCTTACTACTAGTTCCGTAAGTATCTAGTTGAGCGTACTAAATGATTGCGTAGAGCGCCAACAGGAGCCCGGCTTACCCGAAGCGACCGGAAACGTAGTCCTCGGTGGCCTTCTGGACCGGGTTGCTGAAAATGGTGTGGGTGTCGCCGTATTCGATCAGCTTGCCCGGCTTGCCGGTGCCCGCGATGTTGAAGAATGCCGTCTTGTCCGACACACGCGCGGCCTGCTGCATGTTGTGGGTAACGATCACCACCGTGTACTGGTCCTTGAGCTCATTGATGAGGTCCTCGATGGCCAGGGTGGAGATGGGGTCCAGGGCGGAGCACGGCTCGTCCATTAGGATCACCTGCGGCTCCACTGCGATGGCGCGGGCAATGCAGAGGCGCTGCTGCTGGCCGCCGGAGAGGCCGGAGCCGGGCTTCTCCAGCCGGTCCTTGACCTCGTTCCACAGGTTGGCGCCCTTGAGCGAGCGCTCCACCAGGACGTCGGCCTCGCCCTTGGAAATCTTCTTGTTGTTCAGCTTCACGCCCGCCAGCACGTTGTCCCGGATGGACATGGTGGGGAACGGGTTGGGCCGCTGGAAGACCATGCCGATCTGCGAGCGCACGGTCACGGGGTCCACGCCGGGGCCGTACAGGTTGTCGCCGTCGAGCAGGACCTCGCCCTCGACGCGTGCGCCGGGGATTACCTCGTGCATGCGGTTCAGGGTGCGCAGGAAGGTGGACTTTCCGCAGCCGGACGGACCGATGAACGCGGTGACGGACTTGGCCTCGATGTTGATGCTGACGTCCTCCACGGCGAGGAAATCGCCGTAGTACACGTTCAGGTCCTTGACGTCGATGCGCTTAGACATGGTGTTCCTTCACTTACTGGGTATGGGTTGAAGTCTAGGTTCCGCCGCGGAGGGGCGGAAGGCGGGACGGGGTGCTGCTTACCGGCCCGTTTTGGGAGCGAAGATCCTGGCGATCAGGCGTGCCACCAGGTTCAAGACCATCACCAGGATGATCAGCACCAGCGCCGCTCCCCATGCCCGCTGCGAGGACGGGTCCGGGTTGGAAGGCGAGGTGGGGTTGAGGATCTGGGTGTAGATGAAGGTGGGCAGCGAGGCCATCCAGCCGCCGAACACGTTCGAGTTGATGCTGGTGGCAAAGCCGGCGGTGACCAGGATGGGCGCCGTCTCGCCGATCACCCGGGCGATTGCCAGGGTGACGCCGGACGCGATGCCGGAGATCGCCGTCGGGATAACCACCTTGAGGATGGTCCGCCACTTGCGCACGCCCAGGGCGTACGCGGCCTCGCGGAGTTCGTTGGGGACGATCTTGAGCATTTCCTCGCTGGAGCGGACCACCACGGGGATCATCAGCACCGAAAGCGCGACGGCGGCCACCGCGCCGGTCTTGGTGCCGGGGCCCACCACCGCGAAGAAGAATGCGGCCGCGAACAGGCCGGCCACAATGGAGGGGATGCCGGTCATGACATCCACGAAGAACGTGATGGCCCTGGCCAGTCGTCCATTCTGGCCGTACTCCACCAGGTAGATGGCGGTAAGCAGCCCCACGGGGACGGAGATCACCGTGGCCAGCAGCGTGATCTGCACGGTACCTAGGATGGCATGGTAAATGCCGCCCACCACGGGGGCGCCGCTCTCCACGGACTTGTTGTCGAAGGCACCGGTCACGCCGTTCATCGAGGTGGTGAGGAATCCGGGATCGAGAAGCCCTGGGATGCCGTTGACCAGCACGGTCCAGATGACCGAAACCAGCGGCAGCAGCGCCACGAGGAACGAGCCCACCACCAGGCAGGTGGCCAGCTTGTCCTTTGCCTTGCGGGAGCCCTCCACGGCCGCGCTCCAGGACACCAGGCCGATCGCGAACAGGATCGCGGAAACCACGCCCCAGCCAAACGGGTTGAAGCCGATCAGGGCCATGATGGCAGCGCCGGCGATCAGGGCCGCACCGAGCACTGCGTATGGTGCGTACTTGGGCAGCTGGCCCTTGGTCAGTGCCGACCGCTTGCTGCGGACGGGGGTAAGCGTGGAGGTCATTTAGTTGGCTCCCGAAAATTCTTTGTGCCGGGTGATGACCCAGCGCGCGATCATGTTCACGGCCAGGGTGATGATGAACAGCACCAGGCCGGCGGCGATCAGGGTGCTGACCTTGATGCCGCTGGCTTCCGGGAAGTTCAGGGCGATCTCGGCAGCGATGGTCTGGTTTCCGGACTGGATCAGGCTGGCAGTCAGTGCACCCGAGGAGAGCACCAGGGCCACCGCCATGGTCTCGCCCAGCGCACGGCCCAGGCCCAGCATGACGGCACTGATGATGCCCGGGCGGGCGAAGGGCAGCACGGCCATCTTGATCATTTCCCAGCGGGTGGCGCCGAGCGCCAGCGCCGCTTCCTCATGCAGCTTGGGGGTCTGCAGGAAGATCTCGCGCGACAGCGAGGTGATGATCGGCAGGACCATGACGGCCAGGACAATGCCGGCGGTGAGGATGGTCTTGCCGGTGGTGGACGCCGGACCCTCGAAGATGGGCAGCCAGCCCATGTTCGCCGCGAGCCAGCCGTAGGCGGGCGAGATTTCCTTGGCCAGGAAGGCCGCACCCCAAGCGCCGTAGACCACGGAGGGAATGGCGGCCAGCAGGTCCACCACGTAGCCGAGTCCGGAGGCCAGGCCACGGGGTGCGAAGTGGGAGATGAACAGCGCCACGCCGATGGCGATGGGGGTGGCTATCACCAGCGCGATGACGGCGGCGATCAGGGTGCCGATCACGATGGGCCAGATGTAGGCGAAAAAGCCCTGGCCGCCCTGGATCTTGTCCGCGGGCGCGGTCAGCGCGGGAATTGCCTGGACTACCAGGAAGAGAGCGACGCCGAAGAGGACGGCGAGGATCAGGCACCCGGCTGCCAGCGCGGCGCCGGAAAAGACTTTGTCCCCGGCGCGTCCGGCGCCCTGGGTACTGGTCAAGGAGGTGGCGGTCATTCGACGGCCCTTCGATTCGTTGCTGGATTGAGGAGGCGGGGCGCAAAGCCAAGTTCCCCGCACTGCCTTCCGGCAGGCGGGGAACCCGGTTTTGCAGCGTCGGCTAGGATTTGACCTTGATCGAGTCGATGGCCTTGGCAGCCTTTGCGGCGAGGTCCGAGGACAGCGGGGCGGACTTGGCCGACTCAGCCGCGGCCTTCTGGCCCTCTGCGGAAACTACGTAGTGCTCGAAGGCCTTGACCAGGTCAACGGTCTCCTGCTTGTCATAGGTGCTGCACAGGACGTGGAAGGAGACCAGGACGATCGGGTAGGCGCCGGCGATGGTGGTCTTGCGGTCCAGCTTGATGGAGAGGTCGTTGGCGGCGCGGCCTTCAACCGGCTTGCCTGCGTCCACGGCCTTGGCGGCGGCGTCGGCGGAGATCTTGGTGAAGGAATCGCCCACCTTGATCTGGGCCACGCCGAGCTTGCCGCTCACGGCCGAGTCGTCAGCGTAGGTCACGGCGCCGGGGGTGTCAGTGACGGTCTTGACCACGCCGGAAGTTCCCTTGGCATTTTCACCCTGGAGGCTGGCGGGCCAGACGCCGGCAGCCTTGTCGGTCCAGACCTCGGGTGCCGCTGCGGCCAGGTAGTCGGTGAAGTTCTGGGTGGTGCCGGAGTCGTCGGAGCGGTTCACCGGCGTGACCTTCAGGTCGGGCAGCGAGACGCCGGCGTTCAGGGCGGCGATCGCGGGATCGTTCCACTTGGCGATCTGGCCGCGGAAGATCTTGGCCACGGTTGGGGCGTCCAGCTTCAGGTCGGTGACGCCGGGAACGTTGAAGGCCACGGCGATCGGGGAGATGTAGACCGGGACGTTGATGGCGCCCTCGGGGCCGCAGACGGACTTGGAGGACGCGTATTCGTCATCCTTCAGGTAGGCGTCGGAGCCAGCGAACTGGGCCGAGCCGTCCAGGATGGCTTTGCGGCCCGCGCCGGAGCCGTCCGGCGAGTACTGCACGCTGGCGCCGGAGTTGGCGGAAGCGAAGTTGGTCTTCCAGGCGTCCATGGCAGCGCCCTGGGCGGAGGAACCAATGCCGGTCAGGGTGCCGGTGACCTTGGTGCCGCCGGCGGACTGATTGCCGGCAGGAGCGGTGCCAGTGGCGTTGTCTGAACCGCAGGCGCTGAGCGCGAGTGCGCCGGCTGCGATAACAGCAATAGCCGCGTGGCGGCCGAAGCGGAGTGCCTTCACTAGATGTACCCCTTCCAGGGTTATTCAGGTGCGGGACAGGGACGGAGAACCCTGCTGCGCGATGCGTACGTTGTGTACCTTCAAGAAAGTTATGGGCCGCAGGTAACGGGATGGGCTGTCCAAAGTGAACGGAGGATTAACGACGGCGGGATATTGGCTGACAAATGCCGGGTCACCATTGCGCGGATCACAGGTCCGGCCGTAGTGGCGTCACGAAGTGCAGGACCGGACAGCAAATAGACTGAACGGCATGGCTCCAGCAGCAGGACTTTCAGCAGGCAAACGGTTCCTGCATGGCCGCATCCGCACCGGGCTGATCCGCAGCCGGAATTCCCTCATTCCAGCACTCCAGATGACCGTCTGCGCAGTGGCGGCCTACGCCTTCGCCGAGTACGTCCTGGGGCACACGGGACCGCTTTTTGCGGCCACGTCGTCCCTCATCGCCCTTGGTTTTTCCCGCGAGCCGCGGCTGCGGCGGGTAGTGGAGGTGGGCCTGGGCTGCACCATCGGGATTGCCGTGGGTGATCTTCTCCTGCACTGGCTGGGCAGCGGAATCTGGCAGGCCGCCGTCGTCCTTCTTTTCTCCATCCTGCTGGCCCGCTTCCTGGACAGCGGTGTCATCTTTACCACCCAACTGGCCCTGCAGTCGGTGCTTGTGGTGTTGCTGCCGGCGCCGGCGGGTGGCCCGTTCACCCGGAGCATCGACGCCGTGGTGGGTGGAGTTTGCGCGCTGCTGGTGACCATCCTGATGCCCAAGGATCCGCGCCGGGAGCCTCGCAGGGACGTCCAGAAGCTGCTCCATGAGCTGGCGGAGGTGCTCCGGGAGTGCGCCGATGCCATGGTCAACAGTGATTCCAGCCAGGCGTGGCATGCCCTCATCCGGGGCCGCAACTGCCAACCGCTGGTCGATGCAATGCGCCAGTCGCTCCGCGCCTCTGGGGAGGTTGCCACCCTGGCGCCCGCCTACCGCCGGCACCGGGATGAGCTGGACCGGCTCAAGCAGTCCCTGGATTTCATTGACCTGGCACTGCGGAACAGCCGGGTTTTTGCGCGCCGGCTGACCAGTGCCATCAACAATGCGGCGCTGTCCGACGAGGCGACGGACAGCATCGCCGGGGTGCTGCAGGAGACCGCTGCCGCGATTGATGAGCTGTCACTGGGCCTTGCGGAATCGCACGACGGCGTCCGCCGCGCCCACCTGCGCACCGCCCGGCGCGACCTGAGCGAGATCGCCCTTCGCCTGCATCCCAAGCTCCTGGAGGTGCAGCGGCTGGAGGGCGAAACGGTGGTCATGCTGTTCCGGCCGCTGATGGTGGACCTGCTGGAGGCCACCGGGATGGACGCGGACGAGGCCCGGGACGTGCTGCCCGCACTGTAGTGTCGGTGCCCGCCACTAGGGTTTAAGACATGGCAACAAAGACTTCCCGGGCGTCCAAAGCGCCTGCGTACAAATGCGCCGAATGCGGCTGGACCACGGTCAAGTGGGTGGGCCGCTGCGGCGAGTGCCAGGCCTGGGGCACCGTTGAGGAAACAGGCACCGCGGTGGCCCGGACGACGGCGGCCACAACAGTCGTGGAGCCGGCACGGCGGATTGCGGACGTGGACGCCACCACGGCCGCCTTCCTGCCCACCGGAGTGGACGAACTGGACCGGGTGCTGGGCGGAGGACTGGTTCCGGGCGCCGTCATCCTGCTGGCCGGTGAGCCGGGCGTGGGCAAATCCACGCTCCTGCTGGACGTCGCCGCCAAATTCGCGCGGACTGCCCAGGACGTCCTTTACGTCACGGGTGAAGAATCGGCCGCGCAGGTGAAGCTACGCGCGGAGCGGATCGACGCCGTGGCCGAATCCCTGTATCTGTCCGCGGAGACCGATCTTGGCCAGGCGCTGGGGCAGGTGGAGAAGATCGAGCCGCGGCTGCTGATCGTGGACTCGGTACAAACCCTGAGCAGCGCGGACGTGGACGGCAGTGCCGGTGGCGTGTCCCAGGTGCGCGAAGTGGCGGCTTCCATCATTGCCGCGGCCAAGCGGCGGAACATGACCACCCTGCTGGTGGGGCACGTCACCAAGGACGGGTCCATCGCGGGGCCGCGGCTGCTGGAACACCTGGTGGATGTGGTGTGCCAGTTCGAGGGCGAGCGGCATTCGAGGCTGCGGCTGCTCCGGGCGGTCAAGAACCGGTACGGGCCCACCGACGACGTGGGCTGCTTCGACCTGAACGAGAACGGCATTGAGGGCCTGGCCGATCCCAGCGGCCTGTTCGTCAGCCGCACCAAGGACCCGGTATCAGGGACCTGCATCACCGTCACCATGGAAGGGCGGCGTCCCCTGCTGGCCGAGGTGCAGTCGCTGCTGGCCGAAAGCCCCAACTCGCAGCCCCGACGGGCCACCAGCGGCCTGGACAGTTCCCGCGTGTCCATGCTCCTGGCCGTGCTGCAGCAGCGGGCCGGAACCCTGCTGCACAAGGACGATTCGTACGTCGCCACCGTTGGCGGGGTGAAGCTCAGCGAGCCCGCCACTGACCTTGCAGTTGCCCTTGCCGTGGCGTCGGCCAAAGCCCGCAAGCCCCTGCCCATCCGGCTGATCGCCTTTGGGGAAGTGGGGCTGGCCGGCGAGGTCCGGCCGGTGCCAGGCATCAACCAGCGCATCCAGGAGGCCCACCGGCTGGGATTCACCCACGCCGTGGTTCCGGCCAGCCACACCGGTCCGGGCCCGGTGCCCCCGGGGTTCTCCGTCCGTGAAGTGGAACACCTCACGGAGGCGCTCAGCCTCCTGATCGGTTAGCAGCCCCGGCTTTTCGGGCGGTAGCTGGCCGCTGTGCTTGGCAAATGGTGCTCCAGGTCGGGGTACTGTGAGTGGGAGCCTTCCCGCAGACGGAGGCTTACATTTCTGTGCTGGGGGAAGCTTGGTAATCCAGGAACAGCAGGGCACCGCCGAAGAAGCGGGCCATGCACGCAGGGCACCGGTGCAGCCGGTCGTGTCGGACCGGCTTGACGGACTGTTCGGGAGCTTCAGCGCCCGCATGCGGGTGGTGGCTGCCCAATCGCCGGTCACGTTGGCCATGGCCCTTGTGTTGGCAGCAACGGTTGCTTTCAGCCCTGAAACATTCACCAACAGTATGTTCGTGGCGGCCCTGGTGTTCCACCTGGCGATTGCCGCACTGTGCGTCGGCGTGCCGTGGGGCCGGGTGCCGGCCGGGGCGTTTGCCGTGGTCCCGCTCCTGGATTGCATTGCCATCGGGCTCACCCGGCAGGCGGGCGGCCCCACGTTCAGTGTGCTGAGCGTGATGCTGGTGTTCCCCGTCATCTGGCTCTCTGCGCAGGTCCGGCCCTACATGCCTGCCCTTGCCATTGGAGGGACCATCCTCAGCATCGTTGCTCCCGCGGCGCTGCAAGGCGCTCCGCCTGCGGGCGGATCGATGATCCGCACACTGATACTCCCCTTGGTCATGTCCGTCATTGCGGTCACGGCGCACGTAGTGGCAACCACCATCCGCCGCCAGCGCATGACTTTGGTCGAAAACGAGCACGACATGGCACGGACCCTAGACGAAAGCGTCCGCCGGCAAAGCCTCCTCGACGCAGTACTCAAGGCCGTCGGAGTCGGCGTTTGGGTGGTGGACACCAAGGGAGGCACCGTCCTGGCCAACAGGGCCATGCGGTCGGACCCCATCCTGGCAGACGTCGTCGGGCCCACGGGGGGAAGCCGTCCTGCCGGTGGGCCGGGGCTGCTCATGGCGGCAGACCGCTCCACCCCTGTCACAGCCGGCCTGCTTCCCGCGGCCCGCGCCGCCGCCGGGGAAGCGTTCACGGACGAGCTGTATTGGGCAGGTCCTGCCGACCGCCAGCGCGCCTACTCCGTAAGCTCGCAGTCTTTCCCTCCGGCCGGCGGGCAGGAGGGCGGTGCCGTGATCACGTTCGTGGACGTCACCAGCCTGATCAGCGCGCTGGCGGCGAAAGACAATTTCGTTGCCACTGTCTCGCACGAACTCCGGACCCCGCTCACCTCAATCCTCGGCTACCTCGAACTGGTCCTGGATGAGCCCGGGCATGAGGAGATCCAGGAAGAGCTCCTGGTAGTCCGCCGCAATGCGGAGCACCTGCTGAACCTGGTCAACGACCTGATCGCAGTGGCGTCCGAGCGGATTGACCTGTCTTTGGAGGAGACTGACCTGGCCCGGTTGCTCGCCGTCGAGGTCGATGCAGTCCTGCCCAAGGCGGCCGGCAGCGGGCTGCAGCTGGCGCTCGATGCGGAGCAGCCGCTGCCCGGCAGGATGGACCCAAAGCGGATCAGCCAGGTGATCCGGAACCTGCTCTCGAACGCAATCAAGTACTCCCCCGACAGCGGCCTGGTCACCGCCACGGCCTACCGCAACGGAGCAGGCCTGGTCTGCACCATCAGGGACACCGGCCTGGGGATGACCGGGGAGGAACAGGAACAGGCGTTCACCAAGTTCTTCCGTGCCGCACGCTCACGTGAAACAGCCATCCCCGGGGCAGGCCTGGGACTGTCCGTCAGCAAGACCATCATTGAGGGCCATGGAGGATCAATCAGCCTGGACAGTGCGCCCGGGGTGGGCACCACCGTAACCTTCATCCTGCCGGCATCCTGAGCGGGTTCCCGGTGGATCCCCGCGGCGGGCGGAGGTCCGCTAAAGGTCAGCGGTCAGGAACCGGCCGTCAACCAGCGGGAAACATCGCTGCGCAACACCAGCAGCGGGTCGCCGGTGGCGCTCACGTTGCCGTTTGCCACGTAGTACCCGCGGCCGGACCCCGCTCCCCCGGCCGCCCGGTCCAGGGCGTCCACAAGGTGCCGCGGCAGGTGCCCTTGCGGGCCCAGGCTGCGCAGCTCGTCCACTTCTTCCGGTGTCAGCCGTCCCAAAACTTCAGCAATGCTGGCCATGAGTGGTCCCTTCGAGCGAAGTGCCTGAAGGAATAACCTAGAGCAGCGCCGTGAACTGCACGTTAACGGCGGACGGCAATTGCACTTCCGCTGGGAAGTGACCTGTTTGGAGGATCAATGCCCATTCGAAGCGCAGGCATACTGCTGTACCGGCAGGACCTGCCCGCACCCGCCGGCACCGGCACCTCTGCCGGCACCCACAATGGGTTGCAGGTCTGGATCGGCCATATGGGCGGCCCCTTCTGGGCACGGAAGGATGCGCACGCCTGGTCCATTCCCAAGGGCGAGTACGTTGACGGCGAGGACCCGCTGGCCGCCGCCCTGCGCGAATTCGCCGAGGAGATGGGCACTGAAGCTCCCGGAGTTGAGTACCGGCTGCTTGGCGAATTCCGGCAATCCTCCGGGAAGCTCATCACCGTCTACACGGCGGAAGCCGCTTTCGATCCGGAGGTCATCAACAGCAACACCTTTCCGCTCGAGTGGCCCAAGGGGTCCGGCAGGATCCAGCACTACCCGGAAATTGACGACGCTCGCTGGTTCCCGGAGGAGGAAGCTCGGCTCAAGCTCGTCAAGGGCCAGCTGCCCATCCTCGACGCATTGGTTGAGGACATGGCAGCCCGCTAGACCAGCCGCTTAGCGCACTGATACATCCGGATCCCCGGAACGGTGCGGAAACGCCGATCAGTTCCGGCGTCCGCGCACCGTTCCGGCGTTTTCGGCGTTTGGCTAGGGGCCTGTGATCACTAACGCAACGCTGTGGCCGCCGAAACCGAAGGCATTCACCAGCCCTGCCGGCGCACAATCCGGCGGCAACTGGTGGGTGCCTTCCGTGATGACGTTGAGGTCCACTTCCGGGTCCAGCTCCTCGACGTTCAGGGTTCCCGGCAGCCGGCCGGTGCGCAGGGCTTCAAGGACCACGACGGCGGCCAGCGCACCGGCGCCGCCAAGAAGGTGGCCCGTATGCCCCTTGGTGGAGGTGACAGGCACACCGGAACCGAAGACGGCGCTGATCGCCTGGCCTTCCAGCCGGTCGCCCACCGGAGTGGAGGTGGCGTGCGCATGGACGAAACCGATGTCGGCAGGTTGCATGCCTGCCGAATCCAGCGCTTTTTGCATGACCCTGCGCTGCATGGCGGGATCGGCGGCCACGATGTCGTTCGCATCGGATGTCACCGCTCCGCCGGCCACCGCTCCCAGGATGGCGGCCCCCCGGGCCCGCGCGTGCTCTTCACTCTCCAGCACCACCACCGCGGCCCCCTCCGCGAGCACGAAGCCGTCCCTGCCGCCGTCGAACGGGCGCGAGGCGCGTTCCGGATCGTCCGAGCGCGTGGACAGGGCGCGGATCTGGGCAAAGCCGCTGATCACCAGGTCGTTGACCGAGGCGTCAACACCACCGGCAATGACGACGTCGGCAGCACCTGAGCGGATCAGTTCGGCTGCCTGGACAATCGCCTCAGCCCCGGAGGCGCAGGCGCTGACAGGCGTCCGGGCACCGCCACGCGCACCGAGATCGATGGAGACCCAGGCCGCCGGGCCGTTGGCCATCAGCCGGGTTAGGGTATGCGGCGAGACTTTCCGCGGGCCGGACGCCGCCAGCACCCGGTCCTGTTCGATGGTGGAGCCCAGCCCGCCGTACGCGGAGCCGATCACCACGGCAAACCGCTCAGGATCCGCCTCGGGGGCACCTGCCTGAACCCAGGCTTCCCGGGCCGCGATCAAGGCAAGCTGGCCGCACCGGTCCATCCGCTTCATTTCGCGCGTGCTGAGGTGCGCCGAAAGATCCGCGGTCACCTGCCCGGCGATGTTGACCGGCAGCTGTTCCGCCCAGTCCTGCTCCAGCACCGCAATCCCGGACCGTCCGTCCAAAAGGGCTTCCCAGGTTTCCTTGACGCTTGCGCCGAGCGGATTAATCGTGCCGAGTCCGGTAACGACGGCGCGGGGTCCGGGAGCAGTCACAGTGCTTACTTCGCCGGGTTGTGCGTGCCGATCGGCACCAGTGTGAGGTCAGGGTGGTTCTTCTCGATCCGCCGCAGGGCCCAGACGTCGTTGAACAAGGCGAGGTACTCGCCGTCGGACCGCAAGAGCACCTCTGCGCCCGGTACGTTGGCCAGCGCCGGCATGGCGTCCGCCGTCGTAATCCTTGCCAGGGAGTAGGGCAGGCGCTCCAGGCGCATGGGGGCGCTGAAGTCGTGCGCCATGCGGTCCTCCACCACTTCGAACTGCATGGGTCCGACGGCGGCGAGCACCGGCGCCTGGTCGCCGCGGAGGTCGGAGCGGAGCAGCTGGATGACGCCCTCGTGTTCCAGCTGCTCGATGCCGCGGCGGAACTGCTTGAACTTGCTGGGGTCCTTGGAGCGGGCCACCTGGAAATGTTCCGGTGCGAACAGCGGGATAGCCGGGTACTCCACGGCTTCCTCAAGGAACAGGCTGTCACCCACCCGCAGCGAGGACGCGTTGACCAGGCCCACCACGTCCCCGGGGTAGGCCTCGTCAATGACCTCGCGTTCGCGGCCGAACACCTGCTGCGCGTACTTGGTGGCGAAGGACTTGCCGGTGCGTGTCTGGGTGACAACCATGCCGCGCTCGAAGACGCCGGAGCAGACCCGGATGAAGGCCACGTGGTCGCGGTGTGCCTTGTTCATACCGGCCTGGACCTTGAACACGAAGCCGGAGAACGGGGATTCCACCGGGCGGGGGTTGCCGTCCACGTCCGGACGTGGCGATGCCGGCGGAGCGAAGTCCACCAGGGCGTCCAGCAGTTCCTTGACGCCGAAGTTCAGCGCGGCGGAACTGAAGAGGATGGGTGTGGCCTTGCCGGCGTGGAAGGCCTCGATGTCGAATTCGAGGTTGGACTCGATCACCAGTCCCGCCTCGTCCACGGCGTCGGACCAGTTGCTGCCCTGGTCTTCCGCGGCTTCCTCGGGCGTGAAGTAGTCCGTGATGGCGATCTGCGCGCCTGCATTGTTGCGCTGGAACCGGGCAAAGCGGTCGTTGCGCAGGTCCCAGACGCCGCGGAAGTCACCGGAAATGCCCACGGCCCAGGTCAGCGGCATGGGCTGCAAGCCGGTTCGTTCAGTGATCTCGTCCATGAGCGCCAGGGCGTCCAGGCCCGGGCGGTCCCATTTGTTGATCACGGTGATGATAGGCAGGTTGCGCTGCTTGCAGACCTCGAAGAGTTTCATGGTCTGGGTTTCCAGGCCCTTGGCTGCGTCCACCAGCATCACGGCGCAGTCGACGGCGGCCAACACCCGGTAGGTGTCCTCGGAAAAGTCGGCGTGGCCGGGGGTATCCAGGAGGTTGATCACGGTGTCGCGGTAGGAGAACTGCAGGGCGGCAGAGCTAATGGAGATGCCGCGGTCCTTTTCCATCTGCATCCAGTCGGAGACAGTTTCCCTACGGTTTGCCTTGCCGCTTGAGGCGCCCGCGGTGCCGATGACTTTTGCATGCAGGGCAAGCGCTTCGGTGAGCGTGGACTTGCCGGCGTCAGGGTGGGAAATGACGGCAAAGGTCCTGCGGCGGCCCGCCTCCTTGTGAATCTCGGAGATCCGGGCGGGGGTCAGGACATCTTGGGACACGGTGCTACTTTCGCTGCGGTTGTGGCTGCCCAGGGCCTGTCGGGTTTCTGCTCTGCGACTCAAGGGCGGGGAATGTCATTGGCAAACGGCCAAAGTACAAGTTTATCGCAGGGCCGCAAACGGCAGCGGCGCCGCTTAACGAAGGCGAAACCGAACGTTCAAAGCCGCGAAATGCCTGCACGTTAGCTTGGGCCCATGATGCATGGCGCCACCTTCACCGGCAACCTCTTCTTCGACCCGCTGGCCACCAACCTTGCCGACCGTTTCGGCGCCGGCAACAGCCTCGATGCGGCCGCAACACGGGGTTCCGATTCCAGCCTTTCCTCCGGCTCATCGCGAAAGCGCGGGGTCCAGACAGCGGAAGAACATAAGGCGCTGCGGGCGGCGTCCCTTTCAAAAGTCAGCAGGGACCTGGAGCGGATGCTCAGGGACTTGAAGCGCTGATCCCGGATGATGGGTTCATGCGCAGCATCGAGTTGGTCTTTGACGGCTCCACCGATTCCCTGATCAGGGCGGACTGGGCGCGGCTGCAGGCCGCAGGCCTTCCGAGCCTTGCAGCCCACACCTCCCCCAGTAACAGCCCGCACATCACGCTTGCCGCCGGGGCGGACCTGCAGGTTAATGGGGATGGCCCGTGGCAGGCGTTGCCCATGGATATCACGTTCTCCGGCGCCATCGTTTTCCCCGCGGGCCAGGGCAAGTATGTCCTGGCGAGGGCGGTCCTGCTGACCGCTCCCCTGCTGGACCTGCACAGGTGCCTCCACCACGACCTGTCCGGCGCGTTGCCGCTGACACTGCCGGGGGCGTGGACGCCGCACGTCACCATTTCCCGCCGTATCCCCGGCCACCACCTCGGAACGGCCATGGACCTGCTGGACCTGCGCCTCGAAGGCCAGTGCACGGGGGCCCGACTCTGGGACAGCAGTACCCGGGCCATCTCGCCCTTGGGAGGGATGGCCTGAGCAACGGCACTCCAGCCGGAACTAAAAGGGGGGCGAAAATGCACTGCCCGCACCCGCCGTCGAACGCGTTTTCCCGGCACTTTCCGAAACCCCCTAATGGGGCACTTTGGGGCTTGCCCGTGCGGAACTTGGGTTTCTTACCCCTATCATTGAGCTTGCGGGAATCAGAGCACTTTTTGATCCTGCCGGCCAACTGCGGATGCCGGCATTCCTGCGGGCGGCGGTCCGCACCTTTGAAGGGAAATACCTATGGCGCGGAGCCCCGAAGAATCGCTGAGGGCCACTCTGGGCAGGGTTGCACCCGGAACTCCCCTTCGCGACGGCCTGGAACGAATCCTCCGCGGGCGCACCGGCGCGCTCATCGTGCTGGGATCTGACCGCACCATCGATTCCATCTGCTCGGGTGGCTTCGACATCGGCATCGAGTTCTCGCCCACCCGCCTGCGTGAGCTGGCCAAGATGGACGGCGCCATCATCTGCGACAAGGACGCCGGCAACATCCTGCGCGCCGCCGTCCAGCTGGTCCCGGACTCCAGCATCGAAACCCAGGAGTCAGGCACCCGCCACCGCACCGCAGAACGGGTGGCAAAACAGACGGGCGTACCGGTCATATCGGTCAGCCAGTCCATGCAGATCATCGCCCTCTATGTCAACGGCCTGCGGCACGTCCTGGAGGGCTCGGAAAACGTCCTGGCCCGCGCCAACCAGGCCCTGGCGACCCTGGAGCGCTACCGCGCCCGCCTTGACCAGGTCACCAGTTCGCTCTCAGCACTGGAAATCGAGGCCATGGTGACCGTGCGCGATGTGGCCGTCACCCTCCAGCGGCAGGAAATGGTCCGCCGCATTTCAGAGGAAATCTCGCAGTACGTCCTGGAACTGGGCGAGGACGGCCGCCTCCTCTCCCTCCAGCTCGACGAGCTGACCGTGGGCCGTGGTCCGGGCAGCGACGTGATCATCCGCGACTACGCCAGCCCCAACGCCTCCGCCGAAGACATTGAAAAAGCCGTCAATGAGCTGGTCAACCTGGGTCCCACCGAACTGATCGACCTGGGCAAGATCTCGGCAATAGTTGGGTTTGCGGGCGGCGAGGCGAATCTGGACGCGGTGGTCCAGCCCCGCGGCTACCGGCTGCTGTCCGGCCTCAAGGCAGTTCCCAAGGCCGTCGCCGACCGCCTGGTTGACCATTTCGGGGGCCTCCAGTTCCTGATGGCCGCCACCATTGACGACCTCATGACCGTTGACGGCATCGGCGACCAGCGCGCCCGGACCGTACGCGAGGGCCTGAGCCGCATGGCCGAAGCCAGCCTCCTGGACCGATTCCTCTAAACAACCGGAGACTCAAAAAGGCGCCAAACCAACTCCCGGTACAGTTCCTGACTTAAACCGCTTAGTTCAGCTGGAAGACGGCCTTGGGGCTGGCCCGCGAGCCCAGCTTCGCGGTGAAGATGTAGTACGCCCCGCCACCGCCCGGGGCGGCGGCCACCTCTTTGCAGCCATCGGCGCTGCGGTTCCGGTTCCACGGGAAGTTGGCGGTTTCGCTGGCACCGGGCGCTATGACCTTCACCAGGTCCTCGCTGGACGCCTGGCAGTCCTTGGAAGAGAAAATCCGGTCCGAGCCGCTGGTCACCAGGAATTCCATCTGCGAGGTGCCTATGTTGACCTCGCAGGGGACTTTGCCGCCGTTGGTCACCTTCAGGGTGAGCATCGGGTTTTCCCCGGGGCCGTAAGCGGGCTTGTCGGTGGAGGCAGTGACCGTCACCAGGTTCTGGTTGCAGGTGGGGGTTGCTGAGGCAGTGGGCGACGGCGTGGCTGAAGCAGTTGCCGAGGCGGAGGCAGAGGGGGTGGCTGAGGCAGCCGGATTCGCGGAAGCAGGGTCAGTGGGAGAAGGCTTGGCCTGCTGCGAACCGCCCTTGAAGGCGCCCGCCAAGGCGAAACCGCTGACCACGATTGCGATTACAAGCAGCAGGGCACCGCCAACAACCAGCCGGCGGCGGCGGTACACAGCGGCGCTCGGTTTCCGGACGCTGCTGGAACCCGACGTGCCGCGTGCTGATGAATTGCCTTGCCTGCCCATCCTTCTAGGCTAGGGAACGCCTCCGGTTCTGCACGGCCACCACGCCGCCGCCGGTCCATTGCTCTGGTCACACCGGTTTTCGGCCCGCCGGAATCCATCCACTACAGTGTTGGCATCGAAACTCAAACCTCCCCCATTACGGACGCACCAGCCGACTATGCAGACCTGGAGCTGCTGCACCGGCGGATCAACGACTGGTTCGCCGGCATTGCCCGTGACCTGCCGTGGCGGGAACCCGACTGCTCCCCCTGGGGCGTGCTGGTCAGCGAGATCATGCTGCAGCAGACCCCCGTGGTCCGGGTGCTGCCCGTCTGGTACGAATGGCTCAAGCGTTGGCCCACTCCCGCCGGCCTGGCAGGTGAACCGGCAGGCGAAGCTGTCCGTTCCTGGGGCAGGCTGGGCTACCCCCGGAGGGCCCTGAGACTGCACGCCGCGGCAACGGCCATCGTGCAGGAACACGGCGGCAGGGTCCCGGGCACTTATGCGGAACTGCTGGCCCTTCCCGGCGTGGGCAGCTACACCGCCGCGGCGGTGGCGGCCTTCGCCTATGGCCGTCGGGAAACGGTGGTGGATACCAATATCCGCAGGGTGCACGCACGGCTCATCTCCGGCACGGCGCTGCCCGCCCCGGCCCTAACGGCGGCGGAAATGCGCCTGGCTGCCGCCCTGCTGCCGGACGACGACGAAACCTCCGTGCGCTGGAACGCCGCGGTCATGGAGCTGGGGGCGCTGGTGTGCACGGCCCGCGCACCCAAATGCGCCGACTGTCCCGTGAGAGACTCCTGCGCCTGGCTCGCCGCCGGTGAGCCCCCGCCGTCGTACGTTCCCAAGGGC
This sequence comes from Arthrobacter sp. SLBN-83, assembly GCF_006715285.1. Taxonomy (NCBI): domain Bacteria; kingdom Bacillati; phylum Actinomycetota; class Actinomycetes; order Micrococcales; family Micrococcaceae; genus Arthrobacter; species Arthrobacter sp. SLBN-83. The sequence goes on from NZ_VFMX01000001.1 coordinate 1,098,420, forward strand.
CAGGCGTGGCACGGCACCGACCGCCAGGTCCGCGGCGCCGTGCTGGCCGTGCTGCGGCTGGCGGACGCACCCGTGCCCCCGGACATGTTCCACCGCGAACCCGCCGATCTTGGCTACGCGCCAGTGGGGATCGGCATGCCCCTGGCCGCCCTGCACCGGCTCAACTCCGCCCCCGAGCAACTGGACCGGGCGCTGGCAGGGCTGCTGGCGGACGGACTGGCGGAGATGCACGACGGCGGCTTCCGGCTACCAGCCTAAGCAAACCGGCCGCGGGGCCGGGATGGCATACTTCTTGGTGACCGGAACCGGGGGAACCATGAAAACCATCCTGTACATCGTGTGGGCGCTGTTTGTTGCTGCCGCCATATTTTCGCTGGTCTACGCGGCACGGAGGACTAAGCGCCAACAGCAGCAGATGGCAGCGTGGCCCAAGGCGCAGGCTACCGTCACCGGCAGCGCCACGGGATGGACCAGTGGCGCGGGCGGCTCGAGCAGAAACCTGCGCTACTACCCCACCTACCAGTTCACCGATCCGCAGGGCACCCTCTTCATGGGCAAGTCAGAGGTCTCAACGGTTGAGCAGCCGGCGCCGGGCTCTCTGATCGAGGTGGCCTACAACCCGGCCAACCCGAACGAGTCGCTCCAGGTTTCCTCGGAACCGCGTACCGTGATGGGCTGCCTAATTGCGTTTTTCGCCGTCTTTGCCGTGGTTTCGTTCTGGTTTATCGGCGTCTTTCCGCTGGGTTAGAGGCGGCCCGGACCCGGAGCAGGGTCAGCTAGAACAGCGCGGGCTGGCTGAAGTCTTCGCCCTCGGACGTGCCGGCTGCCGGGCCGCCGCCCACAGGTTCGGCCGTCCAGTTGAAGCCGAGTTCGGCGAGCAGTTCCTCCACGGAGATCTGGCCGTCCAGCACTTCGATTTCCTGGGAGTTGTCTGTAAGCGGCCGTTCCATGCCACCGAGCTTATTAGCAGGAACGGCCGGGGCGGTCAGGGCTCGCCGAAGCCTGCCTCTACCAGGCCGCCCACATACTCCACGGCACGTTCCGCATCGTGGCCCCACGCTTCCACGTGCAGCACGGTGCCTTTACCGGCGCCCAGGGTCATCAGCCCGGTCATGGACGCACCATCCACGCCGTTGATGGTGACCTCGGCATCCAGGGAAGCCAGCCCCCCGGCCACCTTCGCGGCAGGCCGTGCGTGCATGCCTGCCTGGTTGACCAGTTCAAAGTCCCCGGTGCTGTCAGGCGCGGCGCTGGTGACCGGCTCCACCGCCCCGGAAGCAGCCGATCCAGCCGGTTGCGCCGGGCCGCCTGCAGCTTCAGCCGCCTTCCGTACCGCCTGCACGTCAGCTCCACCCTGGGCAGCGACGGCGGCGGCTACCAAACCTTCCACCAGCGGCGCGTCGGCGAGCAGGACGCCGGCCGGATTTTCCAGGAACTCCAGGGCCGATTCCGCGGTCATCACTGCCGACCCCAGGTCCGTAATGACCACGGTGCCATCGGCAGCAGTACCGTCCCCGCCAGCCTGCCCGCCACCTCGATCGCTGACCTGCTCCAAGGCTGCGAGGACCTTCTCCAGGCTGGTACCGATCCTGCCGTCGTCGGTGCCGCCGGCGGGCAGGATCATCACGTCCGGCGCCATTTGGGCGGCAAGCTCCACGGCGCCGTCGGCAATTTTTTCGCTATGGGACACCACAACGATGCTGACGGTCACGCAGCCGCCCCAACGGCTGCGCGCAGGATCAGCGCGCTGGACACTGCGCCGGGGTCCCGGTGGCCGGCGCTGCGTTCGCCCAGGTAGCTGGCCCGGCCTTTCCGCGCGACCATCGGATCGGTTGCCACGGCCCCTGCCTCCGCTGCCTCGGCGGCCGCCACCAGGACACCCAGGACATCCGCGCTGCCGCCGTCAGCTGCCGCCCGGGCAGCGTCGACGGCCGGAGTCCAGGCGTCCACCATGGTCTTGTCCCCGGACTCCGCCTTCCCGCGCGCCACAATCCCGTCCCGCGCAGCCGCAAGGGCCCCGGCCAGTGCGGCTGCATCAACCTCAGCGGAATCGCCGAGTGCGGTGGCGGCGCGAAGGAAGGCTGTGCCGTAGAGGGGTCCTGCGGCACCGCCCACCTTGGACATCAGCGTCATGGCGGTCATCTTCAACGCGGCGCCGGGCGTCTCCGGTGTTGATTCGCCGAGCTTGGCCAGGACAGCCTGGAACCCGCGGTCCATGTTCTCGCCGTGGTCCGAGTCGCCGATGGCCCGGTCCAGTTCGATGAGTTCAACGCGGTGTTCAGCCATGGCCTGCGCACACAGCGTCAGCCACTTCACGGCCCAGTTGACGTCCAGGACCACGGTTACACGCCCCAGCGCAGCGCGGGGGTGTGCACGGGCGCGTCCCAGAGTTCCGTCATCTCGTCATCAAGCCGCAGGACCGAGATGGAGCAGCCCTGCATCTCAAGGGCCGTGATGTAGTTGCCCACCAGCGAGCGTTCCACCGTGGCGCCGGCATCTCCGAGTACCTGCACTGCCCGCCGGTACACGATGTACAGCTCGCTCAGCGGAGTGCCGCCCATGCCGTTCACAAAGAGCAGCACCTTGTCCCCGGAGCTGATCTTGAGGTCGGCCAGGACGGGCTCCAGCAGGCGGTTTGTGATGTTGTCCGCGGTCTCCATGGGAATCCGGTGCCTGCCCGGCTCACCATGGATGCCGATGCCGATCTCGATTTCATCCTCGGCGAGGTCGAAACTGGGTGTGCCGGCGTGCGGGACGGTGCAGGCGGACAGCGCTACGCCCATGGTCCTGACGTTGGCGTTTACCCGTTCGCCGATGGCGGCCACCGCGTCGAGGTCGTCACCGCGTTCGGCGGCGGCGCCCGCAATCTTCTCCACCAGCACGGTGCCGCCCACACCACGGCGGCCTGCGGTGTACAGCGAGTCCTCCACCGCCACGTCGTCATTGACCAGGACGGTGCGGACGCTGACGCCTTCGGCCTCAGCCAGTTCGGCAGCCGTCTCGAAATTCAGGACGTCGCCGGTGTAGTTCTTGACGATGTGTACGACGCCGGCACCTGAGTTCACCGCGAGGGTGGCGGGAAGGATCTGGTCCGGCGTAGGTGAGGTGAACACCGCCCCCGGCACCGCGGCGTCGAGCATTCCCTGCCCCACGTAACCGGCGTGCAGCGGCTCGTGTCCGCTGCCGCCGCCGGAAACCAGCCCCACCTTGCCAGCCACAGGCGCGTCCTTGCGCGTGATGTAGATGGGGTCTTCGCTGACTGCGACCAGTGCGGCATGCGCCAGGCCAAAGCCCTGGACAGCTTCCTGGACAACGGATTTTGGATCGTTGATGAGTTTCTTCATGGCGTTGCTCCTGGCTGTGCTCCTGAAGGATGTGTGTCTGACCCTACTACCGGGATCGCGGCTCGCGGTAGGTTCGTCCAGCCCGCTTTTCCGCACTTATCCCACAGGTTTGTGCCCCGGACGCAGCAAAGGGACAGCCCCCAATGACTGTCCCTTTCCTGAGGCCCCCCACATATCGGCCTCCAGCAGTTTATCCATCAATTCGAGTAAAACCAAGAGGGCTCTGCGGAATGCTGCCTCCGGGCGCCGTGTTAGAGGGCGCGGATCATCCGGGTGTTGCCCAAGGTGTTGGGCTTGACGCGTGCCAGGTCCAGGAATTCCGCCACGCCCTCGTCGTGGGAGCGCAGGAGCTCCGAATAGACTTCCGGATCCACCGCTGACTGGTCTGCCATCACTTCGAAGCCATGGCGCTTGAAGAAATCCACCTCGAAGGTGAGGCAGAAGACGCGGGACACTCCCAGGGCCTTGGCTTCCTCCAGCAGGCTCTCCACCAGGACATGCCCCACCCCTTTGCCGCGCCACTCCCCCGACGCTGCAAGGGTGCGGATTTCGGCCAGGTCCTCCCACATGACATGCAGCGCTCCGCAGCCGATCATTTCGCCGTCGCTGGACTCGGCGATGCGGAACTCCTGGAGGCTCTCGTAATAGGCCACCGTCTCCTTCGCCATCAGGATGCGCTCCTCGGCCAGGGGCGCCACCAGCCTCTTGATGGCAGGGACGTCACTGGTGCGTGCTGGGCGGATGTGGAAGGAGTCGGTCACAATGCCATCCTACGAGGCGAACGGCTCGCGGCTCTGTGATTGGGGCGGGGCGTTCCGGTACCGGCGCTATTTGCCGCTTGCTGCTCCTTCGTCCCCACTGGCCCCTGGCCTCGCAAGCTCGGCCAAGGAACCCTGCCAGTGTGGGCCCAGCTCTGACGCAAGCTACACAAATAGCCCCGGCACCTTCACTTCGCTAGAGGTGCGCCGCCCACAGGCGGCGGCGGTCAGGCATTTGTGTAGGCGCCGTCAAAGCGACGAAGGAGCAGGCGCCGGCAAATGCCTCGGCCGACGGCGCCGAGCCGACCAGTTTAGAGGCCGAGTTCCGCCGGCAGGTCGAGGTCCTGGCCCAGGACGTTCTTGGCCAGGAACCACTCCACCACCTGGTACCAGACCTTGGCGTGCTGTGGCTGGAGGACCCAGTGGTTCTCGTCCGGGAAGTAGAGGAACCGGTGCGCCGTCTGCCCGTCCTGGTCCGCCGCCAGCTTTGACTTGGACAGCAGTTCGTACCAGAGCCGCAGGCCTTCGCCGATGGGCACCCGGTAGTCCTTGTCGCCGTGGATTACCAGCATGGGGGTGCTGATGTTTTCCGCGTGGAGGTGCGGCGAATTCTCCATCGCCATCTCCTCGGTCATTTCCTTCAGCCAGTATTGGGATGCGTCGGTGGTCGGCCCGAACTGGTCCAGGGCCCAGAGGCTGGCGTGGGTAACAACCGCCTTGAACCGGTCCGTGTTGCCCGCCACCCAGTTGGCCATGTAGCCGCCGAAGGAACCGCCCATCGCCGCGGTCCGGGTCTGGTCGATGTCCGGCCGCTCCACGGCGGCATCCGTCACTGCCATGAGATCCGTGAAGGGCGCCTTACCCCAGGATCCCCAGCCGCGCTGGATGTACGACTGCCCGTAGCCGGTGGACAGCGCCGGATCAGGCAACAGCACGGCATACCCCTTCGCCGTGAGGAGCCACGGGTTCCACCGCCATGTCCACGCGTTCCAGGACCCCAACGGACCGCCGTGGATCCACAGGAGCAGCGGTGCCGGTTGGTCCGCGGAAGCACCTTCCGGGAGGGCGAGGTAGGCGGGCACGCGCGAGCCGTCGGCAGCGGTTGCGGCGATGCGCTCCAGCCGGCCCGGGAAGGCCGGCCGGTCAGCTGGAGCAGGCAGGCGGGTGGTTTCCCCAGTGGCCAGGTCGATCCGCACGGCCTCGGCAGGAAACTCGTACGAGCTGCGCAGGGCGTAGGCGCTGCGCCCCTCCGGCGAAATGACGACGTCGGAGTAGGCCGCAGCGTCCTGCGTCACCCGGGTGACGCCCACTTCAGCCGCAGCCGACGGAACGCTGACCCGGAAGACCGGCGACGCGCCGTCGTCATCCGCTGTTACCAGGAGGCCCGAGCCGTCCGGAAGCCACGCGGCAGGCTTGGGCCAGCGGTCCCAGTCGTGTGCCAAAGGCTGGAGGCCGGCGCCATCCTCCTCCGCCTGGCCGGAGACGTCGAGCAGGTGCATCTTGATCTCGGGGGCCTGCCGCGGGGTGGAATCGCTCTCGCTGACCACCACGAGCGTGCGCCCATCGGGGCTGACCGGGCCTGGGAAGTAGTTCATGCCCTCCTGGTCCAGCAGCACTTTCAGGCTGCCGGACGCCACATCCACGGCCACCAGGATGGACCGGCTGTCTGCCTTGGCAAGGGGCCTGGTGTAGCCGCTGTAGATGGTCTTCCCGTCGGGGCTGACCACACTCTCCGCCTCCCGAAGCCGCGGGCCGGCGTCGGGCGTGAGGTTGCGCAGGACCAAGGGAGCGGTGGCGTCAACCGTTGTTGGCTTGCCGGCTCCTTCGGTTTTACCCGCTTCCACCGCGAAGATCCGTGGCTGGCCCGGTCCCAGGTCTGCGTCCCAGTACCGGACCGGATACTCGCTGTGCAGGATGGCCGAGACCTTCCTGTCCTTGCGGGACTTGCGCCGTTCGGCATCGTCCTCCTCATCGGCTGAGCCCGCCAGGACCTCGGCGGTCACAAACGCAGCATCTGCGCCCTTGGCGGTGATCACCCTACTGACGCCGCCTGGCCGGCTGAGGACCACGCGCGCTTCACCGCCGTCAGCCGGCAGCAGCCACAGCGCGCTCACTGGATCCTCGTCCGGGCTGTCCGGATCGGGACGGGCTGATGTGAAGTAGACGTCCCCGTTGACCGCGAAGGCGGCGCCGGCCTCGCCCTTGGCGCTGCGGGTGATGCGCCGGGCGTGCTTCTGCCCGGCCGGGTCCAGCTCCCACAGGGCGCTGGCGAATTCGGTGCCCTTGCCGTTCAAGGTGCTCACCGTGGTCACCAGGCGCGAGCCGTCCGGGCTCAGGGCCAGGCCGCTTACCCGCGGGATGGACAGGTAATGGTCGAGGTCGTGGAAAGGGGTCAGTGGTTGCTCGTCCGGGATCGCCGGATTCTGATTAGCCATGCTCCCGATTCAACACGTTTTGTGCCCGCCATCACAGTCGCCACACGGCGCCCGGCTACGTGCGTGGGTGCCTCTCCGCGGCTGGGTACGCTCCGGCCCCGGCGCCATTTGCCGCTTGCTGCTCCTTCGTCGCTTTGACGCAAGCTACACAAATGACCCCGGCGCCTGCGCTTTCGCCTAACGCCCACCAGTGCACGAGGTGGCTGACGGCAGGGATTTATGTAGGCGCCGTCAAAGCGACGAAGGAGCAGGCGCCGGTAAATCTGTGCCGTCCGCCGCCGTACTGAACCACTGTCGGGACGGAAGGCAAAACGAAAGCCCCGCCGCTCCTTTTTTGGAGTGGCGGGGCTTTCGGGTTAGCGCTTAGACGCTGGGGGCGATTTCCGGGATGCGCGGCTTGGCGTTGCCGGCGAAGGTGAACTTCGCGTCGTCGCCTTCGCCTTCGACATCCACTACGACGATGTCGCCGGTGTGGATCTCGCCGAAGAGGATCTTCTCGGAGAGCTGGTCCTCGATCTCGCGCTGGATGGTGCGGCGCAGCGGCCGGGCACCCATGGCGGGATCGTAGCCGCGGGTTGCCAGGAGCACCTTGGCGGCCTTGGTGAGCTCGATGCCCATGTCCTTGTCCTTGAGGCGCTTCTCCAGGCGGGTCACGAACAGGTCCACGATCTCGATGATCTCGTCCTGGGTGAGCTGCGGGAACACCACGACGTCGTCAACACGGTTCAGGAACTCGGGGCGGAAGTGCTGCTTGAGTTCCTCCGTGACGCGGGCACGCATGCGGTTGTAACCGGTCTGCGTGTCGGTGCCGGACTGGAAGCCGGTGGCGACGCTCTTGGAGATGTCCCGGGTACCCAGGTTGGTGGTCATGATGATCACGGTGTTCTTGAAGTCCACCACGCGGCCCTGGGAGTCGGTCAGGCGGCCGTCTTCCAGGATCTGCAGCAGCGAGTTGAAGAGGTCCGCGTGGGCCTTCTCAACTTCGTCGAACAGCACCACGGAGAACGGACGGCGGCGGACCTTCTCGGTCAGCTGGCCACCCTCTTCGTAGCCCACGTAGCCCGGAGGGGCACCGAAGAGCCGCGAAACGGTGTGCTTCTCGGAGTACTCGGACATGTCCAGGGTGATGAGGGCGTCCTCTTCACCGAACAGGAACTCCGCGAGTGCCTTGGCGAGCTCGGTCTTGCCGACGCCGGTGGGGCCGGCGAAGATGAACGAGCCACCGGGGCGCTTGGGGTCCTTGAGCCCTGCACGGGTGCGGCGGATGGCCTGGGACAGCGCCTTGATGGCCTCGTCCTGGCCGACGACCCGCTTGTGCAGTTCCTCTTCCATCTTGAGCAGGCGCGAGGATTCTTCCTCGGTCAGCTTGAAGACGGGGATGCCGGTGGAGTTGGCCAGCACCTCGGCGATGAGATCCTCATCCACTTCCGAGATGTCGTCCATGCCGCCGGACTTCCAGTTGCGCTCCTTCTCCGCGCGCTCGGAGATCATCTTCTGCTCCTTGTCGCGGAGCGAAGCTGCACCTTCGAAGTCCTGGGCGTCGATGGCGGATTCCTTCTCCATCTTCAGCTTGGCGATGCGCTCGTCCATGGCCTTGAGCTCCGGCGGAGCGGTCATGCGGCGGATGCGCAGCCGGGCGCCGGCTTCGTCGATCAGGTCGATCGCCTTGTCCGGGAGGAAGCGGTCCGAGATGTAGCGCTCTGCGAGGCTGGCGGCCGAGGCCAGGGCACCGTCGGTGATGGTTACGCGGTGGTGTGCCTCGTACCGGTCGCGCAGGCCCTTGAGGATCTCGATGGCGTGTGCCACGGAGGGTTCCTTGACCTGGATCGGCTGGAAGCGGCGCTCCAGCGCGGCGTCCTTCTCGATGTGCTTGCGGTACTCATCCAGCGTGGTGGCACCGATGGTCTGCAGCTCGCCGCGGGCCAGCATGGGCTTCAGGATCGAGGCTGCGTCGATGGCACCTTCGGCTGCACCGGCACCCACCAGGGTGTGGATCTCGTCGATGAACAGGATGATGTCGCCACGGGTGCGGATCTCCTTGAGGACCTTCTTGAGGCGCTCTTCGAAGTCACCGCGGTAGCGGGAGCCTGCCACCAGGGAACCGAGGTCCAGGGTGTACAGCTGCTTGTCGCGGATGGTCTCCGGGACGTCGCCGCGCACAATGGCCTGGGCAAGGCCTTCGACGACGGCGGTCTTGCCGACGCCGGGCTCGCCGATGAGGACAGGGTTGTTCTTGGTACGGCGGGAAAGGACCTGCATGACGCGTTCCATTTCCTGCTCGCGGCCGATGACCGGGTCCAGCTTGTTCTCGCGCGCAGCCTGGGTCAGGTTGCGGCCGAACTGGTCCAGGACCACGGAACCGGCGGGTGCGCCTTCGGGCTGTCCGCCGCCGACGCCTGCGCCGGTGGTTTCCTTGCCCTGGTAACCGGAGAGGAGCTGGATGACCTGCTGGCGGACCCGGTTAAGGTCGGCGCCGAGCTTGACCAGAACCTGGGCGGCAACGCCTTCACCTTCGCGGATCAGGCCGAGCAGGATGTGCTCGGTGCCGATGTAGTTGTGGCCCAGCTGCAGGGCTTCGCGCAGCGAGAGCTCCAGTACCTTCTTGGCACGGGGGGTGAAGGGGATGTGACCGGAGGGGGCCTGCTGGCCCTGCCCGATGATCTCCTGCACCTGCTCGCGAACGCCGTCGAGCGAAATGCTCAAGGACTCAAGAGCTTTGGCGGCAACGCCCTCACCCTCATGGATCAGACCCAAGAGGATGTGTTCGGTACCGATGTAATTGTGGTTCAGCATGCGTGCCTCTTCTTGGGCAAGCACAACTACGCGACGGGCACGGTCCGTAAATCGCTCAAACATTTCGCCACACTCCTAGCTACGACGTACTTTGATGCTACGTGGCCCGTCCGGCGATGTGGAGCGTGTTCGCCACAGGGGAAACCCGGCCCCTTGCGGGAATAGAAGCAGCAGTGAAGTTCAGCGCTGCGCATCCGGCCGGCAAACGCACTGCAGGCGGCCACAGAAACCGGGTCCCCGGGTTCGGCAGGTCATCGAACGCTACAGGAAACCAATACTTCCGTGGGCCGTCCAACTGCAGCCCGCCCCTCGGAATAAGGCAATTGGCGCATGGGCGGATCCTGCCCATAGCAGGATTATCGGGAAATTGAAAAACCCCGCCCCGCCGTGCGGCGGTAAGCGGGGTTCTGTGGAGCTAAAGCCGGCCCTAGGAATTTGCCTTTTGGTAGGCTTCCTGGATTTCGGCCTGAATTCGGCCGCGGCTGTTAACCGTGTAGCCGTTATCACGTGCCCATTGCCGGATTTGTGCTGAATCGTGGCTGCGGCCCCCGGTGGACGCCTTGGTGGCCCGCTGGCCGCGGCCTCCGGACGCCTTGCGCGCAGCGTTGATGAACCTCTCCAACGAAGACCGAAGTTCAGCGGCATTGGCTGCCGACAGGTCAATCTCGTAGTTGGCCCCGTCGAGGCCGAACTTAACATTCTCGTCTGCGGATCCCCCATCCAGATCATCAACGAGGATGATGTTTACTTTCTGTGCCATTAAGGTCTTCCTCTTGCTGGAAAGTCGGTTTTCAGAAAAGCAGGATGTTTCCCAAAAAAGTATGACTCTTATCTTGGCAACGCGTCAAAGCGCCTAATGGTTCCTTGGGGATAATTCCCGAAAGTAGGGGGTTTTATCTATTTGGATTCGAAACCCGGGCGGTCCATGGGTTGCGACGGGAGGGAATCCGCCTCAGCCTGGGCGCGGGCCTCCGCCTGCCGCTCCGCCTTGTCGGCATTGAAGATTGCCTTCATGGCGAACCAGAACAGCAGGCCCACCACCAGGGAGGGAAGAAGTACAGCTACGTATTCCATGATCAGTGCCCTTCGGGCTTCAGCAGGGGGAACAGGATGGTTTCGCGGATACCGGCACCGGTGAAGAGCATCACCAGCCGGTCGATGCCCAGGCCAATGCCACCCATGGGGGGAGCACCGTATTCGAGGGCGCGCAGGAAGTCCTCGTCAAGCTGCATGGCTTCGACGTCGCCGGCGGCAGCGTGCATGGACTGCTCGGTGAGCCGCTCACGCTGGATGACGGGGTCGATCAGCTCGGAGAACGCGGTGCCGCGCTCCATGCCGCCGATGATCAGGTCCCAGGCCTCGATGAGCCGGCCGTCCTCGCGGTGCGGGCGGGCCAGCGGCTGCGCGGAGGGCGGGTAGTCGTAGACAAAGGTGGGGTTCAGCAGGGTGGGCTCGACGATTTCGCCGAAGAGCTCCACCACCAGCTTCTCGGCGTCCCACTTGGGGTCCACCTTGACGTCGTGCTTCGCGGCAAGCTCCCGCAGCACCTCAACCGGGGTGTCCGGGGTGATCTCCTGCCCAACGGCGTCGGAAAGCCCGGGGTAGACGGGCAGCCAGGCCCAGTCGCCGTCGAGGTTGATCTCCCCCGCCTCGGTCTGAAGGACGCGCCCGGCACCCACGGCGTCGGCGGCGTCAAGGATGATCTCCTTGATCCGCTGCGCCATGACGAACTGGTCCGCCCAGGCTTCGTAGCATTCGAGCGTGGTGAACTCGGGGCTGTGGGTGGAGTCAACTCCCTCGTTGCGGAACACGCGGCCCATGTCGTAGACGCGGTCGATGCCGCCTACCACTGCACGCTTGAGGTACAGCTCGGTGGCGATGCGCAGGGTCATCTTCTGGTCGAAGGCGTTCATGTGGGTCTCGAACGGCCGCGCCAGGGCACCGCCGTGGACCAGCTGCAGGATGGGCGTCTCCACTTCCACGTAGCGGTGCCGGAACAGCGTTTCGCGGATGGAACGGGTAATGGCAGCGCGCGTGTAGACCATCTCGCGGGCCTCGTCGCGGACCATCAGGTCAACGTAGCGCTGGCGGACGCGGGTTTCCTCGTTCAGGTCCGCGTGCAGCACCGGCAGCGGGCGCAGGGCCTTGGAGGCCATGGACCAGGAATCCGCCATGATGGACAACTCGCCGCGGCGGGACGAAATGACCTCGCCCTTGATGAACACGTGGTCGCCCAGGTCAACCAGGGCCTTCCAGTCGGCGAGCGCTTCCTCGCCGATGTTGGCCAGGCTCAGCATCGCCTGCAGGCGCGTTCCCTTGCCGTCGGTGCCGCCTTCCTGCAGGGTGGCGAAGCAGAGCTTGCCGGTGTTGCGGACAAAGACCACGCGGCCGGTGACGCCGACGATGTCGCCGGTGGTGTCGTCCGCCTCAAGGTGGGCGTACTTTTCCCGGATCTCGGAAAGCGAGTGCGTGCGTTCCACTCCCACGGGGTATGCCTCCGTGCCGCGCTCAAGGAGTTTGGCGCGCTTTTCCATGCGGATCCGCATCTGCTCGCTGGCATCGACGGGCTCTGGGGCATTCTTGGGCGCGGGGGTGTTTTGGGAAGTCACAATCATCAAGTTTACCGGGCATTGGCCACCCGGGTTCCCAGCTGCCGCGCAGCCTTGCTGCCTAGGATGGGCTGGTGAAAGAACGGGTCCTTCCAACGCACGACGGCGGCAGGCTGGCTTTGTACAGCTACGGCGCCGAGGATGCGCCGGGCGAAAAGCGGGTGCTGCTGATTGGAGGCGCATTCCTCACGGCCCTGATCTATCGCCCGTTTTCCATTGCGCTGGCGAAGGGCCTGGGCGACGGGTGGGCCGTTGACGTCTATGACCGGCGGGGCAGGGGCAATTCGTCCGAACAGCCGCCCGGCTACAGCATGGCCACCGAGATCGAGGATGTCCGGACCGTCCTCACCGCCACCGGCGCCCGCAACATCCTGGGCCACAGCCTGGGTGGATCGGTGGCGTTGAACGCGGTGCAGGAGTTCACGGGGACACCGTTCGTCCCGGACAAGCTGGCGGTGTACGACGCAGCGGTGAACATCGACGGCAGCATCGACACCCGGTGGCTGGACGGGTTCGAGGACGCCGTCAACAACGGCAGGGTGGGCCACGCCCTGGCCCACATGAAGAAGGCCACCAGCCCGGGCTCGGCCATGGCCAGGATCCCGGAACCCGTCCTGGCCGGCCTGATGGCGGTCCTCTCCGGGACCAAGGTGAACAAAATCTTCCGGCAGGTGATGCCCAGCGGCGTGGGCGAGCTGCGCGCGGCCTACGACGAAAAGGACCACGCCCGGGACTTCAGCGTTCTGCCGCCGGGCACCCACTTCATGGCCGGCGGGAAAAGTCCCAGTTACTACAGGGTGACTGCGGAGCGGCTCCACGCGGCCGTGCCTGGCAGCACCTACCAGCTCTCCCCCAAGTGCTTCCATGGTTCTGTCCCCGCAGCAGTTAAGGAGCTGGTGGTGGCCATCGCGGCGTACTTCAAGGACGAACGTCCGGACGGGGAGGCCCGCCCGGACGGTGATTCCCGCCCGGACCAGGCCGGCGCTATCCCCGCTCCCCGCGGCTGAAGCCCGCCAAGGCGACTTCCCCGAGGTTCCGCCACACGGTGCGCGGCTTCGGTTCCACGCTCCGGTCCGCCAACCAGTCGCCCCATGCGGTAATGTCTTCCCCGTCCGCAGCGGCAACGGCATCACAGGCAAACCCGACGGCGGTGGACCCGTCCGAGAGCACCACTGAGCCCAGCAGCATGGGTTCTGGAAGGGCAGCCAGGAACCTCCCCAAAGCCGCTGGAGACACCAGCCATCGCTCCCCCACCAGTTCCGCGCCGGCGTCGGACCGGTAAACGCCGGGTTTGGGCGGCACGGTATCCAGTGCCACCATCCGGTACCGCGCGGCTGTGCGGACCGGGCCATCCCAGAACGCCCCGGGCTTCTCCAACTGCGGCGCCAATGGCTGTCCCTTGCGGTGTGCACCCACCACCACCAGCGGCACGGCAACCGCGCCCGCGGCCAAGGGCCAGGGAACGGACGACGACGGCTGGCCGACTTCAGTGCCGGCCCCGCCTGGGTTGCCGGGAACCGCAGCTCCGGCGGCGAAGAGTTCCGGCGCCGGTGGTGTGGTTTCGATCAGACGGGCAATGTCCGCGGCCACGGCATCCTCGAAGGTGCGTCCCACCACCGTGAGTCCAAACTGGGCGCCGTCCACCTCCCCGGCGGACACGGCCACCGCGCAGAGATCGAACAGGTTGCAGAAGTTGGTGTAGGTGCCCATCAGCGAGTTCACGCCCACGGGGTCCGCAGCTACTTCTACCAGCGTGGGGTGGAACGGCGCGGTGGGAACCAGCAGCGCGTCGAAGCCCTCCAGCCGGGCCATGGCCCTGGCCTTCAGCTCCTCCAGCCTGGCGGTATCGGCGACATACCGGTGGGCGGGCACTGTGCCGGCCGCACTGATGATGCCCTGCACTGTGGGATCAATGCCCGCACTGCCCGCGGCGCCGTCGTGCTCCTCCAGGAAGGTACCCACGGCGGCGTAGCGCTCGGCCACCAGCCCGCCGTCGTACAGCAGCCGGGCTGCCTGGAGGAAGTCGCCGAATTCGATTGGTTCGGCGTCCACCCCCGAGGCGCGCAGGCGGTCAACCTGCCGGGCAAATTCCGCCGCCCACTCAGGCGGCAGCGCAGGCAATGCCGCCGGATATGCCACCCGCGGCCTGGACGGCGCGGCGAGCCGGATGTCCGTGGGCCATGCCCGGGAGTCGCCGGCCATGAAACCCATGGCGAGTTCGGCGGTGGCCAGGTGCCGGGCAAAGATGGTGACGGCGTCCCAGGACCGGCAGGCGGGCACCACCCCGGCTATGGAGACCACATTGAGGGTGGCCTTGATCCCAACGATGCCCTGCAGGCCGGCCGGGACGCGGCCAGAGCCGGCAGTGTCAGTCCCGATCGCGATGTCCGCCAACCCCAGTGCCACTGCAACAGCGGAGCCGGAACTGGAGCCGCCTGAGATGTAGTCCGGCCGGCGTGAGTCGCGGACCGCGCCGTACGGACTCCGCGTCCCCACCAGTCCCGTGGCGAACTGGTCCAGGTTGGTGGCCCCCAGGACCAGGGCACCGGCGGCGCGGAGTCGCGCCACGGCGTCCGCGTCCTTGTCGGGGGTGTAAGCGAACCCTGGGCAGGCTGCCGTGGTGGGGATGCCGGCCACGTCAACGTTGTTCTTGACGGCGAGCAGGAATCCGGCCAGCGGCAGGTCCGTGCCGCTTTCAACAGCGGCGTCGATTTCGGCGGCCTCGGCCAGCAGGTCCTCAGCACCTCGAAGCGTGATCCAGATTTCCGGCCGGTCCACCTTGTCAATCGCCGCGAGCGCTGCCTTGACCCGGCGGGTGGCGCCGCCAGTGGATGGGATGTTCATACTGCTGCCTCTTCCAGTTCCTGCGCCTCGAGGTCCAGGGCGTCCATACCCACGGCTTCCAGCTCACTGCCGCCCAGGACCACAACTGCCTCGCCGGCCACCACCTGCGAGCCCGCGGCCGGCAGGACGCGGAGCACTACGCCGTCACAGGGAGCCTCCAGGACGGTTTCCATCTTCATGGCCTCCAGCGACACCAGCGGCTGGCCCTTGGCCACGCGGTCCCCTTCCGCCACGTCCACCTTCCAGACGCTGGCGGCGAACGGTGCCGAAACCAGCGAGCCGCCCTCCGGGACTTCCACTTCGTCTGCATCAGGGGCAACGACGGCGGCGAGTGCCTCCGCCCGGTCGAACTCGCCGGCGTCGGCCCAGGCCTGCCGTTCCACTGCGAAGGCCGCTCCCTGTTTCTCCCGGAACGCGTCGATGGACCCGCGGTTCTCCGCCAGGAAGAGTTCGTGCTCGGCCAGCGAGAACGTGCCCTCCTCGATCTCCACGCCCCGGCCCCGGCCCGCGGCCATGTCGGCACGGAGGTCCAGGAGCTCTTCCGGGCTGACCGGGTACCAGGAGATGCGGTCGAAGAAGCGCAACAGCCAGGGCGAACCGGGCTCGAACGGGGCTGCGTCGGCGTACCGGGACCAGACCTGGGTGGTGCGGCCCACGAACTGGTAACCGCCAGGGCCTTCCATGCCATAGATGCACATGTACGCCCCGCCGATGCCCACGGCGTTCTCCGGCGTCCAGGTGCGGGCCGGGTTGTACTTTGTGGTCACCAGGCGGTGGCGGGGGTCCAGCGGCGTGGCCACCGGAGCGCCCAGGTAGACGTCACCGAGGCCCAGGACCAGGTATTCGGCGTTGAAGACGGTGTCGAAGACGTCGTTGACCGAGTCCAGGCCGTTGATGCGCCGGATGAACTCGATGTTCCATGGGCACCAGGGGGCGTCGTCGCGGACGCCTGCCATGTACCGCTCGATGGCCTCGCGGGTGGCGGGATCGTCCCAGGACAGCGGCAGCCGGACGGTGCGGCTGGGCACCACCAGTTCGGAGCTGGCGGGCAGCGCGGCCTCCACCTCCTGGACCAGGTCCAGCAGGCGGGTGGTGGACAGGACGGACGGGTCCACCTTGATCTGCAGCGACCGGATGCCCGGGGTCAGGTCCACCACGCCCGGCACGCGGAGCCCTTCGATCTGCTGGTGCAGGGCGTGGACGCGGGCCCGGAGGCCTAGGTCCAGCACCAGTTCGCCGTATTCGACCAGCAGGTTGTCATCACCGGAGCGGCGGTAGGTGACCGCCGGACGGCCGGAACCTTCCGGCACCCGGGCTAACACGCCGTCGTCGCCATCGCCTTGGAGCGAACGTGCCGGAGTGCCCAGCGAAGGGGCTGGCGGCCACCCGGCGTCGCCCGGCAGCACCAGCTGCCGGCCTGGTCCCAGGTCCTTGGCCGACGGCGCCCGGCTGGCTTTGATGGGCACGAAGTGGACCTTGTCCCCCGGGCGCAGCTGGCCGAGCTTCCAGCGCTCCGCTGTCACCACGGTGACGGGGCAGACGAAACCGCCCAGGCTTGGTCCGTCGGGACCGAGCAGGATGGGGGTGTCGCCGGTGAAGTCCAGGGCGCCCACGGAGTAGGCGGTGTCGTGGATGTTGGACGGGTGCAGGCCTGCCTCGCCGCCGTCGGTCCTTGCCCATCGAGGCTTGGGTCCGATGAGCCGGACGCCGGTGCGGGCGGAGTTGAAGTGCACCTCGTACTCCGCGGCGTACAGTTCATCGATGTCCTCGCGCCGGAAGAATTCGGGGGCACCGTGCGGGCCTTCGGCTACGGCGAGCTCCCAGGTGGAGGTCAGGGCGGGACGGCTGTCCAGCGGCAC
Source organism: Arthrobacter sp. SLBN-83 (assembly GCF_006715285.1). Lineage (NCBI taxonomy): Bacteria > Bacillati > Actinomycetota > Actinomycetes > Micrococcales > Micrococcaceae > Arthrobacter > Arthrobacter sp. SLBN-83. The sequence continues at coordinate 1,115,062 of NZ_VFMX01000001.1, forward strand.
CGCTTCCGCAGGGGCTTGTCCGACGCCGGACTTCACCGTGCGAAGGACGTCGCCGGCGCGCAGGACCCGCCCGGCGTGGCCGCCGAACTGGCCAAGGGTGAAGGTGGAGGCGCTGCCCAGGTATTCCGGGATGTCCAGTCCGCCCTGGAACAGGATGTAGCCGCGCAGGCCCTTCCCGCCGGCCGTGCCGACGTCGAGCGTTCCTCCCGCGGGGACCGTGACGGGGGTCCACGCAGGCACCTCCGCACCCCCAACCGTCACCGTTACTTCTGCGCCGGTGACGCAGACGGTGGTGGCGTGGGTGAAGGTGAGGCTGGGGCCGGTCATGGTGAACTCCAGGCCGGGGGCGCCTTCCGGGTTGCCTAGGGCAGTGTTGCCAAGGCGGAAGGAAAGATCATCCATGGGGCCGCTGGGCGGAACCCCGATCTGCCACAGCCCGGTACGGCCCGGCCAGTCCTGCACGCTGGTCTGCAGCCCGGGGCGGCCTACGGTGATGCGCGGTTCCGGATCCCCCACGTCGTCCAGGGTGCTGGTGGAGTGCAGGACGCTGCGGACAGCGTCCATCGCGCTCACGGCCCGGAGCATTCCAAGGTTGGTCTCGATGCCGTCGATGCGGGTGTTCTCCAATGCTGCCGCGAGCCGGTCAAGGGCGTCCGAGCGGCTTGCGCCGGAGGTGATGATCTTGCCCAGGAGGGGGTCGTAGTTGGTGGCCACCTCGGTTCCGGTTTCCACCCAGGCGTCCACCCTCGCTTGGTCCGCTGTGGGGTAGGCGGCGTTGGTGACAGTTCCGGCGTTGGGCTGGAAGCCGCGGGCCGGGTCCTCGGCGTAGACGCGGGCTTCCACGGCGTGGCCGGTCACGGGGAGGGCGTCCGGGACATCGGCGAGGACGGCGCTGGCGTCCGGGCCGCCCTGGGCCAGGCGGAGCATCCATTCCACCAGGTCGACGCCGGTGATGGCTTCCGTGACGGGGTGTTCCACCTGGAGCCGTGCGTTGACTTCCAGGAAGGAGGCTTCCTTGCGTGCGGGGTCGTAGACGAATTCGACGGTGCCGGCGGAGCGGTAGTTAAGGGAGGCGCACAGTGCACGGGATGTACGGTGCAGTTCCGCCCGGAGCTCGTCGGGGAGGTCCGGGGCAGGTGCTTCCTCGAGGACCTTCTGGTGGCGGCGCTGGAGCGAGCAGTCCCGGTCGCCGAGGCTCACCACCCGGCCCCCGCCGTCGCCAAAGACCTGCACTTCCACGTGGCGGGCGTTTTCCACGTACCGTTCGGCGAACACGCCCGCGGTGCCGAAGCTGGCACTGGCCAACCGGGCCACGCGGGGGAAGCTTTCGGCGAGTTCCGCCTCCGAGCGGCAGACCGTCATGCCTATACCCCCGCCGCCGCCGGTGGCCTTGAGCATCAGCGGAAAGCCGATTTCCTTGCCGGCCGCGACGGCGGCGTCCACGTCCTCAAGCAGCCCGGAGCCTGCGATCATCGGCACCCCGGCCGCACGGGCGGCGTCGCGCGCTGTGTGCTTGGTGCCGAAGATGCGCAGCTGCTCAGGCGTCGGGCCCACGAAGACAAGTCCGGCCGCTTGCACTGCCTCGGCGAAGTCTGCGTCCTCTGACAGGAACCCGTAACCGGGGTGGATGGCGCCTGCGCCGGTGGCCTTGGCAGCTTCCAGGATCGCGTCGACGCGGAGGTAGGACTCTTTGGCGGGTGCGGGTCCCAGGAGCACGGCCTCGTCGGCGAGCCGGACGTGCCTGGCTCCGCGGTCCGCCTCCGAGAAGACCGCAACGGTTCGCAGGCCCAGTTTCCTGGCGGAATCGATGATGCGGCAGGCGATCTCGCCGCGGTTGGCGATGAGCAGGGTGTCAAAAGTACTCATCGTGCAGCCTCCGGCCTCGTGACGATCATGCGGACAGGCGTGGGGTTGAACCCGTTGCAGGGGTTGTTGATCTGCGGGCAGTTGGAGACGAGCACCAGGGTGTCCACTTCCGCGCGGAGTGCCACGCGCTTGCCGGGGGCGGAGAGTCCGTCCACGATGCCCAGGGCGCCGTCCGGGTCCACCGGCACGTTCATGAACCAGTTGATGTTGGACACCAGGTCCCGCTTGCCCAGGCCCCAGCGTGAGCCCTCGATCAGGAAGTTCTCCACGCAGGCATGCTGTTCGCGTGTGTGCTGGCCGTAGCGAAGGGTGTTGGATTCCTGCGAGCAGGCACCGCCAATGGTGTCGTGCACCCCCACCTCGTCAGCCACCACGGTCATCAGTGGTGTGCCAGTGTCCGCCCTTAGGACCGAGCCCGTGGTGAGGACGATCGACTGCTGCGCGGCGATGGTTGCGGGGGCGGAGTAGCGAACGGTGGTGTCGGCTGCGGAATACAGCAGGCAATCGACGGCCTGGTTGCCCTCCAGGTCCACGATAGTCAGCACGTCACCTGCTGCCACTACTGCTGACCACGGGCCACGGGCCTCTACGAATTCGTCCAGAATCACGTTGCCGGCGGCGAGTGCGGTATCGGCAGCGTCCGGGGCTGGCTTGGTGTCCGCGGGGGTTTCGGTGAAAGTGGCGGTGTTCATCGGGCGTTCCTTGTGGTGAGGTCTTGGTCGGTGTTGCGGAGGGCCTGCAGGTGTTCGGGGGCCAGCGGCCCGGTGAGACGTCCGGCCTCCAGTCCCTCGAGATCCTTGGGCGCGTGCCAGGCAACGATGTCGATGGCGGTGCCGGTGAAGTCCAGGCGGGGGTCCAGCGGGTGGGCGGAGTTGGCCAGGACCAGCACGGCGTCCATCTGGAGCAGGAGTTCGACGGCGGCACCCGGCCCCGCGCTTCCGGTGAAGGTGATGCTGCCACCCGGGTCAACGGTGATGCCTTTGAAGAAGGCAAGCGACGGCGCCACGTCCCTGGTGCCCAGGCCGTTCTTGAGTGTGCCCAGGGTGAGCAGTTCGCGGGCTGCCGGGGAGGCGCTGTGGGCGGTTCCGGCCCCGTACTTGGCAGTGTTGCCGGCGAGGGTGGTGGCGCCGGTGAGTGCGTCGTGGCGGGATGAGGTGTCGGCAACGATCGTGGCCATCAGCCGGCCGGCGTCTGACAGCAGCGGGTGTCCGGCGCCGGGGTAGGCCTGCCACGGGACCTTGACGGTGTCCGCGATGTTCAGCCGCTCGTGCAGGTTGCCGGCGCGGTAAAGGAGGGTGTGCACGCACGCGTCGCCGGCAGTGTCGGTGAGCCGAACCCGGGTGCCGCGGGCCAGCGCCATGGTGGTATAGCGGCCAAAGGCGAGGGATTCCGCCCACGTGGGGACCACGCCGTCGGGCGTTCCCGCCAGAACGTGGGCCGGGGCGGAAGCTGCGGGCACAAAGCGCATGGTGTCCGCTGTCTTGCCGTGCTGTTCCCGGGCGTGGGCGCGGGCGCCGGCCGTCGTGGCCGTGCTGGGGGCGGGTGTTTCAAGGGTCTGTGTCATGTCAGTCCTGTACTTGGTGGATCGTGAAGTTCTGTGGGTGTCAGGCTTTGGCTGCCAGGTTCCGCTGCCGGACCCAGACGCCCAGGAGCAGGACGGCGGCGACCATCAGCGGCGCGGACCAGAGGAGGAGTCCGTTCTCACCGGTGGGGTCGTACACCTCGGGCCGGGGCCAGGCGAGGTTGACCACCATGACGCCGCCGTAGAGAACGGCGAGGATGTTGACGGGAAGGCCCCACCGGCCAAGTGAGAAGAGGCCCGCCGGCATGGTCTGCCCCACCCGGTTCCAGTCCCCCCGCAGCCGGTTGGCCAACTGCGGAACGGTGACCAGGAGGTAGGCCAGGTAGACCATCACGATGCAGACGCTGCACAGGGTGGTGAACAGGGCGGCGTTGCCAACGTTGATGGCAAGCACCGCAACTGCCAGGGCGCCGATCACGATGGAGGGCCACATGGGCGTGCCGCGGGTGGGGTGGACGGAGGAAAGCAGGGCCGACGCCGGGAGCTTGCCGTCGCGGGCCATGGAGAACACGAGCCGGGAACCGGCGGTCTGGATGGCCAGGGTGCAGACGAAGATGGCGATGGCCACGTCCACCAGCAGAACCTTGCCCCAGAAGGTGCCCAGGACCGCGGTGAGGACGTAGGGCAGGCCTTCGGTGGCCAGGCGGCCGTCGTCAAGGCTGGGTGCCGCCATCAGGGCGGTGATGATCATCAGCGCGCCGCCGATGCCGGAGATGAGCAAGGCGGAGAGGATGGTCCGCGGGGCGGTGCGGCGCGGGTCCTTGGTTTCCTCGGACAGCTCGCCGGCGGAGTTGAAGCCCACCATCACGTAGGCGGCCATCAGTCCTGAGACCAGGAAGGCCCCCACGGCGCCGAGGTCGGAGCCCTGCAGCACCGTGGTGTCCGCGACAACATCCGGTCCGCGCTGGGCGGCGCTGATGAGGGCCAGGATGACGGCGGCAACGCCCACGATCTCGCAGGTAACACCCACCGAGTTCACGTGGGCCATGAGCTTGACGCCCAGGGAGTTGATGACAGTGGTGGCCACCAGGAGCACGGCGCCCAGGACCACTGCGTTGCTGGCACCGGTCACGGTGTTAAGTGCGGGGTCGCCGCCCACCACCTGGAAGCCGTCCCAAAGTTGGGGCAGGACCACCTGCAGGGCAATGGCCGCGGCAGCTGCGGTAACCACCTGCGCGATGGCCATGAACCAGCCGGCAAACCAGCCCACGCCCTCTCCCCCGACACGCCGCGCCCACTGGTACACGGCGCCGGAAAGGGGGTAGCGGGCGGCGAGTTCGGCGAAGTTCAGGGCAACCAGCAGCTGGCCAACCAGGACAACGGGCCAGGTCCAGAAGAAGGCCGGCCCCGCAAAGGAGTAGCCGAACGCGAAGAGCTGGAAGATGGTGGTGAGGATCGAAACGAAAGAGAAGCCGGCGGCAAAGGAAGCGTAGCGGCCGAGCTTTCGGTGGAGGGTGGGCTGGTAGCCAAGGGACGTCAGGTCTGCATCGTCCTGGTGGACGGTGGGAAGAACGGTTGAAGTCATCGGGAATCTCCGGGCTGGAAAGGGATTGTGGGGCAAAGCCTCCCGGCACTGCAGCGCTCGGCCGAAGGCTGCGGATTACCGGTCAATTGATAGTTTTCCAGCGGGATGTCCCCAAACAGTTTCACCTCTGTAAAAGGGGGATAGACATCTTGTTTCGCGTAGATTTCCGTTCCCTCACAACGGCGGAAGGCCCTTCCCGGGTTGTCCCTTGGTCCCGGCCGTGATGCAAGAATGAGGCCGTGACTTCAGCCGGACCGGGACGTCCCCGCCACCAACAGCCCTCGCGGCCAGGCGCCACCGCCCGCGACGAAATCCTCGACGCCGCGGCGGAGTTGTTCACCACCCAGGGCTTTGCCAGCACCTCCACCCGTTCCATCGCGGACGCCGTGGGTATCCGGCAGTCGTCCCTGTACCACCACTTCAAAACCAAGGACGACATTCTCGAGGACCTCCTGGAGGGGACCGTTTCGGGCGGCCTGAGGTTCGCCCGCGCAGTTGCCGCGTTGCCCCACGGCCGTCCCGGAACCGACGGCCCCGCCGGAAGCCGGCTGCACGCCGTCGCGCTTTATGACGGCACGCAGCTGTGCAGTGCCCGGTGGAACCTTGGCGTCCTGTACCACTTGCCGGAAGTCCGCAGCACGCGCTTTGCCCGCTTCCTCAGTGACCGGCAGGAGCTGCGGCGGCTGTACGGGCAACTGGGTGGCGGGCTGTCAGCGACCGCCGCGGGCCCGGGCGGGGGTGACTTCACCTTCCGACTGGTCGAATCCCTGATCTATCTGCGGGCCGATGGTGCCGTGACGGCGGAGTCCGCACTGCAGGCAGCGGACGCGGGACTGATCCTTTGCGGACTCGGGGACCAACTGCCGGCCATCCGCACAGCGAGCCACGCCTTGATCGACCAACTGGCGTGAGCTGGAGACCCCGCGTCCGTGATGCCCCCAGCCAGCTTGCTCGGCTAGGCTCGGACCATGACGCGAGAGAACATCAGGACCCCCGACGGCGGCACTGTGGAGCTCTTTTCCACCGGCGCGGACCTGGCTTCGGCAGGTTCGGGCGTGGTGGTGGTGCCGCCCTCCATGGTGACGGCCGCTGACTACACCAAGTTTGCCCAGAAACTGAGCGCTTCCCTGGGCCGGCCGGTGCACACCTTCAACCGGCGCGGCCGCGGCTCGTCGTCGCCCCAGCCCGAGGACTACACGCTGGACGTGGACATCCGGGACCTGGATACCGTCATGAAGCATACCTCCAGCACGGACGTCTTCGGCCACAGCTTCGGCGGTGCCGTTGCCCTGCACGCCGCGCGGACCCTGCCGGTGGAGCGCCTCGCCGTTTATGATCCCGCGGTGTCCGTGAACGGCAGCGTCACCGCCACCTGGATCGGTGAGTACGAGAAGGCCATCGCCGCCGGTGACGATGACCGCGCCCTCGCCGTGATCCAGCGGGGCCTGGAAGCCGGTGGATCCTTCTCATCGCGCATGCCGCTCTCCATGCTCACCCTGGCCAACAAGCTGACCGCGGGCACGAGCGAAGGCAAGCAGCAGCGGGAACTCATGCGCACCGGCGTCCGTGAGATCAAGGCGATCATCGCGGCGGACATGCCTGCGGAGCCGTTCCTGGACCTGCCCCTGGAGACGCTGATCGTGGTGGGCGAAAAGAGCCCGGCCTACTTCGGCATTGCCTGCGGCCAGATCCACGACGTACTGTCCGGCTCCAGCTACACCATCCTGCCCGGCTTCGGCCACGACGGCGCCATCAAGGCCCCGGACAAGCTGATCAAGGAACTGAGCGACTTCTTCGCCGGCTAGCGCGGCTTGCGCTAGTGTCCTGCGCCGTGGGCCGGACCGGCACCTTCGGTCTTGCGCATCATGGCGGAAAGCACGACGGCGGCAAAGGCTATGACGGTTGCCGTCATGAACGCGGCACTCATCCCGGCGACGAGCCCTGAAGCCGCACTCACCACCGCGAAGATGGACACCAGCAGTGCCGTACCGGCGGCACCGGCCACCTGCTGGGTGGTGCTCATGATCGCTGACCCGTGGGAGTAGAGGTGCGGCGGCAGCGGGTTCAGCCCGGTGGTGAAGGCAGGGGTGAACAGCAGCGCCAGGCCAAAACTCAGCCCCACGTGAAGGGTGATGATCCACCAGACTGCCGTGCCGGCGTCGAGCATTGAAAACTGCCAGAGGGTCACCACCATCAGGACGGATCCGGTGACGGTGAGCGGCAGTGGGCCCACCTTGTCGAACGCGCGGCCGATCACGGGGCCCAGCAGGCCCATGGCCAGGCCGCCAGGGAGCAGCGCAAGGCCGGTTTCGAGCGAGCCGAGGCCGCGGACCTGCTGGAGGTAGAGCGGAAGCAGGATGACCCCGCCGAACAGGGCCATCATGGCCACCACCATCAGCAGGACCGAGACAGTAAACATCCGGAAGTTGAAGGCGCGCAGGTCCAGCAACGGCGCGGCGGCCTTCTGCAGCCGGACCTGGCGGAGGACGAACACGGCCAGGGCAGCGACGCCGATCACCAGGGCCGCGATGGCGCCGGCACCCGGACCGGCCTGGCCGCCGTGGCCGCCGCCGATCTGGCTGAGCCCGTAGACCAGGCCGCCGAAGGCGGGGACGGTGAGGATGACGGACGGTACATCCAGCCGCGCCTTTTCCACCTCGCCGACGTTGGTGAGGTACTTGGCGCCGATGGCCAGCGCCGCGAGGGCCACCGGCAGGACGAAGACGAACATGAAGCGCCAGGTGAAGTGCTCCAGGATCAGCCCGGAAACCGTGGGACCCATTGCCGGCGCAACCGAGATGGCGATGCTCACGTTGCCCATGACGGCGCCGCGCTTGGCCAGCGGGACCAGGGTGAGGATGGTGGTCATCAGCAGCGGCAGCATGATCGCGGTGCCGCCGGCTTGGACGATGCGGGCCAGCAGCAGGACCTCGAATCCCGGGGCCACCGCGGCAAGTGCGGTTCCGCCGGCAAACAGGCCCATGGCCAGCATGAATACGGCGCGCGTGGAGAGGCGCTGGAGGATGAAGCCGGTGGTGGGGATGACCACGGCCATGGTGAGCATGAAGCCGGTGGACAGCCACTGGACGGTAGGGGCGTCCACGCGCAGGTCCACCATGAGCCGCTGCAGGGCGACGTTCATGATGGTCTCGTTGAGGATCACCACGAACGTCGCCACCAGCAGCGTGCTGATGATGGTCACGGACTCCCGCGACATCTTCTCCGGCGCAGCGGTTTGGGCGCCTTGGCGGGCTCCACCGCGGAATTCGTCGCGGGTGCCTTCGCCTGGGACGGGCTGGCCGCCGGCGTTCGGAGAGACTTCGGTAGACATGGGTGTTCCCTCAGGGGTGTTTTATGAGTGATGCGCGGTCGGCGCCGCTGCAGATTCCAACACTCTACCCGCTGGAGTAATTCCTCCATACGGGTTTAAAAACCCTGAGGGAACTTTAGGGGTTAGGCAGTCTGGCCTGCGTGCTGGCCTTCGGAGATCTCCTCCACCAGCTTGTTGTTGAAGGCCGGGAGGTCGTCCGGGTTCCGGCTGGTTACCAGACCCTGGTCCACCACCACTTCCTCATCAGTCCAGTTGGCGCCCGCGTTCTTCAGGTCCGTTTCCAGCGTGAAGTAGGAGGTGACGTTCCGGCCCTTGATCACGCCGGCCTCGATCAGCAGCCAGGGTCCGTGGCAGATCGATGCCACCGGCTTGTGCTGTTCGAAGAAGCTGCGGGTGAAGTTCTGCGCATCCTTGTCGACGCGCAGGTGGTCCGCGTTGACGACGCCGCCGGGAAGCACCAGGGCGTCGAAGTCGGAAGCGTTTGCTTCGGCCACCGTGAGATCCACGTCGAAGGTATCTCCCTTGTCCGTGCCGTTGTAGCCCTGCAGCTTGCCGCTCTTGGGAGCCACCAGGGTGGGCTCGCCGCCGGCGTCCTTCACTGCCTGCCAGGGACTGGTGAGCTCTACCTGCTCCACGCCGTCAGTCAGCAGGAATGCGACCTTCTTGCCTGCGATGCTGTGCTCTGACATTGTTCCTCCTCGCCTGAGGCGGTCCGCGGCCCTCAGGCACGCAGCAACCGCCCGAGAGTTGATTGCCTGACATGTTCCAGCCTAGGAAAACCGAAAGTAATAAGCAAGCTGACTATATTGGGAGCGGCAGGCTGGAGATCCCCGCGCTGCGCAAGCTCCTTTTCGCCTCGGATGTTTGGGGTTCGACAAAGAGCCTTCGCGTCGAAAACGTACGACGGCGACGGCACGGGTTGGGTGCGCCGGCATGCCTGCGCGGGTCCGACGCCAGCGAGGCTCACAATGTCACACCCTCGCTGGATGATTCTCTTTTGGGAATCAGCAGCGGCATTGGGGTGGTTTTGGAAGGTGTTCCTGCCTCTGTTGCTGCCCTTGATGCCATGGACTGTGAAGGTGCTGCGATGGCGTCCGGTACTGCTTTTGGTTCGGGTGCTGCTGCTGGTTCCAGTGTTGATGTATTGCAGCGGCGGTACGAGATCCGGCTGGAAAGGCTCGAAGTTATCGCCCGGCTGGAGGCGCAACTCGCCGCGATGAAAGCCCGGGACGCCGCCGAAGCCATCGGGTTCCAGCAGGCCAAAACCCCGCCGGGCGCGTCGCTGCACGACCGCACCTACGCCGAGATGTCCGTGGTGGAGGAGATCGCCGGGGTCCTGACCATCAGCTCCGCCGCGGCCGGGGCGTTCCTGGAACAGTCCCAGAAAGTTTGCTCCCCCCCACCCGTGTTCGAGGCCCTGGCCGCCGGTGGCATGTCCTGGCAGCACGCGAAGGTCATCGCCGATGAAACCGAAGGCCTCGACCCCGCCGGTGCTGCCGGGCTCGTGGCGCACTTCTTCGACCCCGACGCACCCCACCCCGCCCGCGGCGCCGCCCCCGGCGACCTCGTCCCCTCCCGGTTCCGCGCCAAGGTCCGTGGCTGGCGCGAACGCCACCACCCCGAATCCATCGAAAAACGCCACACCAAAGGTATTGCCGACCGACGCATGGAATACACCCCCGACCGCGACGGCATGGCCCGGGTCACGCTCTACCTCCCCGGCGACACCGCCTGCGCCATCTGGAACCGCACCACCGCCACCGCCCGCGGCCTCCAAGGACCCAACGAACCACGCACCCTCACCCAACTCCGCCCCGACATCGCAGCATCACTGCTCCTCAGCACCGGCAACGCCATGGAGACCAACCGCAACACCACCGCCGCAGCAACAGAGCCGGTCAGCAACGATGAAGGACCCGGTAACGACGACGGGACCGGCACCGCTGCCGGTTCGCGGCCCGTCCGGGAGATCGGGAAGGTCCCCGCCCCGCGGGCCGATGTCCTGGTCATGGTGCCGGTGTTCTCCCTGCTGGGTGCGACGGATGAGCCGGCAGTACTTGACGGACTCGGCCCCATCCCCGCGTCAATGGCACGCAAACTCGTCACCGACGGGGCGGAGTCCTTCTACCGCGTCCTGGTCGACCCCAGGGACGGGGCACCACTGGAAATCGGCAGGAAGAACTACCGCCTTCCCGAAACCATCAAACGCTGGATCAGGATGCGCGACGCCAAATGCACCTTCCCCGGCTCCACCAACCACAGCCCCGACAACGACACCGATCACCTCCAAGCTTGGAAAGACGGCGGCACCACCGGCACAACCAACCTGGCACAGCTCTGCCCCAAACATCACCGGCTCAAACACCACAGCACTTGGACACCAGACCCAGCCACCACCAACGACCCACCCGGCTGGACCTCACCCACCGGCCGCCACTACAAACCCGAACACCCAGACGCCGAACCCACGTACTGGCCGCAATGGGTGATGCCCGCCGGACTGAAGTCTCCTGGCGCCCAGGGCCCCGACGCCAGATGCCCGGAAACCAAGTGTCCGGACACCAGGTGTATCGACGCCCGCTGTCCCACCATCCGCTCCGGCAATATCTGCTGCCTTGAGATCAGCCCCGAAGACCTGCCTCCCTGGGAACCGGAGGACGACAACTTCGTAGACGACCACCTCATACACCCCGACGACCTGCCACCGGGCTATCCACTCTGGGCCGAACTCCTCGCGACGCCGCTCGTACCCTCCGGATGACAGGAGCTCATAGTCACGCGGCGGCATGCTCGGGCCGACTCCGCCGCGGCCCGTGGTGCTAAGCCCTGTGGTGCTCGATGAGCCAGACCGCCATCTGCTGGGCTCGCTGTGCGGCCAGCCAGTCTCCCTCGGTGGCCGAGATGATTGAGCCCTTCATCAGGATCTGGCAGGAACGGGCAAATTCTTCAGCACGCACCAGGCCGGCTTCTTCTGCCAACGCCTGGATATGTCCTCGGATTCTGGCCAAGTAGTCGATGCTGGCCTGGCCCAAGGGGTGGGCAGGACCCATTTCCAGCAGGACGTTGACGAAAGAGCAGGCTTCGAAGTCATCACGCTGGAACCAGTCGCCAAACACGTCAAAAATGGCCAGCAACTGCTCTACCGGCGTACTCCCCCGGCGGCGCGCCTCAGTAAGGATGGCGTCAACCGTCCACTGCCGGTCCCGCCGCTCGAGGAACGCCAGCACCAACGAGTCCTTCGAGGGAAAATGCCGGTAAAAAGTGGCCTTGGCTACGCCGGACCGTTCGATGAGCTCGTTGACGCCAACGTCGCGGATCCCCCGCCGCGAAAACAGCTCGTACGCCACCGAAAGGATCCGCTCCGCAGGGTTGGCATGCTCTGCCGGGTTGGCAAGATCCGTGAGGTTGGCAGGCTCTGTGGGGTGGGCAGGAGCAACCGCCGCCCCGGCTGTGAGAGCCGCGGCAGACGGTGAGAAATCTGCATTGGGATCCATTGCAATTGAAGTGTACTCCGGGGCAGACAGACCGGTCTTTCCCGCTGTACTGTTTTCCTACGCGCCGCGCTTTGAAGGCCGCGTAGGCCAGACCACCGGCCGCTTCGGAATGGTGCAAGGAGGCTCCAGATGACAGCAGAGCGGATGTTCGAAGGCGTTCCTTCGGATCCGGACCCCTGGATGTCCTCTGACACTCCTGCCGAGATCCGCCAGTTCGCCCTCGAATCCCTCCGCTGGCAGGCCCAGGAGATCATCGACGAGTTGCTGGCGGACACCAACCCAGCCGAAGAACTGGCCAGAGCACGGCTTCGCCGTTGCGTCGCCCGCAACCCCGGCCAGCCGGAGAAGGCACTCCTGGAGCAGCTGATGGCCAGCGAGGACGGGTTGCACTTCTAAGCGGCGGGAAGTCAGGAACTCAGCGGGACGTTGTCGATCAGCCGCACGGGGCCCACCTTGGCCGCGATAAGCGCCAGGGCCTCGCCGCGGAAGGGAGTTTCCCGGCAGTTCTCCGCCAGCGGCTCAAGGGTCCCCGGATCCACCACATCGAAGTAGTCCAGTTCCACCAGGGGCTGGGACTCAACCATCGCCAGCGCAGAATCAAGGTCCAGTGGCTCGTGGGCGTTCGCCCGCTCTTCCAGCAGGCGCAGCGCCCTGGACAGGACCAGCGCGGCATCGCGTTCGTCATCGGACAGGAAGCGGTTCCGGCTGGACAAGGCCAGGCCGTCGTCAGCGCGGACCGTGGGCACGCCCACAATCTCCACGGGGAAGTTCAGGTCCGCAGCCATCCGCCGGACCAGGGCCAGCTGCTGGGCGTCCTTCTGGCCGAAGTAAGCCCGGTAGGCGGGGAGGTTGCCCCCGGATGTGCCCGCAGATCCGGCCGGAAGGCCGGCCGCCGGCATCCCGTAGTGCAGCAGTTTGGCAACAACAGTCAGGGCGCCGTCGAAGTGGCCGGGCCGGGAGGCACCCTCCCACTTCTCCCCAAGGCGTCCGGAGGTGATCCGCACCAAAGGCTCCCCGCCGGGATAGACCTCCTCCACGGAGGGCGCAAAGGCCAGGTCCACGCCCTGTTCCTCCAGCAGGGCAAGGTCTGCATCAAGCGTTCGCGGGTAGCGGTCCAGGTCCACGGCGTCGCCGAACTGAAGGGGGTTGACGAAGATGCTCGCCACCACCACGTCATTGTTTTCGACGGCGGTGCGGGCCAGTGTGGCATGGCCTTCGTGGAGTGCACCCATGGTAGGCACCAATGCCTGCGAAGTGCCTTGCTTGGCGCTAAGGAGCCGGGCACTTTCGGCCCGCAAGCTGGCCACGGTGGTGACAAGTTGAATGGACATTCAGTCCTCCTTCGGATCGAGGGCCTCGTGCAGCCCCTTCAGCTGGTCGGGTTTCAGCAGTGCGCGCCCTTCGGCGCGGAGGGCTGTGGCGCGTGCCATCGCAAGGTAGGCCTCCAGCACATCACCGTGCCCGCCGGCGTCGTACTCCCGCAACGCCTCGGCGTGCGCGCGCACCGTTCCCACGTCCCCGCGTGCGACCGGACCAGTCAGCGCAGACTCCCCCGAGGCCAGCGCGTTCTCCAGGGTGGCCCGCAGCAGCGGCCCCAGCATACGCTCGGGCGATTCAACGCCCACCTCGCGCAGCAGTTGCGACGCCTGCGCCACCAGGGTGACCAGATGGTTGGACCCGTGGGCCAGGGCTGCGTGGTAGAGCGTCCGGTCCGCCTCGGCAATGGCTACGGGCTCCGCCCCCATCTCCACCACCAGCGCCTGGGCGATGGGCAGCATGGGCGCGTCGGCCGTCACCCCGAAGGTGCAGTCCAGCAGCCGGGTGAGGTCCAGGCTCATGCCGGTGAAGGTCATGGCTGGGTGCAGTGCCAGTGGAACGGCGCCCGCGGCGCGGACTGGATGAAGTACACCGACGCCGAACCGGCCGGAGGTGTGCGCCACGAGCTGGCCGGGCTGCCAGGCGCCGAGCTTGGCCAGCCCCTCCACCAAATCCGGCAGCGCGTCGTCCGGCACTGCCAGCAGCACCAGTTCCGCGCGCTCCACGATGTCCTGCACTTCCAGGATGGGCACGCCGGGGAGCAGGGTTTCGGCCCGCTCCCGGCTGGCGTCCGAGACCGCCGAAACCCCGACGACGGCGTGCTCGGCTGCGCGGAGGGCGGCACCAAGCACCGCCCCCACCTTGCCGGCGCCGATGATTCCGACGCCGAGGCGTCCGGGCTTAGCCATGGTGCTGGCCTTCCTGTTGGTAGTGGGTGCGGGGCTCTGATGCAGCCGCAGGCTCGACGGCCGACGAGGATACCGCAACTGATTCAACGGCCGGGACAACCTGCCGCAACCATTGTTCGGTGGTTTGACGCTTCCGTGCCAGCCGGGCGCGTGCCGACTGCTCGTCAAAGAGTTGCCGGGCCTCATCCAACCCTGCCTGGGTCAGCCGCGGGGCCACCGGCCCGGCGGTGGTGTGCAGCACCAGGTCCGCCACCCGGAAGTGGCGTGCCACGGGCCCTTGGTGAAGCGCCATCGACTGCGTGCGCTGGTGCGGGACAACAACCAGTTCCCGCCACCAGCGGCCGGAGCGGATCAGCAGCGCCGTGTCCGTGGCCGCAAAGCCGTTGCGCCGCCATGCCAGGGGAGCCAGCAGCCACGCCCGCCGCGGGGTGGTGACAAAGCCGCCGTCGGAATGGAAGCCACCAAGCCCGGCAGCGAAAACCGCCTCCGGCTGGTCGGTTCCGGGGTCGGGCAGGACCAGCGAGAGCATGGCCAGGACGTCGGCGAATTTACCTACCGGCAGCAGGATGGTCCTGGTATTGCCCTCCACGGCGTTGCCCGACGTCCCGTAGCCGGCCACGTTCACCTGCATCCGGTACCAGCCGAACGGGCGCCACAGCGGCGGCTGGGCAACCTTCACGGCCTGGATCCGGCCCGGCGGCAGCGTCTGCGCCTGGGTATCCAGCAGCCCGTACCGCAACCGGATGCCATCCGGCGAGATGGCCGCGGTGAAGTTGTACCCCTTGTTGAAGAAGTTCCAGTAGCTTGCCGCGAGGCCAAGCGCGGCGGGCACCAGGTAAAAGTAGAAGGCCCGGTTGTCCGTCAGCGCGGAGAGGAACACGGACGCGGCGCCGCCCACCACGATGAAGAAGCTTTGCTCACTCAGCAGCAGCGATCCAATAAGGCGCGACGGCGGCACGGCCAGCACCGTAAACTCCGGCGCCTCGGGTGCGGGCTGGGTAAGCTGCCCCGGACCGGCGGAACCGCCGTGACCAGTGCCCGCCGGACCGTCCAAACCGCCCACGGAGCAACTGCCAGAGCCGGCGCCGGCAACAGCCCCGGAAGCGCGCGCCAGGATGGTGGCCCGTAGTTGGCGGGCATCGGCGATCTTCAGGTAAGCCAGCCGCACCGCTGATTCGCCGGCGTCTGCCACCTCGAACCTGAGTTCGGCCAGGCCAAAGATGCGGGCCAGGAGGGGCTGCACGATATCGATGGCCTGCACCCGGTCCAGCCGCGCCTGCCGGTGCTGCCGGAAGAGGAGCCCGCTGTTGACCCGGACATACCCGGCGGACACCTGGTATTTGGTGAAGTACCAGGTCAGGACGAATCCCAGCACGGCCACGGCCAGCACCACGGCACCGCCGCCAAGGAGCCAGGGCGCGCGGCGGTCAAACCCCTCCTCAAAAACTGGCTGGCCCTGCAGGGAACGCTCAAAAAGGTCCCGGCCAAAAAAGAAGGCGATGGCAGCCAGGGCGACCCAGCCGCGGACGAAAGGTGACGCCGGATGCACACGCAGCCACTCGCCGTCGGGCGTTCTGCTGCTTTCCGGGCCGGCCGCCACAGGAGGCCGGGCCGGCTGCCCGGGCAGCTGGCCGTCAGCCGTCACAGCCCTGCCAGCCTGGCTTCGCCGCGGGCGGCCAGCTGTTCCCGGAGCCGCGCGCCTTCAGCAGCCGGAAGGCCGGGGATGCGGGCGTTGGTGCCGGGCGATGCCGTATGGAGCTTCACGGTACACAGCCCCAGGCCGCGCTCCACGGGGCCGACGGCGATATCCACGTACTGCATGCGCCCGTAAGGAACGGCCATGGTGCGCTGGAAGAAGATGCCGCTCCTGACCAGCAAGTCGTCACCGCGCTCAGCGTAGCCAATGGCCCTGACCTGCCGCGGGATCAGCACCAGCCGCCATACGGCAACCACAGTCATGACGGCCGGAACGGTAATGGCCAGCCACAGCGGGGGCCAGCGCCACCAGCCGAGGAGGACAAACACCAGCGGAGCGGAAAGGACCAGGACCGCCGCCAGGTTGGCCAGGGCCCATTCCACGAGGCGGACTGTTATGTACTTTGGTGACACCCGCTGCCAGGCGATACCCGGCGGGTCAATCGCCTCGGTACGCATATTCGCCTTCCCCAGCGGCCTCCCCGCGGGCAGGGCGGCCCTTTTTCCCGTCCAGGTTTGGGTCACCGTCTTCGGGCGGAATCTTGCAGAACCGCTCCACAATGAGCCCCACCACGATCATCACCAGGCCGCCGCCGGCCATGGCCAACGCCAGCCAGGTGATTCCCTGGTCGCTGCGCATGCTCCAGATTCGCAACTGGTCCAGGAAGATGCCCACATGCCAGCCGAGCAGCACTGTTCCGGCGTACGCGCAGGCCTGGGCCAGGACCAGGGTCCGGGCGGCCAGGAGGGGGTCCAACTGCGTCTTCTTAGCCGTGCTGTTGGGCTTGTGGCTGTTGCGCCACCTCAGGATGCGGATGCCGAGGATCAGCGTGATGATGACGATGACGCCCATGGTGGCCAGCGCAGTGGCAGGCAGGACCGGCGTTGCGATGCTGTACCGGCTGGTCACCACTGTGGCAGACCAGCCGGCGATGGCGAGGATGACACCGATCAGCAGCAGGCGTAGGGGGTTGATGGGTTTCATCGCTCCTCCACCGCGCCGGCCGTGGGCATCCCGTCAAAGTCGCCGAAGCCGTCGAAGGGTGCCAGGCCGGCGAAGTCATCCGCCTGGGCGGCCAACGCGCTGATCCTTTCGCCCCCCAGGGTGGCAGCCGGTTCGATCAGCGACCAGGGGTAGAGGACGAACGCGCGGGAGGACGCACGGGGGTGCGGAAGCGTCAGGGCGGGATCGTCGCTGCGGAGGTCCCCGTAGATGATGATGTCGACGTCGAGCGTCCGCGGCCCCCAGTGCACCTCGCGGACGCGGAGGTGCTTGTTCTCCACGGCCTGGCAGTGTTTCAGCAGTTCCATGGGCGTGAGGCTGGTTTCCACGGTAATGACCATGTTCAGGAAGTCGGGCTGTCCGGCGGGTCCGCCCACGGCCTTCGTCTGGACAATGGGTGAGACGGCAAGGAGGCGCACCTCCGGCGGATCCACCAGGTCCGCCACGGCCTCGGTCAGGGTCTCGTTCCGCTCACCAAGGTTGCTGCCGAGGGCGAGCACCGCCTTGGTGTAGATGCCGTTCATGTCCCGGCCCCGGACAGTGCGCCGGCGGGGACCCGCGTCCGGTGGACGGTGACCGCCACGTCGCCGAAGGGAACCTCGATGGGGGCCTGGGGTTTGTGGACGGTGATCTCCACGGCCTGGAGCTTGAACTCGGCAAGGAGGCTGTCGGCGATCCGCACCGCAAGTGCCTCGATGAGGTTCAGGGGTTCCCCGGAGATCCACTCGGTTATACGCTGCGCAACCTCGCCGTAGTGTGCAGTGTCCCGGACGTCGTCGGACTGCGCCGCTTCGGTGAAGTCGAGGTAGAGCACCGCGTCCACCACGAAGGGCTGGCCCTCCCGGCGTTCGAAATCGAAGACACCGTGATGACCCACTGCGGTCACTCCAGTCAGCGTAATCCTGTCCATGGGTCCCCCGGCCCTATTGCGTTTCGGGTACGGCTGATGCTGTAGGTACGGCCGCCATGCGGGCTGCCACCTTGACGGCGTCGAGGCTTGAGCCGACGTCGTGGACGCGGACCGCCCAGGCGCCGCGGTAGGCGCTGATGGCGGTAATGGCCGCCGTGGCGCCGTCCCGTTCC
The DNA here is from genome assembly GCF_006715285.1 of Arthrobacter sp. SLBN-83. Lineage (NCBI taxonomy): Bacteria > Bacillati > Actinomycetota > Actinomycetes > Micrococcales > Micrococcaceae > Arthrobacter > Arthrobacter sp. SLBN-83. The sequence goes on from NZ_VFMX01000001.1 coordinate 1,132,866, forward strand.
TCGGGAGCGGCGGCTTTCCCGGCCACGGTGAGCAGGGTGCCCAGGAAGCGCTTGCGGGAGGCGCCCACCAGGACCTTGTGGCCCAGGCTGTCCAGCTGGTCCAGGTTTTGCAGCAGTTCCCAGTTCTGGGCGTCGTTCTTGGCGAATCCCAGGCCCGGATCGATGATGATTTGTTCCGGGCTGACGCCGGCGGCATAAAGCTTGTCGCGCACTCCCGCCAGTTCCGCCACCACTTCCCCGGCAACATCGGTGTACTCGGCAAGCGAGTTCATGGTTCGGGCGTCGCCGCGGCGGTGGGTGAGCACGTAGGGCACCTTGGACGCTGCCACGAACTCCGCCATTTCAGGCTCGATGCTCAGTCCCGAAATGTCGTTGATGATGGCGGCGCCTGCCTTGACTGCCGCTTCGGCAGTGGAGGCGTGGGTGGTGTCGATGCTGACCAGGGCGCCGGCCTTGACCAGGGCCTCGATCACGGGCAGGACCCGGCGCTGCTCTTCGTCCGGGCTGACGTCGTCCGCACCCGGCCTGGTGGACTCGCCGCCGACGTCGATGATGTCCGCACCGGCGTAGAACATCCGCAGGCCGGCCGCGATGGCGGTGTCCGCCGTGTCGTGCTTTCCGCCGTCGCTGAAGGAATCAGGGGTGACATTCAGGATGCCCATGACCAGGGTCCGCCCCGTGGGCAGGTCTTGGAAGCGCGCAACCGGGCGGGGCTTGCGCAGGATGGGCAGTGGGGAGGTTGCGGGCCCCGTTCCGGGGGCTGCAGCGAGTGAATCCATGGGTATGTGGTTACCTTCCGAGGATGAGGCTCATGGCTTCGGCACGGGTGGCCGGGTCATGAAGCTGCCCGCGGACCGCACTGGTGACGGTCTTCGCTCCGGGCTTGCGGATGCCGCGCATGGACATGCACATGTGCTCGCATTCAACAACGACGATGGCGCCGCGGGGCTTGAGGTGGCTGACCAGCGCTTCGACGATCTCAGTGGTGAGCCGTTCCTGCACCTGCGGCCGTCGGGCGTACATATCCACCACCCGGGCAAGCTTGCTCAGCCCGGTGACCCTTCCGTCATGCGAGGGGATGTAGCCAACATGGGCCACGCCGTGGAACGGCACCAGGTGGTGCTCGCACGTGGAGTAGAAGGGAATGTCCTTGACCAGGACCAGTTCCTCGTGGTCCAGGTCAAAGGTGGTGGAAAGAATTTCCGCAGGATCGTGGTGCAGCCCGGCGAACATCTCGGCATACGCCTTCGCCACCCTTTTGGGGGTGTCCAGGAGGCCGCCGCGGTCCGGGTCCTCGCCGATGGCAAGGAGGATTTCGCGGACGGCCGCCTCGATCCTTGGCCGGTCCACCCTATGGCTTGTCGAATGCTGGGAACCGTCCTCCGCCGGATATCCGGCGGAGGCGGGAACGTCGTCGTCGTCGAAGGAAGTCACAGGGAAAGCTTAGCCGCGAAGGGTGTCAGGCCCCGAGTCGGTGACTCCGCCCTTGAAGGGTGCATCCTCCGGCACGCCCTGCGGGTGCGGGGGCTGTGCGTCCAGCGGCTCGTCCAGCCGGGCCTTCTTCGCTTCTTCCTGCGCTTCACGCTCTGCCCGCTCCCGGCGGGTCTCCACCGGTCCGGCCAGGACGGGGCGGGTTTCCTTGGACAGCCACACCTCGCGGAAGTCGCGCTTGCGCACGTCCCGGAAGATGTCGGCGATCTCAGCCTGGTTAAGGGTTTCCCGCTCCAGCAGCTCAAGGGCCAGCAGGTCCAGGATGTCGCGGTTCTCCGTGAGGATTTCGTAGGCCTCATCGTGGGCCTGCTCAATCAGGCGGCGCACTTCCTCATCCACCACGTAGGCGATCTGGTCCGAGTAGTTGCGCTCATGCCCGGCGTCGCGACCCAGGAAGGGTTCGCCGCCGCCCTGGCCCAGGCGCACGGCACCGACCCGTTCGCTCATGCCGTATTCGGTGACCATCTTGCGTGCGGTGCCGGTGGCCTTCTCAATGTCGTTCGAAGCACCGGTGGAGGGGTCGTGGAAGACGATCTCCTCGGCAACGCGGCCGCCCATGGCGTAGGCCATCTGGTCCAGGAGCTCGTTGCGGGTGACGGAGTACTTGTCATTCTCCGGAACCACCATGGTGTAGCCCAGGGCACGTCCGCGGGGAAGGATGGTGATCTTGGTGACCGGGGCCGAGTTCCGCAGCGCAGCGGCCACCAGGGCGTGGCCGCCTTCGTGGTATGCGGTGATCTTGCGCTCGTGTTCCTTCATGACGCGGCTGCGCTTCTGCGGCCCGGCCATGACGCGGTCGATCGCTTCGTCAAGCGCGCGGTCATCGATCAGGTTGGCGTTGGAGCGCGCGGTGAGCAGTGCTGCCTCGTTGAGGACGTTGGCGAGGTCCGCACCGGTGTAGCCGGGGGTCTTCTTGGCCACAGCCTTGAGGTCGACGCCGGGCGCCATCGGCTTGCCCTTGGCGTGCACCTGCAGGATCTGGTCGCGGCCGATCAGGTCCGGCGCTTCCACCGAAACCTGGCGGTCGAAACGGCCGGGCCGCAGCAGCGCGGGGTCCAGGACGTCGGGCCGGTTGGTGGCGGCGATCAGGATCACGTTGGTCTTGACGTCGAAGCCGTCCATCTCCACCAGCAACTGGTTGAGGGTCTGCTCGCGTTCGTCGTTGCCGCCGCCGATGCCGGCGCCGCGGTGGCGGCCAACGGCATCGATTTCATCCACGAAGATGATGGCCGGCGAGTTGGCCTTGGCCTGCTCAAAGAGGTCGCGGACGCGGGACGCGCCGACACCGACGAACATTTCAACGAAGTCCGAGCCCGAGATGGAGAAGAAGGGCACGCCTGCTTCGCCGGCAACTGCGCGGGCCAGCAGGGTCTTACCGGTGCCTGGAGGGCCGTAGAGCAGCACGCCCTTGGGGATCTTGGCGCCCACCGCCTGGAACTTGGCCGGTTCCTGCAGGAATTCCTTGATTTCCTGCAGTTCCTCCACGGCCTCGTCCGCACCTGCGACGTCAGCGAAGGTGACCTGCGGCATGTCCTTGCTGACCATCTTGGCCTTGGACTTGCCGAACTGCATGATCTTGGAGCCGCCGCCCTGCATGCGAGTCATCAGGAACCAGAAGAGGGCGCCCAGCAGGATGACGGGGATCAGGAGGGAGAGCAGGCCGGAGAACCAGTTGCTTTCGATCGGCTGGTCCGTGAAGCCCTGGGCAGGCTTGGCGTCGGTGACAGCCTTCACTACGTCCTGGGCACGGGCATCGACGAAGAAGAACTGGACACTCTTGCCCTTGTCCTGCCCGTCCAGCTGCAGGTCGTCCTTCAGCGTGAGGTCAACACGGTTCTCGCCGTCGAAGATCTTGGCCTGCTCCACCTTGTTGCCGGAGAGCAGTTCCAGGCCCTTGTCCGTGTCGATCCGGGCCGCACCGCCGGGGGCGAGCGTTGCAAAAGCCACGAGGAGCAGACCGACCACAACGACGATCCAGATGCCCGGGCCTTTGAAGAAGTTCTTAGCTTTCATCTGTTCGGGGGCTGGCCCCGTCCTTCCGGTAGTGCTTCACGGCGAGTACTCTGCGCCCGTGATGGTGCTGCGTCAGCTTCTAGCTATACACCGTCCGGAGTACATCACGCATAGCGAAAAGCAAAAGTTCCCTGTGGGCGTAGCGGGGCAGACAGCGCACCAAATGCGTTGGAAGGGCCTGGGTTTACTCGTAGACGTGCGGGGCCAAGGTTCCGACGAAGTCCAGGTTGCGGTACTTCTCGGCGTAGTCCAGGCCGTAGCCCACCACGAACTCGTTGGGGATGTCGTAGCCGACGTACTTGACGTCGATCTCCACTTTGGCAGCGGTGGGCTTGCGGAACGCGGTGCAGATTTCCACCGAGGCGGTCCCGCGGGATTCCAGGTTGGTCTTGAGCCAGGACAGGGTGAGGCCGGAGTCTATGATGTCCTCGACGATCAGCACGTCCTTGCCCATGAGGTCCGTGTCCAGGTCCTTCAAGATGCGCACCACACCGGAGGACTGGGTTCCCGAACCGTAGGAGGACACGGCCATCCAGTCCATGGAAATGTGGCTGTGCAGTGCCCGGGCCAGGTCCGCCATAACCATCACGGCGCCCTTGAGGACGCCCACAATGAGGATCTCGCGGCCTTCGTAGTCCTTGTCGATCTGCGCAGCGAGTTCGGTGATCCGCTGCTGGATCTGCTCCCTGGAGTAGAGAACGTGCTTGAGGTCTGCCTGGACGTCGTTTGAATCCACCAATGGCTCCTGTTTAGATGCGGGGTGCGACTATTTTGCGGGCGGTTTTTGAGGCCGGAATACTAGCTTCCCACAGCGCGCCCGTTCGCGGGGAACAGAAGGGCCGCCCCCGGACGCAGCCGGGCCGGCGTTGCCCTTGGATTCCTCCAACTGCGCCAGCGACAACCGGTACACACTTACGCCACCGGGAAGCTCAACAGGACCGGCCGAACCCTGCCGCCGCAGCAGCGCTTCCGCCGCCAAAAGGCGCTGGTAACTGGGCTGCTGCCCGCCGACGTCGGCCGCTGCCTTGGCGATCACCCGGAACCGGATGGCCGGGGCCAAGGCGCGCAACACCTCCTCCGGCAGGCTCAGTTCGCCGTCGTCCCGTTCCACGAGCGCTGCGTAGGTGCTTTCCGCCACATCCTCCAGGTAGTCGGCGTCCAGTTGCAGGATGGCGGCGGTCCGGGCCAGTGATTCGGCCACGCCGGGGCCGAGTTTTTCCTCAAGGTGCGGGAGGACCTCCACGCGGGTCCGCGACCGCGCAAAGGCGGGATCGGCGTTGGTGGGGTCGTGCCAGGGGTCCAGCTCCTCCACCGCGCAGATCTCCTCCGTGTCTGCCCGGCGGAGCCCCAGGAAAGGGCGGAGCAGTTTGCCCCGGGTTGGGCGCATGCCGGCGAGCGAGCGGGTGCCGGAGCCGCGGGCCAGGCCCAGCAGTACCTGTTCGGCCTGGTCGTCCAGGGTGTGGCCCAACAGGATTGCCTCCGCGCCCTGTTCCGCGGCGGCGGCTTCGAGGGCCGCGTGCCGGGCCTCGCGGGCAGCTGCTTCCGGGCCCATGCCGGCGCCGGCCACGGTGACGGTCCGGATTTCCACTGGTGAGAGGCCAAGCTCCTGCAATGCCCGGGCGGTGCGGGCGGCGATGTCAGCCGATCCGGCCTGCAGCTGGTGGTCCACCACCGCGGCCCCCACGGTGACAGGGTGGCCGTCCACGTGGCCGCGGCGGGCGAAGTAGGATGCGACGGCGGCGAGCGCCAGGGAATCCGGGCCACCGCTGCATGCCACCATGACGTGGCGGGGGTAACCCGCGTCCGCCAAGGCGTTCTGCAGCATTTTGCGCGCAGTGCCGACGACGGGCGAAAGCCTTCCGGGCCGGCGTCGTCCGCTGGGCATGGCGGCAGGCGCCGCTTCCGGCAACTGGGCGTCAGGCAATCAGAGGCCCATCCGCTCAAGCCACAGCTTGGCGTCGTGGATTTCGGGCTCGGTGGGCAGGTGGTCCGCCGACTCCCAGACCTTGTTGAACCCGTCCATGCCTGCCACATCCACCACGGCGCGGACAAACCGGGCGCCGTCGGAGTACTGGCGCATCTTGGCGTCCAGGCCCAGGAGGCTGCGGATGAACTTCTCCACCACGCCGCGGTCCTTGCCGCGGTCGTTGAAGCGCTGCCGGATGGTCTTTACGGACGGAACGATACTGGCGTCCACGGCATCCATCACCACGTTCGCGTGGCCTTCGAGCAGGCTCATCACCGCTGTTAGGTGTGAAATGGCGGCCTTTTCCTCCGGGTCCTGCAGCAGGTCCAGGATGGCGCCGCGGCGGGGCGCGTCACCGGTTGCGGAGCGGTCCTTCAGGGACCGGGCGGCAGCGGAGGCCCGCTCCATCAGGGAATCGACGTTGCCCAGGAGGTGTCCGCTGAGGTTGTCGATTTGCTCCAGCATGTGGTGGCGCAGCCAGGGTGCTGCCGCAAACTGGACGCGGTGGGTTTGCTCGTGGAGGCACACCCAGAGCCGGAAATCCTCCGGCGTGACGTTGAGTTCGCGCTCCACGGAGACGATGTTCGGTGCCACCAGCAGGAGCCGGCCTCCTGCCGGAGCCGTGGAGTTCTCGGCCAGTGCCGCGAACGGATCGTACTGGCCCAGGACCTTGCTGGACAGGAAGGCCAGGACGGCGCCCAACTGGCTGCCGGTGATGGCACCGCTGACACTGGCCGCAGAGGGGCTCAGGGATCCGCGCCGGCTGTCCAGCATCTTCTGCATGGCAGGCTTGAGCATCACAGCGAAGCTTTGGGTGTTGGCCTTGGCCCAAGACGCCCGGTCCACCACCAGCACCGAGGAGTCGCGTAGATCGCGTGCTGCCTCCAGCCCGGTGATTTCGTGGACGTGCGGCACAGAGGCGTCCGCAAGACGGCGCAGGCTGTCCACGGCCTCGCCGATGGCCTTTTCGTCAAGCACGGGACCGGCCGGAGCCAGCCGCGCTGCGGTGGAAGCAGCGAGGTCCCAATTGATCAGGGCCTGCGCCTGGTCGGGCTGGACCCCACTGGATTGGGCCCCGTTGGACTGGGCTGCTGAGGACAACGTCGATGCGGACTCGCGCGCAGTGGACTCCATGAGTCCCATCAGAACACAGCAGGCTGGGGATCGTCCTTAAGTTCGCTCACCGGCGAACTTCCACAGCCGCTGCACAGGAGGCCGAAAGCGCGGCCCCATCCACGCCAGCCAAGCTGGAAGCGCAGGAAGAATCCGCCCCGAAGGAGGCCGCCATGATCCCCTACCGCCCTGTTCCTCCCCTTGCCGCAGGCCCGCGCAAGGGCTGGGCATCGGTGCTTGCCGCCGTCGTGATGGCTGCATTCCTGGGAGTCCAGCCGCAGTAGCGGCAGCAGCACTAGCGGCAGCCGCAGCCTGCAAGCGCCGTGGCCGCCCTGTCCAGTGCTTCCTTGTTGCCGGCCGCCCCGGGCGTCAGGCCGTTTCCGAGGAACGAGAACACCAGGAGCCTGCCGTCGGCGTCCACCACATAGCCGCTCAGCGCCAGCACCGTGTTCAAAGTCCCGGTCTTGGCCCGCACCAGCCCGGCGCCCCCGGAGGTGGTGGCGTCTCCGTACCGCATGTCCAAAGTGCCGGACAAGCCACCCACCGGGAAGCCGTCCAGGACGGTACGAAGCCTGGTATCGGCACCGGTGGTAATGGCCCGCACCACGTCCGTGAACTGGCGGGCGGAAACCTGGTTGCCCATGGCCAGCCCGCAAACATCCACGAGCTTCATGGTGCCCGGGGACAAGCCCGCGGCCCCGGCTTCGGCAGCGACCACCGCGGTGGCGCCGTCATTGCTGCCCGGCCGCCCCGTGGCCACCGCCGCCATGCGCCCCATGGTCTCGGCCAGGTAATTGTCCGAGACCTGCAGCATGAGGTTCACCTGCTCCGCCACTGTGGCGGAGTCAGCGACGGCGAGGACTGCGGCGTTGGATGGGGAAGCTCCGGGTGAACGTTCGACGGCGGCCGCTACGGTGAGTCCCGCGCCGGCACCTGCCGCACGGAGCCGGGAAGCGAATTCCTGGGCCGCAGCCATGGCGGAGTCCTGTGGGCGGGGACCGGTGGTGACGGCGGGATCGAACCGCGCGGAGTTCAGCGCCAGCGGGTACAGCGGGGCGATTTCCCCGGCCTCCACGTCGCCGGACTGCCAGTTGGGGTTCAATGCGGGACCTGTAAAGAGGGAGTCATCCACCAACAAGGTGACTTCCCCCGTGGTGCCGGCGGCCTGCAGAGCCTGCACGGTAGCTGCGGCAAGCGTGGCGAGGCCCGCGTGGCCCATCACCTGTTCCGGCTGCGACTCCCCGGCGCCCAGTAGGACGTCGCCGCCGCCCACCAGCACCACCTGTCCCGGGGCAGTGCCTTGAACCACCTTGGTGCTGAACCGGTGGTCGGGGCCGAGGGTTCGCAGCGCGGCGAGCGCCGTCAGCAGCTTCAGGTTCGACGCCGGCACCCGGCCGTCCGCGCCGCCCCGGTCAAAAAGGACCTGGCCCGTGAGCGCATCCTGCACCATGCCCGTGAAAGTACCGCCGCCGTCGGCCTTCAACACCGGGTCCACCTGCGCTGTCACTGCTTGCCGCGCGGGGACCGGGGCGGAGGGCTGGAGCGGGGCAAGCACCTGCGGGGCGGAAAGCGTGGCGGGCGGTTGCTGCCAAGCAGGCGGCGCCGGGGCGGGCGCCGGAGCCTGGGGACCACTAAACCCGGGGGCCACCAGCAGGGCTCCCGGGATGGCAAGGACGACCAGGATCAAGGCCGCCAGGGCCAGCGGCCAGGGCTTGCGCGGACGTTGGCCCTGGCTTTCCCGCCGGCTGGACCGACGGGCGCGCAACGGTTCCCCGCCGGTTGATTTGGTCATGCTGGTGCTGGTCCTCAAGTCCTGAAATTTCCCCACAAGTTCCTGATTCCAGGGCCTCTCGCTATATCCTCAATTGTAGTCGGCGGCACCGACACTCTTTTTTGCGGGCCCGTCAAGTGTGCCGCGCACCCCCTGCAATTGCCGAGGAGCATTCCCATGAAGCACGACGTGACCATCGAGATCCCCAAGGGATCACGCGTCAAGTACGAAGTTGACCACGAGACCGGCCGCGTCCGCCTGGACCGCGTCCTCTTCACCTCCATGCAGTACCCCACGCACTACGGGTACTTCGAGAACACCCTCGGCGAGGACGGCGACCCGCTGGACGCACTGGTGCTCCTGCAGGACTTCGACCTGCACCCTGGCGTCATCGTCGAGTCCCGCCCCATCGGCGTCTTCAACATGACCGACGACGGCGGCGGAGACGCCAAGATCCTGTGCGTTCCCGTGGATGCCCGCTTTGACCACATCCAGGAAGTCAGCGACGTCAACGAATTCCTGATCAAGGAAATCGAGCACTTCTTCACCCGTTACAAGGATCTGGAGCCCGGCAAGTGGGTCAAGGCCGAGGGCTGGGGCGACCGCGCCGCCGCCGAGGCCGAACTGGAAGCGTCCATCAAGCGCTACGTGCCCACCGGACACTGATCGTCCCCACCGTCTCCCTAACCTCGCTTCGCTCGGTCAGGGAACCTTGACGGCGTGGGCCCATACCAGAAGTCCCCGTCTGCTGGACAAATCCCCGCGCAACGCGAGGGGGAATTGTCCGGGAGGCGGGGACTTTCCGTTTGAACCGGCCCCAGGAAGTTGTGGCATGGTGGGGCTGTGAGTCCCGAGCCAGCCCTGACCTCCCAGCTTCTGTTCCACCCGCCCTGCGGCCCCGTCAGCGGATGGCGGGACAGTGACGTCATCCGTGCCACCGGCATCCCCTACGCCCGGGCCCAACGCTTCCAGCCGCCCGCGCCGGTCCCGGACTGGACTGCCGAGTTTGCCGCAACGTCCCTCTCCCCGGCGTGCCCGCAGGCACCGGTCCCATTCCTCGACGCCGTACTGGGCACCAAATACGGCGAACTGCCCGGCAGCGAGGACTGCCAGAACCTTTCGATCACCATGCCCGGCGACCTCGCTCCGGACGAAAAGCTGCCCGTCATGGTCTGGATCCACGGCGGTTCCTACACCACGGGGTCCGGCGACCTGGCAATCTTCGACCCTGCCCGGCTGGTGGCCGAGAACCGGGTCATCGTGGTTTCCGTGACGTACCGGCTTGGCTTGTTCGGTTTCCTGGCGACGCCTGCCGGGCGTCCCGGCAACCTTGGGCTCCTGGACCAGCTCGAGGCCTTCCGCTGGGTGCAGCGGAACATCGCTGCCTTCGGCGGCGACCCCGGCCGGGTTACGGCTTTCGGCCAGTCCGCCGGTGGTGATGCGATCGCCCACCTGATGGCCACATCGGAGGCGCCAGCCCTCTTCCAGCGCGCCATCATCCAGAGCGCGCCGCTGGGCATTACCCGGGGCCGGGCCAGGATGAACCATGCCATGGGCATCGCTGCCGATTCTGTGACCGGGAAGACGCCGGCCCTGGACGTGGTGGCCTTCGAAGCGCAGGTCACGCAGGTGGCCAAGAAGTTCGGCATGCTGGCGGCCATGCCGTTTGGCACCCAATACGGCCACGATCCGCTCCCCGAGGAGTCGGGGATCGAGGCGGCCTGGAATCGGACGGCCCCTGCCATCGAGGTGCTGATCGGGCATACCTCAGAGGAAGCGCGACTGTTCCTCCCCCGCAGTCCGCGGCTGATGCGCTTGGCCGGCGTTCCCTTGGTGGGTCCCGCCGCCGTCCGGGCCATCGACTGGGTGGTGACCGAGACCGTGTACGGAAGGGCAAACCGTCGCTTCGCCCGCCGGCATGCCAAGGCAGGCGGAAAAGTGCACCGCTACATCATGGACTGGCACGCGCCCGGCAACATCTTCGGCGCCGCCCACACCGTGGACCTGCCGCTGCTGCTGGGAAACCGGAAGACGTGGGATGGCGTGGGACTGATCGCCGGCGCCAACTGGGAGGATGTGGACATGACCGGCAGGGCGGTGAGGTCATTGTGGGCCGGTTTTGCCCGTGGGGATGACCTCGGTGAGGCTGGCGCAGTGGACGGCGCTCTCCACTACCGGCGCGTCTGACAGCTAATGAGAACCCTCGGCGTGGACCTCGCGGCAGCCACCAAGAAGACCGCCGGGGCGGTCATCGAATGGAGCGATAACCGGGCCAGGCTCGCCCACCTTGCCCTGGACGTGGACGACCAGGCAATCGTGGACCTGTTCGGCACCTGCGACATGACCGGCGTCGACTGTCCCGTGGGCTGGCCTGATGCACTGATCCCCTTCCTTGCCGGTCACCTGGACTTCGACGCCGCGCCCGTCCTGGAACACGATGGGATCGCGGGCCGGCGACTGCTGGCCTACCGGGACACCGACCGGTTCTGCACCGCCCAAACGGGACTGATCCCGCTCAGCGTTTCCGCGGACCGGCTGGCACATCCTGCCATGCGCTGCGCGGTGATCCAGGCGAAGATCGCGTCACTGCACGGCCCGCAACTCCGGGACGGATCCGGGCGGCTTGCCGAGGTGTACCCGGCGGCATCACTGAAGATCTGGGGCCTCAACGGGCGTGGCTACAAGGGCCGCGGCGTCCCCGAAGCCGAACGCCTAAGCCTCCTGCTGGCAGAACTCGAAAAGCAGGCGCCCTGGCTGGACCTGGCCGGGCACCGGGACCAAATCACTGCTTCGGACGACCTGTTTGACGCAGTCATCGCCTCGCTGACCGCCCGTGCCGTGGCCCGCCGTCGTACGCTCCTGCCGGATGCCGCCCACGCAGCCGCCGCCCGCAGCGAAGGCTGGATCCACCTTCCGTCCTGCGGCCTGGACGGACTCCCGGGCTAGGAGCTCAGCCGCCCAGCTTCCAGTTGCGGATCTCCTCCGGGTCCTCGCCGTGGGTGCGGGTGTGCTCGCGGGCGCGGGCGCGGCGGTCCTGCAGTTCCTGGCGCAGGAGTGAGTGCTTCTCGGCAAGGCCGGGAACCCTGTCGATGGCGTCGATGGCCAGGGTGTAGCGGTCGATACCGTTCAGCATGGCCATGTCGAAGGGCGTGGTGGTGGTCCCCTCCTCCTTATAACCGTGCACGTGCAGGCCCTGCTGGTTGGTGCGCTTGTAGGCCAGCCGGTGGATGAGCGCCGGATAACCGTGGTACGCGAAGATGACGGGCTTGTCCGGCGTGAAGATCCCGTCAAAGTCATGGGCAGGCAAGCCGTGGGGATGCTCGCTCTCGTCCTGAAGCCGCATCAGGTCCACCACATTCACCACACGGACCTTGAGCCCGGGAGCGCCATCGCGGAGCAGTTCGGCGGCAGCGACGGTCTCCACGGTGGGGACGTCACCGGCGCAGGCGAGGACGACGTCGGGCTCCTCCCCGGGCACTTCCGAGCCGGCGAATGTCCAGATGCCCAGGCCGCGGCGGCAGTGGTTGGCGGCGTCCGCCGGGCCAAGCCAGGTGGGCGAGGGCTGCTTGCCGCTGACCACGATGTTCACGTAGTCCGTGGACGCCAGGCAGTGCTCCATAACGGACAGCAGGGTGTTGGCATCCGGCGGCAGGTAGACGCGGATAACCTCGGCCTTCTTGTTCACGGCGTGGTCGATGAACCCGGGATCCTGGTGCGAAAACCCATTGTGGTCCTGCTGCCACACGTGCGAGGACAGCAGGTAGTTCAGCGACGGCACCGGCTGCCGCCAGTGCAGTTTGCGGGACACCTTCAGCCACTTGGCGTGCTGGTTGAACATCGAATCAACGATGTGCACGAAGGCCTCGTAGCAGTTGAACACCCCGTGCCGGCCGGTGAGGAGGTAGCCTTCCAGCCACCCCTGGCACAGGTGCTCGCTCAGCACCTCCATGACGCGGCCGGAGCGCGCAAGGTGCTCGTCAACGTCGTCAATCCGGTATTGCCACACCTTGTCGGTGACCTCGTAGACGTTCTGCAGCCGGTTGGATGCCGTCTCGTCCGGGCCGAACAGCCGGAAGTTCTCCATGTTCTGCCCGATGACGTCCCGCATCCAGGAGCCCAGCGTCACCATGGGGCTGACGCGCTCGACGCCGGCCGTGGGTACCTCGACGGCGTGGTCCTGGTACGCGGGCAGTTTCAGCGCCCGGCGCAGCACTCCGCCATTGGCATGGGGCGTTGCGCTCATGCGGAAGTCCCCGGTGGGCGCCCCTTCGGCGACGTCCGGGCGCAGCCGGCCTTCGCCGTCGAACAGTTCGTCGGGGCGATAGGACTCCAGCCACTCCTCCAGCTGCTTCAGGTGCTCGCCGTTGGTGCGGACCTCGGACAACGGCACCTGATGGGCCCGCCACGTGCCCTCCACCTGGAGCCCGTCCACGGTGCGGGGCCCGGTCCAGCCCTTGGGGGAACGCAGGACGATCAGCGGCCAGCGATGCCCGCCCTCTCCCTCCTTTTCGGCGGCCGGATCCTGCCGGTGGGCGTCCTGGATGGCCCTGATATCGGCCAGGCAACGGTCCAGCACGGCGGCAAAATCACGGTGCGCCTGCTCCGTGTTGTCCGGATCCTCCACGCTGACGAAGTACGGCTCGTGGCCGTACCCGCGCAGCAGCTGCTCCAGCTGGTCCTGCGGCATCCTGGCCAGGACGGTGGGGTTGGCGATCTTGTAGCCGTTCAGGTGCAGGATGGGCAGCACGGCGCCGTCCACAGCCGGGTCCAGGAAGTTGTGCGAGTGCCAGCTGGCTGCGAGCGGCCCCGTTTCGGCCTCGCCGTCGCCAATCACGACGGCGGTCACCAGCTGGGGATTGTCGAACACCGATCCGTAGGCGTGGGCCAGGGAGTACCCGAGCTCGCCGCCCTCGCTGATGGAGCCGGGGCTTTCCGGGGCCGCGTGGCTGGGAATTCCGCCGGGGTAGGAGAACTGGCGGAACAGCTCGGCCAGGCCCGCCTCGTCATTGCCCACGTGCGCGTAGATTTCCGAGTAGGTTCCCTCCAGCCAGGCGTTGGCGACGACGGCGGGGCCGCCGTGGCCGGGACCGGCAACAAAGAGCATCTCAAGGTTGTCGCGGCGGATCACGCGGTTCAGGTGGGCATAGACGAAGTTCAGTCCCGGGGTGGTTCCCCAGTGGCCCAGCAGGCGGGACTTGGTGTCCTCCGCCTGCAGCGGTTCGCGCAGCAGCGGGTTGGACCGCAGGTAGATCTGCCCCACGGAAAGGTAGTTCGCCGCCCGCCACCACTTGTCAACGAGGTGCAGTTCTTCCTGCCGCAGGCCCTCCTGCTGAATCTCTTTCTGCGGCTTTACATCCTGTCCTGCGCTGCCGGCCATAACCATCCTCACCTCGGGTGTGCCGCTGCAGGCGGCCGTTCCCCCATCGCAACAGATGAAGGGCAGGCAGGCAACCCCCGCCGTCGAACCTTGTTTTGCTGGCCCTGGCCACCTGTAGGGTAGTAAGTAAGCTTAGCTTCCGCTTGGCGGGGCTGGGACCATCAAATGTGGGGAGATCAAGACATGCCAGCCGAAGACGACGTCGTAATTCCCGGAGTTCCGTCCAGTGAACCTCCGGCGCTTGAAGAGCCCACCACCCCGCGGGAGCCCTTGCCGCCAAAACCGGACCAGCGCGGTCCCGAGGCAGTGTCACCCACCGGCAGCCCGACCGGTGCGCCGGCCACCGCACGCGCCCAGTCCGGCCAGTACCTGACCACGGCCCAGGGGCTGCGGCTGCAGGACACGGACCATTCCCTGAAAGCCGGCCCGCGCGGGCCCATCCTGCTGCAGGACCATCACCTGCGCGAAAAGATCACGCACTTTGACCACGAGCGGATTCCGGAGCGTGTTGTCCATGCCCGCGGCGCGGGGGCGCACGGCGTATTCCGCTCCTACGGGACCGCCGCGAAAGTCACGCGCGCCGGCTTCCTGGCCCCGGACGTCGAAACGCCGGTGTTTGTCCGGTTCTCCACCGTGCTTGGCTCCCGGGGTTCCGCGGACGCGGTCCGGGATACCCGTGGATTCTCCACGAAGTTCTACACGGATGAGGGCACCTACGACCTGGTGGGGAACAACATTCCGGTGTTCTTCATCCAGGACGGCATCAAGTTCCCGGATGTGGTGCATGCCGCCAAGCCGCATCCGGACCGCGAAATTCCTCAGGCCCAGAGCGCGCACGACACGTTCTGGGACTTCGTATCGCTGCACACCGAGGCGCAGGCACACACCCTGTGGAACATGTCCGACCGCGGCATTCCCCGGTCGTACCGGACCATGGAGGGCTTCGGCGTCCACACCTTCCGCCTGGTCAACGCCGCCGGTGACACCACCCTGGTGAAGTTCCACTGGAAGCCCAAGCAGGGCGTGCACTCGCTGGTCTGGGAGGAAGCCCAGATCATCAACGGCATGGACCCGGACTTCCACCGCCGCGACCTGGCCGACGCCATCGAAGCCGGCGCCTACCCCGAATGGGAGCTCGGCATCCAGACCTTCCCGGACACCGAAGACCAGATGTTCCAGGGCATCGATCTGCTCGATCCCACCAAGTTCGTCCCCGAGGAACTTGCGCCGGTCCAGCCCATCGGGCTCATGACCCTCAACGCGAACCCGACGAACTACTTCGCAGAGACCGAGCAGGTGGCGTTCCACCCCGGGCACCTGGTTCCAGGCATCAATGTCACCAACGATCCCCTGCTGCAGGTCCGGCTGTTCTCCTACCTGGACACCCAGATTTCGCGCCTGGGCGGGCCCAACTTCGCACAGATTCCCATCAACCGGCCGCACGCGCCGGTCAACGACATGCTCCGCGACGGCATGCACCAGACGGCGGACCACGCCGGAGTTGCACCGTACCGCCCCAATTCACTGGACGGCGGCTGCCCGTTCCTGGCCGGGCAGGATATGGGGGCCTTCGTGGACGTGCCCCAGGCGGTTGCGGAATCCATCAAGGAACGGCGCAATCCGGCATCCTTCGATGACCACTACAGCCAGGCCCGGCTCTTCTTCCGAAGCCTCAGCGCCGTGGAACAGGACCACGTGATCCAGGCGTATACGTTCGAACTCGGCAAGTGCTTCGAAACCGCCGTCCGCGAACGCCAGCTGCAGGCATTGGCCAACATCGACGCCGCACTTTGCGCCGCCGTCGCCGCCGGCCTGGGCATGCCTGCTCCCGAAGCCACCGAGCAGGTCCAGGACCGCGACCCCAGCCCGGCCGTGTCCCAGGTGGGCGAAACCTGGCCGGTTGCCGGCCGCGTGGTGGGCATCATCGCCGACTCCTCCAGCAACCTGGCCGAGGTGGAGGCTGCCCGCAAAGCGCTCGACGGCGGGGGCATGGTTCCGCTCGTCATAGCACCCACCGGCGGGGTGCTTTCCTCTGACGGGCTTTCGGTAACGGTGCAGCGGACCTTCCTTACGGCGCGGTCCACCGAGTTCGATGCTCTGATCGTCGCCGGGGGCAAGCAGCCCGGGCCTGACGCCACCGCCGGGCGCGACGCCAAAGCCGGGGAACCGGTTGGAGCCCCGGATCCGCGGGTGGCCCTCATGCTCTCCGAGGCGTACCGCCACGCCAAGGCCATCGGCGTGTGGGGCTCCGGCTCGGCCGTTCTTGAGGCGATCGGTATTGGACAGGAAACGGTTGGCATCGCGGCGGGCGACAACGCTGCCGAGGTGACTTCCGAGGTCTCCGGACTGCTCGCCGCGCACCGCGCCTGGGACCGGTTCCCGGCAACCGGAGCGGCCGCTTCCGTCAAGCAGTAAGCCTGCACCGGACTTCTGGTCCACTGGTTCTGCACTGGGGCCCGCATCGAACCCGATGCGGGCCCTCGGCGTTTCCGGAGGGAGCCTGATGGGGCGGCCACCCGCGAAACCGGCCGTCCCGCCGTACCTACTTCCGGGTAGTGTGGACCCAGAATGTTCACCCTCACCATCAACCAGACGGACAGCCGGCGCGACGGCGACCAGGTTCCGCAGCTGCTCAAGGCACTGCGGCACATCCCCGCGCGCCTGGATTTCGACCGGTCCGTCGAGGACGAGGTCCAGGGGATTGTCGACTGCCCGCACCAGGCGGTGGATGCCGCCCTGATCGCGCTCCGCAGCGGGCATTGGTACGTGGGCATTGGGGCAGGGCCGGTGGATGAGCCACTGCCCAACCAGATCAAGGATGCATCCGGCCATGGCCTGGTCTACGCCCGCCGTTCGGTGGACCGGCTCCGCAACAGCAAGGAGCGGATCCCTGTTGCCGTGGAGGGGCCGCGGGCTGATGTAGCCCACGATGCCGAAGCCATCCTCCGGCTCCTTGGCCACATCGTGCGGGAACGCTCAGGCGCGGAATGGCGGGTCCTGGACCTCTTGACTCCCGGCGTCCGCGGGCAGCAAAAAGCCGTGGCGCAGGAACTGGGGATCACCACCCAGGCCGTCAGCAAAGCCGTGGCGCGCGCGCAGTGGAACGAGGAACATGCCGCGCGGCCCGCGGCTGCCCGGTTGCTGGCGCTGATCCTGGCGGTGGGTTAACCGCGTCAGCCCGGTGCCGCCGTCGTCATCTGTTTTGGGCCGCCTGGACCCTCAGCTGCCGGCGGCCGCCATCACGGGCTCGCCGTTGAAGTACTCCAGTTTCCAGCCATCGATCGCGTGGTGGTGTGCGAGGTTAAGGGCGGCGTTGTCCACGCTGGCCAGGGTCTGGCCGATGGCGCGGCTGAGGCTGACGCGCAGCAGGGTGCCGTGGGTGACCACCAGGAGCCGCTGGCCGCGGAACTCCTCCGCCAAAGCTTCCAGTGCCGCAATTCCGCGGTCTGCCGCTTCGTCTTCGCTTTCCGCGCCCTTGAACCCGCCGGGCACGCGCAGCGCGTCCAGCTCCGGGCCGGCCTGCATCCCTTCGGCGGGGCCGAAGCTGCGCTCGGTGAGTTCCGGGACGCGGCGGGACACCGTCAGCCCGAGCCCCTCGGCAATGATGTCCGCGGTTTCGGCGGCGCGGCTCAGCGGCGAGGAGACGATGGCGTCCCATTCGTACGGGGCAAGGATGGCGATGGCGTCCCGCGCCTGGCCGCGTCCAACGTCGTTCAGGGGGATGTCGGTTGCCCCCTGCAGCCGGCGCTCGGCATTCCAGTCGGTCTGGCCATGGCGGACGAGGGCGAACGTCGTAAGGGTCATGCCCCTATTCTGCCTTGGCTCCGGGCCGGGACCGGAATCGCGGCAGCGGGCCTTGTCTTCAGACGCCTTACAGGAGGCTGCGCAGCACGTGGGCAGCGCCGTCGTCGTGCACGGAGTGGGTGACCTCATCCGCTGCGGCCACCACCTCGGCCGGAGCCTGGCCCATGGCCACGCCGCGGCCTGCCCAAGTGAGCATCTCGATGTCATTCCGGCCGTCGCCCACGGCAACGGTGAGGTGCTCTTCGAAGCCGAGCCGGACCCGGAGGTTTTCCAGGGCGCTGGCCTTGGTCACCCCTGCGGCGGCGATGTCCAGCCACGCGGTCCAGCCCACGGAGTACGTCACTCCCGCCAGGCCCACGTGGTTGATGGCCTCGTTGAACTCCTCGGGCGTGTTCTCGGTGCTGAACACCACCACGCGGACTGCGGTGGACTCCAGCATGGTGTGGAAGTCGACGCCCACGGCCTCGACGCCGAAACTGGCGTCCTGGAACCGCTCGGTGGAGAGGAAGTTGCCGTCAGCGTCCTCCAGCGCATACTTGGCGGACGGGAGGCGCTCGCGGAGGGCGCGCAGGGCCGGGGCCGGATCGAAGGTGGCTTTGTGGATCACCTCGTAGCCGTTCTCCAGGTCGGGATGTAGCCGGAGGGTCACCCCGCCGTTGCAGCAGACGGCGTACCCGCGCTCGATGCCGATCTTTTCGATGATGGGAAGCGTGGCATTCAGGGAGCGGCCGGTGGCGATCATCACCTCATGCCCGGCAGCCACCACGGCCTGCGCCGCCTCGCGAACGCCCGGGGACATGTGGCCATCATGGTTCACCAGCGTGCCGTCCACGTCCAGGGCGACCATGAACTTCTGGTCGATAGCGGTGAACTCGATGTTGTTCAGGGTGGTGTTCTGGTTGTTCTCTCGCCGGTCATCGTTGCCGGCGACTGAGGTTTCAGTCAGCGTTGTCATCCACATAGTGAACCAGACGTAACTGACACGCGCTAGGACGGGGACCACAGGTTTATTGAACTGTTGATTAACTCGGCGGGTTTCCACATGCAGGTGCGCCGACGCGGTCCAGTCCCCTTGCGGCAGGCTTCCCTTCGCCGTTATCTGCGGTAAGCACCCGCCCAGGGACACCACACCCCCGCACTCGCAGGTGCACGGTCCACTTGCGGTGCTAATGAGCGGTTCTTGGTTGTCCACATGCGCTCACAGAGCCCTTCAGCGACCGACCGTGACGCGGCGACGATGAGTCGCATGCAACTGATTTCCGCCCAAGACCTCAGACGCACCACCGGGGACACCCGTTCACTCAGCAGGCGCTATGCGCAAGGTGAACTCGTCCGCATACGGAAGGGTATCTACGCCGAAAAACGTGCATGGGTGTCACTGCCGCCCTGGGAAAGATACTTCCAGACCGTCCGGGCGGTGGATCTGGAGCTCCCGCAATCCACATTCTGCCTGCACACGGCCGCTGTCATCTGGGACCTGGAACTTCTCGCCGTGCCGGCATATATCCATCTGGCCGGGGCAACCAGAGGCCACGCGGGCCGCAGGAAACCAACAACGTCGGCGGCATGTGCCAGGTCCGGGCAAACAGGCATCGAACACATCACCGCCTACGGCATCCACCGGCATCGAGGGAATGCAGCAGCAGTCCAACGGGGAGGATTGCTGGTAACGCCTCTTGCGGAAACAGTCATTGGCGTCATCGCGGGGGAGGACTTCACGGCAGGAGTGGTGTTGGCGGATCATGCGATCAGCGGGCGCCGGGGATCCGGGCCTCCGGTTAGCAAGGACGAACTGTTTAGAACGGCTTTCCAGCTCGAATCAGCGGCCCGTCGAAGCTGGGTGGCACAGGTACTCAACTTCGCAGTGGCCGAATCGGAGTCAGCTGGTGAATCACTCAGCCGCGCGCAAATGCATGTCCTGGGCTTCCCAGCCCCTATGCTCCAGGCAAAGATGCGGCAGGGCGGGACTTTGCTGGCGCGGACCGACTTCTTCTGGCCCAAGTACCGGCTCATTGGTGAGTTCGACGGCGACGCCAAATATCTCAATGATGAATATCTGGGCACTCAAACGGCCCGCCAGGCCGTATTGGCGGAGAAGAAGCGGGAGGACAGGCTTCGGGCGGCAGGTTTCCGGGTTGTCCGGTGGGACTGGGCAACGGCCTCGGACCCGGCTCGCCTCGCAGCATGCCTCCGACAGGCAGGCCTACCGAGCAGCCGAAGCAGACAACCGGGCACCCGATAACGGACAGTGCACCTCCGAACCCGGGGGTGCTCTGTCCGGCCAAGGGTGCGCCAGCCAGTCGCGGGTGCACCCGCGAAGAAGACGGGAGCGCCTACAGGACCGGCAGGACCTCGAGGCCGCCCAGGTACTTCTGCAGCGCCTTGGGCACGTTGACCGAGCCGTCCGCGTTCTGGTGGTGCTCCAGCAGGGCCACGATCCAGCGGGTGGTGGCCAGAGTGCCGTTCAGGGTGGCCACGGCACGGGTCCCCTTGGAGACGCCCTCCGCATTGACGATGCGTTCGCGGATGTTCAGGCGGCGTGCCTGGAAGGTGGTGCAGTTGGACGTGGAGGTCAGCTCGCGGTAGGCGCCCTGGGTGGGAACCCAGGCTTCGCAGTCGAACTTGCGTGCCGCGGAGGTGCCGAGGTCGCCGGCGGCGGTGTCGATCACCCGGTACGGCAGCTCGCACTTGGCCAGCATCTCCTCTTCCCAGGCAAGGAGGCGTTGGTGCTCGGCAGCAGCTTCCTCAACGGTGGTGTAGATGAACATTTCAACCTTGTTGAACTGGTGCACGCGGATGATGCCGCGGGTGTCCTTGCCGTGCGAACCGGCCTCACGGCGGTAGCAGGAGCTCTGCCCGGCGTAGCGGATGGGGCCGGCGGAGAAGTCGAGAATCTCGTCGGCGTGGTAGCCGGCCAGCGCCACCTCCGAGGTGCCCACCAGGTAAAGGTCGTCTTCGGCGAGACGGTAGATCTCGGCGTCGTGCTTGACGTCGAAGCCGGTGCCCTGCATGGTTTCGGGACGCACCAGGGTGGGGGTGATCATTGGAACGAAGCCGGCCTCGATGGCCTGGTCCATGGCCATCTGCAGCAGCGCCATCTCCAGCCGCGCTCCAACGCCCTTGAGGAAGTAGAAGCGTGCACCGGAAACCTTGGCGCCGCGTTCCATGTCGATCGCACCGAGCAGCTCGCCGATCTCCAGGTGGTCGCGCGGCTCGAAGTCCGGGAATTCACGGGGCGTGCCGACGGTCTTGACCACCACGTAGTCGTCCTCGCCGCCCTCGGGAACGCCGTCCTCCACGAGGTTGGGGATGGTGCGGAGCAGTTCTTCCTGCTTGGTCTGCGCGGCATCGGCCTCAGCGGAGGCAGCCTTGACGGAGTTGGCCAGCTCCTTGACCTCGGCCAGCAGGGCCTGCTTCTCCTCGCCCTTGGCCTTCGCCACCTTCTTGCCGAACACGTTCTGCTCGGCGCGGAGGTTCTCGAAGCGGAGCAAGGCCTCGCGGCGGGCGGAATTCGCGGAGATGATCGCGTCCACCACTGATTCGTCCGCGCCGCGGGCGCGCTGGCTGGCACGGTACTTGTCCGGGTTTTCGCTGAGGTCTTTTACGTCGATCACCTGACAAGGGTATCCAATTCACCGCACGACGGCGGGCGGTGAGCTCCGTGCCCCCTCCCGCCGCGTGCCGGGCTACTGTTGAAACACCATGAGCGACTGGATTCTCTACCTGCTGATTGCGGTGGCGCTTGCCTTCGCCACCTCCAGCTGGTGGGGGGTACGGCGCCTCAAGGCCCTGCATGTGCGCAGTACCGTGGCCGGCGAAGCCTACGACTCCGGGCTGGAGCAGCAGCGGGTGGCAGTAGTCCTGAACCCCATCAAGGCGCGGGCCGGGGAAGCCAGGGAAATGATTCACAGGGCGTGCCTTGCGGCGGGGTGGGACGAACCGGTCTTCTTCGAGACGACGGCGGAGGACCCCGGCTTCTCCCAGATGCAGGCCGCGCTGGCAGGAAAGCCCGACGTCGTACTGGTGGGCGGCGGGGACGGCACGGTACGCGTCGTGGCTGAGGCCCTCGCACGCACCGATGTTGCCATGGGCCTGATTCCCCTGGGCACCGGAAACCTGCTGGCCCGCAACGTGGACTTGGACGTGAACGACCTCCACGGCAACATCCAGATAGCCCTTTTCGGCCGGCAGCGCTATATAGACACCGCCCGGATGGCCATTGAGAACTCGCGGACCGGGCACTACTCCGAACACGTGTTCCTGGTCATCGCGGGCATCGGCATGGATGCCGAGGTCCTGGCCGACACCAACGCAGGGCTGAAGAAGGCCGTGGGCTGGCTGGCCTACACCGAGGCCGGCGTGCGGCACCTCCCGGGCCGGCGCAAGAAGGTATCCATCGCCCTGGACGGAAGTCCCGAGCAGATCCGGAACATCCGCAGCGTACTGTTCGCCAACTGCGGCCTGGTGCCGGGCGGCATCGACTTCATCCCCCAGGCCATGATCGACGACGGCATGCTGGACGTGGTGGTGATGAGCCCTCGCAGCGCCATTGGCTGGCTCCTGATGTACGTCAAGATCATGTTCAAGCACAGCGGGAAGCTGCCCATCATGACCGTATACCGGTCAACCAAGGTGGTCATCAAGTGCCCCGAGCCGATGCCCACACAGCTCGACGGCGACACGTCGGGGGAAGCGACGCAGCTTACGGTCCAGGTGGAGCCCCGGTCGCTTCTGGTCCGGGTTAAGGGTCAGGTACAGATCAGCGGGGCAACCGCGCGGTAATGGGGAGCGGCGCCAGACGGGATGCCGGAATGATGCAGCGCCGCAATCCAGCCGTGGTCAGTCCCCGGATTCCGTCTCTGCCTCAGCGCCGTGCTTGGCAGCGGTATGGGCTTCTTTCGCAGCGGCGTGCGCCTCGGATTGCTCGCGGATCATGGCCTGCTCCTCTTCGAAGCGCAGGCGGTCGGCGCGGTCCGCGTCGTCCCCGTCCCAATCCTGGTTGTCCGCCGCCGGCTTGGGGTTGACGATCATCCCCTGGCCGTCGTTGTCATTGCTGCTGGTCATGACCCGCTCCCTTCATCAGGGGCCATACCCCATGTGGATCAAGCAAGCATACGCATTGTCCACAGCCCGCGGAAGTACTTCCAAGGGCATTCGCCTACGCTGTGCGCGAAGCCCCGGAACCGCTTTCACCTGCGACGGACTCCTCGGCGAGTATGGATTTGACCCAGGTGTTCGCCGCCGAGAAGGCTGCATCGGAGGTATGCGCCGCGACCGGCGTGACCTGACCATCGGCCCTGGGGTATGAGCCAAGGAAGCGGGTTGCCGGGCTGATGCGGTGCAGCCCGGCGAGCGCATCAGCCACCCTTGCTTCGCAGGCATGGCCGTCGGCGTCGATACTGAAGAAGTAGTGGCCCAGGTACTGCCCAGTGGGCCGGGATTCAATCCGGCTGAGGTTGACGCCGCGGCTGGCGAACTGGTCCAGGATCTCCATCAATGCGCCCGGGCGGTCCTCCGGAAGCGGGACCACAACCGTCGTCTTGTCCGCTCCGGTACGCGCCGGGAGTGCACCGGGCCGGCTGACCAGGATGAAGCGTGTCACGGCTCCGGGGTTGTCGCCGATGTCCTCTCCCAGAACTGACAGTTCCGGGTGCTCCCGGGCCACGAGCGGGGCGCAGATTGCGGCGTCGTAGGTGCAGTCCCGGTCCAGCAATCCGAGTGCTGCCGCAGCTGTTGATGAGCCAGGCATATATTCCGCGCCAGGTACGTGCTTGTCCATCCACAGCCGGCACTGAGCCCAGGCATGGCCATGGGTCGAAACCCGCCGCACGTCTTCCAGCCTTACTCCGGGCCGGGCCACCAGGACAAAGCTGATGGGAACCAGGACCTCGCGGATGATGCGCAGTTCCTCGCCGGAGGCGATCGCATCCAGGGTGGCGGTGACTCCGCCCTCCACCGAGTTTTCGATGGGGACCATGGCGGCGTCCGCTGATCCGTTGCGCACCCGGTCGAGAGCTGCGTTGACGTTCGAGGCCGGGACCCTGACGGCCTGGAGTGCGTCCGGCACCTGCAGGAGGGCAGCCTCGGTGAAGGTGCCCTCGGGTCCCAGGAAGGCATAGGCTCGGGAACTGCCGGGCACTAAAGGACCAGCGGCTTAAGTCCGTTGTCCGAGACCAGGGGTTTGCCGGATTCCAGCCATTGATCCATGCCGCCGGAGACGTTAATGGCGGTGTACCCCTGGCCGGTGAGCCACTGGGCAACGCGGAAGGACCGCCCGCCCGTACGGCAAATGACGTAGAGGTCCTCGTCCGGATCGAGTTCGCCGAGCCGGGCCGGGATCTGGTCCATGGGGATGTGGAGTGCGCCGTCGGCGTGCCCTGCAACCCACTCGTAGTCTTCCCGGACATCCAGGATCACTGCGTCAGCGGGGACGTCGTGGACGGGGACGGTATCGAAATCGCTCATCGGAGTCCTGTCTTGGCGGATCAGAGTTCGCTTTAAGCCTAGCCCTTCCGCCCCTTGGCGCCCCGAATGGGCCGGAAAAGCCGCGGGTTAGGCTGGAGGAATCCAAGGAGGTTTCCATGTCCCAAAAGATCGCCGCCCTCACCGGAGCATCGGCAGAGCCCGGCTGCAACATGGAACCGGCGCCCGGGCCACGAACGGTCGCGCGTCTACATGGCTGAACTCCACGAACTCCCGGCACTGGTCCTGCGCGGGCTCCTGCGGAGCGGAACGGTGTCCGCAGTGGAAGCAGCCACCCATTTCCTGGGGCGGATTGAACAGCAGAACCCGCTCCTCGGCGCCTTCATCACCGTGACCGGGGACCAGGCCCTGGAGGAGGCCCGTGCGGCGGATGCCCGGCACTCGCGCACCGACGTTGGGGACCTGCCCGTGCTGCACGGGATGCCGATTGCCTTCAAGGACCTTACGGACGTCGCCGGCGTTGTGACCACACACGGCAGCGCCGCGCTGGAGCACAAGGCCGCCCCCGTCGACAGCCCGTTGGTGTCCCTCTTTAAGGAGGCCGGCGTGACCACGCTGGGCAAGACGCAGGTGCCCGAGTTTGGACTGACCGCGTACAGCGAAAACCGCATCGCGCCGCCGTCGCGCAATCCCCACGCACCCAGCAGGAGTTCCGGAGGCTCCTCCGGTGGCAGCGCCGCTGCGGTGGCGGCGGGGCTCCTGCCTTTCGCCCCGGGGACCGACGGCGGCGGATCCGTCAGGATTCCGGCTTCCGCGTGCGGCCTTGTGGGGTTGAAGCCGGGCCGGGGCCTCGTGACGGCCGGGGAAAGCGCGGGCGACCCCGCCCGGCTGGTGGTGCCCGGCCCCCTCGTGCGGAGTTCAGGGGACGCAGCACTGATGATGGACGTCCTGGCCCCGGGGAACGCCTACCTCCGGACGATGCAACAGGAGCCGCCACGGCTGCGGATTGGAATCACCCAGGACAGCCCGTGGTCAAGCACTTTCCCCTTCACGCTGGAGCAAGAGGCCCTGGACGCGCTGGGCGCAGGCGCGGCCCTCCTGGAGCATGCCGGCCACGTTCTTGGTGATGCCGCCATCCGCTATGACAACCGCTATCCGGATGCCTTCACCACGGCCTGGACAGCTGGTGTGGGTGCCGCCAGGATCAGCCCCACCCGTGAGGCGCTGCTGGCACCCCTCACCAGGACCTTCCGGCGGCGGGCCCAGCAGCGAAGCCCCGCCAGGCTCGCCGAGGCGCTGGCCTTCCTGCGGCAGTTCCAGCACGATACGGTGACGCAGTTTGGGCAATGGGACCTGATGCTGATGCCCACGCTGGCGCAGACTCCACGGCCCGTTGGCTGGTTCACCGGTACGGCCCACGGAAGCGACCGCTGGCCAGCCGCCGAGTGGCCCGGGGATGCCGACGGCGACTACCGGAAACAGTGCGAATACGCGCCGTGGTCCTCCATGGTGAACGTGTGCGGACTGCCGGCCATCACCCTTCCCGTGCACTGGACGGGAGGGGGTGCCGGCAGCGGACTTCCCATGGGCATCCAACTGGTGGGCCCCACGGGCTCGGAAGCCCTCCTCCTGCAGGTGGCGCACCAGCTGGGCTATTAGGAAAGCCGCCCATTAGGCGGCTGGCTGCGCGGGCCTGTTGACCTGAACCTAACGCCCCCTTAACCCGCTGGTAACCGGGGCCGCGCACACTGGAAATGCACGTTTCAGCACCCTCCATTCGCCCTCCCCCGACGAGGAGTTGCCACCATGAACGCTGAACAGGCTGCGGCGAGCGCCATGCCCACAGAGACCGTCGACGACGAACGGCCGGACCTGAGCAACGCCAATGTCAGGGAGGACCTGGCCTTGGCTGGCAGATGCGCACTGGTCCACCTGCCCACGGGCCGGACCTGCCTCCTCCAGCTCCGCCACCAGGGGCCCTGCGAGTTCCACGGCCCACAGGAGGCGCAGGACGTGGTGTCCGGCGGTGACTGACCTGCCGGCGCTGCTCTCTCGACTCCCGCGTCCGGCAGGAGGACGATTAAAGGGCAGTCACCATAAGGAGGTCTGTGATGTGCTACGCATCGAGCAAGGACTTCGGGTGGGGCGCTAAGAAGGAAACCAGACGCCACCCTGGAGCGGAACCGGCAACCCCTGCGGAACCTCCGGAGGAGCCGGTCAAGGCACAGAATTTCACGTTCTGGGCCTTCCCCAACTGGCGCAGGACGCCTGCGCCGCGCACCCCCTCCGCCGAAGAGGACAAGAACCAACGGAGCAGGGAGAGGGTCTGACGTCCGGGCAAATACCCGGGCAGAAGTCACGAATAAACGGAGGGGTTCCCCACAGGGACCCCTCCGCCACGTTTCCCCGCAGCCTGTCCGTACATGAAGAAGCTCTAGACACCAGCCCAGGCGGCCGGTCGTTGTGCTGTCCCACCGGGCCGTCTATGGTTGAACCATAAGCATGCTTAGCATTCTGGGAAAGGGGACGAGCATGAGCGCAGGACAGTACACTCCGGGGCCGGACCGCCGGCCGGAAGCGGACACCAGCACGCCGCAGTCAAACGCAGCCCAGCCGGCGGCAGACCGCGCAAGCTATGGCAACGCACCGTCCTACTCACCGGGTGAGCCGGTGACGCCTGCCGCGGGAACCACCACCGCCCCCAGGGCCGGCGCTCCGGAACGCAAAGTCACGCGCACCGGAGTCATATGGGCAGCCGTAGTGGCGGCCCTGGTGCTGCTGATCCTGCTGATCATCTTCATCCTGCAAAACCAGGAACTGGTCCTGGTGAAGTTCCTGGGCTTCGAGGGATCCGTCCCGCTGGGAATGGCCCTATTCATCGCCGCGGTGACCGGTGCTGTCCTGGTGGCCGTGGCGGGCGGCGCGAGGATCCTGCAGCTGCGCCGGAACGCCCATCGGTCCAGGGCTCAACAGCGCAGGTAAGGGCACCGGGCACTACCAGAAGAGCCCCCGGCAAGGAAAGGCGGCTGGCGATGGGCAAGGTTGTGGTGATGAACCATGTGACGCTCGACGGCGTCATGCAGGGTCCAGGCCGGCCGGACGAGGATACACGGGGCGGATTCAGCGACGGCGGCTGGGCGGTTCCGTACGCCGACCAGGCCACCGTGCAGAAGATGGGCGAACGGATGGGCCAGGACCACGCCTTCCTGTTCGGGCACCGTACCTACAGGCAGCTCCTCGAGTCCTGGAACGGCCAAGGCGGACCCTTCAAAGATGCCCTGAACAACACGCCCAAATACGTCGCCTCGACGGATCCGGCAGCCATCCTGGAGTGGCCCAACTCCACGCTCCTCCACGGTGACGTTCCCGCGGCCGTGAAGGAACTCCGGGAAGGTCTTGCGTCCAACCTCGTGATCATGGGCAGCGGGGTGCTGATCCGCGCACTCATGGCGGCCGGGCAGATCGACGAATACCTGCTCATGATCCACCCGGTGGTCCTGGGCAGCGGGCACCAGCTTTTCGCGGGCTGCACCAAGGCCCGGCTGCGGCTCATCGAAGCCGACCACACAAGCACAGGTGTCCTCATGGCTTTGTACACCCCGGACAAGCAGGATTAGGGACGCCTGCCGGAGCGGGACAAGAGCGTAGGGGAATCGGGAACCCCCATTTCCCCTCCGCGGAACCAAGCGTCAGCGGAAGCCCAGGCTGGCGAACTTGCCGGCCCGGGCGGCCACCAGTTCAGGGACCGGAACACCTGCCACGGAAGCCAGCTCGTACTCAATGGCCTTCGCCATCCGGCCGCAGAACTCGCGCGGTTCCAAAGAAGCATCGCCGCGCTCATCCACGATGTGGTCCACCAGGCCGTTGGCATACAGCGCCCCGACGTTCACGCCCTGTGCCTGCGCCATGGCCGGAGCGAACGCGGTGGTCCGGTGCACGATGGCGCTGGCACCTTCCGGAGGCAACGGTGAAAGCCAGCTGTGCTGGGCGGCAATGGTCCGGTCCGCCGGCAGCAGGGCCAACGCCCCTCCCCCGGCACCCTGGCCAAGCAGCACGGAGACCGACGGAGATTCCAGCCCGATCAGTTCGTGCAGCGAGCGCGCAATCTCCCCCGCAAGCCCGCCTTCCTCCGCCTCCTGCGACAGGGCGGCGCCCGCTGTATCGATGACGGTGAGCAGGGGCAGCCGCAGCTCCTCCGCCAGCTTCATCCCCCGGCGCGCCTCGCGCAGCGAACCGGGACCCATGCCGGCTGCGTCCTTCCGCAGTGGACGCGCGTGCCCCAGCACAATGCACGGCTGGCTGCCGAAGCGGGCCAGGGCAAGCAGCAGGCCCGGGTCCTTCTCCCCCTGCCCGGTGCCGTTCAGGGGCAGTGCGTCACTGGCCCCAAACTTCAGTAGTTGGCGCAGGTCGGGCCGCCGCTGCCGCCGGGAAATCTCGATGGACGTCCAGGCATCGACGGTGGAAGGCCGGATTTTCAGGGTTTCGGGCGGGGCAGGCAGCGCGGCAGCGGCACCTTCCTTCGCGGAGAGGATGTCCAGTGCACGTCCCACCAGGTCGGCAAGCTCACCAGGTTCCACGACACCGTCGATCAAGCCCTTGTGGAAGAGGTTCTCGGCAACCTGCACGTTCTCCGGGAACGGTTCGCCGTACAGCGCCTCGTACACCCGCGGGCCCAGGAAACCCAGCAGTGCGCCGGGCTCGGCCACGTTGATGTGCCCCAGGGAACCCCAGGACGCCATAACGCCGCCGGTAGTGGGGTGCCGCAGGTAGACCAGGTACGGAAGCCCGGCCTGGCGGTGCGCGCGGACGGCGCCGGTGATCTTCACCATCGACAGGAACGCGAGGGTTCCTTCCTGCATCCGCGTCCCCCCGGATGCAGGGCCGGCCAGCAGCGGCAGGCCCTCCGCGGTGGCGCGTTCGACGGCGGCAACGACCCTCTGTGCCGCCGCATGCCCGATCGAGCCGGCAAGGAAGGAGAATTCGCTGACGATCAGCGCCACCCGGCGGCCGCGGATGAGCCCGGCACCGGTGATCACCGATTCGTCGGCGCCACTGCGTTCGCGGGCCCTGGCCAGGTCGCGGGAGTACTCCTCAGACAGGGCCGGCTGTTCCGGCTCGGTGTCCCAGGAGGTGAACGAACCCGGGTCCACCACTGCATCCAGCAGTTCGGTTGCTTTCAAGTGCCGCACCTTCTCCGCCGTCGCCATGCTATTCGGCCCCGGGAGCCGCAGAAGTGAGCCCCAACCACTCCCGGATCGCCGGCCCGTCCTCGTTGAGCAGCGGCGGGGCGTCATGGTGCTTTTCCGTTGTTTCGGCGGCGTCGCCAGGGGCGAAGAACCGCAGCGGCGGCCCTGGCAGGCTCACCTTTCCCAGCAGCGGATGCTCAACATCCACCACCAGCCCTTGGGACGCCACCTGCTCCCAGGCGTATACCTCATCCAGCGAGCGGACCTTCCCTGCCGGGATCCCGGCGTCGTTCAGTTTTTGCAGCAGTTCCTCGGCGCCATACTCAGCGAAGGCGCGTTCGACGGCGGCAATCACCTCGGCGCGGTTGCGCACCCTTTCGGCGTTGCTGGCAAAGCCCGGGGCCGCCGGGTCCAGGCCGAAGGCCGCGGCGAACGACTGCCAGAGCTTCTCGCTGCCGACGCTGATCTGCACGCTCCCGTCCTTGCAGTTGAACAGGCCGTAGGGGGCGATGGACGGGTGGTGGTTGCCCTGGGCCTGCGGAACCTCGCCCGCAACCGTGGTCCTGGTGCCCTGGAAGGCGTGGACCCCGATCAGCGAGGCCAGCAGCGAGGTCCGCACCACCTTGCCCTGGCCCGTCCGGTTCCGCTCCACCAGGGCGGCCAGCACGCCGAAGGCCCCGTTCATCCCGGAGAGCAGGTCGGCAATGGGCACTCCCACGCGCTGGGGGTCGTCCGGCCCCGACCCGGTGAGGGACATCAGCCCGGCTTCGCCCTGCAGGATCTGGTCGTAGCCGCTGCGCTGGGACTCGGGCCCGTCGTGGCCAAAGCCTGTGATGGACAGGATCACCAGGCGCGGGTTGAGCTCATGCATCGCGGCGGTGGAAAAGCCCAGCCGGTCCATGACGCCGGGCCGGAAGTTCTCGATCACCACATCGGCCCGTTCCAGCAGGCGGCGGAGGACCGCCTTTCCGTCGGCGCTCTTCAGGTCCAGGGTGATGGATTCCTTGTTGCGGTTGCAGGACATGAAATAGGTGGACTGGAGGTCGTCCTCCGGGCCAACGAAGGGCGGGCCCCAGCCGCGGGTGTCATCCCCCGTGCCGGGGTTTTCCACCTTGATGACGCGGGCGCCGAGGTCCGCCAGCATCATGCCGGCGTGCGGTCCGGCCAGTGCCCGGCTGAGGTCGACGACGGTGTGCCCAGCCAGGGGGCCTTGGCGGTTCTCGGTGCTCATGGTGTGGGTTTCCTTTCTAAAAACAGGCTGCGTTGGGGTGCGGTGGACGTTAGAGCCAGCCGGGGACCACCAGTGCCAGCCATGCCAGGACGGGGCCGGCCACGATGACGATTCCGCTGTAGCCGAGGATCCGCTTGTAGAACTGGTCCTTGTCCACGCCTTCCGGGGCGTTGGCGAGCACCAGGGCGCCGTTGGTGGAGAACGGCGAGACGTCCACAATGGTGGCGGAGACGGCGAGGGCGCAGATAACGCCGACGGCGCCAATCTCGCCGGTGGACAGGAACGGGACGGCCAGCGGGATGAGCGCTGCCAGGATGGCCGTGGAGGAGGCGAAGGCGGAGACGATGGCGCCGATGAAGCAGATAATGAGGGCCGCCAGCAGCGGCATTCCCATTCCTGCCACTCCGCTCGAGACGAATTTGATAGTGCCGGCTTCCTCCAGCACACCGACGAACGTCAGCATGCCGCAGATCAGCAGCACGGTGGACCAGCTGATCTTGTTGATGGCGCCCTTCTGGGCGGCGGGCGAGACGAGGGCCAGCACGATGGCGATGGTGATGGACACGAAGCCCACGTCCATCTTGAAGCCGAGCGCCACGACGGCCAGCACGATCAGCCCGGCAATGGTGACCAACTGCGGGATCCGGTCCTTGCGCTCCTTGGTGGCTGCAACGCCGTCGCCGGCGGGGTCCCGGGGGCCGTACATGCCGGAACCAAAGCCTTTGAAGGGGACGTCGCCGCCGGCCGCCTTGGCTCCGACGCTGACGGCCATGCGGGCTTCCGCTGCCTGCTCCACAAAGTGGCCCACCTTGGAGGACATCAGGTTCTTGCCGCCCAGGACCACGAAGAGCACCAGGGCGATGACCAGGTTGAAAATGAGGCTTGAGAGGAACAGCGCGGTGGGGCTGAAAGCGAGGTCGGTCTTGGCCAGGATGCCGTTGACGGTGACGCCGTAGACCGCGATGGGCGAGAAACCGCCGGCCTGGGCGCCGTGGATGACCATCATGCCCATCAGCAGGGGGCTGATCTTGTACTTGCCGGCAAAGCTCAGGGCAATGGGGGCAATGATGGCGACGGCGGCGGGAGACAGTGCGCCGACGGCGGTGATGACGGCGGTGATGGCGAACATCACCCACGGGATAAGGGCAACGCGGCTGCCCACCAGCTTGACCGCGCCCCGGACCAGCAGGTCAATGGTGCCGTTGTTCTGCGCGATGGCGAACAGGTAGGTGACGCCGACGATGGTCAGGAACAGACCGCCGGGGAAGTTGGCCAGGATCTCGTTGGTGGACATGCCAAGCACCACGGCGCCGAGCAGGAAGGCGCCCACGAAGGCAAGTGCGCCCATGTTGAGGGGCAGGACGGTGGCGAGCAGGAACATCGCCGCCAGGATGATGATCGATAAGACAGGAGCGGACATCGTTGGTTCTCCATTGGGGTGCGACGAGTGTGACGTGAGTTACTGGCTCACTGGACTAGCCTCTTAGACAGTGAGTCTATCTGTCAATAGACGAAGCAGGTATCCTGATCCGGTACGTCCTAGGGAGGCTTTGTGGAGAAGACAGCACGGCTGGGCCTGGAGCGGGTCTCGCGCCCCCGACTTTATGAGCAGTTGGTGGAGCAGATTCTTGCCTACATCGAGTCCGCACAGCTGAAGCCCGGCGACCTCCTCCCAGCGGAACGAGACCTCGCCGAGCGGCTTGGCGTTTCCCGCGCCACCCTGGCCCAGGCGCTCGTGGCCCTGGAGGTGCTCGGCGTGATCGACGTGCAGCATGGCACCGGGGCCGTCCTGGCCCGGCGGCCCAGCGTGGCCTCGGTGGTCAAGGGCCTGCGCGAGCACCAGAGCCGGCTGCCGGAAATCGTGGAGGCCCGCAGCACGCTGGAGGTCAAGCTTGCCGCCCTGGCAGCAGAACGCCGGACCGATGCAGACCTGGCCGCCATCGACAACGCCCTGGACGTCATGTCACAGGAAATCGACGACGGCGACCGCGGCGCCCAGGGCGATGAACTGTTCCACCAGGCCGTCACCGCCGCCGCCCACTCCTCGGTACTGGCGCAGCTGATGGCCTTCATCGCCGAGATGATCCTGGAAACCCGGATGGAGTCGCTGGGCCAGCCGGGGCGGCCCGAGCAGTCCCTCGCCTCGCACCGCAATATCGCCGACGCGATCCGCGCGCAGGACGCGGACGCCGCCGCGAAGGCCATGCTGGCGCACATCGAGCTCGTCTCGGATGTGGAACTGCTCCGCTAGGGGAGCGAAGCAACGCCGCGTTAGACAACTGCCCGCCCCACAGACCAGTCCCCCCGCCCTGTGCAGGGGAACTGACCATCCGGTGGGGACTTTTGAGGACCGGGCTAAAAGGTGCCGGGCTAGAACGTGCCGGTATTCGACCCGCTGGTGGCGGCTACGGTCACGCCAATGATGAACAGCAGCCAGACTGCGCCGTAGCCCAGCAGGCAGAGGTAGCCCAACACCAGGCCGGTGATGGACATCCCTCTGCCGGAGGGTTCGCGGCGCAGGGCCATGTGGCCGGTGATGATGGCGGCGAACTGGGGAAGCAACAGCCAACCCATGATCACCGAGGCGATGCCGCAGACCATGCTGGCGATGCTCAGGGTCTTCGGTTCGACGGCCCTGCCGTAGTACGGCTGGCCAAAGTATTGGGGCTGGCCGTACTGGGTGTTGTTGTACTGGCCGTACTGTCCCGTGTTGTATTGGCCCTGGTTGTACTGGGGCTGGCCGTAGGCGGACCCCTGATTCTGCGGTGGCGGCTGGTAGCCGGGCCACGGTGAAGACCCGCTGCGCTGGTAGTCAGGTCCCTGGGATGGCTGGTTGTTCATGATTTCTCCCCTGTAAATCTGGCTACAGCCTACTTCAGTGCAGCGCCAGGCGGATGGCCAGGACCACCATCAGCACACCGATGGCCCCATCGATCCACCGCCAAGTGCGGGGACTGCTGAGCACGCCTGCCAACGCCCTGGCCCCGTAACCCAGTCCGGAGAACCAGAGCACGCTCCCGGTCACCGCACCGGCGGCAAAGATCCAGCGCAGGTCGGTGCCCTGCTGGTTGGCCAGGCTGCCCAGCAGCACCACGGTGTCCAGATAGACATGGGGGTTGAGGAAGGTCAGGGCGGCCGTGGTGGCCACCACCGAATTCCTTGACCGGGGCGCCTGCTCGGCTAGGACGGAGGGCTTCATTGCAGCCATGAAGGACCGCACCGCAAACCACAGCAGGTAGGCGGCCCCGGCCCAGCGCAGGACTTCCAGCACTTCCGGGAAGTGGGTGACCACCGCACCGATGCCCGCGGTTCCGCCCACAATCAACAGGGCGTCGCCCGCCATGCACACTGCCACCACCGCGCCGATATGCTCCCGGCGGATGCCCTGGCGCAGCACGAAGGCGTTCTGCGCACCGATGGCCACAATCAGCGCCAGGCCTGTCAGCGTTCCGGTTATTCCTGCGGTCCACACACATACGACGGTAGGATCCAGGGGACATGCAGGCAAATAACAGATTCTTGGGAATCGTTAGAATTTCTTCATGAACCTGGAGCACCTGAAAGCCCTCGTGGCCGTTGTCGATGAAGGGACATTCGAGGCAGCGGCAGACCTGCTCCGGATCACGCCCTCCGCGGTGAGCCAGCGGATCAAGGCCCTCGAAGCCTCCGTGGGCCAGGTCCTGGTCCGCCGCCGGCTGCCCTGCACGGCCACCGACGCCGGTGCGCTGCTGTTGCGGATGGCCCGCCAGGTGCAGGTACTGGAGGCGGAGACGTCGGCGGCGCTTGGTTCAGGAATGAACATTCGGGCCCACCTGCCGGTGGCCATCAATGCGGATTCCCTGGCTACCTGGTTTGTCCCCGTCCTGCAGCAGGCCGCCGGGTGGGAGGACGCCATCATCGATCTCCACGTGGAGGACCAGGGCTTCAGCAGCCAGCTGCTCCGCAACGGCGACGTCATGGGGGCCGTGACCTCGGACCCCGTTCCCGTGAGCGGCTGCCGGGTGGAGCTGCTGGGCTCCATGCGGTACATCCCGGTGGCTGCCCCGGGACTGCGCCGGCGCTTTTCCACCTCCCGGGGCCTGGACTGGTCCGCAATGCCGGTCCTGAAATTCAATATGAAGGACAACCTGCAGCAGCAGCTGCTGGCCGCAAGAAACGTGCAGCAGTCTCCGCCCACGCACACCGTGCCGTCCTCCCAGGGATTCCTCGCCGCGGTCACAGCCGGGCTGGGCTGGGGCATGATCCCCGAACTCCAGCTCACCGGTGAGCTGGCCAATGGCGCCCTGGTCCGGTTGGAGGACGCTGCCTACCAGGATGTGGCGCTCTACTGGCAGGCCTGGACGCTCGATTCTCAACGGCTCACCCGGCTCACCGCTGCGGTGCGCAGTGCAGCCAAAGACCAACTGCGGCCGGGTGATCCGGGGGAAGCTACCGGCCCAAGTAGGGCAGGAAATAGACGGCGAAAATGACGAAGGCCGCCAGCAGCGCCAGTTTTCCTCCGCTGGTGCTGCCGTGCTGCTGCGCTTTGCCGTTCCGGCCATGGCGGACGGGTCCCCTGGGGGTTCCTGCCCGGTGTCCCGGGGCCGCCTGCCGGCTTTCTGCGGACTTTCCTGCCGGCGTTCCCTTTGCCGTTCCCTTCGCAGGCAGGGCACGGCCGGCGGGGTGCCTCGACACACTTCGGCTCCGGTCCGCATCCTCGCCGGAACCCGGCTTTCCCCGCGGGTTTGTCGAGGGGGCGGCGGGCGGAAGTGCTCCTGCCGGCCGCACCACGGTTCCCGGCCGCACGTTCCGGAGGGCGGTGATGCCCGGCTCCTGCTCATGGGTGAGCTGCTGGCCCAGATGCGCGTACACTCCTACCACTGCTTGCTGGTCGAGTACCTCCGGCAGCGCTTCGATGGCCCCCACCACCCGCTGGAAACCGGCCACGGCGACGTCCGAGTCGGTCACCCCGAACAGGTCCGGCTGCGCGGCCATGCAAATGAGCGGACGTACCAGCCTGCGGTGCGGCGGAGCCAGCACTGAAGCCACGGCAGCACATTGGGCCAGCGCGCCTTCCACGGCCTGGGTCCTGGCATAGCGGCCCTGCCAAAGCACGCCGGACGCCACGCGGACTTCTCCGGTCCAGTTCTTGGAATCGATGACCACCACCCCGCCGGGACCCACCAGGACGTGGTCCAGGTTTGCCTTGGGGCGGCCCGGCCAATGGACATCGTGCAGCACGTACCAGCCGTGCGGGACCAGTTCGCTGAGCTTGTCCGCCACCACCCGCTCCCCCACGGCCCCGGCATCCCACGACTTGGTGGAGCGTTCGGCCTCGTCGAGCCGGCGTTT
The DNA here is from genome assembly GCF_006715285.1 of Arthrobacter sp. SLBN-83. NCBI lineage: Bacteria > Bacillati > Actinomycetota > Actinomycetes > Micrococcales > Micrococcaceae > Arthrobacter > Arthrobacter sp. SLBN-83. Next base: position 1,168,572 of record NZ_VFMX01000001.1, read on the forward strand.
CAGCCGGGCAACACGCTCGGCCGCCAGCCTGGACTGCTCCGCTGCCCCGTCTCCTGCCCCCATTGGACGTCCCCGTTTCCTTGCCGGAACCGACCAGGGCGGCGGGCCGCCGTCGTCCGTTCCCTCCGCTTGTTTTCGTGGAATTTTTCCGAAAGTAGCAGTGCGGGAAAGGCCCGGTATATAGGTACTTTCAGTGGCTTGTACTCAGGTGGACTACTTGGTTGCAGTCGTCATGGCGTGTCACAGGGTCCGGATTCTGGGCGGGTCGTTTTGCCTCCTGCCAGGTTCTGGCATGCTGGAGCCATGGCTAGCCGCGCGGGCACAGTTGCCCAACCCCAGGACCTTGTTGACATCACTGCGCTCCTTGACGCGTATTACGACATCACACCGGACCTTGGTGATCCCGGGCAGCGCGTGGTGTTTGGAACATCCGGGCACCGGGGTTCCAGCCTCAAGGCCTCCTTTAACGAGCAGCACATCGTGGCCATCACCCAGGCGATCGTTGAATACCGGGCAGCGCAGAACGTTACCGGCCCGCTGTTCCTGGCCAAGGACACCCACGCACTAAGCGAGCCGGCCCAGAACTCGGCCCTGGAGGTGCTGGCGGCCAACGGCGTACAGGTCCTGGTGGACGCCCGCCACGGCTACACCCCCACCCCGGCGCTGAGCCACGCCATCCTCACATACAACCGCAAGGCCGCGCCGGGTGCACCGCAGGCGGATGGCATCGTGGTCACCCCCAGCCACAATCCGCCGGCCGACGGCGGCTTCAAGTACAACCCCCCGCATGGCGGCCCCGCAGACTCCGACGCCACGGGCTGGATCGCCAACCGCGCCAACGAACTGCTGGAAAACGGCCTGCGGGGCGTAAAGCGGATCCCGCTGTCGGAAGCCCAGGCAGCTGACACCACCGGCAAGTTCGACTTCCTCAGCAGCTATGTGGACGACCTTCCGTCCGTCCTGAACCTGGATGCCATCCGCAACGCAGGCGTCCGGATCGGTGCCGACCCCATGGGCGGCGCCTCCGTTGACTACTGGGGCGAGATCGCCGAGCGCCACCACCTGGACCTCACCGTGGTGAACCCCACGGTGGACCCGCAGTGGGCATTCATGACCCTGGACTGGGACGAGAAGATCCGGATGGACTGCTCCTCGCCGTCGGCCATGGCCTCGCTGATCCAGCGCATGTCCGACGCCGCCGCATCCGGCCAGCCCGCCTTCGACGTGGCCACCGGCAACGACGCCGACGCCGACCGCCACGGCATCGTCACCCCCGACGGCGGCCTGATGAACCCCAACCACTACCTGGCCGTGGCCATCGACTACCTCTACCGCAACCGCAGCGGCTGGAACCCGGCCTCAGTGGTGGGCAAGACCCTGGTATCCTCCTCGATCATCGACCGCGTGGCTGAGAGCCTGGGCCGCAAGCTTGTTGAGGTGCCGGTGGGCTTCAAGTGGTTCGTACCCGGCCTGCTCTCCGGCGAGGGCGCGTTCGGCGGCGAGGAATCCGCCGGCGCATCCTTCAACAAGCTGGACGGCAGCGTGTGGACCACGGACAAGGACGGCATCCTGCTGGCCCTGCTCGCGTCCGAGATCACCGCGGTCACCGGCCAGTCCCCGTCCCAGCTCTACAAGGGCCTGACGGACCAGTTCGGCGCCCCGGTCTATGCAAGGATCGACGCCGCAGCCACCCGCGACCAGAAGGCGAAGCTGGGCAAGCTTTCCGCTGCGGACGTCACCGCCACGGAACTGGCCGGCGAAACCATCACCGCCAAACTCACCGAAGCCCCGGGCAACGGCGCACCCATCGGGGGCCTGAAGGTGGTCACCGAGAATGCCTGGTTCGCCGCCCGCCCGTCCGGCACCGAGGACGTCTACAAGATCTACGCCGAGTCCTTCAAGGGCGAGGACCACCTGAAGCAGGTCCAGGCCGAGGCCAAGGCCCTGGTGGACAGCGTCATCGCCTAGCTTCCACCGTCCCGGCTCCACAGCCGGAGGATGCGGCGGATGGTGTGGTCGCCGTCGGGAGCCATGTCCACCAGGGCAATACGGTCAAGCACGACGGCGTCACCCGGGTGAAGGCGTTTGGCTTCAGTATCCGCGCTGGTTGGGGCGGCGCCGGCTTGGTTGGTGCCCGCCTGGTGGGACACATGCGGGCGGTAGCCGGTCAAGGTGTGGTGCGGGGTGAGGATCCTGCCGCCCGCATCCACCACCGCCTGCACCAGCTGCTCGTGCAGTTCCTGCAGGGCTGGATGCGGTTGCACAAGGTTGACGGGGACGGAGCCGTTGCGCCCGAAGCCAGCATCCTTGCCCACTGTCAGCCCGGCCCCGAGCGCGGTGGTCGCGGGGCCGCCGGCGAGCCCGGCGATGCGTTCGGTGACGTCCGTGCTGTCCTGGCTGCCGGCGTCGAACCTCACGTCAAACCGCACCAGGGCGATGTGCAGCGGCCAGTCCGTCCGCGGGAAAACCTGGCCCTCAGCAACGGGCTCCACGAATGCCACAAAGATCAGGTTCCGCACCGGCATACCCCAGTCTCCCACCGCACGCCTTTTAAACACCGATGCCCTATCACTTATGGTTCCCATTTCGGCTGGATAGGGACCATAAGTGATAGAGCATCCGGGGAAGAAGTCAGACGGTGCGGACGGCCTCGTCGTAGGAGAACTTCGGCTTGGCTTCGCCCCAGGCCTCTTCACCGGGCTGGCCGATGTTGACCACCAGGAAGCTCTTCTGGTCGCCGGCCGGGAAGAAGGCGGCGTCGATGGCATCGAAGTCGGCGCCGGTCATGGGGCCGGCGGCGAAGCCGAGCGAGCGGACGGCAAGGATGAAGTAGCCGGCCTGCAGGTGCGCGTTGTTGTTGCCGGTGGCGGCAGCCAGGGCGGGATCGGCGTCATACATGGCCTTGGGGGCGTTGTAGCCGGGGAGGAAGTTGTCCCACTTGCCGGCCCAGTCGGTGTCATAGCTGAGGATGGCCACGAGCGGGGCGGAGGCGGTCTTGGCCTGATTGCCGCGGGAGAGTGCGTCCACCAGGGTGGCGCGGGCCTCGGGCGAGCGGACGTAGGTGACGCGCAGGGGCTGGGAGTTGAAGGCGGTGGGGCCGTACTTGGTGAGCTCGTAGATGGCCTGCGCCTGCTCCTCGGTCACCTCGCCAGTGAAGGAGTTGGCGGTGCGGGCCTGGGCGAAGATGGCGTCCACGGCTGCCGAATCGATTACTGCTTCGTCATGGGCAATGGTCATTGGCTTACCTTTCGCTGTGCCGCCCGCCTGCCGGGGTGGCCTCTGTTGCTTTCCATAGTTGCAACTTCAAGTGCTTTCCTCCTCTTCCCGTGACGCCGGGTGACCTTGAACACAGCAGGGTTACGCGAAAAACTTGGCGGTATTCTGGAGCGAGTCGATTTTCGCCCATTCGCGGCATCCCCCTTGAAAGGCTTTCCTTCCCATGAGCATGCTCGGAATCAAATGGAAGCTGCACGGCACCGGCAAGAACATCAAGCCCGGCCAGGTAGTTGCCCCGGACGAGCGGTTGGCCTGGCCGCTGACCATCGGCGTGGGCATGCAGCACGTGGTGGCCATGTTCGGCGCCACCTTCCTGGTTCCCATCATCACAGGGATGCCGCCGGCCACCACGCTGTTCTTCTCCGGCATCGGCACGCTGCTGTTCCTGGTGATCACCAAGGGCCGGGTTCCCAGCTACCTGGGCTCAAGCTTCGCGTTCATCGCGCCCATCACCGCGTCGCAGGCGCAGTTCGGCATCCCCGGAGCCCTGGGCGGCGTGGTGCTGGCAGGCACCACCCTGGCCCTGGTGGGTGCCGTGGTGCAAAAGTTCGGGGCCGGCTGGATCAACAGGCTGATGCCGCCCATCGTCACCGGAGCCATCGTGGCCCTGATCGGCCTGAACCTGGCTCCCGCCGCCAAGCAAAACTTCGATGCCGCCCCCATCACAGCCCTGGTCACGCTGGTCACCATCATCCTGGTCAGCGTCCTGTTCCGCGGGATCCTGGGCCGGCTCAGCATCCTGGTGGGCGTTGTGGTGGGCTACATCGTGGCCATGCTCCGCGGCGAGGTGAAGTACGACAAGATGGACGCCGCAGCATGGGTGGGCCTGCCGCACTTCCAGACGCCCGAGTTCCACATCGGCGTCCTGGGCCTGTTCGTCCCGGTGGTCCTGGTACTGGTGGCAGAGAACATCGGCCACGTGAAGTCGGTGGCGGCCATGACGGGGCAGAACCTCGACGGCGTCTCCGGACGGGCGCTGATGGCTGACGGAGCCGCCACCATGCTGGCCGGCTTCGGCGGCGGCTCCGGCACCACCACCTACGCGGAAAACATCGGCGTCATGGCGGCCACGAAGGTGTATTCGACGGCGGCCTACTGGGTGGCGGGCATGTTCGCTGTCCTGCTCAGCTTCTCGCCGAAGTTCGGCGAACTGATTGCCACCGTCCCGGCAGGCGTACTGGGCGGCGCGGCCACCATGCTCTACGGCATGATCGGCATCCTGGGCGTGAAGATCTGGGTGCAGAACAAGGTGAACTTCTCCAACCCCGTCAACCTGACCACAGCCGCCGTAGCCCTGATCATCGGCATCGCTGACTACACCTGGACCATCGGCGACCTGAAGTTCACCGGCATCGCCCTGGGCTCCGCTGCCGCGCTGGTGATCTACCACGGCATGAAGGCCATCGCGAAGGCACGCGGAACAGTGGCCGAGCCCGAAACCGAGCAGGCCGTGCTGCCTCCCGCGGCCAAGGCCGCGATGAAGGCAGCCGCGAAGCGCGCACCGAAAAAGCGCTAAGGCCGAGCGCCCGGGGGGCGCCCGGCGAATAGACGCTAGGCCGCGTGGCCCTCCGGCGCGGGCCCGCCGGCCATTCCGGTGTGCCGGCCCGCGACGGGGTGGCCTGCGACGGGGTGGCCCGGCGGGAACGGACCTGGACGGCCAAGGCCGAACACCGGACCGGGCAGCGGCCGCTTCGCCGCGAGGGAGTCGTCAGACTGGTGCGGGCGCAGGCGCTTCAGTACCCATGGCACGAAGTACTGCCGCGCCCACACCAGGTCCTCGGCCCGGGCCTGCGTCCACCCGTGGGCGGGAAGCGGCCGCGGCTGGAGTGGCTTGAGCGCGTGTGGCACGCCCAGGGCGTTGAGGGTGGCGACGGCAACGGAGTGATGGCCCAGCGGGGACAGGTGCAGCCGGTCCGGGTCCCACATCAGCGCGTGCTGGAGCTCAGGCAGGCACCACAGGTCAACCATGATGGCGTGGTGCCGGGCCCCGATCCTGTGCAGGTGCTCGTTGTAGATCGCCACGCGGCCGCGGATCTTGCCGAAGACCGGCGTATTCCCCCAGTCGGGGCCGGCGTACAGCAGCACGGTGGCACCCGTGGCGGCCAGGACCCCTACAGCCTCGTCGATCTTTTCCGCCAGCTTGTCCGGGTCGCCGTGGCGGAACACGATATCGTTGCCGCCGCCGGACATGGCAACCAGGTCGGGCTTGAGTTCCAGGGCCGGCGCCAATTGCCCGTCGAGGATCTGCCTCAGCAGCATGCCGCGGATGGCCAGGTTGGCATAGGCGAAATCAGGCTGGCCGGCGGCCAGTTCCTCCGCCACCCGATCGGCCCAGCCCCGCAGGCCGCCCAGGCTGTGCGGTTCGGGGTCGCCGATTCCTTCGGTGTAGGAGTCCCCCAGCGCGACGAACCGGTGCCAGGGGTGCCTGGCCGGTCCTGCCTCAATGGAGCGCAGTTCCTGCTTCTCGATGGTCATGCCGTCCTCCCTTCTGCAGCTGACGGGGGTTCCTTCCCCGCCGCCGCGTCCTTGCGGGGCGACGTTCCGGTTGGAAAGTCACGCCCCGCCGCCGACGGCCGCGGGAGCTCCGACACGCCGTCGTACGTTTCCTGCCGCAGCCCCGAAGGCTGCCCGGCCCCGCGGTCCATTCCGCTGGGAGCCACTACATTCAGTGCCGCGTCCCGGAGGTCCAGTTCGTGGTGCAGCGCCTGCGTCTGCAGGAACCGCAGGGCACCCTCACGGGTGAGCCCGTATTCGTTCATGAGGCTGCGCACCGCAAGGTCCACCAGGACCAGGGAGCTTTGGACGACGGCGAGACCCGCCGTTGCTTCCGCGCGCTCAGCCACCCGGACCACAACACGCAGGGCCCGCGCCACCTGGCGCACATAACTTTGGCTGTGCACCAGGTCGTCACTGGTGAAGGTGTGCGGAGACGGCGCGTAAAGATTGATGGCGGCGCTGGTGGCGCCCTCAGTGAGGATGGGGACCGAGAGCAGTGACTGCACGCCGTGGACGGCGGCGGCGCTGGAATACCCAGGCCAGCGGCGGTCCCGGCTCAGGTCCGACAGCAGGACGAATTCCCCGGAGCGCACGGCTTCCATCACCGGTCCGTCGGCGAACGAACATTGCTCCCGGTCAGCCTCTCTTGCCTGCTCGGTACTGGCCGCGAGGGTGCGTGCCTTGCCCAGGCGAAAGAGGGTGGCCGCCCAGCTGATGCTGCGGCGCTCACCTTTGATACCCGCCATGAAGTCGCGGGTCACTTCCCAGAGGTAGTCTTCAACGTCCTTGCTGTCGAAAACCGGCTCCGGGGTAACTGGAAGCGGTCCCCAGCCAACCTGCCCCGTGGGATCAGCGGCCATGCTCCAGCCCTGCTATCAGCGCGTCGGCCCACTGCAAAACCCTTGCACTAAGAATACGACCCCAAAGGGCCTTGGTGGGGAACAACGGGGAAACAAGGGGGATTCAACGGGTTAGGGATGAGCGGCACGCCGGTGTCCCTTCCGCCGGCCCCGCTGCGCAGTAGCATCGGGAGAGGGAACACCGAATACTCCCTGCCCGCATGGGTACCTGACCTTGAGCAAGGGGTCTTGGAGCATCCATGCCAGCACGGAAACGAGCAATGGAAAGAGGAGCTTATGCGGGAGCCGGGCACCAGCGAGCGTACTTCGGAAGCGGATGAGGCCGTGGAGGCCAGCATGGAAGTGGAAGAGGACGCGGCGGAGCCGTCACCGGACCTTGAGGTCACGTTCGACGAGCAGTTCTTCGCGGCCCGCCCCAAGGCTCTGCGTCCCATCGCACGGAGGCGGCAGTTCGTCGGCAGCAAGCCGTCCTTCGAATTCGACGGGCGCAATGCGGCTTACGTGGAGTGGCTGCGGAACCAGGCCATGCTCGGGGACGCCAACACGCTGGCACGCCAGCTGTCGGGGCAGGCCAGCATGTGGCAAAACTCGTACGCGCACCCAAACCCGCGTGCCGCCGTCGAACGCGCCTCCGTGTGGTTCACCGCCTACCCGCTGTCCTTCATCACCCCCACCGGCCAGTCATTCCTCTCCGCCCTGGGTGACCCGGAGATGTGGAAGGCGTTCCGCGAAATCGGAATCCGCGGCATCCACACCGGACCCGTGAAACTTGCCGGCGGCATCAGCGGCTGGTCCCACACGCCCAGCGTGGACGGCCACTTCGACCGCATCAGCATGGCCATCGACCCGGTCTTCGGCACCGAGGACGAGTTCCGAAGGATGTGCGAGGTGGCTGCTGAGCACGAGGGCACCATCATCGACGACATCGTCCCCGGCCACACCGGCAAGGGAGCCGACTTCCGGCTCGCCGAAATGAACTTCCGTGACTACCCCGGCATCTACCACATGATCGACATCCCGGAGGAGGACTGGAACCTGCTCCCAGACGTCCCGGAAGGGGCCGACTCGGTCAACCTCAGCCCGGACGCCGAGCAGGCGCTGCAGAAGGCCGGGTACATCATCGGCCGGCTGCAACGCGTGATCTTCTACGAGCCCGGGGTAAAGGAAACCAACTGGAGCGTCACCCGGCCCATCGTGGACACCACGGGCAAGACCCGCCGCTGGGTCTACCTGCACTACTTCAAGGCCGGGCAGCCCTCCATCAACTGGCTGGACCCCACCTTCGCCGGAATGCGGCTGGTGGTGGGCGATGCCCTGCACTCGCTCGTGGACCTTGGCACCGGGGCGCTGCGCCTGGATGCCAACGGCTTCCTGGGCGTGGAAAAGAGCGCCGAGGAACAGCCCGGCTGGTCCGAAGGCCACCCCCTCTCCGAGGCCGCCAACCAACTCATCGGTTCCATGATCCGCAAGGTGGGCGGGTTCTCCTTCCAGGAACTGAACCTGACCATTGACGACATCAAGGCAACCTCGGAGTCCGGCCCGGACCTCTCCTACGACTTCATCACCCGGCCGGCGTACCACTACTCCCTGGTCACCGGCGATACCGAGTTCCTGCGGCTGACCCTCCGCCTGTCGCGGGAAATCGGCGTGGACCAGGCCTCGCTGGTGCATGCCCTGCAGAACCATGACGAGCTCACCTACGAACTCCTGCACTTCGCTGCCGGGCACCGGGACGAGATGTTCGAGCTCAACGGCGAAGAACTGACCGGCGCCCAACTGGCCGAACAGATCCAGCAGACCCTGCGGGACCGGCTCACCGGCGAAAACGCACCCTACAACGCCGTCTTCACCACCAACGGCATTGCCTGCACCTCGGTCAGCTTCATCATGGCCGCCCTGGGAATCCAGGACCCGGACGCCGTCACCCCGGAGCAGGAAGCCCAGATCCGCGACGTCCACCTGCTCCTGGCCATGTACAACGCCCTGCAGCCCGGCGTCTTCGCGCTTTCCGGCTGGGACCTCACCGGCATCATGGCCCTGGACCGCAGCAGGGTCCGGGAACTCACCTCCCAGGGCGATACGCGCTGGATCAACCGCGGCGCCCACGACCTCATGGGAACAAGCCCGGACGCCACCACCTCATCGGCCGGAATGCCGCGGGCCCGCAGCCTGTACGGGCCGCTGCCTGAACAGCTGAAGGACCCGGACTCGTTCGCACGCCGGCTGCAGCGGATCCTCGCCGTCCGTGAGGACAACGAAATCGCCACCGGCACGCTGCTGGACGTGCCGGACGTCTCCAACCGCGGGGCACTGGTGCTGGTGAACCGGCTCAAGGACGGCGCCCTGCAGGTAACGGCGCTGAACTTCTCCGGCCAGGACATCGCCGGCAGCATCCAGTCCAACGAGCTGCCGTCCGGCGCCAACGTCCGGGACCTGTTCAGCGGCGAGACCGTGGGGCAGGTGGACGACCTGCACAGCTTCTTCCTGGAACTGCCCGCTTACGGCGGAACCGCGCTGCGCCTGACCGAGGCACCGGAGGCGGAGGCGGAGGCCTAAAGCCATGGGTGGCGCCGGGAATTCCCCGGCGCTACCCGGCTGCTGCGGCCGTCAGCGTCGCCTCGATGATGGCCGGCGACAGGACGTACTGGGTGACCAGCTGGCTTGCCCCCAGCACGCCCGCATGGGCGCCGGCCCGCGAAACGTTGATGCGCAGGTGCGAGGTGGCCAGCGGCGGAGAACGCCGGTACACCACCTCGCGGATGCCGGCCACCAGGTGCTCCCCCGTCTCGCCGACACTGCCGCCCACCACGATGACGGACGGGTTGAGCAGGTTGACCACGGTGGCCAGCACCTCGCCGATGTCCCGCCCGGCCTGGCGCAGGGCCTGGATGGCCTGCAGGTTGCCGTCGGCGGCGAGCCGGAGCACATCGGCGCCTATTGCCACATCAAGTCCCTGATCCTTCAGGGAGCGAACGACGGCGGGACCTGACGCGAGCGCCTCCAGGCACCCATAGTTTCCACAGGCACACAGCACGTCCGCGCCCCGCGCCACCTGGACATGCCCCAGGTCCCCTGCCGTGCCGTTGGCACCGCGCTGCAGCTCCCCGTTGCTGATGATGCCGGAGCCGATGCCGGTGGCCACCTTCACGAAGAAAAAGTTGCTGTGCTCGGGCCAGTGCGCGGACTGCTCCCCCAGCGCCATGATGTTCACGTCGTTGTCCACCAGCACGTGGACGGGCAGGGACCGCTGCACGTAGCTGACCACATCGAACCCGTCCCACCCCGGCATGATGGGCGGCTTCACGGGCTTGCCGGTATCGTGTTCCACCGGGCCGGGCAGCCCGATGCCGATCCCGGCGAGTTCCCCCACGCTGCGTCCCACCGAGGCCAGCAGTTCCTTGCCCTGCGCCACCACACGGTCCAGCACCACCTCCGGCCCATCGGCCACCTGCTGTGCCAGCCGGTGTTCGGCAAGGATGGTGCCGCCAAGGTCGGTGACCGCCACGATGACATGCGTGGCACCCACATCCACGGCCAGGACCAGGCGGGCTGATGGGTTGAAGGCAAAGCGCGACGGCGGCCTTCCGCCGCTGGAGAGGGCCTCCCCTGCCGGACCCACCAGGCCGGACAGCATCAGTGCGTCAATCCTGGAAGCGACGGTGGAACGGGCCAGCCCGGTGGTCAGGGCCAGCTCGGCCCGGGTGCGGGCCCTGCCGTCCCGGAGCAGCTGGAAGAGGTCGCCCGCCCGTGACAGGCTGCCGACGTCAGCGTCCTTCGCGGCCTGTTTCCCCGTGGCTTGAGTCATGTCTAAGTCATAACACTCTTACTTCTTGCTGTCATCACGGCAGAAGAATGACGCGCAACAAACAACTTTTGCTTGACGCGCGTCAAAAGTCGTCCTAGGTTGTGACTCACGGCACATCCGCGAAGCCGATGCCTGGCATCGGCGGCAGTGATGGCCAGGCACTCCCGAGTCCGCTTACAAAGAGGTAGGAACTTGTCCCAGCACGCAGCGCCCGCAGACAGGCCCCTCGGCGTCGGCATCCTCGGCGCCGGACCGGTCACGCAGGCCATCCACCTCCCGGCCCTGGCCCGCCTCCAGGACGTCTTCGAGGTGCGGCACATCATGGATGTGGACCCCGCAGTGGCCTCCTCCGTGGCCGCCCGCGTGGGCGCGGTTGCCGGCACCAGCATGGACGCCCTGCTGGCGGACCCCGCCGTGGACATCGTGGCGATCTGCAGTCCGCACCAATTCCACGCAGACCAGGTCATCGCCGCCTGCAGGGCCGGCAAGAAAGCCGTCCTCTGCGAGAAGCCCTTCGCCATGAACGCTGAAGAAGCTGCCCGAATCTCGGCGGTCAGCACCGAGACCGCCGTTCCGATCGTCGTCGGGGCGATGCACACGTTCGATCCGGGCTGGCTCGCGGCTGAACAGAACTGGGGCGACCTTCCGGGGCAGGTGCACACCATCCGCTCGTCGATCGTGTTGCCGCCCAATGCCCGGTTCGAGGATTTCGCAACGGAAATCATCACCCGTCCCGCTGCCGGCAACCCCGACTACTCGGACATCGAGGTGATCAAGGGCGCACTGCAGGGCGGGATCATGGGGCTGGCCATCCACGACCTGCCCCTGGTGCGCCGGTTTACGCCCGACTTCGCGGACATCGAGGTCCTCCACGTGTTCCACGTCCGCCCGTTCGGCTACGCAGTCTCGCTCCGCACTCCCACCCGCGTCATTGAACTGCGGGCCGTCATGAACAGCACCTGGAAGCCGGAATGGACTTTCGAGGCCATCGGGGATGATGCTGCACTGCACATCGACTTCACGCCGTCCTACGTCCAGGCCGGGTCCGCAGTCGGCATGATTTCCCGTGGCAACGGAAGCGAAACCAGCGTTTTCGGCCCGTACGGCCACAACGGCTACGAGGGTGAATGGCGTGAACTCGCTGGGCTCGCACGGGGAACCCGCCCTGCCCCCTCCGCCCAAACCCTGATTGACGACCTCACCTTCGCCCTGGCGATCGCGGATGCAACGGTTGCAAGCGCCGCGGCAGGATACGCGGGCGCCGCAGAAGAAGCAGGAGTTTCGGCATGAGCGCCCAGTACACGGTCGCGGCGGGCACGGCAGCCCGGGAAGCCGGGGCTGTCATCCCAACCATGGCTTCATTGCCTGAAACCTTCGGCCCCGCCCAGGACACGCAACCGGGTACCGCGGATGTGCTGGTGATCGCGGGCGGCCCCGGTTGGAGCGCCGAGGCCACCAGTGCCGTCACGGCGGGTGCCCGCGGGATCGTGGTGGCCAACCCCGTCCCCGAAGACACCACGCAACTGGCAGCCGCGGCAGGCTCCGCAGGAACCGCCGTCGTACTTGATCTCCGCTGGGGCTCCAACCCCGCCCTGGTGGGTGGTTCCACGGAACCGGACGCCCGTGAGGCGGTGCGCAGCGCCGCAGGCACCGCGTCACTGCTGGACAGTGTGGCGACGGCGGCACCTGGCACGGATCCGCAGCGGCTCCTTGCCGACCATCTCGCTGCACTGCTGGTCGTTTGCGGGCCGCTCGACGCCCTGCGCGTCCTGCGCAGCGGTGCCACCGGGTACACGGTGGGCGGCAGACTTGCCAACGGAGCCCCGTTCACCGCCCAGGGCATATTGACCGCTGCGCGGCCGGCCGGCGTCGACATCCGCCTCTACACCGCCGACGGCGGGGTGAGCGTCCAGGTTCCCGATCCGGACGCCGCCTGGCCCGCCGAAGTGCGGGTCACCGGCCCCCACGGTGAACTTTGGCTTCCCACGCTCTACGAATCCGCCCACCGGTCAGCGTGGCGGCGCCTGAAGGACCATCTTCGCGCCGGCACCAGCCCGGACGATCTGGCCGGGTTCGCCCGGCTGACCGACCTCTACGCAACCCTCGCTGCCACGTAACCAGCCCCAACCGATACGCAACCGAAAAAGCAGTCCAGTCCCACCTCCACTCTCAACGATGAGCAGGACCGCACCAACGGCGCACAGCGCAAGCGGTCCCGAAAGGACACATCATGAACGCAACTTCCGATCAGCGCCGCTCCTTCTCCCGGCGCGGTTTCCTGGGCCTGACGGCTGCCGCTGCCGCAACACCCCTCCTCGCGGCCTGCGGCGGCGGTTCGGCCTCACAGGGCGGCGGCGGAGGCGGAGCCGGCGGGACCGTGAAGTTCTGGGACATGCCGTGGGCAACACCGGCTTACAACGACGCCGCCAAGGGCATCGCGGAAGGTTTCAACGGTGCCAACGGCGCCAAGGCGAGCTACCAGATCATCCAGTGGAACAACTTCTACCAGACCTTCTCCTCGGCCATTGCGTCCAAGACGGGCCCGGCTGTGTCCACAGGCGGCGGCTTCCAGGCCTTCCAGTTCGAGCAGCAGGGCCAGATCGCCTACGCGGACAAGGTCATCGAGAAGCTGAAGGCCAACGGCCAGTTCGACGACTTCCTGCCCGGCGTGCTGGACCCGTTCAAGTCGGACAAGGGCTACGTGGCCGTCCCGTGGCAGCTGGACATGCGCGTCTTCTGGTACCGCAAGTCCCTGTTCGAGAAGGCCAATGTGGCTCTTCCCACCGACTGGCCGTCCCTGCTGGAAGCCGGCAAGGCCCTGAAGAAGGTGGGAGCGTTCGGCTTCACCACCGGCGCCGGTGCGGGCAACAACTACGCCAACCACTCCATGATCATGATGATGGTCAACAACGGCGGCGGTGTCTGGAACAAGGACGGCGAGCTGGACCTGATGAACGACCGCAACGTCGAGGCCATGGAGTTCGTCCTGGAACTCGTGTCCAACGGCATCATCGATCCCGCCGCGGTCAGCTACACCACGGACAACATGTCGGCGCAGTGGAAGGATGGAAAGGCAGGCTACGGCCTGTTCCAGGTGAACGTGCCCCAGCGAGTCGGCGACACCTCGGGCGACCTCCTGGTAGCTGACCCCATCAAGGGCCCGCACGGCGACAAGGCCACCATCGTGTTCCCGAACAACATCATGATGTACACCAACACCCCGTCGCAGGACGCTTCGGAGGAGTTCCTGGTGTACTACCTGGGCCAGCTCAAGCAGCTGTGGCAGAAGAAGCTGATGTCCGCCCTGCCGGTCTTCAAGTCGATCACAGAGATTCCCGAGTTCGCCAACGACCCCAACAACGTCAAGATCGTCAAGGACTGGCAGCCCATCGCCAAGACCTTCGCTGCCCAGGGCAGCAAGCTGAACGCCAACCTCGCAGCGCTCGACGGCGGGCAGGCCCTGAACCAGTTCAGCCAGACCATCATCACTGGGAAGTCGGACGCCAAGACCGCCCTGCAGACCTTCCAGTCCGGCCTCGAATCGGTCCTGAAGAAGTAGGACGGAGCGCCCATGTCCAGCGCCACCACCCAGTCCGGCCTGTCCCGGGCCCGCCGAGGGGTTGCCCCCGGCGGGTCCGGGGCTGTCCCCGGAAAACGCAAGAGCAAGCTTTCGGCGCAGGCCACCAGGACATTCTTCTGGCTCCTGCTCCCCTCCGTGGTCCTCCTTGTCCTGATCCACGGCTACCCGCTGATCTACGCCGCCGTCCAGGCGACGCACGACGGAAACCTGCTCCAGACCGGCAACTTCGTGGGCGGGCAGAACTTCGCCACCGTCCTGACCTCGCCGGCGTTCTGGAAGGCCGCCCAGTTCACGCTGTGGTTCACCATCGTGGGCGTCTTCGGGTCCTGGCTGGTGGGGCTCGGCCTGGCCCTGCTCCTGCGCACCAAGATCCCGGCCGCCGGCACGTTCAAGGTCCTGCTGCTCCTGCCCTGGGTGGTGCCCATCGTGGTCTCATCCACCGCATGGAACTGGCTGGTGGCCACCCCGGACAGCCTGATCCCGTCGCTGTTCCGGAACCTGGGCATGGGCACCCCGCTCTTCCTCGCCGATCCCAACCTGGCCTCCATCACGGTGATGGTGTTCAAGGTCTGGGTCAGCTTCCCGTTCATGATGATGATGATCTCGGCCGCGCTGGCGTCCGTGGACACCACCGTTTATGAAGCAGCGAGCATGGACGGCGCCAGCCGCTGGCAGCAGTTCACCCAGATCACCCTGCCGTTGATTGCCCGCTCCACCTACATCAGCTGGATCCTGATGACCATCTTCTGCGTCAACGACTTCCCCACCATCTACCTGCTCACCGGCGGCGGCCCGGTCAACGCCACCACATCCCTGGTGGTCCTGGCCTACCGGACCGTGTTCCAGGACTTCGCCACCGGCCCCGGCGTGGCCATCGCCTTCCTCATGACCATGACCCTGGTGGTCATCTCGGTCATCCTGTACCGCCAGATCCGAAAGTCGAGCGTCGAATAATGAGCGCAGTCCTCCACGCCCATCCCGAATCCGGCCCGTCTCTTGGCATCGATGCCGGCAAACGGCGCAGGTCCCTCTCGGAAGCCGGCCAGCGCGGCCGCTGGTGGCGGTTCGCCGCGATCCTGATAATCACCGGGATTGTCCTGGTACCCATCATGGTCACGGTGCTGCTGGCCTTCACGCCCGGACCCAACAGCACCGCCACCGGCTTCACCTTCGAAAACCTCAGCAACGTCTTTTCCAAGACCTTGGCCGCCACCTGGCTGAAAAACAGCCTGGTCACCACGCTCTCCACCGTGGTGGTGTCCGTTGCCGTGGCCGCCCCTGCCGGCTACGTCCTCTCCCGCGGCCGCAGCAAGGCAGTCTCCGGCTACTCGCTGCTGCTGTTCGTGATGCAGTCGCTGCCCATCATCACCTCGGTGGTGCCACTGTTCATCCTGTTCGCCGGCATGGGCCTGGTGGACAACCTCCTGGGCCTGACCATCATCTACGTTGGGTCCACCATGACCGTGGCCACCTGGATGATGGCGGCGTACTTCGATTCCATCCCCATCAGCCTGGAGGAAGCCTCCTGGATCGACGGCTGCTCCGTCTTCGGGTCCTTCACCCGGGTGGTCCTGCGGAACTCGCTTCCGGGTGTCCTGTCCACCGCGATCTTCGCCTTCCTCCTGGCCTGGAACGACTACCTGGTAGCCATCGTGTTCCTGCGCTCCAACGAAATCTTCACCCTTCCCATGGGTGTGCAGTCCTTTTTCCAGCAGAACGCGACAGACTGGACTTCGGTCATGGCCCTGGCCGTGGTCATGATGCTCCCGCCCGTGATTGTCTTCGCCACCCTGAACAAGTACTTCAGCGTCGGCGGCATCGGCGGCTCGCTGGCCGGCCGCTGACTCCCCAACTTCCTCTGAACAACCACTCCAAAAAGGAAATCCATGTCTTACTCATTGCAGCTTTACACCCTCCGCAACGCCATTTCGGAGGACCTTCCGGGAACCATCAAAAAGGTGGCGGAGATCGGCTACACCCAGGTTGAGCCGTACAACTTCGTGGCCACGGCCAAGGAGCTTGGCGCGGCCCTGAAGGAGAACGGCCTCACCGCACCTTCCGGCCACGCTCCCCTGATGAGCCAGGACCAGGACGAGATTTTCGCGGCCGCCAAGGAACTGGGCATCACCACCGTCATCGATCCGTTCCTGCCGGCCGAACACTGGCAGAAGGCCGAAGACATCCAGGCCACGGCCGAAAAGCTGAACACGGCCGCGAAGAAGGGTGCGGAGTATGGCATCCGGGTGGGGTACCACAACCATGCCTGGGAGCTGGAGTCCACCATCGAGGGCCGCACAGCTTTGGAGTACTTCGAGTCGCTGCTGGATCCGGAACTGGTCCTGGAAGTGGACACCTACTGGGCAGCCGTCGGAGGCCAGGACCCCGTGGAACTCCTCCAGCGGCTTGGCGACCGGGTGAAGTTCATCCACATCAAGGACGGCCCGCTGAACAAGGACAACAAGGCCCAGCAGCCGGCAGGCCAGGGCAAGGTGCCGGTCATGGACGTCATCGCCGCCGCAAAGTCCCTCGAGGTGGGCGTGGTGGAGTTCGACGACTACGCCGGCGACATCTTCGAGGGCATCAACGAAAGCTTGTCCTTCCTCAACGCCGCAGGCGAAGGAGTCAAGGCATGAGCACCACAGCATCCCGCAAGGGACCCGTAGGCGTCGGCGTCATCGGCGCCGGCGTGATCAGCAAGCAGTACCTGGACAACCTCACCGCGTTCCCGGACCTGAAGGTCCACGTCATTGCGGACCTGTTCGAGGAAGCAGCCGAGGCGCGTGCCAAAGAGTACGGAATCGCCGAATGGGGCGGGGTGGACAAGGCCCTGAACCACCCCGACGTCGAGATCATCGTCAACCTCACCATCCCCGCGGCCCACGTGGAGGTGGCCACCGCCGCCGTCAATGCCGGCAAGCACGTTTGGACCGAAAAGCCGTTCTCCCTGGACCGCGAATCCGGGCTGGGCCTGCTCAAGACCGCCGACGCCGCCGGTATCCGCCTGGGCTGCGCCCCGGATACCTTCCTGGGCGCGGGCCTGCAGACCGCGCTGCGGCTGATCCGCCGCGGCGACATCGGAACCCCGCTGACCGCCATGACCACGTTCCAGACCCCCGGCCCGGAGTCCTGGCACCCCAACCCTGCGTTCCTCTTCCAGCACGGTGCCGGGCCCCTGTTCGACATGGGCCCGTACTACCTCACCACCCTGGTGCAGGCCTTCGGTTCCATCCGCAAGGTGGCCGCCGTCGGTTCCAAGGCCAAGGACGTGCGCGTGATCGGTTCCGGCCCCAAGGCCGGCGAGGAGTTCACCGTCGAGGTGCCCACCCACGTCTCGGCGATGGCGCAGTTCGAATCCGGTGCCTCCTCGCACAGCGTCTTCTCCTTCGAGTCCCCCCGCACCCGCATGGGCTTCGTGGAAATCACCGGCACGGAGGCCACCATTTCGTTGCCGGACCCCAACTACTTCACCGGCGACATCAAGCTCTGGCGAGCCGGCGACGAGGACTGGACCACCGTTCCTGCCACCGGGCCGGCCAACGGCCGCGGAATGGGCGTCCTGGACATGGCACGGTCCCTCCGCGCCGGCGTCCCGCACCGCGCGACCGGTGAGCTGGCCTACCACGTCCTGGACACCATGGTCTCCATCTCGGAATCCATCGACTCCGGCACGTTCATCAACGTGGAAAGCTCCGCCCCGGCATCCCCCGCCCTCCCCGAGGACTGGGCACCGGAAACCGCAACCATCTAACCCGGCCACACCTCTCCAGCAAGCAGGAAGCCAGCAGGAACGCATCATGACCACACCCGCACCCCCGTCAGAACCCCCGGCCTCCCGCCCGGTTTCCCGCCCGCTGGGCGTCGCCGCCATCGGTTACGCCTTCATGGGTAAGGCCCATTCCAACGCGTGGCGGAACGTGGCCAGTTTCTTCGACGTCCCGGCCTTCGAGCAGAGAGTCCTCGTGGGCCGGGACGCCGGCGCCGTCGCGGAGGCCGCGGCCAAGTATGGCTGGGCGGAATCGGCCACGGACTGGCGAACGGTGATCAGCCGGGATGACATCGACATCGTGGACATCTGCGCACCGGGCTGGATGCACGCCGAGATCGCCATCGCAGCCCTGGAAGCAGGCAAGCACGTGCTGGTCGAAAAACCCCTGGCCAACACCTTGGCCGAGGCCGAACTCATGACCGCCGCCGCTGCCAAGGCCAGGGCCAAGGGAGTGCAGTCGATGATCGGCTTCAACTACCGCCGCGTCCCCGCCCTCGCCCTGGCGAAGGAACTCATCGCCGAAGGCCGGATCGGCAGGGTCCGGCACGTCCGCGCGGCTTACCTGCAGGACTGGCTGTCCGACGCCCAGGCGCCCATGACCTGGCGGCTGCGCAAGGAAACCGCCGGGTCCGGCGCGCTCGGGGACATCGCCTCCCACGCCATCGACCAAGTCCTGTTCCTCCTCGGGGACCAGGTCACAGAGGTGTCCGGCCGGCTCAACACCTTCATCAACCAGCGCCCCGGGGAGGACGGCACCGAAGATGTCACGGTCGACGACGCCGCCTGGGCCACGCTGTCCCTCACCTCCGGGGCCATCGCCTCAGTGGAGGTCTCCCGGGTGGCCACCGGAAGGAAGAACAGCCTCCAGATCGAAATCTACGGCGACAAGGGCAGCCTCCTGTTCGACCTGGAAAACCTCAACGAACTCGGCTTCCTGGACGCCACCCTCCCGGTCCGCGAACAGGGCTTCCGCAGGATCCTTGTCAACGAACCCGAGCACCCCTACCTCGAGGCGTGGTGGCCGCAGGGCCACATCATCGGCTGGGAACACACGTTCACCCACCAAATCCGCGACTTCCTTACCGCAATCAAGGACAGAACCCAGCCCTCGCCGTCGTTTGAAGAAGGACTGAACGTCCAGTACGTGCTGAACGCCGTGGAGGAATCCGCCGCCAATAAAAGCACCCTCACCGTCGTCCGCCACTAACGCCCACAAGTTAAGGACCCCTTATGTCCCGCCCCTTCACCCTGTTCACCGGCCAGTGGGCCGACCTGCCCTTCGAAGAAGTCGCGAAGCTTGCTTCCGGCTGGGGCTACGACGGCCTGGAAATCGCGGTCTCCGGCGACCACCTGGACGCCTGGCGCTGGGACGAGCCCGGCTATGTCGAGTCCAAGCTCGAGATCCTGGACAAGTACAACCTCAAAGTCTGGGCCATCTCCAACCACCTCAAGGGCCAGGCCGTGTGCGATGACCCCATCGACTTCCGCCACCAGGCCATTGTGGGGTCCAAGGTCTGGGGCGACGGCGATCCCGAAGGCGTTCGCACCCGCGCCGCCGAGGAAATGAAGCACACCGCCCGGCTCGCCAAAGCCCTCGGCGTGGACACCGTCGTCGGGTTCACTGGCTCCTCCATCTGGCAATACGTGGCCATGTTCCCGCCCGTCCCGGAAAAAGTCATCGACGCCGGCTACCAGGACTTCGCCGACCGCTGGAACCCGATCCTGGACGTCTTCGACGAATGCGGCGTCCGCTTCGCCCACGAAGTCCACCCCTCCGAAATTGCCTACGACTACTGGACCACCGTCCGTACCCTCGAAGCGATCGGCCACCGCGAAGCGTTCGGCCTGAACTGGGACCCCTCGCACATGATGTGGCAGGGCATCGACCCCGTCTCCTTCATCTGGGACTTCAAAGACCGGATCTACCACGTGGACTGCAAGGACACCAAGATCCGCCAGACCGGACGCAACACCGTCCTCGGCTCCCACCTGCCCTGGGGCGACCCCCGCCGCGGCTGGGACTTCGTCTCCGCCGGCCGCGGCGACGTCCCCTGGGAAGCCTCCTTCCGGGCCCTGGCCGCCATCGGCTACGACGGCCCCATCAGCATCGAATGGGAAGACGCCGGCATGGACCGCCTCCACGGCGCCCCCGAAGCCCTCGCCAACCTCAAGAAGTACGACTTCCCCGCCTCCCAAACCAGCTTCGACGCCGCGTTCAGCAGCAAGGACTGAACCCGGTGCGCAGGCTTCAGCCGGGCCAGCGTTGCGAAGTGTGGGTTGCCTCAATGTCGGGGGAGCAGGAACCCGTATACTCCACCAGGAATATACTCCTCGAGGCACCTAACTGGACACTCGATGGCCGGGCATTGATCCTCAATGGAGATGGCAGGCTGTGGCGGTTCGATCTGGCGTCCGGTGCCATCGCGGAGGTTCCGCTCGACGGCATCCCGGAGCTCAACAACGACCATGTCCTGGACCCGGATGGCAGCGGAGTCTTCCTGTCAGGCGACGACGGCCATATCTACCGGGCACCCCTTGCTGGCGGCTCGGCCACCAGGATCACGGACCACGACGGGTCCCGGCACTTCCTGCACGGTGTCAGCCCCGACGGCCGGCGGCTGGCGTACGTGGACATCGAGGGCGGGGACTTCAGCAAACCCGGCCGGCTTCGGACCATCCCGGCAGCAGGCGGAGCTTCCCACGACGTGGAGGTGGGTCCAGGGCACTGCGACGGGCCCGAGTACTCCCCCGGGGGAGACTGGCTCTACCTCAACACAGAATCCTTCAGCAGCGTTCCCGGCCACGCCCAGCTTGCCCGGATCCGGCCCGACGGCAGCGGGTTCGAGCGGTTGCTGGACAGCAGCACCGTCGACTGGTTCCCGCACCTGTCCCCTGACGGCAGACTGGCCAGCTACATCCGCTTCCCGGCTGGAACCCGGGGCCACCCCGCGGACCTGCCGGTCGACGTCGTCCTGGTGTCCACCAGCGACTGGACGGCGCCGCTGCACACCTGGCCGGTGTTCGGTGGCCAAGGCACCCTCAACGTCAACAGCTGGTCACCGGACTCCGAACGTTTCGCCTACGTGGCGTACCCGCTGGAAGCAGCAGCAGGCCGCAACGGGAATTGAGCGCGGGTCCCCCATTACCCTTGAGGAGTGACTCTTACCCAGGCTGTGCTTTCCTTTGCAGTGGTGGCCGGACTCCTGACCCTGGTCCCGGGCATCGACACCGCGCTCGTGCTGCGCTCATCGATCACCAGGACGCGGGGGTACGCCTTCGCCACCGCCCTGGGCATCAGCACCGGTGCGATGATCTGGGGGGTGGCAGCCGCCGTCGGCATTTCCGCCCTGCTGGCAGCCTCCGAACTTGCCTACCGCGTCCTGACCCTGGCCGGTGCCGCCTACATGGTGTGGCTGGGCGTCTCGCTGCTGTGGAAGAGCCGGGGCAAGGCCGGGACCCCGGGAAGGCCAACTGAGGCTGCGGTAGCTGCTGCGGCAAACGGGCAACTGCTGAGGGGCTGGGCCACCGGGGCGGGCACCAACCTGCTCAACCCCAAGGTGGGGGTTTTCTACATCGCCACCATTCCCCAGTTCATCCCTGCCGGGACGTCACCGCTGCTCACGGGGGTGGTGCTGGCCTGCGTGCACTGCCTGCTTACCATGGCCTGGTTCACGCTGCTCATCTTCGGATCCCAGTTCGCTTCCAAGTGGCTCAAGGGTCCGCGCAGCATCAAGGTGGTGGACCGCATCACCGGAACGGTCCTGGTGGGGTTTGGCCTGAAACTCGCGGCAACCCCGGGCCACTAAGGCACTACCAACGCTCCCCTAGGGGGTGCGGGCGGACTCCTGTCCAAGGACCACGTCGTACGCCTCCACGCTTCGGTCCGTCACTGTGGTGGGTGCTTCCAGGTGGACCGCGCCGGAGGGCAGGATGCCTGCCCCGCCGTACCGTTCCATGACCTGCCACTGGGCCACCACGTCCTCCCCCGCGTGGCCGGCCGGAAGGCTCGTCCAGAAACGGAACCCGCCGGCGTCGTTCAGTGCTTCCCTTCGGTAGAGCACGCACCCGCCCAGCCATGCAACGTGGTACGGCACCCACTGGCCGGGCTGCAGTGACAGTTCGGCGCTGAGGTGGCTGAGGTTGGCGGCGCTGTGCAGCGGCCACTGCTCGAATTCCGGGGTGCCCGGCCGGACCCGCTCCGGGGTCACGGGGCCGTCCCAAACCTTGAAGTTAGCGGTCTGTTCCGGCCTGCGGTCGTCCAGGAAGGACAGGCCCTGGGGTGCCATTCCCACAAAGCCGCACTGGAGTTCGTCGAGTGCCCGGCTCAGCCGTGCCAGGGCGCCCGGTTCCAGCCAGACGTCGTCGTCCAGGAAAAGGCATTGGTCCGCGGTGGACTGGTCCAGCAGGAACTGCCGGTGTTCTGCCAGTCCCTGGCGCGGGAGGTGGCGCAGCAGCGTGACGGGCCGGCCCTGGGCCTCGAGCACCCGCACCATCGCGGCGGCCGCGGGGTGTTCCCAGGCCGGTTGCCCCGCTGACTGGTCGCTGACCACGACGGCGAACCCGGGTTCCTGCTGCGCGGCCAGCCCCGCGAGGGTGACGGCGAGTTCGGCCGGGCGGTTGCACGTGGGCACCAGGACATCCACCGCTGCCGTGTCCGGCCGGTCCAGTTGCTGCGCCCAATGCTCCGAAAACCTCATGCCACGGTCCACCTTCCTGCCGTCGAAGTTGGCGCCGGCGGGGCAGCACAACCTGCCGCTGCCCGTTGCCGGCGAATTGGTTTCGCGTGTTCCGTACCCAGCCGTGCGGGATGTATTCGCACGCCATCCCCCGCCGCAACTCCGCGGAGTCCCGGACCGGCCCCTTCCGGAACGGCAAAAGGCCCCCGCTTCCGCTGCCAGGTGGCAGCGGAACGGGGGCCTATGGTTCAGGATGATTTATCCGGCGTCGAAGCTTTCGTCGTCGTCATTGGGGGATTCCTCCTGGGGAAGGTCGTTGCCGCTTCCGTCGGGAATGCCCGTGGCTTCCTGGCCGGACTCGGATGAGACCCCTGCCGACCCCTGGGAATCGTCATTCGACTCATCGATGTCCGCGGCGCTGGAGGGAAGGTCCATATCGTGCGAGAGCGGGTCTCCGCCCGTGCCCGACTGCGGCTCGTTGGTCTCCACACCGCCCGAAGACGTGCCACCGCCGGACTGCTGGCCGCCGCCACTGGACTGCTGGCCCCCCTGCGTGCCGGCCGCCTCCTGTTCGGCGGTGGGGGTGCCGTAGCCGCCCGGTGCGGTCTCGGGTTCAGCCTGCTGGTTTTCCTGCGTCATGCTTCCTCCTGTTGTGCGTTGCCGATGGTGCTGGCCTGGTGAAACTTTTGTGGACTACAGCCCCTTGCCGCCGGTGACCGGCAGGACTGCACCCGAAATGTAGGAGCCGTCCTCAGAGGCGAGCAGCACGTATGCGGCTGCCAGCTCCGCGGGCTGTCCCGCGCGTTCCAGGGGCGTGTCCTGGCCGAAGGACGGGAGCTTGTCCGGCCACTCGGTGGCGGGGATCAGGGGTGTCCAGATGGGGCCGGGCGCAACCGCGTTGACGCGGATCCCCTTGGGTCCCAGTTCCTGGGCCAGGGCTTTGGTGAATGCCACCTGTGCCGCTTTGGTCATGGCGTAGTCGATAAGCCCGGGTGAGGGGTTGAAAGCCTGGATGGAGGCCGTGGTGATGATCGAGGCGCCCGCCTTCAGGTGCGGTACCGCAGCCCGCGCCGACCACAGCAGCGAGTAGAGGTTGGTGCGGAAGACCCGGTCGAACTCCTCGGTGGGAAGCGTCTCCAGGCTCTCCCGGTTCTTCTGGTACGCCGCGTTCAGCACCAGGACATCGAGCCGGCCGAACTCGGATACGGTCCCGTCCACGATGCGGGTGCTGAATTCCTCTTCCCGTCCGTCGCCGGGAAAGAGGAGCGCGCGGCGTCCGGCTTTCCGGATCCATTCCGCGGTGTCCTGGGCGTCGTCTTCCTCCTCGGGAAGGTAGGAAATGGCGACGTCGGCCCCCTCGCGGGCGAAGGCGATGGCCGCGGCCTTGCCGATGCCGGAGTCCCCGCCGGTAATCAGCGCCGCTTTCCCTTCGAGCTTGCCGTTCCCCTTGTAGCTGTGCTCCCCGTGGTCAGGTTTGGGGTCCATGGGCGCGGTAAGTCCGGGCTGTTTCTGTTCCTGCTCCGGGAACGGTCCGGAGTGGTAGCCGCCGCGCGGATCTTTCGGCTGGTCTGTCTGCTTGTCCGTGTCGCTCATAGTCCGCCTGCCTGTGTCGGTTGACCTGTTCGGTTGGAAGAGCACCGCCGCGCTCCGGCCCTTCGAAGCTATCCGGAGTGGCGGACCAAGTCCACCACCCCAAGGTAATAATCAGTAAACTTATCAAATGTGGTCGCAGGCGCAACGTCGGCCTTGTTTCTGGGTAGGGGAGGATTAGAAAGAAGGCCTGGACGTGGCCGGAGTGGAAGGAGGGCCAATGTCCGAAGTCGAGGACTACACGGGCCGGACGGGACGGAATGAAACCCGCGAGGAGCAGCTGGACCGCAACTGGGCGGAACTCCTGCAGGAGCTGCGCGTGCTCCAGACCGGGGTGCAGATCCTGGCCGGCTTCCTGCTGACGTTGCCGTTCCAGCAGCGCTTCGAAAAGCTGGACGACTGGGAGGTTGCCCTCTACCTCACCAACGTGGTGATCGCCGCCCTGACCACGGCCTTTATCCTTCTCCCGGTCAGCGTGCACCGGCGGCTCTTCCGGAAGCGGCTCAAGGAGATGCTGGTTTCCAGCGCGGACACCATCACCAAGATCGCCCTTGGCGGGATCGCCCTGCTAAGCGCCGGTACTGCCGCCCTGGTGTTCGACGTCGCGGCAGGAAGGTCCGCAGGGGTTACCGCCGGCGGGGCTCTGCTGGGCGTCATGGTGGTCATGCTGGTATTCGTCCCGCTTCGGCTGAACAAACTGGCCAGCGGGAAAATTCTCCCGCCCGCCCAGGAGAAGGAGTGAAAATGCGTAGATGGGCCAAAGAGCATGGCCTGCTGGTCGCCAACCTGGCTTGCTTCCTGGTCTTCTTTGTCGGCATGGTCCTCTCCGGGGCCGCGTCCTACAGCGAGGACCAGCAGGCCCACGGGGAACCGCCGGTCTCGGTCCTGCAGTTCCTGGGCACCGGCGCTTTCGTGGAAGCCACCTTTGAGAATTGGGAATCCGAGTTCCTGCAGATGGCCATGTACGTGGTCCTCACGGTGTTCCTCTTCCAAAAAGGATCAAGTGAGTCCAAACCGCTGGGAAAGAGAGCGCCGCAGGATGAGGACCCCCAGCAGGTGGCTGTCAGCAGGGCCACGCCGTGGCCCGTCCGGCGCGGCGGTGCAGTGCTCAAGCTGTACGAGAACTCCCTGTCGATCCTGCTCTTCGCCCTTTTCCTTGGATCATTTGCCCTGCACGCCGCCGGAGGGGTGGACGAGTACAACCAGGACCAGCAAAGCCACGGCCAGCCGGCCATTACCCTCCTGCAGTACCTGGGCAGCAGCCGCTTCTGGTTCGAGTCCTTCCAGAACTGGCAAAGCGAATTCCTGGCCGTGGGCGTCCTGGTGGGCGCCTCGGTCTATTTGCGCCAAAAGGGGTCCCCGGAGTCAAAGCCCGTGGCAGAACCCCACTACGAAACCGGCACCTGAACACCCGAGCCAACCAGCACCAATCCGACCAGCCCCACCCAAAAGGAGAGACTGTATGCGAACCTTCGTGCGAACCACCCTTCTGGCCCTGCTGCTCCTGGCCGCCCCGGCCCTGCCGGCCGGCGCAGCCACTGCGGCGGCACCGGCATCCGCCGCCAGCCACGCAGTCCCGGAACAGGTGGCCTCGGGATCAACAGGCGCTGCGTGGGCGGCCGCCACTTCTCCCACGCCTTCTCCCGGGGATACCGCGTCCACCGGTCCGGCCAACCCCGGCACGGGCGAGTCGGCCCAGAATGAGAACACGCGCCTTAACTACACCCCGTGGGTGATCGCCGGCGTGGCCGTCCTGGTGGTGATCGCCATCCTGCTCTTCCGGCGCCGCCGCAACACCACGATCGTTGGCTAGGCGCCCTCAAGTACCTGGCTTGTAACCCAGGCCAGGTATTTTCCGGCGTTCGCCACCGCGTCTTCCGGGCTGGATGCCACGTCCAGCAGCTGGGCAGCCGCCTCCACGCCGTGACCGGCGAGCTCCTCAAGGGTCACCTGGATCCTGCCCGCCACCACGATGACAGGAATTCCGCGGTCCCGGGCCGCGTCGGCGAGCGCGATCGGTGCCTTGCCGGTGAGCGATTGCGAGTCCATGGATCCTTCGCCCGTAATCACCAGGTCTGCCTGGCCCAGTTGGTCCGCCAGTCCGGTGAGGCCGGCCACCAGCGCGAAGCCGCCTTCCAGGGTGGCGTTGGTGAAGGCAAGGAACGACGCCGGGAAGCCGCCGGCGGCGCCGGCGCCAGGTACGTTCACGTCCCGGCCCGTCGCCTCCCGCAGCACTGATGCCCAGTTGCGGAGCCCGGCGTCGAGCAGTTCCACAGCGTCCTGGTCCGCCCCCTTCTGGGGCCCAAAGACGTGCGCCGCGCCGGTGGGACCGTACAGCGGGTTTCGGACGTCGACGGCGATGCGAAAGGTGGTGGCGGACAGCCGCGGATCCACCCCGCTCGCGTCCAGGGCAACCACATCGGCCAGCGCGCCGCCGCCCAGGGGCACCACGTTTCCGGCGGAGTCCAGTGGCTTCAGGCCCAGGGCCCGCAGGGCGCCGCTGCCGCCGTCGGTCATGGCCGAACCGCCCAGGCCCAGGACGATCTCGGTGGCTCCGGCGTCCAGCGCCGCGGCGATCAGCTGGCCGCAGCCGTAGCTGTGGGCGCGCAATGAGTTGGCCGGGGTTGGTTCCATGTCAGCCAGGCCGGACGCCTGCGCCGTCTCGATCACCGCGGTTACCTTGCCGTCGCCCTTGTGGATGGCCCAGGCCGCGCCGAGCGGGGCCAGGATTGGGCCAACTACCGCGTTCAGCCGCTCCTCATAGCCCGCCGCAACGGCCGCTTCCAGCGTGCCTTCCCCGCCGTCGGCAATGGGGAACTGGGTGGCGACGGCGTCCGGGTACACCCGCAGGGCCCCTTCGGCGATGGCCGCGGCTGCCTCGGCTGCCGTCAGGGACCCCTTGAACTTGTCCGGAGCGATAAGAATGCGCATGCCGTCCATCATGCCAGCACCTGACGGGAAAGCGCTTGCCCGATCCGGGATGTGGACTCCGGGACCACTGGGAGCGTGCCGGCGCCTCTCCCGGCACGGACCCCTCTAGGCCTCGCGCCAGTCGTGGCTGGTGATGTGCGAGCCCGCCTGCGGTCCCATCTGCAGCATGCCGCCATCAACAACCCAGCCCGCGCCGGTGACATAGCTGGAGGCCGGTGAGGCGAGGAAGGCGATGACGTTGGCGATCTCCCAGGCGTTCCCCGGCCGGCCCAGTGGCACCCCGGGCCGCTCCGCCGCCGTCGGATCCTGGTCCTCCTGCCCCGTCATGGGGGTGGCAATCTCGCCGGGGGCCACCGTGTTGGCCGTGATGCCGTACTGGCCCAGCTCAAGGGCAAGTGTCTTCATGAGGCCACCCAGGCCATGCTTGGACGCGTCGTAGGCGGATGAGCCCACGCGCGGCTGGAACTCGTGAACGCTGGACACCGCCACAAGCCTTCCGCCCTTGCCTGCCTTGACCATGCGCCGCGCAGCGGCCTGCAAGCAGACGAAGGCGCCATTGAGGTTCGTGTCCAGGATCTGCATCCAGTCGTCGATTTCCATGTCCAGGAACTTGGTGCTTGCCCCCGTCCCCGCGTTGTTGACGAAGACATCCAGGCCGCCCAGCT
The DNA here is from genome assembly GCF_006715285.1 of Arthrobacter sp. SLBN-83. Taxonomy (NCBI): domain Bacteria; kingdom Bacillati; phylum Actinomycetota; class Actinomycetes; order Micrococcales; family Micrococcaceae; genus Arthrobacter; species Arthrobacter sp. SLBN-83. The sequence goes on from NZ_VFMX01000001.1 coordinate 1,196,217, forward strand.
CTTCGGCAAGTTCGTCGATGACGCCCGCAGCGTCGCGCAGTTCACTGGTGTCCAGTTGCCGGACCACAGCCTTGCGCCCCAGGCCGCGTATTTCCTGAGCAGTCTCCTCCGCCCCCTCCTTGTCCGAGTGCCAGGTGACGCCGACATCCATCCCGGCGCGGGCCAGTGCCACGGCAGTGGCCTTGCCGATCCCGGAATCGGAGCCGGTGACGATGGCGGTGGTGGGGGCGAAGTTGCTGGTGTCCGGCATGGCGGGCCTTTCGTTTGGGTTAGGCTCGGTCGGTTGGGCTCGCTCGGTTGGGCGGGCCGTTGGATCAGGCGGGGCGGCGCAAATCTGGCTGGTAGGACTCGCTGCCGGTTTCGGCAACGTCATCCCGGACCGCCGCCCCGGAACCATCAGGTGCTTCCGGGACGGCCATCAGCGGGACGGCGAACGTCACCACGGGCCGGCCGTCGGAGTCGTCCGCGGACCGGATGGTCAGGCTCCTGGTGCCCGGCGGCACCGACGGGGCGAACACCTGCAGATTGCGGGAACCCACGGTGGCCGATTCCTGCAGGGTGTATTCGGTGCCGAAGTGGTCCTGCAGGATGAGCCGCGGTTCGGGTGCGTCATCCGAGGGCAAATGGATGTTGACCACCAGGCCGGAGGCCCACACCTCCACGGAAAGGATGGTGAATTCGGTGGCCGAGGTGACATGCCGCCCATAGGTGGGGGGCAGCAGCATCCGGCGCAGTGCGCCGGATGGAATGAGGTTGCTCATGATTTGTCCTGTAGGTCTTGCGCCGGCGGTTGGCGGTGGCGCCGGAGGATGATCCGGCGCCGTCAAGCGCTGGGGCGCGGGTGCGGCTTAGGCGTCTTCCCGGTTGGGGTTTTCCAGCCGGAAGAAGTTCGATTGGGTGCCGTCGCTGCGCTGTTCCTGGTAGATGAAGTTGAGTTTCCGGGAGTCGAAAGTGTCAAACCATTCCTCCCAGCTGATGTGGCGGAGCTTGTCGTCCTTGCCACCGAAGTCGATCCGCAATACTCCGAGGTGGTCGCCGTGTTCGGTGCCCTCCACCGTGGCGGGCACGCCGTCGCGCTCCTCCGCCCACCGCTTGATGACTTCGTGGTGGGTGGTGGCCAGGCTGCGGCCTTCACGCTCTGGCTCATCCTCGGTTGAGGTGACTTCCTGCGAGTACTTCAGGGACTTTGCGGAGTCCGGTCCACGCCGGATCTTTCCGCCCTCGGGGCCTGCGCCGAGGTCTTCTTCGCCCCCGTTTCCATCCGCTTCGCGGTTCCTGCTGCCTTTGTCTTCTGCCACGCCCGCCTTCCTTTCACCTCGGGCCAACTAGTAAGTCTACTTACTATGGAGCCTCCGGAGCGGACCCCCTGTCAAGGGGAGGGGAGGGTAGTTTGCGGACGGTTTGCGGGGCGGGGGGGCAAAACCCTGCGCGGGAGGCAGGGGAGGTACGGGGAGCGCCTACCGGAGCGGGCGGACCACCGCGTAGTAGCCGGGCACCCGGTCCTGTCCCGGAACACCGGTGGCCGGGTTGGTTTCGATGGCCACGTGGCCATCCTCAAGGAGTTCCCAGGCCGACGCCGGAAACACCCGTTCGCGCTCTTCGGGCCCGAAGTGCCCCGGCATGGGCAGGCCGCGGATGGCGAGTTCCAACGGCGCAGGAATGCCGCGGGTGGTGGCCCCGAGGTGGGATACGTACTCCACCGGGTTCCCCTGAAAATTTGTTTCGGCCATGAAGACGGTGCCGCGGCGGCCGGCAAGGTCCCAGAGGTTTTCAACGAGTGCCCTCTGGTGCCCGGGGTCCAGGACGTGAAGTACGCCCCGGATGAAAACGTTCGCCCCGTCGTCGCCTGCCCCAATGGATTGGGCCAGCGCTGCGCCTGCATCCTCCGCCGTCATGTCCCGTGCTTCAAATGCTGCGCTGCTGCCTGCCGACTCCGCCCGCGCCCTGGCGATGGCGTGCCGCGAGACATCAACGCCAATGACCCTGGGAAAGATCCCGGCGAGCTCACGGGTAAAACCACCGTGGCCGCAACCGGTGTCCACCACGGGAAGTGCGGGATCCAGGTAGCGCTGGAGGCTGTCCTTGTAGCCAAGGAACTCATGGTCGCTGCCGGAGTCCCACAGGACCTCCCCGCCCGGGCCCGTGGCGGTGATGCCGGCCCAGTAGGTGTCCCACGCCTTATGCCGGTCCTTCGGGGCGTTCCGGGAGAGCCTGACGAGTTTGGGGATCATCAGGTACTTCTGCCAGGCCGAGGATGATGAGTTCGTTGGGGACACGGGTCAAATATATGTTCCCTTGCTGGGAGCCGCGGCCAGCGTGGCTACATTACGGCGCGCCACGCCGCACGTCGCGTGAACCCGGGACGGGAACGGAGAGGTGGAGCGGGCTTCCTCCCTGGTAGACCGGCCCGGCGGCCATCCCCCTAGAATGTACTCAACTGGGAGGGAAGGGAGCACCGTGACGGCTGTGCCGAGTGACGCCCGCCTGCCCCGGACCGCTGTCGTCGCCGATCCCGACGCCGGCCGGCTGGCCACCAACACCCAGGCACTGCGTGACGCCGGGTACAGCGTCTTCGAAGCAACTGACGGCGCTGGCCTCGCCGGCCTGCTGCGCACCACCGAACCCTCGGTGATCGTCGCCGATGCTGCCTTGTCCACGGCACTGTCAAACGTAGCCTCCACCGTCCCCGTCCTGGTGATGGTGGACCTGGACAATCCCCGGGAGATCCGCGCAGCCAACGCGCCAGGCGTCCACGACTGCATCACCAAGCCGCCGGCGCCCAGGGAGCTGGTGCACCGGACCTCCGTGCTGATCGAGCAGGTGTCCCGGCGCCGCGCCTCCCGGCAGGAGGCCGAAGGGCTGCGCGGGCAGCTGCGCGAGGTCTCGGCTGCAGTGCGCGCCACCAACGATCCCCAGGAGATCGCCAACCACGTCGTTACCGGATTCGGGCGGACCTTCAAGGCGGACCACGTAGTCCTGGCCACCTTCGAGGACCACCGGGTCCCGGTGATCACGGCCGCATGGCACCGGCCCGGGCTGGCGGAGCTGCCCGCGGATGCCCTTCCCGGGGAGGACGAGGCCCGCGTCACGGCGGACGCGCTCTGGGCGGGGACCGAGACCCTCTCCGCCGAAGGGAACGAGGCCGAGCCCAGGACAGACGACAAGCCCGTGGCCGCGGTCGCCGGAGCCGCCTCCACCCTGGCAGTGCCCATCGGCGAAGGGAATTCCTCCCTGGGCATCATCTGGATCGCCATGATGGACCGGCCCCGCACCTGGTCCAGCGCTGAGCTGGGGCTGATCCAGCACGTGGCCGGCAACGCCGCCTATGGCCTGATCCAAAGCCACCTGATCAGCAGCCAGCAGCAGGTGGTGAAGCAGCTGCGCGAGCTCGATAAAGCCAAGACGGACTTCCTGGCCACGGTCAACCACGAGCTGCGCACGCCGCTGACCTCGATCATGGCGTACCTGGACATGATCCAGGAGAGCACCGAGCATCCGGTGTCCCGGGAAGTCCACCAGATGCTGGACATCGTGGTCCGCAACACCGAGCGGCTCCGGACGCTCATCGAGGACATGCTCAGCGTCTCGCGCGGCGGCCTGGACAACACGGAGATGCACCTGGCGCCGGTGCGCCTGGGCCACACCCTGGACCTGGTGGCCGCGGCGCTCCGGCCATTGGCCACGCTGCAAAATGTGACCATCGAGGTGGACCCGGTGCCGGAGGATCCGGAAATCCTTGCCGACGAGGTGCAGCTGCAGCAGGTGTTCACCAACCTGGTGTCCAACGCCATCAAGTTCACGCCCAAGGGCGGGCGGATCGAGGTGGGCAGCGAATCCCACGCCACCGAGGATGGCTCCAAGTGGGCCACCGTCCGGATTGCCGACACCGGCATCGGTATCTCGAGTGACGAAATCAACCACGTCTTCACCAGGTTCTACCGTGCCTCCAACGCCATGAACGGTGCCATCCCGGGGACGGGGCTGGGCCTTGCCATCTCCAAGGACATCGTGGACCGCCACGGCGGGCGCATCGAAGTCGACTCCACCCTGGGCGCCGGGACCACGGTCACCGTCTGCCTTCCCCTCAGGACTGACCGCGTGCAGGCCAACTAGGCGCCGAAGGAGGACTGCCCATGTTTACCGACGACGACCCCCGGCTTTCCCAGCTGCTGGAAGGCATTGTCCGGCTGGCCTCCGGCGACCTCACCTCCCGCATCGAGGTTTCACCGGCCCGGGATGAGCTGGATGCCATCATCATGGGCACCAACCTGCTGGCCGAGGACCTGCAGGTCATTTACGAAGAACTTGAGCAGCGCGTCCAGGTCCGCACCCAGCTCCTGCACGAGGCACACCTCGAGATGCAGAAAATGGCCATGCAGGACCCCCTGACGGGCCTGGCCAACCGTTCGGCGCTGATCGAAGCCCTTCGCGCTGCCCTCGAGGCACGGTCGGGGTCCGGCCGGGAATCGGCAGAAGAAGGCCCGGCCATCCTGCTGATGGACCTCGACGCCTTCAAATCGATCAACGACAGCATGGGGCACACGGCCGGCGACCAGGTACTGGTCACCGTGGGGGAAAGGCTGCGGAACGCCGTCCGGGTGTCCGACGTCGTTGCCCGCCTGGGCGGGGATGAGTTCGCCATCGTCATGCCGTCGGCGTCGGCGGACCAGGCCGCCGTGGTGGCGCACCGCATCCTGGCCTCGCTCAATGAACCCATTGAGCTGCCCGGCCGCAGCGTGCGCTGTGGTGCCAGCATCGGGCTCAGCGTGGGCAGCGAAGGCCAGACCCCGGAGGACATGCTGATGGAGGCCGACGTCGCCATGTACGCGTCCAAGGCCGAGGGGCAAAACAAGCTGCACCGGTTCGAGCCGGCGTTGCTGCTGATGCGGCGGCTCCGCAGCCAGTTGGTGGACGACCTGCGGGCCGCCATCAAGAATGACGCGCTGACGCTGCACTACCAGCCCGTGGTGGAGCTTGCCACGGGACGGATTGAAGGCGTCGAGGCGCTGGTCCGGTGGAACCACCCCACCCGCGGCTTCATCATGCCTGACGAGTTCATTCCCCTTGCCGAGGAAGCCGGGCTGATCTCGGAACTGGGCCTGTGGGTGCTCCGGACTGCCGTGAAGCAGCTCCGGTGCTGGACTGACGCCGAGTTGGTGGACAGCTCCTTCTCCGTGCGCGTCAACATTTCCGCCACGGACCTGCAGAGCCTGCAGTTTATTGAGGACGTGCGGAACACCCTCCACGACACAGGGGTCAAGCCGGAGCAGGTGGTCCTGGAACTGACGGAAGTGGCCATCGTCAAAGGCAACGAGTTGGACCGCTATTCACTGGGCGGTCTCCGCGGCCTGGGCGTGGGCATCGAAATTGACGACTTCGGCACCGGCTACTCTTCCATCAGCTACCTCCGCCGCCTTCCGGTGGACCGGGTCAAGGTGGACAGATCGCTGATCACCGGCCTCGAGAGCGACCCCAGCCAGCCGGCCCTTGTGGCAGCGGTGCTGCAGTTGGTCCGGGCGTGCGGGCTGGAAGCGGTCTGGGAAGGCGTAGAGACGGCGGAGCAGGCGCAGATCCTGCGGGATCTGGGCTGCCGGAGCGCCCAGGGCTACTACTTCAGCCGCCCGGTGCCGCCGGAGCAGATACCGGAACTGCTCGCTGACCAGCAGGAAAGCGCTAACCAATAGCGCGAAACTACTGCGCTTTTGGAGCCGCCGTTATACGATCAGCGTGCGGTGTCCGGTTCTTCGCCGCCGCGCGATTCAGGGTCTTTCAGCACCGTACTTTTATAAGGCGTTTGGAAATTTGAACATAATTGGGCCATCGGGTCATTACTTCGTCAACTGGGGGCGTTGCTAATGTCGGTTCGGGTACAGGCATGGGGAATAATCGCCGCTGTCCTGGCGGATACGGATCCTGCGGGAGCCGCTGTCCGGCAGCGGTTGAGCAACAGCCTCGACGAGAATCCCGGCGTGCCCGAACGGGCGCTGCTGGAGTACCTGCTCGAGACCCGGCGGAGCGATGCCAATACCGTCGAGACGCTGGAAACGGCCAGGGAAATGCGCCTCACGCCGCCCGCCCTGCCACCGCAGTTCGCTGAGCAGTTGGACGCTATCCGCAGCACGTCCCGGATCAGCGCCCTGCTCGAAAACAAGATGCTGATGACCGCGTTCCAGCCCATCTATGGGCTCGAAGGAAAAACCGTGGTGGGCGCGGAGGCACTCTCCCGCTTCGTCAGCGACGACGGGGCCGCCGCTGAACTGTGGTTCGCCGAGGCAGCCGCCGTGGGTTTGGGGGCCAACCTTGAGTTTTCCGCGCTCGGGTCCGCTGCTGCAGCGGCGCGCAATTTGCCGGAAAACCTTTATGTTTCGTTGAACATTTCGCCCACGTCCTGCCTGGACCCGCGGCTGCCGGAACTGTTCGACCACATCGAGCTTTCCATCGACCGGGTGGTGCTCGAATTGACCGCGGATATCCCGGAAGAGGAATACCTGCAGTTTATTTCCGCGATTAATCCGCTGCGCGAAAAAGGGTTGCGCGTCGCAGTCGATGACACCCACAGCGGCGCGGGGGCGCTCAGCCGCATGATCCATCTGCGGCCGGATTTCCTCAAGGTGGGCCGGAACGTCATCGCCGATGTGGACAAGGACGGGTTGCAGCACGCCCTCGCGTCCTGCCTGGTGGACTTCACCGACCAGATCGGCGTAACCCTGGTGGCCGAAGGCATCGAGACCGTGGGCGAGCTGAAGGCCCTCAGTGAACTTGGGATCAGCGCCGGACAGGGCTACCTGCTGGGCCGGCCCTCCGTCCGGCCCGAGGACTGGGCCAACTGGAACACGCGCCTGGACATGGATGGCCTGGAGCGCCACCTGGCCGGCCCGGGCGAGCCGCGGAAGAGTCAGGGCAAAACGGCGTCCTGACAAAGTGCCTTGGGCCAGCTGCCGGCAGACTGCAGGCCCGCCGGCAGCTGGACACCCAGGCACTATTCGGAGTGGCCCTGGTCCCTGCTCATCTGGTCCTCCGCGGGTGGCGTCTCTCCGGGCGGCACTCCCCCGCCCGGTTCCAAGCCGGTGACATTGCCCTCTGCAGGGTCGGGGTTCGGCGAACTGCCCGACTCTTTGCTGCGCTGCTCAGCGAGGTGGGGCTGGGCGGCGCCAACATTATCCTTCCCGGGACGGTCGGGATTCGCGGGGTCATTTTCCGGATGGTAAGTGCTCATGCTGCCTTTCCTTCCTCTCCGGCTGCGGTTCGATTCCCCAGCACTGGACTAATTGTAAGCATGCTGATAATTCTGGAGGAGTAGGGCCGGTACGCCGCTGGGGCGCCGGCACGCGATGTCGGAAGGAGCAGTCACATGGGAATCGGCGACAGCATCGGCAAGGCAGCGGAAAACGCCATGGAGGACCTGGCCGGAACATCCAAGCCGACGGAAAAGACGGATGTTCCGGACCCGGCAAACCCCAATGACGACGTTGAAGTGCACTCGTCCCTGAGCGAAGGGTCAAACGCGATGGAGGCGGAGAAGCAGAAAGCTCCTGGCCTCAAGACAGGGGCAGCGCCGGCCCCGGTGTCCAACAGCCCGCTGGGCGGGGACGTCGACGGGACGGACAACGACAGGGCCCACAGTGACATGGCGCGGAACGACCAAAAGCAGAACGAGGAGCCGGACGACGGCGGCCTGGCCGGCGATGCGACAGCGCCCACCGAAGCGGACCGGGGTTAGTCCCCGGCAGGTTCGGTAAGCCGGGCGCGGTTCAGCCGGTGGGGTCGGCGTTCCCCGGCGCATGCCGCCACTGGCCGCGCGCCCGGAGCACGTCGCGGAGCAGGTCCGCCCGGTCCGTGACGATCCCGTCCACGCCAAGGTGGAGGAGCCGGTGCATTTCGTCCTCCTCATTGATGGTCCATACGTGCACCACCAGGCCCAGTTCATGGGCACGCCGGATGAAGCCGGCAGTGACTACAGGTATCCGTCCATAGCGGACGGGTACCTGTAGTGCGTGTACGTCCCGGAGGACCCGCCGCATCAATTGCCGGAACACCGGGCGTGGCAGTACCGGGCCCAGCAGCGTGAAGAGGGCATTCGAGGCCACTCCGGCGGACGAAGCCACCGGTTGGCTGAGCAGCTTCAGCACCGCCCGCCGTCGGCGGTCCGAAAAACTGGTGACCAGCACCCGGTGGTGCACCTGGTGGCGCTCGATCGCGGCCGCAGTGCTGCGGACGGAGCTCCAGTCCTTGACGTCCAGGTTGAGCCGGGCACCGGGAAGCTCAGCGACCAATTCGTCGAAGGTGGGGATGGGCTCGCGGCCGTTGATCCGGGCCTTTGCCACCTCCGCCGCGGGCAGCTCCGCCACCCGGCCGTTGCCGTCCGTCACCCGGTCCAGGGTTTCGTCGTGGAATAGCAGCAGCACGCCGTCGGACGTTGCGTGGACGTCCGTCTCAAGGTAGCGGAAGCCGAGTTCGACGCCGGCGCGGAACGCGGCCATCGAATTTTCCAGCCCCTCGGCCGAGAACCCGCGGTGGGCCATGGCGATGGGCAGCTGCCGCCCGGCGTCGTCCGGGTGTTCGAAGAAGGGCAGGGTCACACTGCGAGCGTACCTGAGGAGCGAGGGCTGAGTCAGTGCAGACTTGCGGTCAGCCCAGCGGCTCAGTCGGCGCCGGGAAGGATGTCCACGCCGTCGCTGCAATGCAGCAGGGTGCGCCCGCGGCCGCCGTCGAGGTGGACCCAAACCGCCGTGTGGTCCGGCGTGATGGTGTCCACCACCCCGCTCGATGCAAAACCGGGTGAAAAGAGGACCCGGACGCGGTCGCCCTGCCGCAGCTGCTTCCAGTGCGGGGCGGGTGTTGCTGCGCGGAGCGGCCCATCGGCTGCGTGCTGCCTGGTGCTTCTTGCCATCGTTACCCCCTTTGAGCCGGCGGAGGTGCCTGCTCTCCACGCTTGACGCTACGGCTGCAAGGTAAACGCCAGGTGAGCGCAAGCTGGGAAAACGGTAGCTCCAGCCCGACGGGATGGGTTTCAGGAAAACTGCACGCCCAGGGAAGCGAGCCGGGCCTCCAAAACCTGGGCCACGCCGTCGTCGTCGAAATGTGGTGCCTGCTGCCCTGCCGCGCGGATGGCCTCCGGGTGGCCGCTGGCCATCGCATAGCCGTGGCCGGCCCAGCGGAGCATCTCGATATCGTTGGGCATGTCCCCGAAAGCCACCACGTCAGCCGCCTCAATCCCCAGGGCAGACGCATACTCGGCCAGCGTGACAGCCTTGTTGACGCCCGGCAGGGACAGTTCCAGCATTGCGACTCCGGGCGAGGAGTGGGTGGCGGCTGCCAGGTGCCCGACTGCGGGAGCCACCTCGCCGAGGAAGTCGTCAGGCGTGCCGTCGCGGACGATGGCGAGGAATTTCACCACGGAGTCATCGGAGGTGAGTGTGTCCTTCAGCGGCGCAGGGGTGAATTCGGCGAGCAGTTCGCTGGATTCGTTCTCGATGAAGCCCGGTTCCAGGTGGAAGCCGGTGAGCGTCTCCGCGGCGAACAGCGCGGCCGGGCGGAGTTTTTTGATGATGCTCCGGACTTCCATGACGGTGTTGATGGCCAGGGTGCGGGCAGAGACCAGGCGGTCCGCCTCAAGATCCCACACCACGGCGCCGTTGGAGCAGATCACGCGTCCAGTGTGGCCCAGCTGCTCTTCGAGGGGGTGCAGCCACCGGGGTGGCCGGCCGGTGACGAAGACAAGTTCGACGCCGGCGTCCCGGCAGGCGTGGAAGGCGCGGATGGTGCGGGGGCTGATTTTTCCGTCGTGCCCGAGGATCGTTCCGTCGATATCGCTTGCTACCAGCCGCATCCTGCAAGTCTACGTGGGCCTTGGGCAGCGAGCGTCCGCCGGAAGGCGGCAGGCCGCCGTCGTACTTCCCTGAAGTACCTCCCGCGTCCGTTGGACCTGCGGGCGTGCCCTTTCCATCAGGGGATGATGGCAGCCGATTCCACGGAGTAGAGCCGGGCGTAGTTCAGGCACATGCTCAGGCTTTCGTCGGCGGGCACCCGGTTGCCGGTGAGGACCAGCGGATCGCCGCCGGTAAGCCGGGGGCCGGCGGGCAGGACGAGTGTCCCGCCGTCGAGGCTGGTTCCCTCGGGGAAAATCAGCGTGTAATCGTTCCCACCCTCCGCTTGCAGGATGGCGCACCCTGCCTTATCCCTGCCCAGCGTGCCTTTGAGCTCCGCCGCAGGTCCGGGTGCGGATGCCTGGCCGGCATTGACCACGGCCTTCAGTCCGCCCGTCCCCTGCAGGACAGTGGCCTCAAGCGCTGGAGAGGCTGGCACCAGCCGGAAGGCGTAGCGGCCCTTGGCGCCGTCCGCAGGGTTCATGAGGAACTCCACTCCCCGGATGGAAAGCGCCACCTGGGCTTTGAAGACGGCACCGTCGCAGGGGACCTGGACGGGCGCGAGAACCTCGCCCCCGGCCTGGGTGGTGAGCGACAGCTGCGTCTCCGTTGGACCCTGGCAGGTGAAGTGAACGTCGTAACGGCCGGGTTTTGCCCCGGCGAAGCCGTAAGCGACTCTGGTGTTTGACATGGTGGACCCGGCGAGCTGGCCTGGCAGCTCGGGCTGCAGCTGCCGGCGGGACCATTCCTCCATGGCTTGCACCTCTGCCGCGCGCGGATCCGCCGCCTGGCCGGTGGCCACCTCCCGGGGTGCCGTTGTCGCCGTGGTGGACGCCTTCGCCGCCTGCCCCTCCGCCGGGCCGCTGTACTCGCAGCCCGTGAGCGCGGCGAGCATCACCGCCGGAACCAACCAGGACCTCAAGATACGCATCGCTTCCCCCCAGAGCCGACAGTGGTCCAAGCCTAGCCCCTCGGCGCCTCGGGCCTTGCGGAGTGACCGTTGTCGGCCTCCGGCGCTACACTGAACCTATCGAACATATTTTCGAATAAAGGTGTGTTGTGGGCGTTATTGTCGGTCCCCGCGTGATAGATGCGGGTGCCTCCTTGTTCTCGGTGCTGATCTCGCCCGTGGCGGTGGCGGCGGGGTTTCCTTCGCCCGCACAGGACTACTTCGACGGCCGGATCGATTTGAATGCACACCTGATCAAGGACATCACCAGCACCTTCGTGGTCCGGGTAACGGGCGATTCCATGGAGGGCGCCGGCATCAGCGACGGCGACGAACTGATCGTGAACCGGGCGTTGGAGCCAAAGGACGGATCCGTGGTGATCGCGGTGCTGGACGGGGAACTGACGGTCAAGCGCCTCCGCATCACCCGCACCGGGGTGGTGCTCCAGGCGGAGAACCCCAAGTACCAGGACATCCACGTCCCCGCCCTGTCCGAGCTGACCATCTGGGGCGTTGCCACCAGGTGCCTGCACCATGTCTGAGGTCCAAAGTGGCTAAGCCTGTCCTCATGCGGCGGATGCGGCAGATCGCCCACGTGGACGTCAACTGCTTCTATGCCTCCGCCGAGCGGGCGTTCGACCCCTCCCTGGAAGGGCGCCCGCTGGTGGTGCTGTCCAACAACGACGGCTGCGCGGTGACCCGCTCGCCCGAGGCGAAAGCCCTGGGCATCACCACCGGTGAACCCTGGTTCAAGCTCGCGCCGCGGGCCAAGGAGTGGGGCCTGGTGGCAAAGTCCAGCAACTACGAGCTGTATGGGGACATCAGCGCCCGCGTGATGGAACTGCTGGGCAGGTACTCGGCCTGGCTGGAGGTTTACAGCATTGATGAGGCGTTCCTGGGCGTGAAGGGCGGAGAGGAGGAGCTGTTGGCCCTGGGCCGGAGGATGAAGGAGGCAGTCCGCCGGCACGTGGGCGTCCCGGTTTGCGTGGGCATTGCGCCCACCAAGACCCTGGCGAAGCTCTGCAACAAGTGGGCCAAGAACAATTCCGCTTTTGGCGGGGTCTGCCTGTGGGAGTCGGTCCCGGCTGACATGCGCCAGGCGCTGATGGGCCGTTTGCCGGTGGATGAGGTCTGGGGCATCGCCGGCCGGCTCAGCAAGCGGCTGAACGTTTTGGGGATCTTCACCGTCATGGACCTGGTCCGGGCGGATCCCGTGATGATCCGCGACAAATTCTCCGTGGTGCTTATGCGCACCGTCCTGGAACTGCGCGGCACACCGTGCATCCCCATGGAGGAGGAACGGATCGGACGCGACCAGTTGATCTTCTCCCGGTCCTTTGCCACGCCTGTGACCACTGCCGCCGGCCTCCGTGAGGTCCTCAGCATCTACGGCCAGCAGGCGAGCGCCAGGCTCTCAAAGCACGGGCTGCAGGCAAAGGTCCTTACGGCATTCGCTGCCACTTCCCCCTTCAGGGACAACGAACAGGCCTATCCCTCTGTGTGTGTCTCACTGCCCATGCCCACGGCGGATCCGCTGCTGCTCACCAAGGCCGCGCACGCCCTGTTGCCCCACATCCGCGAAGGGCTGAAGTATGCCAAGGCGGGCCTGATGCTCACCGACCTGCGGCCCACGGGAAACCAGCCGCCGCTGGAGCCGTTCGAGAACCGGCATGAGGAACGCGGCATTGGGCCACTGCTTGAGGACGTGAGCCGTCGCTTCGGGCGGGGTGCCATCGGGTTGGGGCATGCGGGCATCAGGTCCGGATTGGACTGGACCATGAAACGGGACATGCGCTCGCCCCGGTACACCACGCACTGGGATGAACTCCCCTTGGTCAAAGCAGCCTGAAAGCAGCAGGTCCCGCCGCCGGCGTAATGCCAGCGGCGGGACCTACTTACTGCGGGACGTTCTTGTCTGGGCGTTGACTGCCTAGACGCGCCGTCGCGCCGTGACGAAGTGGAAGATCAGGACGACTACTGCGACGACCAAAAGAATGTGGATAAGGCCCCCGCCGATGTTCGCGAGCAGTCCGAGAAGCCAGAGAACAGCGATGATAATGGCGATCCAAAGCAACATGAGAGTCTCCTTGACTAGTTTTTCAAAATCCCCATGCCGGGCACGTACCCACCAAACTGGCAGCTGAATCAAGACGTCATACGACGAATTTTGACTCCCCGCTACGCCGCGTTGAGCCTTCGCGTCCCCCCGTGAACGCCTGCTACAGCGTTGATTGTGGGGCCGCGGGCCGCTCCGTAACCTCGTCTCAGCATCCGCCCCCAGCAAAGGATTTCCCCATGGCAAACGAGCAGGACAACAGTCCGCAGAACCAGCAAGGCTCCACCCGCATCGTCGCCGGCCAGTCCGCCAAACCCAAGCGGCCGGCAGGCCTCAAAGTCGGGATCGCGGCAGCCGTCCTGGCGCTCATTGGCGGGGGTGCCGCCGTCGCCTCCTCCGTCAACAACGCGGCCCCGTCCGTCACGCAGGAGACCGCTCCGTCCGGCAATCCCGCCGCGGAACTGAAGCTCGGCTACTTTGGCAACGTCACGCACGCCCCCGCCCTGGTGGGCGTCAGTAAGGGTTTCATCGCCGATGCACTCGGCAGCACCAAGCTCAGCACGCAGGTATTCAACGCCGGCCCTGCAGCCATCGAGGCACTGAACGCCGGCGCGATCGACGCCACTTACATCGGACCGAACCCGGCCATCAACTCGTTCGTGAAAAGCCAGGGCCAGTCGGTGAACATCATCGCGGGCGCGGCTGCCGGCGGCGCGCAGCTGGTGGTCAAGCCGGAGATCAGCTCCGCCTCCGACCTGAAGGGCAAGACCCTGGCTTCGCCGCAGCTTGGCGGCACCCAGGACGTGGCACTCCGCGCCTGGCTTTCGTCCCAGGGCTACAAGACCAACGTGGACGGCAGCGGCGATGTCGCGATCAACCCGACGGAGAATGCGCAGACCCTCAAGCTGTTCCAGGATGGGAAGCTCGACGGCGCCTGGTTGCCTGAGCCGTGGGCCTCACGTTTGGTGCTGACCGCCGGAGCCAGGGTGCTGGTGGATGAAAAGGACCTCTGGGACGGTTCGCTGTCCGGGAAGCCGGGCGAGTTCCCCACCACCATCCTGATCGTGAACCAGAAGTTCGCCGCCGACCACCCGGACACCGTCAAGGCGCTGCTGAAGGGCCACGTGAAGTCCGTCGAGTGGCTTAACTCGGCTTCCGCCAGCGAGAAGGCCACCGTCATCAACGCCGCACTCAAGGAAGCCGCGGGCGCCGAACTCAAGGCCGACGTCATTGACCGCTCGCTGAAGAACATCGTGTTCACGGTGGACCCGCTTGCCGGTACCTACCAGAAGCTCCTGGCCGACGGCGTCACCGCGGGCACCACCAAGCAGGCCGACATCAACGGCATCTTTGACCTGCGGGCGCTCAACGGCGTCTCGAACGGGAAGACCTCCGCGGCCGGACTGGGCAAGGAGTAGTAGGCGCCCTCACCCCATCGATTGCTGAGTGGATGCCCTTTTGGGCGTCCAAAACGGCATCCACGGAGCAATCGATTTCTCATGGGAGCCTTTTGCGGAAATCCTTCGTATTTCCTGCGCTCGGGGTGGGAAGCCCGCCACTAGGCTGAGGGGGTTGCCCTGCGGCGGGCGGCCAAGGATTGGGGGACGCCGGTGCACGGTTACAGGACTGACAGGGATTCGTTGTCGGATAAGTCAGGCGGCTTTCTCCCGCCGAACGTCCGGCGCTCCCCCAGCGGACGGATCCCCCAGTGGGCCATCGACGAGGCTCTTGGAAAGGCTGAACCACCGGCACCTTGGCGCAGTGTTGAAACCACTCCACCCGTACGTACGAAGCTTCGGCGGCGGCCGACAACCCAGCGCCGGCCCAAGCGGTCGGTGCAGTTCCGGACCGTGCTGGGGATCGCCGTCGTGGTCTGCCTGTACTTCACGCCGACGCTCTTTGACCGCGTGGTCCTCCCGGTCGCTGCACCCTACCTGCCGGGCGCGAAGATTCCGCCGCCCGGCGTCGAGGCCGCCCCGTCGCCCCTGGGCACGCCGCCCGCGAGCACCGGCTCCACCGCGTTCGTGCTGCAGGGATCGCCCAAGGCGGGACAGACGTTGGTGGCTTACGATCCGTGCCGCCCCGTGCACTATGTTGTCCGGCCCGACAATGCCTTGCCGGGCGGGGATGCCCTGATCAGCGAAGCGGTGGCAGCCGTTTCCCGCGCCTCCGGCCTGCAGTTTGTCTACGACGGAACCACTACGGAAGCGCCGGCAGATCAACGGCAGGCTTTCCAGCCTGACCGCTACGGAAAGCGCTGGGCACCGGTGCTGATCGCCTGGTCAACGCCCGCGGAAACCCCTGATCTCGCGGGGAACGTCGCAGGCCTCGGCGGTAGCGGCTACGCAGAAACCCCGGGACAGCCGCTGGTCCTCGCCGCCGGGCAGATCAGCCTGGACGCCCCTGACCTCGCCGGCATCATGGCCATCCGGCCGGATGGCGCCGCGGAAGTGCGCGCCATCATCATGCACGAACTCGGACACGTGCTTGGCCTGGCCCACGTCAACGATCCAACCCAACTCATGTATGCCGAGAACAAGGGCCTGCAGGACTTCGCCGCCGGCGACCGGGCCGGGCTCGCGCTGCTGGGAAGCGGCCCCTGCGTGCCGCAGCTATAGGGCGGCTACCCGCGCAGGAACCCCATCGACTGCTGCCCACCGGCTCCCGACCTTCGCAAGCTCAGGCCGGGCCCCTCGCCGGCGTGGCCCCTCATCGTCCTTTTGAGCCTTCTAAACGGCATCTACGGGGGCTACGCCTCTTTTTCGGCCCCGTGCAGCTCTTCACGGGTGGGCGGGTTGGCACCCGGCCGGGACACGGTGACGGCGGCCGCGCTGGCGGCATGCTCCAGGAGTTCGGCCAGACCCTCGACCGGAAGGTCGCGCAGCTCCTGCCGGTTCTGGGCGCCGTCCAGCTCCCGGTCCACCAGGCCGGACAGCAACGCGGCCATAAATGAGTCCCCCGCCCCCACAGTGTCGGCAACGTCCACCTTCGGCGCGGGAACCGAGACCTCGCCGGCGCGGCACACGCCCCAGGGGCCCTCCGCACCGCGGGTCACCACCACCATTGCCGGCCCCTCCTCCCCGCCGAGCGCCAGCCACTTGCGTGCCGCATCCAGCACGTCCTCCCCCGGGTACAGCCAGGCCAGGTCCTCGTCGGACGCCTTGACCACATCGGAAAGCGTGACGAACTTTTCCGCCTGCCCCCGCGCATAGTCCACGTCGGTGATGATGCTGGGCCGGCAGTTGGGATCGAAGCTGATGGTGGCGGAGGGGTGGGCGTACTCGACGGCGGCCAGCACCTCGGTGGCGCCCGGCTTCAGCATGGTGGCGATGGACCCCGTGTGCAGCAGCGTGGTGCCCTGCAGCATGAAGCCGAGCCGGTCCCCCATGCCGGGGAGCTCCCAGGCAAGGTCGAACGTGTAGGTGGCGGCGCCGTCGTCGTCAATCAGTGCGGTGGCCACGCTGGTGGGCAGGTCGTCCGGGGGAACCGGCAGCATGACGGAACTGGCGCGCAGATGCGCGGCCACGGAGTCGCCGTAGGCATCCCGGCCGTAGCGCCCGATGAACTGCACCGGATGGTCCAGCCGGGCCAGGCCCACCGCGACGTTAAGCGGGCTGCCGCCCACATGGGCCTGGATTCCGGAGGCGCGCTGGACAACGTCTACAAGGCCTTCGCCGATCACTGTGAGCATGGTCATACTCTGCCAGAAAGAGGCCTGCGCCAGCAGTTCGTGTCAGCCCAGCAGCTTTGCCACCAGCTCCCGGCACGTCACATAGGCTTCCGCGGTGACGTCGATCAGGGCGAAATGGTCGCCCGGCACCATGACCAGTTCAGCCGGCACAGGTCCGGAACGGCTCGCCTCCACATATGTAGTGGACATGCCCAGGGGCACGTCAACATCCTCAATGGCATGGACGGCATAGACGGGCACGTCCAGCGGTAGCGCCGCCATGGGGTCGGCCATGCGGTGCCGGCCCGGAAAGCCCGACGACGGCCCGCCCAGCAGGTTGGCCACGGCGCCGTTGCTGAGGTCCAGGCGTTCGGCCTCGGCCAGGTTGAGGACGCCGGACTGGCTCACCACCCCGGTGAGGCGTACGCCGTCGTTCTCCAACTGAAGGCCGTCCTCCGGCCCAAGCCCGGGCAGGCGGTCCCGCCCCGCGGCCCACACCGCCAGGTGGCCGCCGGCCGAGTGGCCCAGCGCCACTACTTTTCCCAGGTCGAGCGAGTGCGGTTCCGCGAGCGCGCGGAGCTTGTCGATGCCCGCCAGAATGTCCTGGAAGGTGCCCGGCCAGCCCCCGCCGTTGCCCGCCCGCCGGTATTCAAGGTTCCAGGCGGCCGTGCCGTGGTCAGCCAGGTCCTGCGCCAGTGGCACACCCAGTTCTGCCCCATACTGCGGGCGCCAGTAGCCGCCATGGATCACCACCACAACGCCTTGGTGTTTCCCGCCGTGTGGAAGGTCGGGGAGGAACAGTTCGCCCCATTGGCTGGGGTCCTGGCCGTAGTCATAGCGGTGGCGGTGCGTCACACTGGCCCACTTTAGCGGCTGCCATCGGCACCACTCCCGCGGCTTTCCGGGGGGCAGGACCGTCAAAACCGGGCCAGAACGCACGGTGGTTCCTTCCTTCGTTTAGCCGGGCGCCTTTGTGGGCACGCCTCCTGATATGGAAAAGCCTGAAGTGACTACGCAGGGGTCGACTGTTGAGGAATGGACGCGGGCACTGGCAGAGTCCACGGGATCACCCGGCGGAGGAGCCGGCACGGGGCTGATGCTGGCAGTCGCGGCGTCGCTGACGTCGATGGTCGCCGGCTACAGCGGGGACGACGGCGGCGAACCGGACAGGATCCGGGAGCGCGCCCAGGCGCTGCGCCAGGAAGCCCTTCGACTGGCAGATGACGACGCCTCGGCTTCCAAGGCATTCGGTGCCGCCTTCCGGCTGGAGCCGGGGGACGAGCGGGATGAAGCAATCCGCCGCGCATCCGTGGAGGCCGCGGCCGCATCCGCCGTCCTTGGGGAGCGCGCCATCGAAGCCATCGACGACCTCGCCTGGCTGGCAACAAATGGCAACCGTGCCCTGGTAGCGGATGTCGTCGTCGCGTTCGGGGCCCTCCGCGCGGCGCTGGCCGGGGCCCGTACCAATGTCAGCTTCGATCTCGGCTCGCTCCGGTCGGCCGGCACCGGCCTGGAACAGGTGCGGGAGCAACACCCGGACCTGTGGGCAGCCGTCGAAAAACTCAACGCCGCCATGGATCGGATCGACGGCCTGGCCGCAGCCATTGATAACCGCGCTGCCCCTACCGACGCAATCTGACGCTGGTGACCCGGCATTTGGACTTGCCGTCTGACCTGTGCTTATGGTGAACAGCATTGCTTGCCGAAGCGCACCCGTGGGGAGGGGTATCAAGTGAAGTCCAAGAGCAGTGCCTGGGCGTTCCTCCGGCCCCTCCTGCTCGTCGTGGCGGCAACAGCAGCCTGGATTGCCCTGTCAGCCGCGGCTGCGTCAGCAGACTCCACACCCTCCCGCGATTTGCTTCCGGGGGCTGTGGATTCTGCCGCCGCCAACCTCACCCACCAGGCCAAAGATGAGCTGGAACCGGTACTGGCAGGGCTGGACGGCGGAACGGCCAAGGCCCCGGCATCCTCTGTTGCTTCGCTGATCCCGGCACCGTCCCTCCGCCCAGCCGCGGAGGAGGTCTCCGGCTTGGCCGACAACGCTGTGCAGTCTGTACCGGTGGTCAACGGGCTCGTACCCATGGGAGCGGTAGCGGCCGTGGTGGATCCTGCGGTTGGTGCCGTGGACGGCGTCGTCGGCGGGACGGTGGGGGCTGTTGTTCCCTTGGCCGATACGGTCCTGGAACCCCTGGACCCGGTCCTTGAACCGGTGGTCAACGCCGTTGTCCTGCCCGTGATTCCACCGGAAGCAGAGCCTCAGGCCGTCCTTCCTGTCACCACGGATGTCAGCGCGGCTTCTGCTCCGGAGCCCGTGCCCGGCACTCCCCCAGTTACTGAACTGCCATTGCCCACTCAGGACGTCATAGGTCCCGCGCAGTCCGGTGCTGTGTCGCACAGCAGCGGTGCGAAAAGCGGCCTGCAGATGAAGTTTGCAGCCGCAACGCCGGTGCTTTCCGAGGCCGGCCCGGAAGACGCCCCGTTCCGCGCGCCGTCGGAAGTGCCGCCTGCCGCGCCAGGTGCTGCGCCAGGCGGAAGCGGCCCATCCGGCGGCAACGGGCCGGCGGCTTCTGGCTGGATCAGCTCACACCACTTCCCGATCCCAGCGGCTGGGATGCCCGCCGTTCCGGGTCATTCGCTGACCGCCCCCGCCGCGGTGTCCTTCGACACCGGCTCTTCTCCTGACTAGTTGAGGCCCGCCCGCGTCGCTTTACCGCGGGTAGCGCGCCAATTCCCGGGCTAAGCAGTCGGCCCAATCCAACCTTCAGGAGAACTTCCCATGACCCGTCGCAACATCCGCAGATACCTGCTCAGTACCGCTTTCGCAAGCGGCCTCGTGACCTTTGGCGGTGTCGCAGCCAACGCAGCCACTGCGGCAATGCCAGGAGGCTACTCCTCCACTCCATCGACGCTGGCCGCCACGGGCGCGAACACCGGACTGTTGATCGTGGGCCTGCTGTTCCTTGCCTTCGGAGGACTGCTGGCGCTGGTCCTGAGCCGCAAGCGCCGCTGAGTGCATCCCGACCCGCCGCGGGCTGCCTCCGTGAGATGGCTAGGCGTGCGTTGAGCGGATGACGTCGGCCACGCTCTCCAGATGGACGCGCATGGCGTCAGCGGCAGCGTCGGGGTCGTGGGCACACACTGCGTCGATAATCGCCAGATGCTGCGGCAGCGAAACCGCGGGGCGGCCTGGCTGCCGGGCCAGCCGGAACTGGAAGCGCACGGCCTGCCCGCGGAGGCGGTGGATGGTTGCAGCGGCAGTTTGCTGCCCACTTAATTCGATCAGCCTGGCGTGCAGGGTCTGGTTGCCCTCCGAATAGGAATCACGGTCACCGCGTTCCACGGCGTCCTTCATCCGCTCGGCCAGTTCCTGGAGCTCGGCGGCTTGGTCGTTGCTGATACGCTCAGCGGCCTTTCGGGCACAAAGAGCCTCGAGCGCGGCACGTACTTCGGTAATTTCCACGGCTTCCTGGACCGATACCGCGCGTACCCGGGCTCCGCGGTTTTGGACCCTCTCAACAAGCCCTTCCACAGTCAGCTCCGCCAGCGCGGCGCGGACGTTTCCCCTGCTGGCCACATACCAAGCGGCAAGATCCGCCTCGACGAGACGCTGGTCCGGCACCAGTTCCCCGCCCATGATGGCTGAACGCAGCACGCTGACCAACTCCGCCGCAGTAAGAGAGCGGCCCTCCGCGAGTTCAAGGGTTTCCATTCCTGGCGACCTCCGCTCCATTTCCCATAACGCGACCAATCCTTCCGCTCTTCCAGATTCGGCCCTGGACAGCAGCTATCGATTGCCGACAAAAAGCGTAAACAGAAGTGTATAAGAAATTGTTGACAATCCTGAATGTAACTTGGTTCACTTGATCGACGGCGCGGTTCCCAGTGCGCCCTCCCAACCATTCACCAAAAGGACCCACCATGGATCACGCCACTCCTGCTGCAGGAGGCACGGATATCCCGGCTCCGGACACTGAGCAGGTGCCTGCGGGCACACGCCCTGCCACCGGGCAACTGGCCATTCCCTGTTGGTTCATGCGGGGCGGGACCTCCAAGGGTCCCTTCTTCCGGGCCGCCGACCTGCCTGGCGACGTCCGTACCCGTGACGCGATCCTGCTGGCCGCGATGGGCTCCCCGGATCCGCGGCAGATCGACGGCTTGGGCGGGGCGCACCCCCTGACCAGCAAGGCCGGAATCGTGTCGGTCAGCGAGCGTGAGGGGGTGGACCTGGAGTTTCTGTTCGCCCAGCTCCAGCCCGACAGCGACGTGGTGGACACCACCCCCAACTGCGGGAACATGCTCGCCGCTGCCCTCCCCTTCGCCATCGAGTCAGGCCTCTTCACGCCCGACGGCGACACCACCACGGCGCGTGTCCTCACCCTTAACACGGACATGGTTGCCGAGATCAATGTCCAGACACCCGCCGGACCAGACGGCCGATATGTCGCCTACGCCGGGGATGCCGCGATCGACGGCGTCCCCGGCACCGCAGCCCCGGTGACCATCAACTTCCTGGACACCGCCGGCTCGGTCTGTGACTCGCTGCTGCCTACGGGGAATCTCCGCGACACCGTCGAGGTGGCAGGTGTGGGCCCGGTGGATGTGACCTGCATCGACAACGGGCAGCCCTTGGTGATCATCAACGCCGGCGACCTGGGCCGCACGGGCCAGGAAACCGCCGTCGACCTTAACAAGGACGCCGAACTCAAGGCCCGCCTTGAGGACCTGCGCCTGACCTGCGGGAAGCTGATGGGCCTGGGCGATGTGACCGGGAAGAACTACCCGAAAATGACCCTCGTTTCCCCACCCGCCCACGGCGGCGCGATCAGCACCCGCAGCTTCATCCCGCACGTCTGCCACGAATCCATTGGCGTCCTCGCCGCCGTCACCGCCGCCACCGCCGCCACCCTCAAAGGGACCGTGGCACACGACGTCGCCGTCCTGCCGGAGGGGACAGAGGTGACCGTTTCGGTGGAGCACCCCAGCGGCGAATTCACCGTCCAGCTCGGCCTGGACCCCGCCGACCCCACCCGCGTGGTGAAGTCCGCGCTGATCCGTACCGCGCGGCTGATCATGGCAGGCAATGTCATGATCCCCGCACACCGCACCCCCGACCTGAAGCAGGGCATCTGATGATTATTGATATCCACGGCCACTACACCACCGCCCCGCCCGCGCTGGGGCAATGGCGGGACCGGCAGGTCGCCGCCCTGGACGACCCGTCCGTGGCACCGTCCCGCGCAGACCTGCAGATTTCCGACGACGAGCTGCGCGAAAGCATCGAAGCGAACCAGCTGCGGCTGATGGATGAGCGCGGGATCGACCTGACCGTCTTCTCCCCGCGGGCGTCCTTCATGGCCCACCACGTGGGCTCCTTCGAAACCTCTTCGGAGTGGGCGGCCATCTGCAACGAGCTCTGCCACCGCGTCAGCCGGCTCTACCCCGAGCGGTTTGTCCCGGCCGCCATGCTCCCCCAGTCCCCCGGCGTGGATCCGGCCACCTGCCTCCCCGAGCTCACGCGCTGCGTGGAGGAATATGGCGCGGTGGCGCTGAACCTGAACCCTGACCCGTCCGGCGGGCACTGGACCGCTCCCCCGCTGACGGACCGGTACTGGTACCCCATCTACGAGAAGATGGCCGAATACGACATCCCGGCCATGGTCCACGTCAGCACCAGCATCAACCCCGCGTTCCACACCACCGGCGCCCACTACCTCAACGCCGACACCACCGCGTTCATGCAACTCATCCAGGGCGACCTCTTCAAGGACTTCCCAACCCTAAAACTCGTCATCCCGCACGGCGGCGGCGCGGTCCCCTACCACTGGGGACGCTTCCGCGGCCTGGCCATGGCCCTGGGGAAACCCGCCCTGGAAGAACACCTGCTGGACAACGTCTTCTTCGACACCTGCGTCTACCACCAGCCCGGCATCGACCTGCTCCTGGACGTCATCCCCACCAAGAACATCCTCTTCGCCTCCGAAATGATCGGCGCAGTCCGCGACATCGACCCCTGCACCGGCCACAACTTCGACGACACCCACCGCTACATCGACGCGGCGGGACTGAACGAAGCGGACCAGGCCGCCATCCAGGAACACAACGCGCGGACCGTTTACCCCCGCCTCAACACCCTGCTCAAGCAGCAGGGCCGCTAGCCATCCCAGGAGCAAAAAATGCAGGAACTCGGCGTCGTCCACACCAACATCACGCGCGCGGACGAAAAGGACGTCAAAGCACTGTCCTCGTTCGGTGTCAGCACCGTCCACGAGGCCATGGGCCGGCTGGGCCTGATGCGCCCCTACATCCGCCCCGTCTACCCCGGCGCCGCAATGTGCGGCACCGCCGTCACAGTCCTGCTCCAGCCCGGGGACAACTGGATGCTGCACGTCGCCGCCGAGCAGGTCCGGCCCGGAGACGTCGTCGTCGCAGCCTGCACCACCGAAAGCGAAGACGGATTCTTCGGAGACCTCCTGGCCACCTCCCTCAGCGCCCGCGGCGCAAAAGGCCTCATCATCGACGGCGGCTGCCGCGACGTGGCCGCCCTCCAAGCCATGGACTTCCCCGTCTTCAGCCGCGCCATCAACTCCAAAGGCACCGTCAAAGCCACCCTCGGCTCCGTCAACATCCCCGTGGTCTGCGCCAACGCCCTGGTCAATCCCGGCGACGTAGTGATCGCCGACGTCGACGGCGTCGTAGTGGTTCCCGCATCCCGCGCCGCCGAAGTGGCGGAAGCCGCCCGCAAACGCGAGGACAACGAAGAGGGCAAACGCCGGCGCTTCGCCAATGGAGAGCTCGGCCTGGACATCTACAACATGCGCGGCCCCCTCGAAGCCGCCGGACTCCGTTATGTCGACTGACTCCGCAGCGCCCGCACCGACGGACCAAACCTCCACCGGCCAAAGGAACCCCATGGACACCGTATTCACCAAGACACCGGGCTGGCTGGACTGGTACAGCAACCCCTCCACGCCCCGCTTCAAACTTCCAGCGGGCGCTGTCGACGCACACTGCCATGTCTTCGGCCCCGGCGCCGAGTTCCCGTTCGCCCCTGAACGGAAGTACACCCCGTGCGACGCCGGCAAGGAACAGCTTTTCGCCTTGCGTGACCACTTGGGGGTGAGCAGGAATGTCATCGTGCAGGCCACCTGCCACGGCGCCGACAACAGCGCCATGATGGACGCGGTCCAAGCCTCCAGGGGCAGGGCGCGCGGCGTGGCCACGGTACGCACTGACATCAGCAACGCCGAACTGCAGCGGCTTGACGCGGCAGGTGTACGCGGCGTCCGGTTCAACTTCCTGAAACGCCTGGTCAACGCCGCACCGCAGCAGGAACTGGCAGAAATCGCGCGCCGAATCGCCCCGCTGGGCTGGCATGTGGTCATCTACTTCGAGGGGCAGGACCTGGAAGGCCTCGAAGGCTTCTTCGCCTCACTGCCCACCCCGCTGGTGGTGGACCACATGGGCCGCCCGGACGTCACCAAACCCGCGACCGGCCCGGAATTCGGCCGCTTCCTGCGCTTCGTGGAAAACAACGACGTGTGGGTCAAGGTCAGCTGCCCCGAGCGGCTCAGCGTTTCCGGGCCGCCGGCCCTGGACGGGGAGACGGATCCCTACCCGGATGTCGTGGCATTCGGGCGCACCGTGGTCGAGGAATTCCCCGACCGGGTGCTGTGGGGGACCGACTGGCCGCACCCGAACCTGACGGACCACATGCCCGACGACGGGTTGCTGGTGGACTACATTCCCCACGTTGCCACCAGCGCTGAGCTGCAACACAAGCTGCTGGTGAGCAATCCAATGAACCTTTACTGGCCCGGCGAAAAAGCCTAGCCAGCCGCCCAAGCTTCCCCAACGATTGCCCCAAGGATTCCAATGACGCATTCCAACGCGGCCAACCGCCTTGACCGGTTGCCCATCTCCAAATTCCACAAGATCGCCCTTGTTGCCGTCTCGTTCGCGTACTTCTTCGAGTTCGCCGACATCAACAGCTTCGCCACCACGGTTCCTAAGCTGATCAAACTATGGGGCGTCACCGTCAACCAGGTGGCCTACGTGACCTCCGCGTCCTTCGTGGGCATGTTCTTCGGTTCCCTCATCGCCAGTTGGATGGCAGACCGCTGGGGACGCAAGAACGCCCTGGTGATCACCACGCTCTGGTACGCAGTGTTCTCCCTCATCGCGGCCTTCTCATGGGACATCGTGTCCCTCGGCGTCTTTCGGGTCCTGACATCAGCCGGGCTGTCGGCGATGACCGTGGTGGCGGTCATCTACGTCAATGAGCTGTTTCCCGCCGCCATGCGCGGCAAGTACCAGGCGTACGCAATTGTCATCGGCATCTGCGGCACGCCGGCCACCAACCTCATCGCCAGCCTCGTCGTTCCCCTGTCTGATTGGAGCTGGCGCCTCGTCTACGTGTGGGGCGCACTGGGCATCCTCTTCATCCTCTTCACCCGGCGCCTCAAGGAATCCCCGCGCTGGTACGAAAACAAAGGCGACTACGCCAAGGCAGACGCCATCCTGAACCAAATCGAGGCAACCGTCAGCGCGGAGAAGGGTGCACTCCCCGAGCCCGCCGCGCCTGTTGAAACTCCCAAGGCCACCAAGGCACCCCTGACGCTTCTACTGCAGAAGAAGTACCTCGCCCCGACCATCCTGCTGACCATCCTCTGGGTCACTCAGACCATCGGTTTCTTCGGCTACTCCAGCTGGGCTCCGACGCTCCTTGCCAAGGAAGGCTTCAGCGTGGAGAACTCCATTTTCTACGTGGCGCTGACCACCGTGGGCGCACCACTGGGCTCCTACCTCGCTTCCCTGGTCACCGACCGATTCGAACGGAAGTGGTGCCTGGTGGTCTTCGGCAGCGTCATCGCTGTCTGCGGCCTGCTCTACGGCCTCACGTTCAACCCGGTCCTCATCGTCCTGTTCGGTTTCCTGGTCAACCTGTTTGAGCGCGGCTACACGGCATTGGCCTACGCCTACTCCCCCGAACTGTTCGACACCACCGGGCGGTCTATGGGCACCGGCATCTCCTACGGGCTTGGACGGCTGTCCAACGCAGCAGGCCCGCTGATCATTGCGGCCCTTTACAACGGCAGCGGCTACCAAAGCGTGTTCATCTTCATCGCCGGCACCTGGATGTTTGGCGCTGTGGCCCTTGCCATTTTCGGCCCAGCTACCCGCAAGGCCAGGTTGTTCGCCGCGGCAGGGGCGAACCCCGCAGCAGGTCCTTTGGACGGAACGGCGTCCGTGACCGCACCCAGGGGAGGCCAGCAAAAGTAGCGTAGGGACAACACCTAACCGGGAGCCCGGCGCCGCCCTGCGACGCCGGGCTCCGTCATGTCCGCAGTGAACGCCCCGACGACGGAGGGTTGACACCCGGCCACTTATGTCTAATGCTTAAACGAAAGTTTGTGCAGTGGCGCACACTCGATCGGAGCATTCAATGAACGACCCGAAATTCCAGCCCCGACAAGGGGCCGTTTCCCGCAGAAACCTCCTTTTGGCCGGACTAGGAACGGCCATGTCAGCCCCCTTCCTCGCATCCTGCGCGGGATTTGACACCAGTGGTGCATCAGCCGGCCAAGGAACCGTGGGCTTCCTCTCCACCCAGTTCACCCCCGTGGAGGAAAAGCAACGGTATGAGGCAGTACTCAAGAAATTCGCCAAGGTCCCCACCGCGTACAACTCGGTGGACCCCGGCGTCTTCGCCTCCACGGTGACCGCCCAGGCGAGCGCCGGGAACGTAAAAACTTCGCTCCTTGGCGGACTCCACGGTGAGCTCGCCCCGCTGGCCGACTCCCTCGAGGACGTCGACGGTCTCCTCCGGGACCTGTCCGGGCGCGGATTTACCAAGGAAATGCTCGAACTAACCAAGGTGGGCGGTTCCACCTCGCGCTATGTCCCCTGGATGCAGGCCACCTACGTTGTGGCGGTAAACAAAAAGGCCCTGGAATGGTTGCCCCCAGGCGTGGACGTCAACGACCTCACATACGAGGGCTACCTCGCGTGGGCCAAAGCCGCCAAACAGGGAGCGGGCCGGCCCGTCTTCGGGATGCCGGCGGGACCGAAGGGCCTGCACCACCGCTTCTACCAGGGTTTCCTGCTGCCCAGCTTCACCGGCGGGCAGATCACCACGTTCAGGAACCAGGATGCCGTAGCCGCCTGGGACTACATGCAGGAACTGTGGTCCGCCATGGCGCCGGCTTCCACTAACTATGACTACATGCAGGAGCCCCTGGCGCGGGGCGAGGTGCTGGTGGCCTGGGACCATGTGGCCCGCCTGGTCAATGCCCCCGCCGACAAGCCTGACGACTGGCTCATGGTCCCCGCACCCCGCGGCCCCAAGGGACGCGGCTACATGCTGATTATTGCCGGGATGGCCCTGCCGAAGAACGGCAAGGACCGTGACCTTGCGGAAAAGGCCATCCGTGCCCTCACCGAGCCTGCGTCCCAGATCGAAACCCTGCGCAGCAATGCGTTCTTCCCGGTGGTCCAAACGGAGCTTCCCTCGGACTTAACCGGCGCCATTGCGCTCGAAGCTGCTGCAGTCCGCCGGCAGCAGCGGTCCGCCGGCGCCCTCCTGGCCCTTCCTCCAGTAGGCCTCGGCGCCAAAGAAGGGGAAGTGTCACAGATTTTCAAGAACTGCTTCCAGCAGATCTGCCTGGAAACCCGGCCCACCCAGCAGGTCCTGGACACTCAGGCAACGCAGTTGAACACCATCCTGAAGGGCTTGAATGTTCCCTGCTGGGCGCCCGATCCGATTTCCACCAAATGCGAGGTAGCGTGATGGCTGTAGAGGCACCCCCCACCCCCGCCGCGACAGCGGCGCCGCCACGTAGGCGCCGGATACCGCCGGCCGTGCTGCTGATTGCCCCTTCGGTGATATTCATGGCGCTTCTGCTGGGATGGCCCGTCATCCAGGGCATCCTGCAGGCCTTCAGGAATGACCAGGGTTTCACCCTCGAGTTCGTCAACCGCATGGTGCAGGATCCATACTTCTGGCCGGCGGTACGCAACACACTGCTGCTGATCGTGGTGATGATTCCGCTGCAATTCGCCCTCGCCATTGCCATGGCTTTGATGCTGCGGAGCAATCCCCGGCTCCACAAAGTCCACTTCTTCGTATGGGCCATACCGCTGGCGCTCAGCGACCTGGCCGCGGGCCTGGTCTGGCTCGCAATCTTCAATGACCGCGGGTACCTGAACTCCGTCCTTTCCTGGTTCGGCCTCCAGGGCACCTCGTGGTTGGCCTACGACAACCAGACCAGCATGTTCATCTGCGTCCTCATCGCCGAACTGTGGCGCGCAACCTCCCTGGTGCTGATCATCGTGGTGGCGGGCCTGCAGGGCATCCCCAAGGACTACGACGAGGCCGCCCAGGTCTTCGGCGCCACGTTCTGGCAGCGCCTGCGGCACGTCACATTGCCGCTGTTGAAGCCGAGCCTCCAGGTGGCGCTGATCCTGCGGACCATTCTTGCCTTCCAGACCTTCGCGGTGGCCCAGGCGCTCACAGGCCAGAACTTTCCCCTGGTGGTGGGTGAAACCTATCGCTGGTACACGGGGCTGCAGAACCCCAACGTCGCTGCAGCACTGGCACTCGTCATCCTCGTTGTGTCGATGCTGACGTCGATCTTCTACCTGCGGGCTCTCCGCGACAAGAACCAGGGAGGACTCCGATGAGCACCACGGTGGACACCACCCCCGTCGCCAGGAGAAAGCGAAACCGGATCCTGCTGCAGGCAGCGTGCATCGCCGTCTCACTTTTCATGCTGATCCCCATCTACCTGATCTCGCTTGCGGCGCTTTCCACCCGGGAATCGCTCAACGCTTTCCCGTTGTCGCTCCTTCCCACCAATCTTTCCGTGGACACGCTCAACGCGTTCCTCGGCTCCACCGGAATCTTCGGGGCCCTGGGCAACTCGCTGATTGTTGGCGTCGGCACACTCCTGCTCTCGGCGCTGATCGGCGTTCCCGCAGGATATGCGCTGGCCAGGTTCGCATTCCCAGGCAAGGATCCCTACCAACTGTTCCTGCTGTTCACCCGCGCCCTGCCAATCGTGGTGCTGTCCGTCCCCCTGGCCAGGCTCTTCCTCACAGTGGATATCTACGACACGACCTACGCCGTGATCCTGCTCCACACGGCGTTGGCACTGCCCACCACCATCCTGATCTCGGCCAGCGTGTTCCTCAGCGTCCCCGTCGATGTTGAGGAAGCTGCCCGCCTGTTTGGCTGCTCACCGCTCGGGGCGTTCGGGAGGGTGGTGCTGCCCATGGCACTGCCGGGCCTCGCCGCCGCGTCGATCTTCACATTCGTCATGTCCTGGAATGAGGTGCTGGGCGCGTCGATTCTGACCCTCGACCACCGCACCCTGCCCGCGCAGGTCCTCAGCTCGCTGTCAGACTCCCCACTGGCCTACAGGTTCGCCGGCGGTTTTGCCCTGGTCATTCCCTCGATCATCTTCATCGCCCTGATGCGCCGGTACCTCACCAACATGTGGGGCTCAACCATCCGCTAGGCCCGCAGGCCTGCCAACTCTCTTTCGAAGGAGCCCATCGTGGCTGACATCCAGATCTCCAACCTCGTCAAGACCTATCCGGGCGGATCCGAACGCGCAACAGATGATGTGTCCCTGTCCGTACGCGACGGTGAATTCACCGTCCTCCTCGGACCTTCCGGCTGCGGAAAGACCACCCTGCTGCGGATGATCGCGGGACTTGAACTGCCGGACTCCGGCTCCATTTCCATCGGCGGCCGCGACGTCACGTACCTGCCGCCGAACAAGCGGAACCTGTCAATGGTGTTCCAGTCCTACGCCGTCTTCCCCCACCGGAAGGTTCGCTACAACATCGGATTCGGGCTGAAGATGGCCAAAGTGCCGGCCGATGAAATCGAACGCAAAGTGCAGTGGGCGGCCGATCTCCTCCAGCTGGGCCCCTACCTCGACCGTCTCCCCGCGAACCTCTCCGGCGGCCAGCGGCAGAGGGTCGCCGTGGCCAGGGCCATCGTCATGGACGCCGACGTCCTGCTGATGGATGAACCGCTCTCCAACCTTGATGCCCTGTTGCGCCTGACCTTCCGGTCCGAGCTGAAGAAGATAGTCCAGGACCTTGGCACCACCACTGTCTACGTCACGCACGACCAAAGCGAGGCGCTTTCCTTGGGCGACCAGGTGGCCGTAATGCGGAAGGGCCGGATCGCGCAGCTGGGCGACCCGCTGGACGTCTACGATGCCCCCGCCGACCGGTTCGTGGGCGGCTTCATCGGCTCCCCGCCGATGAACTTTTTGGACGCAGCAGTCAGCCACGACGGCGGCACGCTTGTCCTGGGGGAACAGCAGCTCATGGCCCCCTCCATCCTGCGTTCCTTCGCAGGCAAGGATGTCCTCCTCGGGGTCCGCGCCGAGAACGTGACGGTCAACAGCACCCGCTCTTCGGGCGATGTGGCGGCCACGGTCCTGGTGGTGGAACCGATGGGCTCAACCACCCTGCTCACCGTTGAGGTGGACGGGCACACCCTCAAGGTGCAGGCCCCGCCAACCTTCAAGACGGCACCCCACCGGACTGTCTGGCTGGGCTTTGCCCCCCAAACCATGCGCGTCTACGACCGCGAAACGTCAATGGCACTGGAGGCCTCATGAACCCGACCCAATCCCTGTCCATGGAAGAACTGCGCTCAGCAGCTGTCGAGGTCCTCAAGGTCAACGACTTGGGCACCATGACCAGCGCCGCCCCGAACCTGTATCCCCATATGTGGAGCTGGGACGCGGCTTTCGTGGCCATCGGGCTCGCACGCACCAGCGTTCCCCGGGCCGTCACGGAACTGCGCAGCCTCCTTAAAGCGCAGTGGTCCACAGGCATGATTCCGCACATCGTGTTCAGCGACAACGACACCGGATACTTCCCGGGGTTCGACCGCTGGGGAACCGAAGACGCGGCGGCCCGGCCGGAAGGCATCAAAAGCAGCGGCATCTGCCAGCCTCCCGTCCACGCCATCGCGCTGCGCCACATTGTTGACCGCGGACGGGAAAACGGCGGTGCAGACCAGGAGGTGGCCGAGGCGTTCCTGGCCGAGTCCTTTGACGGGTGGCTGGCCTGGCACCGGTGGCTGGCGACTGTCCGCGATCCCGACGGCGTAGGGCTTGTTGAAATCCATCACGGCTGGGAATCGGGTTTCGACAACTCACCCCGCTGGGACGGCCCGTACTCGCGGATCGTGCCGGGAACCGTTCCGCCCTTCACCCGCAGGGACGTCCTGCACGTTGCGGACGCCAGTGAACGGCCCGACGACACCGAATACACCAAGTACCTGTGGCTGGTGCAGCAAATGGCGGAGGTCGGGTTTAATGACGCTGCCGTGCAGGATGTCGTGGACTTCCGTGTTCGCGACGTCTTCTTTTCCGCAATCCTGGCTGCGTCCAGCGACGTCCTTGCCGGCCTTGCCGATGAGCTCGGCCGGGAAAACGAGGCGGGCGAACTGCGCGGCATCGCGGGCCGGTTCCGCGCGGGCGTTGCCTCGACAGTGGATCCGGAAACCGGGCTGGCGCGGGACTACGACGTGCTGGCCCGGGAGTGGATCGGCACCGAGACGGTTTCGGGCTTCGCCCCCCTCGTGGCGGGCGGGGACCCTACGCTCCTGGCTGCCCAGCGTGAACTCCTGCGCGGACCGCGGTGGATGGGCTTCCCGGGCCTGCGCTTCCCGCTGCCGCCCTCCACCTCCCCTGCCAGTGATGCCTTCCGGCCGCGGACGTACTGGCGCGGACCCGTATGGCCCTTCCTCAACCTGCTCCTTGGCTGGTGCTCCGCCCGCGATGGCGAGGCCGCGCTCTTCGGGATGCTGAGGGCAGCGTCCCTTGACCAGCTTTCCGACCTGCAGTTCGGCGAGTACTACGAGCCGTTCACTGGAGAACCCCTCGGAAGCCTCGCCCAGGCATGGACCGCGGCTGCCGCGCTGGAATGGGTGGGATCGTATCAGGGGAACAACGAGGGCAAGTAGGCTGGGGAACCGGGAAAGGGGGCCGGAGTGACGGTTGAAAGAGTGCCGGCGGGACTTGTTGGGGCGACGTCGCACGGGCACTTGCTGGAACTCATCCGCGCCGCGGATGGACTGTCCCGGCAGCAGCTCCTGTCCACTACCGGCATGTCCCGGGCCACGTTGTATGAACGCCTGGACACGCTCACCCGGCATGGCTACATCTACGAGGCCGAGCCCCTGGGTTCCACCGGCGGGCGTCCGTCACGGAAAATCCGCTTCGAAGACAGGGGCAGGGTGGTCCTGGCACTCACCCTCGGCCAGACCCACGGAACAGTAAGCATTGCCGATACCGCAGGCCGGCAGTTGCGCTCCCTTACGAAACCCCTTGACGTCAGTGATCCTGCCGAGTCCGTGCTGAATCCGTTGATCCGGGAAGGGCAGGCACTGCTGGCCCAGGGGAAGAATGAGACGTTGCTCGGCATCGGCGTCAGCCTTCCGGCTCCCGTGGAGGCTGACACAGGGCACGTCCGGCACCCCACAACCCTCCCCGGCTGGGCAGAAGACTCCGTGGTGAAAGCAGTCAACGCATCCTGGAACCTGCCCCTCGTCGTCGAGAACGATGCCAGGGCGGCCGGCCTGGGTGAGCGCAGGAGTGATGCCGAGACCGTGGTCTACGTGAAAGTGGGCACCGGCATTGGCTGCGGCATCGTGGTTGAAGGCTCTATCCTGCGGGGCGCCCACGGCGCGGCGGGCGACATCGGGCATATCCGCATGACCCCGGACGGACCGCTGTGCCGGTGCGGCCGCCGCGGCTGCCTCGCAGCCTACAGTTCCGGCAGGGCACTGAGCGAGCAGCTCAGCGGCCAGGGTTACACAAACATGGCGGACATCCGTGCCGCCGCCGCTGCCGGCGACCCGGCCGTGCTCCGCGCCGTTGGGTCGGCAGCCGAAGTGCTGGGCAGCGCCCTGGCCGCGACGGTCACAACGCTCAACCCCGACCGGCTGGTCCTGGGAGGTGACCTGGGCTCCCTGGGCTTTTTCGCAGAGCAGGTGGGAGAGCGGGTCCTCGCCGATGTGGTGGAACGGATCGGCGAAGGGCTGGCGGTGGAAACCGGGCATCCGGAAGACCAGGCTGCCTGTTCGGGGCTCGCTACCCTTGTCATGAGGAAGATCTTCGCCCCGGCCGCTGTGGACCAGGTGTTTTCGCAAGAGGCTGTCCGCATGGCATCCGGCGCTGGCGGACGATAAGACGGACATAACGACCAACCAGGGAGGTCCCCGCATGGCACGCGTCTTCATCACCGGATCCACGGACGGTCTGGGCCGGGCCGCCGCAGCCTCGCTGCTCGAGACCGGCCACGAGGTGATCGTGCACGCCCGATCATCCCAGCGGCTCTCTGCGGTCCAGCACCTGCTGGACCGCGGGGCGCAGTGCGTCGTCGGGGACCTCGCCGTCCTGCAGGAGGTCCGGGAAATCGCGGACCAGGTCAACGGGATCGGCGGCATCGACGCCGTCATCCACAACGCCGGTGTCCTGAACGGCGCCGCGCTGCTGCCAGTGAACGTCGTGGCACCTTACCTGCTGACCACCCTCATTCCCGGCCCCCACCGGCTCATTTACCTGAGCAGCGGCATGCACCGCGGCGGCGACACCGGCCTGGAGGGCCTGGACTGGGCCGGGCGTACGACGACGGCCTCCTACTCCACCACGAAGCTTCAGGTCACTGCGCTGTCGGCAGCGGTGGCCCGGCTGGTGCCGAACGTCGCCAGTAACGCGGTGGACCCTGGCTGGGTGCCCACGCGGATGGGCGGGCGTTCGGCCCCGGACAGCCTGGAACTGGGCCACCGCACGCAGGAATGGCTGGCCACCAGCGACGACCCGGCGGCGCAGTCCAGCGATGGCTACTGGTACCACCAGCGCCGGCAGACCCCGCACCCCGCCACCCAGGATCCCCGGTTCCAGGACGCCCTGCTCGCGCAGCTCGCGGAGCACACCGGTGTCACCCTGCCGGAATCGATTGCTCCGTAATTGCCGTTTTGACGCGCGAAAAGGGTGCCGGTGGGGAGCAGAGGATGGGGAACTAGGAGGTACGGAGGCGGCGTTCGACGTCGGCCGCTTCCGGATAGGCCGCCTGCGTGCCTTTGCGGGTTGTCGCCAGAGCCGCGGCAACGGAGGCGAACGCAGCGGCATCCGCGAGGGCATCGCCCGCTGCCAGCCGGACGGCAACCGCTCCAGTGAAGGCATCACCGGCTCCGGTAGTGTCCACGGCGTGCACAGTGGTGGGTTGGACAAAAGCCACCCGGGAGCCGGCAGAAGCCAGCGAGTCCAGCACCACCGAACCGTTCGCACCAAGCGTCACCAGGACCTGCTGGACCCCGTGGCCGGCGAACCGTTCCCGCACCGCGTCCCACTCAGAGGCAGCAGCGCCGGCACCGGGAACCGAAGACCCCAGGAACAGTGCGGCCTCGTGCGCATTGACCAGCAGGATGTCCGCCAACCCGGCCAGGGCCGACGGGATCTCCGCGTGAGGCGAGAGGTTCAGCAGGACCTGCGCGCCGGCGTCGTGCCCTGCCTGCGCGGCCGCCAGCACGGTGTCCATGCTGACTTCCAGGCAGAGGCTCACCACGGCGGCCCCTTCCAGGACGTCCGCGGCATCCGCCACGTCTTTCGGCGACAGCGTGCCGTTGGCACCGGCCGAGATAATGATGTTGTTCTCGCCGCGGGCATCCACGGCAATCACGGCAACACCGGTGGGCTCGGCCGACGTCCGCACGTGCCCCACATCCACGCCGGCCCCCGCCACGGACGCCTCAAGCATGGCGCCGTTGGCGTCCTCCCCCACGGCACCCACCAAGCTGACGTGCCCGCCCAAGCGCGCCGCGGCAACGGCCTGGTTGGCGCTCTTGCCGCCGGGGTTCACCACGAAGCCGTTGCCGTGCACTGTCTCACCGGGCTTCGGCAGGCGCTCACAGTAGATGGTGAGGTCGGCGTTGAGGGAGCCGACGACGACGATCCGGCCGTCGCCGGAAGCCTCCGCACTCACGCGGCCACCTCTGCTTCAACCGGCTTGGGGATCAGCAGGGACGCGGCGAACGCGGCCACGGTGAGCGCCAGGCCCACCACCACCACGGTCAGGTACGACGCCGTCGCATCGCCGAGTGCCGACGTCGCCACCAGCACGGCGGGCAGGATCAGGAAGCTCAGGCCAGCGCCCAGGTTGAAGGCGCCGGCGTTCATGCCGGGCAGGAAACCGGGGTTGCCGGCGGGCGAGAGGACGACGCCGAGTCCGTTGAGCATGATGTTGACCGTACCGGCGTACATGATGCCCAGCAAGACCGTGCCGGCGATCATCATCGGCAGGCTGTGCAGGCCAAGGAAAGCGATGACGGCGAGCGCGGCAATGCTGCCCAGCAGGCCGATCCGCAGCACCTTGGTGTAGCCGAGGACCGGTGCGAGCTTGCCGCTAAGGGGTCCCACCACCCAGCCGAGCAGGGCGTACGGGGTCAGGATGATCAGCGACATCTCGGTAGGACCGACACCGAACCCCGGCGAGGCGGCCTGCACGTAGGCGGGGACAATGCCGTTGATGACGGCGAAGATGCCGGTCATGGTCAGCGTGGTGGTGAGCAGCGGCGCCCAGGTGGCGCGCTGCCGCAGGTGCACGGTCTCCACCATGGGCTGGGCGGCGCGCTGTTCGGTGCGCCAGAAGGCGAAGAACGCGACCGCGGCCACGAGCACCAGTGCCAGGCTCAGGACCAGCACGCCTGGGTTAAATCCGCCCACCAGCTTGGCGGCTTCATTGAGGGCGGTCAGCAGGGCGCCGACGGCCACCACGATGAAGAAGACGCCAAGCCAGTCCATGCGGGTTCCAGCGGCAGGCTTGCTTTCGGCGGCCAGGAACATGATGAGGGCTGTCGCCGCGGCGGCGAGGACCACCATGAGCCAGAAGATGCTGCGGAAGCCGTAGTGCTCGGCGAAGTAGCCGCCCACGAAGGAGTCCACGCCGGCCACGCCGCCGTTGACTGCAGTAATAAGGCCCATCAGAGTGCCGTACTTGCGCGGGTTGCTGACGGCGGAGCGCAGCATGATGAGGCAGAGCGGGACGGTGGGTCCGCTGACGCCCTGGATGATGCGGCCCACGAAGAGCCACGTGATGTCGGGGGCGACGGCGGCGATCACGGAGCCCACGGCCATGAGCACCATCATGCCCACCAGCACCTTCTTACGGCCCACGATGTCGCTCAAGCGGGGCAGGAACAGGGAGAACAGCGCGGCGGCGGTGAAGAACCAGGTCTGCGAGAGGCCGATCAGGGCCTGGTCCGCCTTGAGTTCCTGGCCCATGGTCACCAGGGCGGGGCTGAGCATGGAGGCATTGAGCTGGAACGCCACGCAGGCGGCAAGCAGGGCGGTCATGAGGGCGGCAACGTTGCCGCGGCCGGTCTTGGTTTCAGTCAGGGTTGCGGTCGTCATTTACTTGACCCCTCCGGCGGTGAGGTGGGCACCTTCCGGGCGTACGACGTCGGCCGCGCCGCCTTGGGCGCGGTCTGCACCTTGGTGCCTGCCGCCGTCGTCCGCGTTGCCCGTGCTGTTTGCGTCTCCGGCTCCCGGCTCACCGATGCGGACCAGCGCGTCGGTGACGAGGTCCCAGAACCGTGCGTGGTCAAGGTCCACGGCCACGCTGGTGTGGCAGTCGGCCGGTGCGGGAGCGCGGAAGTCCGCGACGGTCATGCCCAGGGTGAGCGTGCCCGTCAGTTCGATGTTGACGGGGACCTTGCGGGTGCTGACGATGCTGGGGTCGATCACGTAGGCCACGGCGCAGGGATCGTGGACGGGCGGGAAGTCGAAGCCCTGGGCGTCCTTGTAGGTGTGGGCGAAGAAGTCCATCAGCTCGGTGACGAACTTTGCGGGCCCGGTGCCGATCGCTGCGATCTTTTCAACGACGTCCGGGGTGGCCAGGGCCTGGTGGGTGAGGTCCAGGCCCACCATGACCACGGGCCACTTCCCGTTGAAGACGATGTGCGCGGCCTCGGGGTCGATGATGATGTTGAACTCGGCCACGGCGCTCCAGTTGCCCACGTGGTAGCCGCCGCCCATGAGGACAACTTCCTTGACGCGTTCCACGATGCGCGGTTCCTTGCGGGCGGCCATGGCGATGTTGGTCAGGCCGGCGGTGGGGACGAGCGTAACGGTGCCGGGCTCGTGCGCCATGACGGTGTCGATGATGAGGTCGACGGCGTGCCGCGGGTCCAGCTCGATGGTGGACTGGGGCAGGGCGGGGCCGTCCATGCCGGAATCGCCGTGGATGTCCGGCGCGGTTTCGATGCTGCGGACCAGGGGGCGGGGGCAGCCGGCGGCGAAGGGGACGCCGGTGATGCCGGCGATGGTCCCGACGGCCAGGGCGTTGCGGGTGACTTTTTCGAGGGTCTGGTTGCCCACCACCGTGGTGACGGCCAGCAGTTCGATGTTCGGGTTGCCGTGCGCGAGCAGGAGGGCGACGGCGTCATCGTGGCCGGGGTCGCAGTCCAGGATGATCTTCCTGGGCTCTTGCTGGTTCGCTTGCGGGTTTGGTTCCACGATGTTCTCCACGTCATTGGGGCCTGCCTCGCGGCAGGGGTTTTCTGTCTTCCGGGAGCGATCATGGCAGGGTTTTGTGGTCTACGTCAAACGCTTAACGTGCGGACTGCATTGTCCCACGTCAAACGCTTGATGCCTTGCCCTTACTGGTGGCGCCACGCGGCGGCTAGGATCGGAGTATGGATTCCGGGGAACAGGTGCAGCAGCGGTCGCGGCCGCGGCGGGTGACGGCGGCGATGGTCGCCGCACGGGCCGGGGTGTCCGTGGCCACGGTATCCCTGGTGGCCAACGGCAAGACGGCGGGCCGCGTTTCCGAGGACAACATTTCCCGGGTGCGGGACGCCATCGCCGAGCTGGGCTACGTGGTGGACGGGATCGGCAGCTCACTGGCCAAAGGCGTCAGCTCCATCGTGATCCTGGTGGCCCCGGACATCTCCAACCCGTTCTTCGCCAAGGTGATCGGCGGGGTACGCGAATCCCTGGGACCCAGTTACCAGCTCCT
Source organism: Arthrobacter sp. SLBN-83 (assembly GCF_006715285.1). Lineage (NCBI taxonomy): Bacteria > Bacillati > Actinomycetota > Actinomycetes > Micrococcales > Micrococcaceae > Arthrobacter > Arthrobacter sp. SLBN-83. The sequence goes on from NZ_VFMX01000001.1 coordinate 1,233,806, forward strand.
GCTCTCCGTCACGGATTCGGGCGAGTTTCCCAAGGCCGACGACGTCCGAAAGCTCATGTCCCTTCGTCCCGCCGGGCTCTTGGTGGACGCACCGAACGCCGGCTTCCTGGCCGACCTCTCGGTGGCCGGCCCGCTGGTCCTGCTGGACGCGCCCGGCCTGGAATCCGTCGCGCCGGCCGTCAATCTCGACGTCGCCCAGGGCGCAAGGGAGCTGGCCGCCCACCTCGCCGACGCGGGTCACCGGCGCGTTGCCTACCTGGACAGCGTCACCGGAACCGAAACCTTCACCATCCGCCGGGAGGCGTTCCTGGCCGAGGCCGCAGCGCGGGGCATGTCGGTGGATGCGGACCACATGCCCGCCACCACCATCGACGTCGGTGAGGCCGCGGCCGCCTTCGCCGCAGCATGGCCGGACTGGCAGCGTGAGGGGGTGACCGCCGTCGTCTGCGCCACTGATACGCACGCCTATGGCGTCTTGCAGGAAGCACGTGTGGCCGGGGTGCGGATCCCTGGGGAGCTGGCAGTAGCCGGATTCGACGACCTGCCGTACTCCGCCACCAGCAGCCCGGGCCTGACCAGCGTTCACCTGCCGGCGGCGCTGCTGGGCCTTAAAGCCGGGGAGCAGCTGCGCCGGCTGATGGAGGGCCAGGCGCTGGAGCAGGAGGAACTGACGCTGGAGAGCTCCCTGGTGGTGCGCGGGTCCACGTCGCCCGCCGAAACGTAGGGAGTCCCAAAGGCTCCGTGTCCGACCCCGGCCTTAAGCTGGGGTTATGCCGAGTAACTGGGAAAGCCTGGACGCCCCGCTGCGCGAGTCCGTGCAGCACAACGTGGAGATCTACGAGCGCGTCCGGCCTGCCCTGAAGCTTGTCACCCGCGATGTCCTGTTGACCCTGCGGGGCATGCTGAAGGACAGCGAAGTCACGCCGCTGTTCGTCACCGGACGCACCAAGACGGTGGAGTCCTTCAAGGAAAAGATTTCCCGGACCGAGGAACCGCTGGAACCGGGCGGGCGGCGGCTGCTGAAGTTCCCGGACCCGTTCCGCACCCTGAATGACATGGTGGGCATCCGCGTCATCACCAAACTGCCGGCGGAGAATGCCGTGGTGGCCAACATCATCAAGCGGCAGCGGCAGGTGTTCGATTGCCGCGGGGACCGCGAGAAGGACATTGGCTCCATCGAGTCCGGCACCTATGGCTACTCCAGCCGGCACCTGATCCTGCGGAGCATCCAGAATGAGGCCGTCAAGGAGTACCAGCAGGTTTTCAACCCGGACGTACAACCCAACGGCAGCTACTTTTTCGAGTGCCAGATCCGCACTATCTTTGCCCATGCTTGGAGCGAGATCGAGCACGACATCCGGTTCAAGGCCGAGGACCCGCGTGCCTGGACACCGCACTTCGACCGCCAGTTCACGGCTACTGCCGCCATGCTGGAAACGGTGGAAACGGCCTTCGCGGACCTGCACGAACGCTATGAGGAAGTCCGCAGCTACTGGGACATGGACGGCGAAGGAGCCGCCCCACTCACTCCCAACCGGATCCGGGACGTCTGGCGCACCCTTCTCCCCCACGTGGACCGAAAGGTGGATGACGACTGGGGCTGGGCCGCCGAACTGCTCGCCGCGCACGGGCTCAACCAGACCATGCAGCTGGCCGGGCTGCTGAACGCCAACCGCATCACCGAGGTCCGCAAGGCCCTGGACCACCGCTACTCCCCTGGCCCCGACCGCCTCCTGGACGACCTCCTGCTGTGGCAGTACGGCACCAGCCATGTGGACCTCACCGCAGAAGCGCCCGACGTCGTCCCGCACCCCCGGCGCGACAGCCTCCTGCGGCGGCTGAGGCAGATCGAGCGGTACCGGATGACGAACAAGTAAATGTCTTTGGGCGTGCCGCTGGTCCTGTCCGGGTTCGGCCCTGTGGGGCAGGCCTTTGTTGATTCCGTCTTTGAGCAGGATCCCTTGCTACAGGTTGCTGCGGTCCGGGGTCATTCGGCAGAGGTTTTTGTTGCGCCCGGGTCCGCGGTACCTGAGCGTGCTTCATGGGCGCCGGTCCGGCCCATCGAGGAGACGCTGGCCCGGACCAATGCCGCCGTTCTGGTCCAGGCACTGCCCTCCACTCCTGGCGCTCACGCGCGGGCCCTGCATGAGGCGCTTGCTGCCCTGAGGGGCGGCGTGGATGTGGTGACGGCAACGAAGAGCCACATCCTCAGCCACTGGCGCGAGCTTGAACGTGCGGCGGAGGTAGGCGGCAGCCGCATCCGCATTTCCGGGGCCACGGGCGCGGCGCTTCCCACGGCCGACATGGCTCGCGTGGCCCTGAGGGGCATGGGGTGTAGCGCTGTGCGGGCCTGCCCCAACGGCACGTCCACCTTCATCCTGGACGAGCTGTCGGCTGGTATCGGGCTGGAGGATGCCGTGTTGGAGGCGCAGCGGCGGGGCATTGCCGAAGCAGACCCTTCCGCGGATTTATCCGGGAAGGATGCGGCCACCAAGGTGCGCTTGATCGCTGGACTCCTCTGGAACTGGGACGTGTCCGCGATTGCGGTTGAGACGGAGCCGATCGAAGCCTCTACGTCCGCCAGCGCATTGGCTGCCGCCCAACAAGGACGGCGCCTCCGCGCCGTTGCAAGCGCCTCCCTCAGCCGGCCCATGGTGGTCACTGTGCAGTTGGAAGCCGTGGCGCCCGGCGACCCGCTGTTCTCCATCAACGGTCCCGAAAAGGCGATGGTCTTCAGCTGCCCCGAGGCCGGGGACATCACGGTGCAGGGCGGCCGCTCCAGCCCGAAGGGTGCAGCGCTGGCTATGTTGAAGGATGTACTTAACCTTGCCGGGCTGAGCCGGCCAGGATTCCACTAGGAGGAAACCCCTGAAACAGCACGATATTTCCGGGACCCCTGCCATCGACCAGCTGCTGGCGGAGAGCCGCGCCGGGCTCGAGCGTGTGCACGCCTCGGATCTTGAGCGGGAGAGGGCGGCAGGTGCCCTTGTTGTGGACACGCGGCCGGCCGACCAGCGGGAGCGCGACGGTGAGTTGCCGGGAGCTGTGGTCATTGACCGCAACGTTCTCGAGTGGCGGCTCGATCCTTCCAGCCCCCACCGGCTCGAGATTGCGGATGACCCCGATCGGCGGATCGTGGTGGTCTGCAATGAGGGCTACAGCTCCAGCCTCGCCGCACACACTCTGCAGCGGCTGGGGCTGGCCCGCGCCACCGACCTCATCGGCGGATTCCAAGCCTGGGCAGCACTAGGCGGACATCCCGCTGAATGAGCAGTCCCGCTGGTGAGTTGGCAGGCTGTTCCTGCATCAGATCCTGGTCAGGTTTCGTCAAGGTTCGTCCCCTACCCTCTGTTTTGCGGTTCACCTACCGCATGTTTAGCGTGCTACTGACCGGCCGGATGGCAGGCATGGTGCCGGGCTAAAGAAGGAAACCCATGTCTGTGCCGATTTTGTCCACCCGCGATTTGACCAAGACCTATGGACGCGGCCCTGACCGTTTCGACGCCCTGAAAGGCGTGTCCCTGGATATCGACCGTGGAGACTCCGTCGCAATCGTCGGCAAGAGCGGATCCGGTAAGTCCACGCTGATGCACCTGCTGGCACTCCTGGACAGCCCGGGTGGAGGAGAAGTCCACGTTGACGGAACGAACGCCAGGACGTTGAGCGGCCGGAAGCTGAACACGTTGCGGAACCAGATGTTCGGCTTCGTCTTCCAGCAGTTTTTCCTCAACCACGCCACCAGCGTGCTGGACAATGTGGTCCTGCCACTGAAGATCGCCGGGGCGGGGGCGCGGGAGCGCCGCGCCCGGGGCATGGAAGTCCTCGAACAGCTCGAACTGGCCGACAAGGCCCGCAACAAGGCCGGGAACCTGTCCGGCGGCCAGAAGCAGCGCGTGGTCATCGCGCGCGCCTTGGCGAACAACCCGCAGGTTCTCTTCGCTGACGAACCTACCGGAAATCTCGACACCGCCACGGGCGCCATCGTCGAAGACATCCTGTTCGACCTCAACCAAAACCACGGCATCACCCTCATCACGGTGACGCACGACCATGACCTGGCCGCACGGTTCAACCGCCGCCTCTACATCCGGGACGGGCAGCTCATCACCACTGACGAGGAGCACGCGGCATGAAACCGCTTGAAACGCTGAAAACCGCCATCGCCAACAGCTTCCGCAGCAAGCTCCGCACCACCTTGACCATCCTGGCGATCTTCGTCGGAGCGTTTACCCTCACCATCACCAACGGTCTGGGCACCGGTATTTCCAACTACATCGACAGCCAGATCGCCGCCGTCGGGCCCAGCAACGCCTTCACTGTCACCAAGACTGACGTCAGCACCAGCCCGGGTTCCGGCCCGCAGAAATACGACCCCAACACCAGGGTCCTGGCCGCAGGCGGCCGACCAGGTTCAACACAGGTTGCCCTGAACCAATCCGATCTCGACGCCGTGGCCGCCATTCCCGGGATCACTGCTGTTTTCCCGGTCAGCCGGCTCAGCCCCGCCTACATTCAGTGGGACAGCCGGGACAAATACCAGCTCTCAGTCAGTCCGCTGGCAGGGGCACAGCCGCAACTGGCCTCCGGCGAAGCGCTGGACGATGCCGGCAGCCAGCCCCAGATAATCCTCCCCACCAGCTACATCGCACCGCTGGGTTTTACGGGCAGTGACCAGGCCGTGGGCCAGGATGTCACCATCGGGATCCCGGATGCCACTGGAACCATGCACACCGTCACGGCAAGGATTAATGGCGTGGAAGACAACGCCCTCCTCGGCTCCGGCGGCGCTTTCGCCAACAAGGCCCTCACCGCCGCCCTCGCGGACGCGCAAAGCACGGGAGCGCCTGCCGCGACGAAGAACACGTGGACCGCGGCGACGGCCAGCTTCTCACCGACGTCCAAAAAAGAGATCAACGACATGAAATCCCGGCTCAGCGCCGCCGGCTACTCGGCCCAGACGCTTGAGGACCGGATTGGCACCGTTAAGACCGTCATCAACGGCATCATCGGTGTCCTGGACGCCTTCGCAATCATCGCCCTCGTCGCGGCCGGATTCGGCATCGTGAACACGCTGTTGATGTCGGTACAGGAACGGACCCGGGAAATCGGCCTGATGAAGGCCATGGGCATGGGCAGCGGCTCTGTATTCGCGCTTTTCAGTACCGAGGCGGCATTCATCGGCCTGCTCGGCAGCCTCATCGGATCCGCCGCCGCCATCGGCCTGGGCACCGCCATCAGCGGCGCCCTTGCCCGGGGGCCCCTGAGCGACCTCGCCGGACTGCAGATCCTCAGCTTCGCCCCCGCACCCGTCGCCGGCGTCATCCTCCTGGTCATGGTCATCGCCTTTATCGCCGGCACGCTCCCCGCCTGGCGCGCGGCCCGACAAAACCCCATCGATTCGCTCCGCTACGAATAGCCCCAGGCAGCGGGCCATAGCCCGGACTTCAAGCATTAGCGGAAGACAGGGAGGTGTTGGACATGGGGGGACCACAAGCTCTCGCGTCCTTGGCGGTTGCAGGTGGGCGGTTGAGCGGACCCCACTTCATCGGTCTGAAGCTCGGCGTGGTCCTTCTGGCGCTGGTCTTAATCCTTCGCGTCCGTCGGCGCCTTTTGGTGCGGGTCCGCGGGCTGGGATGGCGGCGCCTGGCGATCGGCTGCGGCGCCGCGTCCACCCTCTTCTACGTTGCCTGGATCCTGTACCTGGGCGGGACGATGCCTTCCGTAACCGTCGCCTACAACTGGAACATGGCCTGGCTGGCCCTGGACGCCTTTGAAGCCCTCGCCGCGCTGCTGACCGCGGTGTTCCTCTTCAGGAACAGCACCCTGGCGGTCCTTACTGCCACGGCCTTTTCCACCAGCCTGTGCATCGACGCCCTCTTCGACGTCACCACAGCCCAGCAGGGTCCGCCACTTCTGACCGCGGTGCTGGAAGCGGTCCTGGTCGAACTTCCCTTCGCGGCGCTGTCGGCAGTCCTTGCCGCAAAACTCCTTGCCGCTACCGCACATGGGAACAACTCGAGTCCCGGCCTGGACCGCTGACCCAATTCAGGGGTTCCTGGTCAGTTCATCAGCGGCGGAACGCAAGGAAATATTGTTCACCATATAGGACGCAGCCCAGTATAGTGAACGCATGACTTCCCGGAAGACCGTGGCCATCGCCGTCCCGCTCGAAGCAGAGCTCGTGGACCGGATCCGAGCCGTTGACCCCTCCATCACCGTCCTTTACGAGCCGGACCTCCTGCCCCCGGAACGCTACCCGGCAGATCACGCAGGTAACACAGCCTTCAAACGTAGCGAGGAGCAAGAGGAACGCTACTGGACCATACTCAACAGCGCCGAAGTGCTTTACGGCTTCCCCAACGAGAGCCCTGCAGGCCTGGCCCGCATCGCCCGGGAAAACCCACGGCTGCAGTGGGTCCACGCCATGGCGGCCGGCGCGGGTGGAGCAGTCAAGGCATCCGGACTCGGCCAGGACATTCTGCAGAAGTTCAAGATCACCACCTCGGCGGGTGTGCACGCCCTGCCCCTCGCCGAGTTCGCCGCGATGGGGATCCTGAACGGGTTCAAGCGCAGCGCGGAGTTGGCACAGGATCAGCACGCCAAGGTCTGGCCTGAACTCCGGGTCCCCACCCGGCTGGTCAACGGATCGAACCTGGTTATCACCGGACTTGGCGAAATAGGCCTGGAAACCGCCCGGATCGCCAGGGCTCTCGGTATGAACGTCAGCGGCACCAAGCGGACCGTGGAGCCCATTGACGGTATCGACCAGGTTGTGGACAACGAAGGCCTCCCCTCCCTCCTGGCCACGGCAGACGCCGTCGTCAATACCCTGCCCGGCACCGCCTACACGGAAAAGCTGTTCAACCGCGGGGTGTTTGCCGCCATGAAGCCGGGAACCACCTTCGTCAACGTGGGCCGCGGAACCGTGGTGGACGAGGACGCCCTGCTGGAGGCACTGGACAACGGCCAGGTGGGATACGCCTGCCTGGACGTCTTCGCCGTCGAACCGCTGCCACAGGACAGCCCCCTGTGGAACCATCCCAAGGTCATGGTCTCGCCCCACACCTCAGCCCTCAGCGCCGCCGAGAACCGGCTCATCACCGAACGGTTCTGCAGCAACCTCCGTACCTTCCTCGACGGCGGGGATCTCCCCCACCTCGTGGACACGGTGCATTTCTACTAAAACGAGGCGGAGAGCCGATGCGCATCGCCAGAATCAAGACCGCAGAAGGTGCCCGGCACGCAGTGGAACGGGACGGCAGATGGCACCACATCGTCAACCCCTTCGAGGAGCCCTTTCAGTACACCGGCGGCACCACCGCGGACAGCGAAGCCGCATTCCTGGCCCCGGTGGAACCCAAGGTAGTGCTCGGCATCGGCCACAACCGGACGCTGAATGACCACCCCCTGCCCATCCAGGCGTGGCACAAGTCGGTTCATACCGTGGCCGGACCCGGCGATGCCATCGGCGCGGTCCGGGATCAGGGGACGGTCAACGCGGAGGGTGAGCTCGCCGTCGTCATCGGCAGGACGGCAGCAAACCTGACCGCGGAGAACGCGCTGGAGCATGTCTTCGGCTATACCTGCGTCAACGACGTCACCAACGTGGACCAAAATCTGGTGGATGAGCGGAACTTCCAGGGCAAGTCCGGGGTCAATTACACGCCCCTGGGCCCCTGGATCGAAACCGGACTCGCCGATCCTGAGCAGGTGGCCATCGACGTCTACGTCAACGGGACGGCCAAGGCCACCTCCGGGACGTTCAACCTGCCCTCAACCGTGGTGGACTGCCTCATCTACGTCACGTCGTGGTTGACCCTCGAAGCCGGCGACGTGGTGATGACCGGTGCCCCCGCCACTGTCGTTCCCATCGAACCCGGAGACCGGGTGGACATCGTGGTGGAGGGCATCGGCACCCTCAGCAGCGCAGTGGGCTGACAGCAGGCACCGAGGCCGCCCGAGCACACTTATGATGGATTGCGTTCAGTTGACTGAACGATCAGCACAGTCTGCCCCGGCGACCTAAGGAGAATCATGGCCGATTCCCATGCCCCCGCTTCATCTGAAAAGCCGGGAGCGACCTCTCCGGCGCCGGCAGTCACCCGGGCAGCAGCGGTACTCGACGCCCTCGCTGCCTCAGCTACCGGCCGGCTCACGCTGAGCGACCTTTCCCGCGAAGTGGGGATACCAAAATCCTCCACCTCCAACCTCCTGCTGGCGCTGGAAGAGGCCCGGCTGATCAGCCGGCAGGGCGCGGAGTTCACCCTGGGCCGCAAGCTGGTGGAGCTGGGCGCCGCCTACCTTGGCCGGATGGATGAGGTGCAGGAGTTTTACCGGTACTGCGAGCAGGCCTCCGTCCTGTCCCGGGAGACGGTGCGGATCGCCATGCTGGATGGCACCAACGTCATTTACCTTGCCCGGTATGAGGGCCACCCCGCGGTGCGGCTTACGTCCAATATCGGCGACAAGATGCCCGTGTCCCTTTGCGCCGTGGGCAAGGCCTTGATCGCGCGGCTGCGCGACCATGACCTGGAGGAGATGTTCCCGGACGACGCCGAGCTGCCGGTGCTCACCCCCAAATCCCTGCGCACGGGCAGGGAACTGAAGGCGCAGCTGAAGGACATCCGCGAGCAGGGCTTTGCCTTCGAGGATGAGGAATCCACCACCGGCGTGGTGTGCCTTGCCGTCTCCGTTCCCACCCGCGGCGCCCACGGCCCCAGCCTGGGCCTGTCCGTGACCGCCCTCAAGGCGACCTACACCCCCGAGCAGGGCTCCCAGATGGTCAAGGAACTGCAGGAGCTTGCCCATTCCTTGGGCAACCCGATGGGCTAAGGACCGCACTGGCCCCCGCCGTCCCGTAATCCAAAATCGAAAACTGTTGCCACCCGTTCAGGATGCTGTATTGTGTTCAGCATAGTGACCGGCACAACAGGTGTTGTCGCTATCCCACCAGGCCAACGGGGGCCTGGAGTGTATTAGAGGGAGTTCTCGTGACAACTCGTACTAACTCACCGCAGGCCACTACGGACGGCGCCGTCGTCGATCCGGACCAGCTGCGAAGGGCAACACTTGCCAGCTCCGTGGGTTCCGCCCTGGAGTACTACGACTTCTACATCTACGGCCTGGCCTCGGCCCTGATCTTCGGGCCGCTGTTCTTTGCGCCGCTCGGAGAAAGCGGAGCGGTCATCGCCTCCTTTGCCACCTACGGCGTCGGATTCGCCGCCCGGCCCTTCGGGGGCGTGGTGTTCGGCCACATCGGCGACCGCTTCGGCCGCAAAATGGTGCTGATCCTGACCATCGGCCTCATGGGCCTGTCCAGCTGCGCCATCGGCCTCCTGCCCACCTTCGACCAGGCGGGCATGCTCGGCGCGGTACTCCTGGTGACGCTGCGCATCCTGCAGGGCCTGGGCGCCGGCGCCGAGCAGGCAGGCGCTACCACCCTCATCTCAGAGGTGGCCCCGCGCCGCCGTCGTGGTTTCTTTGCCTCCCTGCCGTTCGTTGGCATCCAGCTGGGCACCCTCCTGGGCGCCGGAACCTTCGCCCTGATGGCCCTGGCGGACAAGCAGGTCCTGCAGGGCTGGCTGTGGCGCGTTCCGTTCCTGGCCAGCGTCATCCTGATCGCCATAGCGATCTTCATCAGGTTGCGCCTCAAGGAGACCCCGGTCTTCCAGGAACTGGAGAAGCACAAAGCCGTGGTCAAGAACCCGGTGGGCCAGATCTGGAAGCACTCCAAAAAGAACGTACTGGTCGGCATCGGCCTCCGCATGGGAGAAAACGGAAACTCCTCGATCTACTCGGCGCTGCTGGTGTCCTTCATCAGCATGCCGGCCGGCGTCTTCCCCGGCGACAAGTTCATCGGCCCCACCGGCCTGCTGATTGCCGCGGGCTTTGCAGCGGTGCTGGTGGTTGCCTTCGGCGCCCTGTCCGACCGATTCGGCCGGGTTCCCGTGTACCGCTACGGCGCGCTCTTCCAGGCCGTCATCGCCCTGCCGGCCTTCTACCTGGTCACGCTCGGCAACGTCGCCCTGGTCTGGGTGGTCATGGTGGTGGGCATCGCCCTGGGCGTGCAGGCCATGCTCGGCCCGCAGTGCGCCCTGCTCCCGGAACTGTTCGGCTCCCAGCACCGCTTCACCGGCGTGGCCCTTAGCCGTGAGCTCTCCGCGGTGCTCGCCGGAGGCTTCGCCCCGATGATCGGCGTTGCACTGCTGGCGGCCACCAACCATTCCTGGCTGGTGCCGGCGCTCTACTCGCTGGTCCTGGCAGGCATCTCCTTCGTCACCACGTTCTTCACCCCGGAAACCAACGGCCGCGACTTGGTGGTCGTGGAGGACGCCAGGTGAACAACGGCAACGACGCCCTGGGGAATCCCGCGCCCAATCGCGCGGGATTCGTCGGGCTGGGGCTGATGGGGGCACCGATGGCCGCCAACCTGCTCAAGGCCGGGTGGCAGGTCAAGGGGTGGAACCGCTCCCCCGCCGCCGTCCGGGAACTTGAGGAGCTGGGCGGAACCGGCGTGGACAAGGTGGCAGACCTGCGTGACGAACCCTTCGTGATCTTCATGCTCCCCGACCTTCCATTCATCGAAGAGGCCGCGGCGGGGCTCCTTGAATCGTGGCGGGACGTACCGCCCACCCCGGGAACGCTGGTAGTCGTGATGAGCAGCGTCTCGCCGGCGGGGGTCCGCGCGTTCGGCCTCGCCGTGGCGGACGCCAGCGGTGGAAACGCGTCGGTGCTCGACGCACCGGTCAGCGGCGGAACCGACGGCGCACGGCGGGGAACCCTGGCCATCATGGCCGGCGGGTCCCCCGGGGACTTCGAGCTGGCACGCCGGGTCCTGGAGGCTATGGGCACCTCGGTCCGGCGGCTCGGGGACCTGGGCGCGGGCTCGCTGGCCAAGGCCTGCAACCAGCTGATTGTCGGAACCACGACGGCGGCACTCGCCGAAGCTGCCGAACTCGCCGAACGTTCCGGGCTGGACGTCCACGCCCTCTTTGAGGTCCTGTCCGGAGGCCTTGCGGCCAGCAGGGTTCTGGAGCTCGTGGGGCCCCGGCTGGCGGCGAAGGACTACACGCCGACCGGGCCGGCGAAGTTCATGCACAAGGACCTGTCGTTTGTGCTGGACAGCGCCGGCACTGCCGGGACGGCCGCACCCATGGCTTCGGCCGGCGTCGACCTCTATGCGGAACTGGTGGCGCAGGGCCTCGGCGACCTGGACCTGGCCGCCGTGCGGCAGGCCATCGCCAACATGGGCACCACGTGACCTGGCTCTGACATCACGCCTTCCCCTTGGCCTGACTGCCACCCGCAGGCAACTGGCAGCCATTTTCGGTGACGGCAAGGTGGGCGCGGTCTCTTTCGACATCACTGCCGAGGACCAGGTGCGCTGACAGGAAAGCTAACTGGCATATCAAGTGCTATATTGCTTTCAGGCCGGGCAGGGGGTAGCCCGCGTACGGCACGTAAGAATGGCCCTTTATTGACACCCACCAGCAAGTACCCAGGACCCAAGCCAGGGAGGGTCCCCCATAGCGACTTCCTCGATTGCCCCACCGGGCTTGTCGAGTACTACTTCGAGGACGGCATCTTCCGCTGGTCTGACGGGCTCTACCGGATGTACGGGTATGAGCGGGGCGAGGTGGTCCCTTCCATGGAAATGGTCCTGCCGCACGTCGAGCCCGAAGACCGGCCAAGGGTCCTGGCATACTGGGACCACGTCTCCAAGCACGGCGGACCGTCGTCCATCTACGTGTCCATCCGGGACCGCAAGGACCGCCAGCACAAGTTGCTGTACTCAGCGGACTACATCATGGACGGCACCACTCCCATCGGAGTCTGGGGCGTGGTTGTGGACCTCACCACCTCGATCCATACTGACCGGCACCAGCTCGCCACCGAGGCCGTGGCCGCCTCCGCAGTAAACCGCGCGGCCATCGAGCAGGCCAAGGGCATCCTGATGGGGCGTACCGGCATCACCGCGGACGAGGCCTACGGGCTCATGAGCCAGCTGAGCCAGGATACGAACCGTAAGGTTTACGCAATCGCGCAGGAGATCATCGAACGCACCACCGTCGGGGCCGGAGACCAGGGCAACCAGGACCATCCCCTGCTCTAGCTGCAGGACCGCCGGATGACCTACCCTTTCCGCTCCGCACGGTAAGCACTGGGGCTGACTCCATGCAGGCGCCTGAACTGGCGGGAGAAGTAGAACTGGTCCGGCAGGCCCACATCCCGGCCCACCTGTGCGATGGTCAGGTCGGTAGTATCCAGCAGATGACGTGCCCTTGCCATCTTCAGGGCCGAGTGGTGGGCCAGCACTCCCCCACCGGTTGCCTCGCGGAACAGCTTGCTGAGGTGCGACGACGACACCCCCACCAGGGCGGCAAGCTCAGCCAGACGGATGGTCCCGTCCGCCCGTTCCTCCAGGTAGTTCATGGCCTGCTGCAGCGGCGTCCCCTTCTCCGGCACGCGGCGGTCCACGGCCAGGGTGGCCAGCAGCTTCCACGCCATCCCCGCCGTGGCCACCAGCCGCGCGGGTGACTGGTCCTTCTCCAGCGCCGTGATGATCTCATCCAACATGGCCGTCAACCGGTCCACAGCGAGCAGCGGAATAATGGGCCGATCGGGGCGTATCCCGGCCTCAGCAACCAGCTCGGCGACATCGCTTCCCCGAACGTGGCACCACCAGATCGTCCATGGATCATCTGTCGCGGCACCGTACGCATGCGCCTGGCCGGTTCCGCCGGGAAGGACGACGGCGGATCCCTTGCCTACGTCGGTCCGGGCGCCGGCGGTTTCCACCCACCCCCGTCCGGCGGCGCAGAGGATGATGATGGTCTCCTCGACACCGCACGGACGGTAGCGTCCGTGGTCCTGCGCGGCCGGGAAGACGCCGGCGTCCGTGACCATGAGGTGCCGGGTGATGGGACGGCCGAGCGCCTCATGGACCAGCGGGCGCGGCACCACCACCAGCCGCTGGTTGGCGAATCCGTGCGCCCGCTCCACATCCGCTCCCTCCGTCACGAAATGTCCATCCTATGCCGGAGGGGGTGCATCAGGCGCGGGCTTCCCGCCATGCAATCCAATGCACCAGCTGGACGCCGTCCAGGGCGAGCAGGTCACCGTCCACGGCGTCCCTTCGGAGCTGGGCCGGTGCGGGTATCCCCACCTTGGCTGCCTTGGGCAGCGGAAGGATGTGAAGGACGACGTCGGACCCTGGCTGGATGCCCAAGGCACTGGTTTCGAGGATCCACGGGGAGCCGTCCCAGAAGCGGTCGGCCACCACGCGGCCGTCCACCACAAGGCGGGCGACGTCGCCCGCCCAGGCGAGCTCCAGCTCTGTCAGCCCGTCCCCGGTGCCAGGTTCCGCCGTCGGAAGTTCAAGCCGGTACACCGCCGCATGTTCATTGATAACTTCACCATCCGGGGCTGCTGCGCGTCCGGCCAGCGAGCCGAAGGAGGCAGGAACGGGCTGCGCGGCGCGGACAAGTTCCACCGGTACCGCCTGGCGTGCGGGCTCCAGGGCTTCCGCTTCGACAGCCAGGTCAACAAAGCGTCCATCCTCCGCGGAGTACCGCCAGACCACGGGCATCCCCAATGATCTTCCCGCCAGCCGCCCTTGATCATCAACCCAGAGCGGGTCCGCGGACAGCATCAGCTCGCGGCCACGCGGGGTATCCAGGACCCATGCCTCTTCGGCCAGCGCGGCGGGCAGCACCAGGATTTGCACCGGGCCTGTGGGCGTTGCAGCGGTCAGCGTCACCGGGGCAGAGGTGTCAATACCATAGGCGTTGCCGCCGAGCGCAGTTGCGGGACCCTCCAGCACCGTCCCCTCCTGGAAACACAGCTGGGATTCGATCCCCTCTTCCGCAGCAAGCACCAGGATGGGCGAAGCTGCAGCATCAAGAACGGTCAGTGGCGTCGCCGTGGCCCACAGCAGCCGGGCATCCCCTACCGCCAGGTTCACCGGCCATGCCCCGATGGTGCCGGCGGGAATGTCCGCAGGCGTGCCAGGAAACGTCACGGTTTCCCCGTTCAGTTTTAACTGGAACTGCGCGCCTGCATATTCCTGAAGTGGAATATGCGGCTGATGCCATGTGATGAAGACAAACCCGGACTCACCGTCCGACCGCAGCGCCCACCGCAGGGTCTCCGAATCCTCCACTCGGGGCGGAACGTGGTCCGGAAACGTGGACGGCATGCCTGCCAGCCGCTCCCCGAACGCGGCCAGGAACGCATGCTGCCGGCGCAGCAGCCCGAAGCTCGGCGCCAGCCGGCCGGAAGCACCGATCGGAGCGTGGAAGTCGTAGTCGAATTCGGGAAGATCGTTGGGGTAACCCGTGGCCTGCGATTCCTGGAGGCTGGGGGCAGGGTTCGTCCCGCCGGCGAACATGTAGTACCCCTGCCAGCCGGATCCGCTGCCAATCTTGTTGTTCGCCACCGCCGCTACGTCCTTGGCCTGGGGCCATGGCCGGCGTTGGTAGGCCGTGGCCATGCCGCCGGTCAGCTCGCAGGTTGCCGGTGGATAGAGATCGGATGGGGACCGTGGAGCGGAGGCCTCCGCACTGGAAAAGTGCTCGCGCAAATCGGCGCCGATCCCGGGATCGTCCCACTGGTGGCTGAAGAAGTAGTGCTGCCGGAAGGTGGGGTCCCAGGGAGCGTCGGCGTCCACCCAGAAGCCGTCGCCGTAGCCGCCGAAGACCGGCAGCACCTCTTCCAAGGGAAGATCGGCGCCGCCCCACGCCGTAGCTGTCCAGATCGGGGCAGCGAGCCCTGCCGCCCGGGCCAGCTTCTTCAGCTCCACGATGTGGCGGGGCTGGTCGTAGAGCTCGTTTTCCAGCTGGATACCGATGACGTTGCTGTCCGGCCCGGTGAGGCCCTTCAGCTGGACACCAATAATGTTGAACCAGCGCTCCACCAACGCCAGGTACGCGGGATCGTTGGTACGGTGCCCGACGTCCGCCGCCTGGACCCAGTCCGGAAAGCCGCCGTTGCGGACCTCCCCGTGGGCCCACGGCCCGATGCGCAGGACCACGTCCAGCCCCAGGGACGCGCACAGCCGGACAAAGGCGGCCACATCCAGGTTGCCATCGAAGCGTGGCTTCCCCTGCACCGGCTCGTGGTGGATCCAGAAGACGTAGCAGGCCACCACGGTGATACCGCCGGCCTTCATCAGCCGAAGCCGGTCCTCCCATCGGCTCCGGGGAAGCCTGCTGAAGTGGATTTCGCCGGACACCGGGATCGCCGGCCGGCCGTCACATTCCAGGTAGTGGCTGGTGAGCCGCCACCGGTTGTGCACGTCCCCGCTGTTGCTCATGGCAGGCAGCCGCAGCGGCGCGGCAAAAGACCGGTGGACGGCGGTCAGCAGCTCAAGGGCTGTCTCTTGGGCAGTCATTGGCAGGAGTCCTTCAGTTCGCGGGGGCCGTAAGTATCAGGTTGTTGACGCGGCGCTGCCACGCTTCATCGGCCCACATCGGGTGGTGTGGGGCGGCGTTGGAGCAGGCCACCATGCCCCACGCACCGTGGTCCAGAGCTGTGCGGATCCCGTGCTCGGCCAGCTCCTGACCCACCGGCCCCTCCTCGAACGTTCCCAGAAGCGGGGTGTATCCAATCCAGCCCTCGCCCACCAGGGCTGGAATGTTCTTCCAGCGCGCCCAGGCGGAAATGGCGATAACGCGGGACTCGATCTCACGCAGCATCACCTCGCGGTAGTGCCCGTAGTGGTTGTAGAGCCA
This sequence comes from Arthrobacter sp. SLBN-83, assembly GCF_006715285.1. Classification (NCBI taxonomy): domain Bacteria; kingdom Bacillati; phylum Actinomycetota; class Actinomycetes; order Micrococcales; family Micrococcaceae; genus Arthrobacter; species Arthrobacter sp. SLBN-83. The sequence continues at coordinate 1,249,537 of NZ_VFMX01000001.1, forward strand.
CGTATCCCACGCGACGGGGTCGATCCAGTCGTAGCCGTAGAACATTTGGTCGGTGACCACGGTGGCCCGGTATTTCCACTCAGCGAGGCGGCCATGGTCCGAAAAAGACGGCGCGTCCTTCCGTAGCAGCGCACGCAGGGCCGGGTTGGGGAAGCCCGCCGTCCCCTCGGAGCGGATGTCAATCTCCCGCTGCAGCGCGTCCAGCACACCGTAGCTGTACACGTGGAACTGCGCCGCAGCCAGGCCATCGGGGAGCGTGTGCATGGCCAAGTGTGGTGGCTTGCCGTAGCTGGCCGTCACCAGCAGGTCCGGATGCAGCCGCCGCAGCCGCTGCACCTGCCCACTGCCGCCGTCGGCCAGCGCCGGCAGGATGGAAAAATCCACCTCGTTGTGCAGCTCCACCAGGGCGATGCGGTCCCGGTGCCCGGCGTCGGAGACCACCCGGATCAGCCGGTCCCACGCATCGGCAAGGACACGGTACCGGTCCGCCAGCGGGACGGCGTCGATGGCCTCGAACCACTTCGGCGACGCCGCAAACACTGGTGACTGCTGGTATTCCCAGCTGGCCAGTACCACCACCAGCCCGTGCCGTTCGGCTGCACCAAACAGTTCCAGCAGCCGCTGCCGCAGGTTGAGCCGGTAGCCGCCCGGCGCGTCGTACCAGCGCGTGCCCCGGCCGTAGATCCCGCCGTCCGGCGCGGTGCCCAGCCCCTCAATCTCCAGGTCCTCCGCGAGCGCCTCGAGACCGAGCCTGCCGAAAAGCAGCAGCGGGGCCGCGCAGATGCGTATCGCGTTGTACCCGAGCTCCGCGGCTTTGGCGCAGGCCTTATCCAGGTCCGCGTACGGCCCGCCGACCTCGGCACGGGTGTACCAGGAGAAGTCCCACAGGGTGATGGCCAGCCGGGGTGGAAGGTGCGACGGCGGCGCTCCGGTCAGGGTGCGGGTGTCACCTTCCAGGGTTCCGGACCCAAGGTACCGGGCTTCTTCAGTCACAGGGAGACCTCTTCCTTTTCTTCCGCCGGTAGGCCCAGCCGGCGGCCGCGTTCGGCAAGGTCCCGGAGGGTGGCCGCGGCTGCATCGCGGGACGCTGCGGTGTCAGTATTGAACAGCAACAGCTCCGGCAGCGAGGTGGCGAAATAGTCGGGTGCGGAGGGAGCAGCTTCCAGTTCGGCAGCCCGGCCTTCCAGGTGGTCCCAAATCAGGTCCGCTTCCTGCCGCCGCCCCAGCCGCACGCAAGCCACACCCCGCCAGTAGTCGGCCAGCCCAACCGGGCCCGGATCCACGGCCAACGCGCTCCCCCGGCCGCAAGCCCTGGCCCACGCCTCCCGGGCAGCAACCCCGTCACCCGACCGGTCCAGCGCATCGCCCAGCACCACCAGCCGCTCAGCCATGCTGTCCCCGGGATGCCGCCCCTCGCCCAGGTTCGCCGGCGCCTCCATACCCCCGCGCAGCAGGGTGATGGCCGCCGTCGGCTCCTGCTCCATCAACGTCCGCGCCTGCTTGACCGCGGCCCGGTCGTACGCGGCGAGCGCCTGCCCCTCACCGCCTTCAAAGGGCTGGAAGGTGCGCGAGGCCAGCAGTGCCAGGGCCTCCTCCGGCCGCCCCACGTCGGTCAACAGGTTTGCGTAGAGGACGGCAAGATCGTCCCGGGCCAGGACGGCGGGGCCATGCTTCCTGATGTCCGCGAGCCGCTGCTCCGCAGGCACACCCCGTAGTCCCGCCAGCAGGGCCCGTTCAAAAACGAGACGGGCGTCCCCGGGGCTCAGCTCCTGGGCGCGGTCGAGGTACGCGTCTGCAGCAGCAGGGTCGCCGCCGGTGTTGACCGCAGCCAGGGCGGCGTTCCGCAACACAACGGGGTCTTTGCTTCCGTGGGCGAGGGCCTTCTCCAGGTGGTCCAGCGCGTCGGCGGTCCGCCCGCTGTCAAGCAGCCAGCAGCCCAGGAGTCCGTGGGCCATGTGGTCCCGGGGATCAGCTTCGAGTGCGCGGAGCAGCGCGTCGTAGTCGTCCAGCCCGTAGGGGAAGGAGTAACGGGTGTCGGCGCGCCGGGCCTTGGCGCGCTCGGCAGCCGCAGCCTGCGGATCGAGGAGCTCCTCCAGCCAGCCGGCGTGCAGGTAATGACGGAGCGGCCCTGGATTGCCGAACGCCGGGTACGCCTCCCGCCTCGCTTCAACTTCAGTCAGGTCCAGGGCACGCTGCCACTGCCCCGCACGGGCCAGCCAGCAGGCAACGGCCAGGCCGGTTTTTGGATCGGCCACCTCCAGGGTTCCGGCGAGCGCCAGGGCCACGGGATCCAGCGGGTCGGCGGCCACCATGTCCTGCAACAACTGTCCGCTCTGGTCCTGGTGCCCCAGCGCTTCCAGCGCCAGGTACCGGAGGTGCCGCGCTTCGGGGCTGGTGATCTCCAGTGACTGTGCGGCCTCGGCGTGCTGCAGGGCCTGGGCTGGGTCCTTGGAACGCAGCGCCAGCCGGGCCAGCGCCAACTGCGCCGGATGTGCCCACGCCCTGTCCCAGGCTGCCTTTCCAAACCGTTCCCCGGCCTCTTCAGTGAGGCCAAGGCGTTCCAGGACGAGGCCCAGCCGGTAGCTTGCCTCCCCGCTGGGCGGGTTGAGGTTTCGCCGGGTCAGGCGTGCCAACGCGTTTTCCAGCCTGTCCCGCGCCTGCCCGTAGCGGCCTTCCCGGTACCTGGCCGCTCCCAGCGCGATGGACACCCGGGAGTCCAGCGGGTCCCGGTGGAGCATCTCCTCGAAGTAGGGCAGCGGCGACCGGGTGGGGTGCCGGTTCTGGGCGAGGTGCGTTGCGGTGACAAACAGCTCGTCCTGGCTCTCCACGTCCTGCGGCTGGGCCGGCTCGGTGGCCACCCAGGGCTCGGGGGCGTTGTCGACGGGCTTCCGGGGCGTCCAGACGATGAGCTCCCGCCCGGCATCGAGGACCTGGAGCGTCAAGTCCGTCGCCTTGGCCGGCGACGGCAAGTCAACGGTCGCGGTAAACGGATGGGCTGGGGAGAGGAGGACATTCCATGTCCGGGCCGTTTCGCCGCGGTGCGTGAGGACAACTTCGGTATTCTCCCTGCGGGTGGTCCCGGAGACGCCGATGGTGACGGTCCTGCCGGCCCCGTCCAGGGAAAGCGCGACGGCGGCGTCGAGGTTCGCCTGGTGCGCCGGTCCCATCTCCCGGATGGGGTACCAGTACTGGCTGAAGGTGCGCGTCTCACCCGGGGCGAGGTAGCTGAAGTCCGGCTGGTTGTCCGTGAAGACTCCCGCCATCAGTTCGACGTACGGGCCGCCGTCGTCAGTTAAATGCCTGTCCCAGGCCTTGCCCACCGGACCGTTGCCCCACGTCCATTGCTTCTTGCCCGGCGCGATGCGGCGGTCCGCCCAGTGGACGAACCCGGCACGTGCCTGGTGGTCGTAACCGCCGAAGAAGCTGTCCGCCGTGTCCGTGATCATGTAGGACGTAGGGACGGGGATGTTGGCGTAAAAGTCGAGCCTGTCCGCGTCCGGCCGGCCCTCCGCACGGCCGCTTCCGGTGGACAGCGTGGGATAGTCCACCCCGTAATAGGGGCGGTCAGCGCGCGGGAAAGCGCTGATGGCCCGGCGGGCATGGTCCGCGACGTACCGGACATCGGTGGGAAAGAAGGACTGGTAGTTGTCGTGCGCGCGGGCGGCCACGTTGGCCCACCAGAGAAAGGTCTGCGGCTCATCCGTCCGGTTGTGGAGCCGGGCTTCGACCTCGATGAGCGAACTGCCCGGCCGGAGCCGGACACCGTGGGTGCCGCGCATCCGCTGCAGCGGATCAAGGTCGCTGTGCCAGACGGTGACATCCCCGTTGCCGGAGCGTTCGACGGCGGTGTCCACCGGCAGGAAGGTGGCGGGCCGGTGGTGCTGCGGCCAGTTGAACTCCACCCCGCCGGAGATCCACGGCCCGGCCAGGCCCACCAGCCCGGGCTTGATGACGTTGTTCCGGTAGAAAAAGTCGTACCCGGCGGCCTTGTCGTAGCCAATGTGGATGCGTCCCCCGATTTCCGGGAGCAGCATGAGGCGTACGTACTCATTCTCCAGGTGGATGGCCTGCCACAGCCTGGGCTTTTTCACCGCCGTGATGCTGTCGATGAACGGCATGGGATACACCTTGCCGCTGGATCCCTGGTAGACGCGGCGGTCCAGGAACAGCGGATACTTGTCCGGCCTGTCGGGTGCGTAAGTGTCGATCGACACCGGTTCACTCCAGCAGGCCACGCCGCCTGCCGCCAAGATGTCCTGCTGGTCAGCGGGGACGTGGGGCAGAACGATCCTGCTGGGGCCTTTGGATTCTTTGGTCACCCCATAAGGCTATGAAGGGCAGGAAGCGGTTCCCATGGCAAAAACGATCAGCTATATGGACGATCGTGTACACAGCCGCCCGGTGCCCTGCGCCCCCGGCAGTTGGACATGTCCCACCCACTGAGACAAGAATTTTCCGTGTGACACTACCGAAACCGGCGCCCGCGGCCAGCATGATCGAACGGGTTTCCCTAATCCTCGAGGTGTTCACCCCCGAAGAACCGGTGCTGACGGGAGGGGAGATCGCGCGCAGGGCCGGTCTTTCCCGGGCCACCACAGCCCGGATACTCGCAGGGCTGGCCAGGCACGATTTCGTCGCCCGGGTACCGTCCGGTTACCAGATTGGCATCCGGTGTTTTGAATTGGGACAGATGGCGCAGCAGCCCAAAGACCTGCGGCACCTGGCCTTGGCAACAATGTTCGACCTGCGGCGTGCCACCGGCCTGACGGTCCAGTTGGGCGTCCTGGAAGGTAACGACGTGGTCTATATCGAGATTTTGCGCGGCAAGTACCGGGACCTGACCATCCCTTCCCGGGTTGGCGGACGCGTCCCGTCCTATGCGACCGCCGGCGGCAAGGCCCTGCTTGCCCACGCTCCTGACCATCTGGTCGAAGATCTCCTGAAGGGCCAGTTGGAGAAAATTGGGCCAAGCACCATCACCGATCCCCATGAGCTTCGCGCCGAACTGGACCTGGCCCGGCGTGAGGGTATTGCCTACGAGCGGGAAGAATCCCATGCCGGCCTGGCGTGCGCCGCGAGTCCCATTCTGCGCGGTGACGGTACGGCAGTGGCAGCCATCTCCATCACCGCTCCGGCAGGAGCGGTGGAGATGAGGCTGGTTGGTCCTGCTGTCCATGCAGCCACACTGGGATTGAACCGCCAAATGGCCGCAGCGCCCCACTGGGCCAAGCTTTAGACCCTCTCACTCAGTGAGAGGGAGATTTTGACGACCCCGGCGTGCGCCTGATGCTTATGCCAGTCCCGTGATTCAAAGCACCGGGGTGTGAGCCAAGCAATAAGGAGTACCGGTGAAAGCCGCAATCATGAACCACGCAGGTGCGCCGCTTGCAGTCGTCGAGCTTGATCTTCAGGCACCCGGCCCCGGCGAAGTCCGCGTGCGCGTTGACGCGGCCGGGATCTGCCACAGCGATTACCACTACATGGTCCAGGACCTCGCGTGCCGGACACCAATCGTGCTTGGCCACGAGGGCGCGGGCATCGTCCAGGAAGTTGGAGCGGGGGTCACCCATGTCCAGCCAGGGGACAAAGTCATTATGACCTGGCGGCCAAGTTGTGGCAGGTGCGAGTACTGCACCAGCGGCTCGCCAGCGCTCTGCCGCCTCGGCGCGGTGCACGCTACGCACAACGAGCTGCTGCGCGGCGGGACGCGGCTGGCACGTGATGGACAGCCCGTCTATCACCTGATGGGGGTGTCCTGCTACGCGGAGGAATGCGTCGTATCCGGCGAGTCGGTCATCAAGATCCCGCAGGAGGTTCCCGTCGAGGTCGCAGCCATCATGGGTTGCGCAGTGATCACAGGGATGGGCGTGGTGCTGAACGGAATGGGCGCTCCGGCAGGGGAATCGGTCCTCATCGTTGGAGCCGGCGGAATAGGGCTTTCGGCGGTCATTGGCGCGGCAGCAGCCGGGGCGTACCCGGTGATCGTTGCCGACATCGACGACGACAAGCTCGCGAAGGCACGGGAGCTCGGAGCAACCCACACGGTCAACACCCGCGAACACGACCTTGCAGCGAGCGTTCACGAGATCACGGGCGGAGGCGCGCACTGGGCTGTCGAGGCCATCGGCCGGCCGCAGACCATACGCGAGGCGGTGGTGGCTCTTCGTCCCCGCGGCACGGCGTTCGTGGTGGGTCTGTCCAACGCCGAAGCCGAAATCAACGTGCCGCTGAACCAAGTGGTACAGCAGGAAAAGTCGGTGCGCGGAAGCCTGTACGGCTCTTCCAACCTTTCAGTGCAGATCCCACAGATCCTGGACATGTACCTGGCAGGCCGTTTGCCGCTTGATGCCCTTATCGGGGAGAAGTTCAGCCTGGACCGGATCAACGAAGCGTTCGAATCCCTGACCAACGGAAACATCGGCCGTTCGGTGGTCCTCATGGGCAGCAACCCCGGTTAGAGGGCCAGGCGCGGCCCGTCCGCCACGGCCGGTGCCGCAGACACCACCGGGAGGGCGTCGGTGAGGGCCTCGACGACGGCCATCTGACCGGTGGAGTCCGGAACGCCCGGGTACTGCACATGGGCAGCTTCCACCGGCTCGGCCGGCGTCTCCACTGAACGCATCCGGACCAGCGCCACTGCGGAGATAAGGAACCAGGCCACGTTGGTGACCACGGACGGCCAGGCGCTGTGCAGGGTGCCGTTGATAATGAAGGCAACGGAACCGAAGAGGTTCGCTGTCTGGAATCCCTTCCCCGCCTTCAGCCAGCCCATGGAGACGGCAAGGTACGCACTAAGAATCGCAACAGCGCCTGCCCATCCGGCGAGTTCCCACAGCAGATTCATGGCGTCCTTTCAAGGGTTCCCGAGCAGTATTCGGGCAGGGTTTAGGAAGGGGTGGAACGGGGTTGGTTTTGCCGGTGCCGGGTTACTCGAGCCCTGTTCGGGCGAGGACCTCATGCTGGTCGGCGGCATAATCATACCCCGCCGCAGGACGCCAATTTGACAACGGAACCCCGCTGTCCGGACTCTGGACAACCCCTCCTGGACGTAGCACGATCGGAGCTGTGACCAGCACACCCGCCAACGATCCGTACCTTCGCGAACTCGTCCAGCTGAGGCGGGTCAAGGACCGTATGGACCGCGAATACGCGCAGCCTCTCGACGTCGAATCCCTCGCCAGGGACGTCCACATGTCGGCAGGCCATTTCAGCCGCCGCTTCAAGCTCGCCTACGGCGAATCGCCGTACAGCTACCTCATGACGCGCCGGATCGAACGGGCCATGGCCCTGCTCCGCAAAGGTGACCTCAGCGTCACCGAGGTGGGCTTCGCCGTCGGCTGTTCCTCGCTGGGCACCTTCAGCACCCGGTTCAGCGAACTGGTGGGCATGCCACCGAGCGTCTATAAGCAGGAAGCGGAAGGCTCGACGGCGGGCATCCCCGCATGCGTCGAAAAGCAGGTCACCAGACCGGTCAGGAATCGAGAAGCGCCCGCCGTTGAAGCGTTACTAGCATGACTGCCATGGACATCAACATTTCCTCAGCCTTCCTTCCCGCCACCGATCCAGACGCATCCCTGGCCTTCTACCGCGACGCCCTGGGCTTCGAAATCCGCAACGACGTGGGCCGGGGAACCATGCGCTGGATCACCGTGGGCCCCGCCGGCCAGAAGGACGTCTCCATCGTCCTGCACCCGCCGGCGGTCGATCCCGGAATCACCGAGGACGAACGCCGCACCATCGCCGAAATGATGGCCAAGGGCACCTACGCCACCATCGTGCTCTCCTCCCCCGACGTGGATGCCGCGTTCGCCAAGGTGGCGGCGACCGGCGCCGACGTGGTCCAGGAACCCATCGACCAGCCGTATGGCATCCGCGACTGCGCCTTCCGAGACCCGGCCGGCAACACCGTCCGGATCAACCAGCAGCCATAGGCATATAACCAAAAACGTATATAAAGGACGACGCCGGACGAGGGTTGCGGACGCAGCTTTCGTCCGGTGCCGCTCCGGGAAGAAGGGGGACACCTTGAGCACGGACGCAGACATGGAGACCAGGCAGGCGCTGCACATCGCGGACAGCCACGACCTGATCCGCGTACAGGGAGCGCGCGAGAACAACCTCAAGGACGTCAGCCTGGAGCTGCCCAAGCGCCGCCTCACCGCCTTCACGGGCGTATCCGGTTCCGGCAAGAGCTCGCTGGTGTTCGCCACTATCGCCGCCGAGTCGCAGCGGATGATCAACGAAACCTACAGCGCGTTCGTGCAGGGGTTCATGCCCAGCCTGGCCAGGCCCGATGTGGACCGGCTGGAAGGGCTGACCACCGCCATCATCGTGGACCAGGAGCGGATGGGCGCCAACCCCCGTTCCACCGTCGGCACCGCCACCGACGCCAACGCCATGCTGCGGATCCTGTTCAGCCGCCTGGGCAAGCCGTACGTGGGACCGCCCACCGCTTTCTCCTTCAACGTTCCCACCCGCAAGGCCAGCGGCATCATGAGCACCGAAAAGGGCGGCAGGGTGGAGAAGAACGTGGTCCGCCAGGTGACCTACCTCGGCGGCATGTGCCCGCGCTGCGAGGGCATGGGGAACATCAGCGACATCGACCGGACGGCGCTGTACGACGACTCCAAATCCCTGAACGAAGGCGCGCTCACCGTGCCCGGCTACTCGATGGACGGCTGGTACGGACGCCTGTTCGAGGGCATGGGCCTGCCCATGGACAAACCGATCGCCAAGTTCACGGCCAAGCAGCTGGACACGATGCTGTACGCCGAACCCACCAAGATCAAGGTGGAAGGCGTCAACCTCACCTTCGAAGGCGTGATCCCCAAAATCCAGAAGTCCATGCTCTCCAAGGACGTGGAGGCCATGCAGCCGCACGTGAAACGGTTCGTGGAGCGCGCCGTCACCTTCGCCACCTGCCCGGACTGCGGCGGAACCCGGCTCACCCCGGAAGTCCTCAACTCGAAAATCAACGGCAAGAACATCGCCGACCTGTGCACCATGCAGATCAGCGACCTGGCGCAGTGGATCCGCGAGCTGGACGAGCCCTCGGTCCGGCCGCTGCTGGCCGGGCTGCGGGACCTCCTGGACTCCTTCGCCGAGATCGGCCTCGGCTACCTCTCCCTGGACCGCCCGGCGGGCACCCTCTCCGGCGGCGAGGCGCAGCGGACCAAGATGATCCGGCACCTGGGCTCCTCCCTCACGGATGTCACCTACGTCTTCGATGAGCCCAGCATCGGGCTGCACCCCCACGACATCGAGCGGATGAACACGCTCCTGCTGCAGCTGCGGGACAAAGGCAACACCGTCCTGGTGGTGGAGCACAAACCCGAGATGATCGCCATCGCCGATCACGTCGTCGACCTCGGACCCAAGGCCGGCACCGGCGGCGGCCAGATCGTCTACGAGGGCGACGTCGAGGGGCTGCGTTCGAGCGGCACCATCACCGGCCGGCACCTGGACGATCGCGCGCGGCTGAAGGACGCGTTCCGGTCGGCGCGCGGGGCGCTGGAGGTCCGAGGGGCGTCCACGAACAACCTGCAGAACGTGGACGTCGACGTGCCGCTCGGCGTCCTGTGCGTGGTCACCGGCGTAGCCGGATCCGGCAAAAGCTCGCTGATCCACGGTTCGCTGGCCAAGCGGGAGGGCGTGGTGGTGATCGACCAGGGCGCCATCAAAGGCTCCCGACGCAGCAACCCGGCCACCTACACCGGCCTGCTGGAGCCCATCCGCAAGGCCTTCGCCAAGGCCAACGGCGTAAAGCCTGCCTTGTTCAGCTCCAACTCCGAGGGTGCGTGCCCCACCTGCAACGGCGCCGGCGTGATCTTCACCGAGCTGGGCGTCATGGCCACCGTGGAGTCAACCTGCGAGGACTGCGAGGGGCGCCGCTTCCAGCCCGCTGTCCTGGAGTACATGCTGGGCGGCCGGAACATCGCGGACGTGCTGGACATGTCCGTGGACGCGGCACTGGCCTATTTTGCCGAGGGTGAGGCGAAGACGCCCGCAGCGCACAAGGTCCTGGAGCGCCTGGCGGACGTGGGCCTGGGCTACATCACCCTGGGCCAGCCGCTCACCACCCTGTCCGGCGGCGAGCGGCAGCGGCTCAAGCTGGCCACCCAGATGGCAGAGACCGGCGACGTGTACATCCTGGACGAGCCCACCGTGGGTCTGCACCTGGCCGACGTGGAGCAGCTGCTGGGCCTGCTGGACCGGCTGGTGGACTCCGGGAAGTCGGTGATCGTGATTGAGCACCACCAGGCGGTGATGGCTCACGCGGACTGGATCATCGACATCGGACCGGGGGCAGGGCACGACGGCGGCAGGATCGTTTTTGAGGGCACGCCGGCTGAGCTGGTGGCCGGGCGGGCCACGCTCACCGGGCGGCACCTGGCAACGTACGTGGGTGCTTAGAGCCGCCCCAGGAAGGCAACCGTGGCGGCGGCGATTTGCTGTTGGGCGGCCTGGCGGCTGACGCCCGGTTCGCCGTCGCCCGGCTGTTCCCCGTAGTCGCCGAAGAAGGCGTGCACTCCCCCGCGAACAGCCGCAAACTCGGTGTCGGCGGGCAGCAGCTGGCGCGACGACTCGATCTTGGCCGGGGTGCTGAGTCCATCGCTGCTGCCGGAGACGGACAGGACTGACAGGCCGGCCCGGCCACGCAGCGATTCCACGGGGTAGGAGGCGTACAGGACCAGCCCGCTGACGTCACTGTTGTTGAGCGCGAACGATGACGCAGACACCCCGCCCAGGGAGTGGCCGCCCACCGCCCATGTGGTGATGTCCGGGTTGTCCTCGATGGCGCCGCGGGCCTGGTTGCCATCCAGCAGGCTGAGCCCCAGCGGCTCCTTCAGAATGACCACCCGGCACCCGGCTCCCACCACGGGTGCCAGGATGTCCTGGTAGGCCCGGGCATCCACGCGTGCTCCCGGGTAGAAGACCAGCCCCTTGGTGGGTTTGGTCCCGTCGGGTGACATGGTGAGGGCGGTGTTGGTTTCGGTGACGGTGAGGTCCGACGTCGGGCCCGCCTCCGCCGTCGCCCCCGCCTGGTAGGCGAAGGGGTTGAGCCAGGCAAGCCCGGCAGCGAGCGCCAGAACGGCCAACCGGCCCAGCCAGGCGCCAACAAGCCTGAGCCGGGAGCGGGGCCGGGGAACGTCCCGGCGGAGCCACAGCAGCAACGCCCAGGCCAGACCCGCCGCGCCGGCGGCCAGCAGGATGCCCGGGAGCAGCGGATGCCCGGCCAGGACGGCGGGATTGCCGGCCAGCATCCACAACGCAACGCCTGCAAGGGCGGCGGCGCAGGCCGTGGACACCCAGAAGAGTACCGTCCGTTTCCTGGGCGGGGCGCTGGTTTTGGTGCCGGGTGAGGTGTCCATGGTTCCTGATCCTTCCACCGGACGGCGGGATTTCAATGCCCGGCCTGCCCTACGCTGGACCTATGCCCGAAAAGTTCCGGTACGAGGTCGAGATCCTGCACCTGCTGGTCTCCCCCGCACACGCTTATTTCGGCCGCGCCCGGGACGGGGCCGCCGACGTTCCCACCACTGATGCCGAACAAGCTGAGGTGGTGGCCGGTAAGGGGATCGTAGGCGACCGGTTCTTCGGCAAGGCCGCACACATGGACGCGGCCGTGACCCTGTTCGCCGTCGAATCCCTCGAAGCCATCGCCGCCGAGCTGGGCGCCCCGCCGTTCGATCCCCTGCTGACCAGGCGGAACGTGGTGCTCCGCGGCGCCCAGCTGGCGCCGCTGCTGGGGCAGGACTTCGTGCTGGAGTCCGGAGGGTCTTCGGTGTCGCTGCACGGCGGCCGGCACGCCCAGCCCTGCGCGTGGATGAACGAAGTTCTCGCTCCCGGCGCACATCCGGCCATGCGCGGCCGCGGCGGCATCCGCTGCCGGGCCATCTCCAGCGGCCTCCTGCACCGCGGACCTGCCGTGCTGGTCAGCCCGGTGCCGCTTGATCCGGCGCAGGCCGGGGAAGCGAGCCTGCTCCGGCCGTCCCGGCTGCCCTAGCGAAGCTCCCCCAGTGGGGCGTACGACGGCGTCACGCACGGCACGCTTTCGGCCCGCCTGGGGCGGGGAAGCCCCGGAAACCCGGGCCGCCGCCGTCGTCCGCTGCCTGAAACCGTGCCCGGCGTGACGCGGGGACGCGCTAGTCC